>JAPLNR010000041.1 GCA_026401035.1 Planctomycetia bacterium | reverse complement strand
TTGAAATACTTGACTCCCGTGATCTCGGGCTCACGGATCTTCTTGCGACGCTTGCCTGCCATGGCTGTCTCCCTGCCAGTATGACATCTCTGGGATGGTCATCTGGCCATGGCGCAAATCTCGTGCCGAACAGGATTGAGCGCGTCCCGGAAAGGATGGCGGGCCCTTCAGCCTGACGGATTCGGCATGAGTCGGGCTGCAGCCACTCTCACGGCTCGATCACGATCTTGCCGCCAACGGTGCCGGACCGGCCGATCGTGCTCGCTTCCTGCAGGGCATGCGCCTCGGCGGTGCGTGAAAGCGGTAGCACCCGGTCGATCGGCACCCGCAGCTTTCCGGCGGAGAGCCAGCGATTGAGATCGGCGGCAACGGCTGCCTGCTCATGGCTGTCGGCCTTGAACATCACGAAGCCGAAGAGCCGGCAGCCCTTGACGTAGAACGGCCCGACGGGAAACGGCGGCCGGGCGTCGCGGCCGGCCATGATCACCATCCGGCCGCCTTCGCCGAGCAGGGCTACGGCCTGATCGAAGAGTGGCTCCCGCAGCGTTTCCCAGTAGACGTGCACCCCCTGCGGCGCCGCGGCCAGCACGGTCTGCAGGAGATCGTCACGGCGATAATCGAGCACGAGATCGGCGCCAAGCCGGCTCACGCGTTCCCGCTTTTCGGGTGTTCCCGCCGTTGCGATCACGCGGGCCCCGAGGATCTTCGCGATCTGCACGACCGCCGACCCGACGCCCCCCGAGCCACCGTTGACGAATACCGTCTCGCCCGCACGGAGGGCGGCGTTGCCGATGAGTCCCAGATGCGCCGTGATCGAGACAAGCGCCGCAGCGGCTGCGTCGCGGTCGGAGACATTGTCGGGCGTGGGATAGAGCCACCGCTCGTCGACGGCCGCCAGTTCGGCAAACGTTCCCTGCCGGCCGAGCACACCCTGATTGGAGCCCCAGACCCGCATGCCGGTCCTGAGGCGGTCGACCTCCGCGCCCACGGCCACGACCTCGCCGGCCAGATCACAGCCCACCACGAACGGGAATTCCAGCGGCATGGCCACCGTACCGGCGCGGACATACGTATCGATTGGATTGACTGCGCAGGCCCGCACGCGAACCAGCGCCTGCCGGGGTCCGGGCACAGGGTCGGGCAGGTCGCCGTGGACGATCTCCTCCGCCGTCCCTGTTCTCCTGATGTATGCCCCCTTCATCGCCCGCCTCCAGCCGCCGGCTGTCCAGCGACTTTTATTGCCGCGGCCGCCGCCGCCAGGGCGCCAAGCGCTCCCAGAATCTGCAGTCCACGGGAGACGCCGCCCGAAAACTGACTGGTGCGAAGCAGTTTCTGCTCCTCGTCGGTGGGCGGCCGCTGCACGCCCGACCGCGACAGTCCCTGCTTCCATGCCCTGTAGATGTCCTGATCGGAGGCCGCCTGCACGGCGGCGCGGATCGCCGCCGGATCGACGACGCTGTTGGTGCGTGGCAGCACCAGCAGCGACGCCGCCCACGCAATCGCCGCCACGGCCGTGCCCGCGAGCAGCACCGCATGTGCGGCGCTCCAACGTGTCTGCTCCGCGACCGCGCGTTGCTGCTCGCGGAGTTGCCCCAACTCCCGCAGTTTCGGTACGTCGACCGCCCGCCCGCACGCGGGGCAGTTCACGCGGCCGCCGGCCAGGCCCGCGGACACCGGAATGTCCGCCGAACAGTCGCAGGGAAGCAGAAAGATTTTCATCGAAATCGGTTCCTGACTCTTTGGGCTCTGCGGCGCGGCGCCGGCCGAGGCCCTCGGCGGCCGGCCGCAGATATTCTCCCGCCGGAGTTTTTTACCATTTTCCGTCTATTTTCCGGAAATTCGTGGGCTTTGTCCCAAAAAAAAGTTGGCCTCCGGTCCGCCGCGACGTCATAATCTTAAGCCCTCCGGAAACCTTCGCCGATGACGATGGTTCCACTCCTCTTCACCCCCAGTGGCCGCAGTTTGCCTCGCTGCCACTTCCGACAGGCGTCCGGGCTGTTTTTTTGAACACTGGATTTGCCGGCGCCTTGAATCACACTGTCGGCCACACGAATGATGAGATCGGATGTTTGACGGGACGTGTCTGGAGCGGCACGCCGTGGACAGCGATGTCCAATTGACTTGATTCCTGAAGGAGCACTGCTTTGTACGACTCACTGCTTGATGAACTCGAAGACGACGTTGTCTCCAATCCCCAGGAAGTGGAGGATTTGACGGCCAAGGTCGCCGATGCCGAAGAGGCCGACGCCGACCTGCTTGTCGACGACGACGCGGGCGTGCTGCCGGAAGGCGAGATCGAGGCCGAGGCCGAACTCGAGGCATCGAGCGAAGCCGAGGACGTGCTCATCGAGCAGGTTGAAAACTGGTCGGACGATCCGGTTCGGATGTACCTGACGCAGATGGGTGAGATTCCGCTGCTCACCCGCGCCCAGGAAATTTTCCTCGCCCGTCAGATCGAGACGACCCGGGCGCAGTTTCGCGCCAAACTGCTCGAGTGCGAATATGTCTGCCAGCAGGCCTACAAGGTGCTCGCCCGCGTGCACCGTGGAGAGTTGCCGTTCGACCGCACCGTGCAGGTGTCGGTGACCGACCGCCTCGAGAAGGATCAGATCCTCGGTCGTCTGCCGCACAACCTGCGGACGCTCGACGTGCTGCTCAAGCAGAACAAGGCCGACTACCGGATCGCCCTCTCGAAGAAGCGAAAGATGGCTGAGCGGCGCGAGGCCTGGGCCCGGCTGGGCCGCCGCCGTCGCCGGTGCGTGCGGCTCATCGAGGAACTCGGCCTCCGCACCCAGCGGATCGAGGCGATGATCCCCACACTCGAAGGCTTCGTGCAGCGACTGAAGGAACTCAAAAGCAAGATCGACTCCCACAAGAAGTCGAAGCAGCCCCCCTCCGCCCGTCAGAAACTGGTCGAGGAATATCGGCTGATCCTCAAGGCCTGCCAGGAAACGCCGAAGAGCCTCAAGCGGCGGGTCCACGAGATCAAGCAGATCTACGCCCACTATCAGAAGGCGAAGCGCGGCCTGTCGGAGGGCAACCTCCGCCTCGTCGTCTCGATCGCCAAGAAGTATCGCAACCGCGGCCTGTCGTTCCTGGATCTCATCCAGGAGGGCAATGCCGGCCTGATGCGGGCGGTCGACAAGTTTGAATACCGCCGCGGCTTCAAGTTCTGCACGTATGCCACCTGGTGGATCCGGCAGGCGATCACCCGCGCGGTGGCCGACCAGAGCCGCACGATCCGCATCCCGGTGCATATGGTGGAGACGATGTCGCGGGTGCGAAACGTCGCCCGGACGCTGCTCCAGGAATACGGCCGCGAGCCGACGATCGAGGAGATCGCCGCCCGGGCCGGCACACCGGTCGACGAGACGCGTCGCGTGACGGCGATGAGCCGCTACCCGATCAGCCTCGACCGTCCGGTTGGCAACAGCGAGGACAGCCACTTCGGCGACCTGCTCCCCGACACCGGTGCGGAAAATCCCGCCGTCGGTGCCGCTCAGGAGATGCTGCGGAACCGGATCGCGAAGGTGCTCAAGAGCCTGTCGTACCGCGAGCGGGAGATCATCAAACTCCGCTACGGCCTGGGAGACGGCTACAGCTACACGCTCGAAGAGGTGGGCCACATCTTCAAGGTGACCCGCGAGCGGATCCGGCAGATCGAGGCCAAAGCCGTCCGCAAACTGCAGGCCCCGGCCCGCAGCGAAGAGCTCTCGGGCTTCCTCGACTAGTTTTTACGCCCGCAGGGCCATCCTGGCCCCTGCGGGCCTTGGCGAGGCGGAGGGAAAGCCAAGGTTTCCCTCGCCTCGCGACGGCCGTCCTCCAAACGGTCGTGAGAAAATCGGGTGTCACGCCACCGTTTTGGCAACCCAGGTCATTTCCTGTTTCCCCCCGGAGGACTCCGCATCATGCGTCGGCTTGCTCTCTGTGCCCTGCTCATCGGTTTCTGTCCGTCGCTGGCACAGGCCGCCGAGCCGGCGTTTCTTCGCACGACGATCGATCTCGGCACGGTCGTGAACGACCTCGAGAAGTCGGTGCGATTTTACGTGGACGTGATCGGCTTCAAGGAGGTGACGGGCTTCGAGGTGCCGGCCGCCGTGGCGGGTGGCGCCGGTCTCACCGACTCCAAGCCGCTCGCGGTGAAAGTGCTGGCGCTCGGCGAAGGCCCGGAGGCGACGAAGCTCAAGCTCATGCAGATCGCCGGCACCACGCCGCGGACCGGCGACAACGAGTTCATCCACTCCCATACCGGGTTTCGGTATCTCACGATCATCGTCGCCGACACCACCGCGGCCGTGGCGCGGCTGGAAAAACACGGCGTGAAGCCGCTGGCGAAGTCGCCGGTGGCCGTTCCGGAGACCACCGCGCCGGGCGGGCTGTTCCTGACCTGCGTCCGCGATCCCGATGGCAACATCGTCGAACTGGTCGGCCCCAAAAAGTAGGACGGGCTTCAGCCTGTCAACGCAGCGGTCATGGACGACAGGCTGAAGCCTGTCCTACTTTCGCGGGATCTTGCCGGCCCGTTCCAGCCAGCCGATCACCTCGTCGGCAAGCTGCTCGGGCGGATGGGCCGCCGAGTCGACGACGAGTTCGGCGGCGAGTGGCTCCTCGTATGGGTCGTCGATCCCGGTGAATCCCTTGATCTCGCCGGCGCGGGCCTTCTTGTAGAGCCCCTTCGGATCGCGTCCCTCGCAGACCTCGAGCGGAGCCTTCACGTGGATCTCGACGAAGTCTCCCGAGGCAAGCATCGCCCGCACGGCGTCGCGGTCGCGCCGGTAGGGGCTGATGAAGGCCGTGAGAGCGATGATGCCCGCCTGCGCGAAGAGTTCGGCTACGGCGCCGATCCGACGGATGTTTTCCTCGCGGTCCGCGGCGGAAAATCCCAGCCCAAACCGTTCCGCATACGCCGCGCCGTGCCGCGGCGCGAGGAGGGCGGGGGCGGCGTTGAGGCCGAGCCGCACGTTGTCGCCGTCGAGCACGAAGCTGCGGATGCCGCGGGCATTGAGCCGGTGATCGACGAGATTGGCGAGCGTGCTCTTGCCGCACCCGGAGAGTCCGGTGAACCAGAGCACGCAGCCCTTGTGGCCCGCGGCCTGTTCACGGTCGGGCCGGCTCACGGCATGCGCATGCCAGCGGACGTCGACGGTTTCATTCGCCATGCTCTGCCTGCATTCCTTCCCTAGTCCCAGCCCTAGTCCCAGCCATCGAGAGCGATGGTGCGGCTGAACCGCTGCGGCTTGTCACCCGGAAAATTCCGCTCGATGTCCAGTTCGATCTTTTCACCCGGGCCGTGTTGGCCCACCTTGTCGGTGAGGGCCTCGAAGTTGGCGACCGGCTCGCCGTCGATCTTCACGACGATGTCGCCGATCTGCAGCCCGGCCTTCGCGGCGGCAGATTCCTCCTGCACCATCGTGATCAGGCAGGGGCCAGCCATCGGCTGGCCGCCGACGCCGAGTTTGCCCCCCTTGCGGAAGTCGATCTCCGCGTCGGGATGCTTCGCCGCCAGTGCCGCCAGCGCCTCTGCGGAGATGCCGGTGCCGTAAACCTGAAACGATTCGACACCCCGCAGCCGGCCGAGGACGGCGAGCGCCTTCTCGTCGAGCCGCACGCCCCGCAGGCCCACCTGCACCACGCCCCGCAGCCGGGTGAGCAGCCGCAGATCGTCGGCCCCGCCCTGCCAATTGGAATTGAGCATGACGATCAGCCCCCGGCTGCCCGTCGTGATGAAGCCCTCGGTGATGATCGCCCCGAGCGACTCGAGTTTCTCGCGGGCGGCCTCGACCATTCCCAGATGATGGAAATCGAGCATCGCGATCGCCAGGCTGGAAACGGGAGTGTCGGGGCCTTCGGCGATCGCCTCGAACAGTTTCTCGGCCTCGACGGCGAGGGCCTCGTCACCGCCCTCGAGGAACCTGCGGACGATTTCGATCGCGCGACTGGCGACCTCGAGGTCGTCGCCGTGGATCGCGCCGGTCAGGGCCTTGAGCGCCGGCAGGCCGGCCTCGGCGAGGCTGCGGCTGGCCGCCTCCCGCTGGGCAAACTGGTCAGACCCCAGTTGATCGATCCATTCCTTGACCTGGGATGACGGGTCGACAGACTCTGGCGCGGCGCCGGCGGGTGGGGCGACCGGGGTCGCCCCCTCTTCCGCAGCCGCTGGAATCGGCCCGACCAGAAGCCCGATCACGAGCACGGCCGTCAGCAATGCCAGCGACTGGCTGCCTGCAATACGGTGGCTCCACGACGACATGCGAACGGTTCCGGGGAGGATTGCCGCTGAATATACCAGTTAGATGTTTGCCGCAGCACTGCGATCGGCGTTTTCCGGGGGTACACTTGGGAGGTTCCTCAGGCTCGCGTTCCCGCTGACCTCCGATGCCACTCCCCCTCGTTGCCCACGGTTCTCCACGGCTCCCGCTGGCCGTTGCGCCCCCGCTGCCCACGTCGCGTGACGAGATGACAGCCCGTGGCTGGGATTGCATCGACATCCTGCTCGTTTCCGGTGATGCCTACGTCGACCACCCAAGTTTCGCCAATGGTCTGATCGGGCGGCTCCTCGAGGCAGCGGGCTTCCGTGTGGCCGTGCTCGCGCAGCCCGATTGGAGCAGCTGCGAGGCCTGGCGGCAGTTTGGCCGGCCGCGGCTCTTCTTCGGCATCTCGGCCGGCAATATGGATTCGATGATCAACCATTACACGGCGAATCGGAAGGTTCGCAACGACGACGCCTACTCGCCCAACGGCGAGATCGGCCGGCGGCCCGACCGGGCCACGCTCGCCTATTGCCAGCGATCGCGGGAGGCCTTTCCGGGCGTGCCCGTCGTGGCTGGTGGTGTGGAGGCGAGCCTGCGGCGGATCGCCCACTACGACTACTGGAGCGATACGGTTCGCCGCTCGATCCTCATGGATTCAAAGGCCGACCTCGTCGTCTTCGGCATGGGTGAAAGAACGGTGCTCGACGTCGCCCATGGCCTCGCCGCCGGCCAGACGGTGAAAGATCTCCGCGATCTGCGGGGCGTAGCCTATCGGCTCGGCGCCAGTGAACAGCCCCCCGCCGGTTCCTCCCCGTGCTGCACCGACACGCTGGAACTGCCCGACTACGACTCTGTCGTGAAAGACAAGCTCGCCTTCTGCGAGATGACGCGAATCTCCCATCTCGAGACCAATCCCCACAATGCCCGTCGCCTCGTCCAGCGACACGGCCGCGAGGCCGTGGTCGTCAATCCGCCGGCCCTGCCGCTCGAGCAGGACGAGATGGACCAGGTCTACGCCCTGCCCTTCACGCGGCGGCCACACCCCGGTTACGGCGCCGCAAAAATCCCCGCTTTCGAGGTCGTGGAAAACAGTGTTCAGATCATGCGTGGCTGCTTCGGCGGCTGCACGTTCTGCTCGATCACGGCCCACGAGGGCCGGATCATCCAGAGCCGCAGCAAAGATTCGATCATCACCGAGATCAAGCTGCTCGCCAGTCAGCCCGGCTTCAAGGGCACGGTGTCGGACATCGGCGGACCGACCGCGAACATGTATCAGATGAAATGCACACGGCCGGAGGTGGAGGCGAAGTGCCGCCGGCTGTCGTGCGTACACCCCACGGTCTGTAAGCTCCTCGGCACCGATCACGGCCCGCTCAAGGAGGTGATGAGGGAGGCGAGAAATGTCGCCGGCGTGAAGCGGGTGCTCGTGGCCAGTGGCGTGCGCATGGATCTGGCCCGCCGCGATCCGGAATATCTCAAGGACCTCGCCGAGCATCATGTCGGTGGTCACTTGAAGGTGGCTCCCGAGCACGTCGACCCCGAGGTCCTAAACCTCATGAAGAAGCCGTCGGCCGACGATTACGTCGAGTTCGACAAGGCCTTCAAGGCGGCGAGCCAGCGTGTGGGGAAGAAGCAGTACACGGTGCCGTATTTCATCGCCAGCCATCCGGGCAGCGGTGTGGAGGAGATGATCGACCTCGCGCTCTTCCTCAAGCGCAACAGCTACAAGCCCGACCAGGTGCAGGATTTCATCCCCAGCCCCTTCGACATCGCCGCCTGCATGTACTACACGGGCATCGATCCGATGACAAAAGAGCCGGTGAAGATCACGAAGGGCCTGAAGGACCGGCGGATGCAGCGGGCGCTGCTGCAATTCTTCAAGCCGGAAAATTACTTCGAGGTGCGACGGGCGCTCGAGCAATCGGGCCGGCAGGATCTGATCGGCTCCGGCTGCGACTGCCTGATCCCGGAACGGCCGCCGAAGGAAGCCCTCGACAAGAAGCGTCGCGAGGCCACGCAGGCCTTCACGGAAAGCACCTCTGGCGACCACATCCGGTCCGGCCGTCCTGCCGCGGCTGGCGGTGGCGGCCCCGGCAAAGGCCACCGCAGGCAGCCCCGCGAGCGAAAGTCGGTCGGCTACCGTCCCAAGCGCGGGAACTAGTCCGCTTGCCGCGGTTTTCAGCCAACCGAACCCTCCGGCAGACCGCCACGTAGAACCCCGGTTCATCCGATTCCTCCCTCGGAAAAGATCGTCATGCGTTCAGCCCGCCACCTGCTGGTGATCCTCGTCGCCCTGGCCAGCGTCGTCTGGCTCGTCGTTACGGCCAATGCTGCCGGGCCGCGCAACCCCTACTCGAGTTTCAATCTCTCAGGCGTCAACTATGGGGCCCAGCAGTGGGATCGCGCCCAGCGGCAGGGCCGCGTCGTCTGGCCCTACTACAACGTCCCCTCGCGCAACTATTCGCGGACTTCCAGCCGCGGCCCGGGAGTTTCCATGGGCGGCGTGATTGCCGGGGGCAGCGGCATGGGCACGATCATCCAAGGCGGCACCTATCGTTCCGCCCCACGCTCCAACGGCTACCGCCGTTCACGCCGTTAGCGGGCGGGTCGTCCTGCACGCGGAGGCGTTATGACCTGGCCGCCGCGGGCGGGTCGTCTTGCACGCGGAGGCGTTATGACCCGGCCGCCGCGGGCGGGTCGTCTTGATAGATCCGATACTTCTTCGTCACCAGCGCCCCGCCGCGTTCCAGCGTGCGCTTCGAGAGGTGGTTGCTCTCCAGCACCCAGGAGAATTCCACCTCCTGCATGCCCCAGTCAAACAGTCGTGGCACGAGGGCGGCGTGCAGCACGAGGCCCACGCCCCAAGCCTGATATTCGGGGATCACGTTGGTGCTGATCGCCCGCATCCGCTTGATCGCCTTCTTGTTCCAGAGCAGCTTGAGGAAGCCGAACGGAAAGAGCCGGCCGTTGATCGCCTTGATCCGCGGGTTGTAGTCGAGCAGGCAGAAGACGGTGCCGATGGGCCTGCCCTCCACCTCGGCCACGAGCGCCAACTCCGGCACGATCAGGTGCTTGAGGCTTGCCGCCATGTGATTGATCTCGGCGGGCGTGAGCGGCACGAAGCCCCAGGTGCCACTCAGGCTGGAGTTGTAGATCTCGAGAAACATCCGCACTTCCTCGTCGAACCGGCTGCGGTCAAGCGGGCGGACCGTCACGCCAAACCGCTCCTTCACTCCCTCCACCATCACGCCCAACTTTGCGTCAAGCGACGACAGCATCGAGAGCTGTCCCCAGAAGGCGTAGAGATCCTCGACCTTGCCGAAGCCCTGGGCCTCGACAAGCCCGGCGTAGTAGGGCTTGTTGTGCGTCATCATGAAAAAGGGAGCCGTGTCGAAACCCTCGATCAAAAGGCCGCATTCGTAGTTGAGCGACGGGTTCGCCGGGCCGCGGATGCTCGTCATGCCCTGGGCATGGAGCCAGTCCTTGGCGGCGTCGAAGAGGGCCTTGGCCGCCACAGGATCGTCGTCACATTCGAAAAAACCGAAGAAGCCGCGCTGCTCGTTGTACCGCTCGATGTGGCCGGCATTCACGATGGCCGTAATCCGCCCCACGTCCTGCGCACCTCTGGTCGCGAGAAAGGAGCGGCTGCGGGATTTTTCGTAGAACGGGCAGGGACGAAACCCGAGCAATTCCTCCTGCGACATCACCAGCGGGGGTATCCAACAGGGGTCGTCGCGGTAGATCCGCCACGGCAGGTTTACGAACCGCTTCTGCTGGGACCGCGTCTCGACGGGCCGAACCACCACATCCGCCACGGGGCACTTCCTCTCTACTGACTGCGAAGAATCGACCGGTTTTCGCGGGGATTTTTAGCCCCTTACCAGAAGGGGCCATCGCCCGAGGCGGAACCTCTGTGTTTTCAGGCACTTCCGGCTGCAGAACCATCTTCGGCAGCCGCCGGCTGAAACGTCAACGGCGGCAAAATTCCGCGGACTTCAAAGTCGCCCGGCGCTTTTTTCCGATCTATGCTTGCCGGCGGCCTTTCCCCGATGGATCGACCGGCCAGCTTGTTGCCAACAAGTTCAATCCAGCGATCCAGGTCATGACTCCGTATCTTGCCCCCACCAGCGGCCCTGGGCCGAATTCAAGCCAAACCGTCGACTGCGTCGTCACGGGTGCCACCGGTCTGGTGGGCAACAACGTCGTGCGACTCCTCGCCCAGCGGGGCAACAGCGTGCGGGCCGTGGTCCGTTCGGCGGATCGCTCGCTCGATGGACTCCATATTCAGACGGCCAGGGCATCGCTCGACGACGAGCGGGGGCTCCAGGCAGCGATCGATGGTGCGTCGTTCGTCGTGCACTCGGCGGCTCTGGTGCACTGCGGCTGGCGGCACCGCGACGAGATGCATGCCGTGAACGTCGAGGGCACGCGGCTCGTGGCCCGGGCAACGCGGCGGGCGGGGGCCCGGCTCGTGCACGTGTCGAGCGTCGACGCGGTCGGACTGCGGCCCGACGGCATACCGGCCGACGAGGAGACGCCGCCGGGCGGCATGCCCGAGTGCCCCTACGTGGTCACGAAGCGGGAGGCTGAGGACGTGGTCCGCCGGGAAATCGATCGCGGCCTCGATGCCGTGATCGTGAACCCCGTCTACATGATCGGCCCCTGGGACTGGAAGCCTTCGAGCGGCCGGATGCTCCTGGAGGTTGGCGCGGGCAAGGGGCTCTTCGCGCCGCCGGGGGCGAACGACTTTGTCGACGTTCGCGACGTAGCCGCGGGAATTCTCTCCGCCATGCAGAAGGGCCGCACCGGCCGGCGTTACATCCTCGGCGGTCACACGCTCTCGTATCTCGATGCCTGGCGGATCTTCGCCCGCACGGCCGGCCGCATGCAGCCGCTGGGTATCGCCCCGCGGCCGATCGTCCGCACGGCGGGCTGGGTCGGCGATCTGGCGAGCGTCTTCAGCCGCCGGGAACTTCCGGTCAACTCCGCGGCGGTCAGCATGTCGATGCTGTCGCATAATTTCTCCTGCGCCCGTGCCCAGGCGGAGTTGGGTTATGCTTACAGGTCATTCGAGTCGACCGTGAGCGACGCGTGGAACTGGTTCCTTGACCATGGCTTCGCCCGCCCCATGCGCGAGCGCACGGCACTCGCCCGATAAGTTTCGGCGAACCTGGCCATGTCGCACATCCTCCTCGTCGAGGACGAAGAACATCTCGCGATCGGGATCAAGTTTAATCTCGAGGCCGAAGGGTTTCAGGTGACGACGGTCGGCGATGGCCAGGCCGCGCTCGCCCTGCTGGCCGACGCCGAGCCGCCGATCGACCTGGTGGTGCTCGATCTCATGCTCCCCGGCATGAGCGGCTATGCCGTCTGCGAAGCGATCCGGAAACAGGGCAACGACGTGCCGGTCGTGATGCTCACGGCCCGCACGCTCGTCGAAGACCGCATCCGCGGCTTCGACGCCGGCACCGACGTCTACCTCCAGAAGCCGTTCGATCTCGAGGAACTGATCTCGATCGTCCGCAACCTGCTCGCCCGCCGCAGCCGTGCCGGCCGCCCGCAGCCCGCCGCAGAAACGGGCACGGCGATCCGCACCCCCGTGTATCACTTCGGCGCGGCCGAGGTGAACTTCGACACCTGGGAGGCGCGGTTCAAGGAGCAGCCGGTACGGCTCACGAACCTCGAGATGAAACTGCTCCGGTATCTGGTGGAGCACGAGGGCGTGGTCGTGTCGCGCGAGGAACTCCTGACGAAGGTCTGGGGCCTGGCCCGGCCACCGGCCACCCGCACGATCGACACGTTCATGCTCAACCTGAGGAAGTATTTCGAGGAGGATCCCTCCCGGCCGGTGCACTTCCTGTCGGTCCGCGGCATGGGCTACAGGTTCGTGAAGTAGGACAGGCTTCAGCCTGTCAATCACGACCAGCGCAGCGTTTATGAATCGGGAGGTTGCAACTGCAACTTCCCTTTTGTGCGCAAGCAGCTCAGCCTCGCTGGCGAGCCCGCAGATGGAGACGCAGACCATCTCCCAAAACCTGCAGCGAGCTCCGCAGCGTCGGCTTGCGGCCGGTCCAGAGGCAGGCCCGTCGGGTGACATCAATGCGGATCGGGACCGAGCGATCGACCTCGAAGTGCGTGTGGAGCCGCTCCTTCACCATACCGCTGCCGGTTTTACACCAGCAACCGAAGGTTGCCGAGGAAAAACGAGCAGGATGCCGTGGATTTGCGTGAAGCCACCTGCTGGGGAGTCGGTCGGCTGAAGCTCGACGAGCGTCTGCATTTTCGACCTTCTGAGGTCGGCAGCTCCGTAGGTCGTCAGCGGAGAAAACTATGCCGGCCCGAGGCCGGAAGTGCAGCGTGAAGGAGACTTCTGCCGCCGGCGACCAATGCGGGTGAGCGGCAGATGCGGGGCCATGACAGGTCATGACAGGCTGAAGCCTGTCCCAATCCTGTTCGGCACGAGATTTGCGCCATGGCCAGATGACCATCCCAG
>JAPLNR010000077.1 GCA_026401035.1 Planctomycetia bacterium | reverse complement strand
CTTTAGTACGAGAGGATTTGGAAGGACGTTCCTCTGGTGTTCCAGTTGTCGCGCTAGCGGCACGGCTGGATAGCTATGAACGGAACGGATAAACGCTGAAAGCATATAAGCGTGAAGCCCGCCCCAAGATCAGGTTTCGTAGGGCTTTATGCCCGAAAGTCCCCTGGAAGACGACCAGGTTAATAGGCCGGATGTGTACGTGCAGTAATGCACTCAGCTAACCGGTACTAACGGACGAATGCTTGACCACTCGTATCGAGTGCTTGCAACCTGAGTCACCCGCCTCCGCGGGTGAGTGAGTTGCGGATTCCGCAAGGGATCAAAAGCATGCCGACTACCACGACACAATATTTCGCACCACTGCAAGGTGGTGCGACCAGGTTTTCGCCGCGAAGGCGGCGAAACAACATTTCCGGTGAACATATCTGAAAGGTCACACCCGTTCCCATCCCGAACACGGTAGTTAAGCTTTCAGAGCCGATGGTAGTACCAAAAGTGCGAGAGTAGGTATCGCCGGAATTTTACAAAGCCGACCCCGTGGTGCGTCCAACAGACTGCCACGGGGTCGCTGCTTTTTATGGCTCCAGTTCGTCAAGCATCGTGCGGAGGGCTTCCAAAGGGAGGCCGACGACGTTGGACGGGCTGCCGGCCACCAGAGCGAGTGGCAACCGCTCGTCCTGAAAACCGCAGGCCCCGGCTTTGTCCTGCCAGAGACCACTGTCGAGATACCACTCGAGAAACTCTTCGGACAGGGATCCCATTTCCAGCAGGCTTTCAACGACCTTGAATTGCGGAACACCGCCCGGGAGCTGCCAGACGCACAGTCCCGTGAGTACTCGATGCTGTTTTCCGCCCAGTGCTTCGAGCATGCGCCGCGCCTCGCAGCGATCGGCGGGCTTTCCAAGCATGACGCCGTCGACTTCGCTGAGCGTGTCGCAGGCCACGAGCGTGCCGGCCATGCCACTGGCGGCCACCGCCTCGGCTTTGGCCCTGGCCAGCCGGACGACATACGCCTCGAGAGCCTCGTCGGATCCGCGGGCCGGCTGGGACGCCTCGGCCGATTCGGGCGGCCTCACGACAGTCACCAGCCAGCCCTCGCCGACGGCTAATTCCAGCCTCCGCGGTGAGCGACTTGCAAGCACGATCGATCGACGCGACGCTTGAACCATGGATTTCACGAATCACGTCTTGGAAATATTGTTTGAGGACGATCATTTGATCGTACTCGCGAAGCCGGCCGGTCTGCCAACTGCCAACGCCCCCCGTGGCACCGAGAGCGTGTTTACGCTCCTGCAGAACCGCCGCCCGCGAGGGGCCTTTCTGGGAGTCGTGAGCCGGCTCGACGCGCCCGTTTCGGGCGTGCTGATCTTCGCCAAGACGCGGGCCGCGGCCGCCGATCTTTCGCGGCAGTTTCGCGAGCGCTCCGTCGAGAAGGCCTACGTGGCCCTCGTCGAAGGGCGATTCCCGGCGCCGTTGAACACCTGGGTCGACTGGCAGGACGTGATCGAGCGGGACGACCGTGATCAGGAAGTTTCCGAGCGGTCCCCGGTGGAAGCCGGCGACGAAGACCCGGCACCGGGGCGCGAGGCCCACGTGCGGGCCCGCGTGGTTCGACGGGCCGGGGAAGTGTCGCTCGTGGAACTCGAGCCCTCAACCGGAAGGCGGCACCAACTCAGGCTGCAACTCTCCCGCCGCCGCTGCCCGATCGTCGGCGACCGTCGCTACGGGGGCCGCATCCCACTGGGGCCGGGAACGGAGCAGGGAATCGCCCTGCATGCCCGCAGCCTTGCCGTGGATCATCCCCTGACTGCGGAGCGACTCAGAATCGAGGCCCCGCTGCCGGCGGCGTGGAGCCGGCGGTTTCCGGCGGCCTTCCAGCGGCCGCGGCCCTCCGGGCCTGTCGCACCAAAAACAGAACGCCGTTTGGGGGGGTAGACTGAAAGAGGTCCCCCGAGCCCGCTCAACCGCCATGCCGTCGACTCCCGAAGCAGATGCCGTCTCCGGCGGCTCCCCCGAATTGCCACTCCGACGCCGCTTTCGCGTGACGTTGATCGCCAGCGGACTCCTTGATGCGGCGCAGGCCGATGCCGCAGAGAGCGCCGCCCGTACGGTGCTCGGCGAAGCCGCCTGTGATGCCTCGGCCTGGGACAAGACCGTGGCCGACGTGCTCGTCAGCCGCGAATTGTTGACGCGGTTTCAGGCCGAACAGTTGCTCCTCGGCCGCAGCAAACTCACGCTCGGCCAGTATCGGATTCTCGACCAGGTGGGGCAGGGGGGCATGGGCCGGGTCTTCAAGGCGCGGCACGCGATGATGCGGCGGATCGTCGCCGTGAAGGTGCTCACCAAGGACAAGGCGACCCCCGCGACCGAAGCCGCTTTTCTGCGCGAGATCGAGCGGCTAGGCGACCTCGACCACGACAACCTGCTGCGGGCCCTCGACGCCGGCCGCGATGGCAAGGTGTATTACCTCGTCACCGAATACATCGAGGGCCTCGACCTGCGCCGGCAGGTGCTCAAGCACGGCGCCCTCGACGAGGTGACGGCCGCCTCCGTCATCACGCAGGCGGCCCGCGGCCTTGCCTATGCCCACGAGAAGGGCATCATCCACCGCGACGTCAAGCCCGGCAATCTCCTCGCCACACCGGATGGCCGCGTGAAGGTGCTGGACCTCGGATTGGCGGGCTCGGTATTCGACACGAAATCGTCCATGGCCGGTCGCGTCATCGGCACGATGGACTACATGGCGCCGGAACAGATCCGCGCTCCCGACAGCGCGCGGCCGCCGGCCGACATCTACGGCCTGGGCTGCACGCTCTACTTCCTGCTCGTGGGCAAGGTTCCGTTTCCCGGCGGCACGCGCGAAGAGAAGGCGAAACGCCAGCTCGGGGACACGCCTGTTCCCATCCAGCAACTCGCGCCTCGGGCGAGCGGTGCGTTGTGTGCCGTGGTCGATGCCATGATGCGGAAGAACCCGGCCGAACGCATCGCAACGGCTCAGGAAGTGATCGAGCGATTGCGGCCCTGGACACCCGAGACGCCGGTGGCCATGCCGCGGACCCGCTCCGTGGCGGCGGCGGCACTGCCGCACCAATCAAGTTCCCGCGACTCGACCCGCGGCCTGCTGTCGCTCTCGGAAGAGACGGCCGGTGGCAGCGGAGGGAGCGGCGCCAGCGACCAGTTCGGCGTTGCGGTTCCACGTTCGGTCCCCCGCCCTGTTCCCCAGTGGAGCCCGGGTGAAGCAGCCCGCTCCGGAGCCGACGGCGGCCCGGGCGATCGCCTCGTTCGGTTTGTTCGCCGGGGGGCCGCGAGCCTTGTGGCCCTGCTCCCGCGTGACGCGGTCGCGGGTTTCCGGCCGGCGGCGTTGCGGATGCTGTCGGTGGCGGGAGTCGTCGGTTTCCTGTTTGGCTGGGCCGCGTCCGCCCTCGACTCATTCCTCAACCTGTTCGCGAACGGATTTCCCGTGCTTGTCGGCGGGCTGGTCTTCGCCGTCATGCTCGGCGTTCAGGTCTGGGCAGCCGTCTCCGCCCGCCACGGCGAAGACTGACCGCCGCCGCCCGTTCGAGAGCCCCGGTCGTTGACAGCGGGACCTTCGACGCCTACCAATGTCGGGTTTTCGGTTCCCGGTCCTGCCACCGCAGGCCGGCACCGGACGGGTAGCTCAGTTGGTAGAGCAACGGACTGAAAATCCGTGTGTCGCCGGTTCGATTCCGGCCCCGTCCACTTTTGCAGCAACACGCGTTGCACGAACACCCGCTCGCATTCGAATAAAAAAACGGGCGGCGTCCGTAGGACGCCGCCCGCTCTGTTTTGCTCGCAAGACAGACAGCCGGGGCTGCGATCAGCCCGAGACCATCGCCTTGAGATTCTTGAGGGCACGCACGCGAACCTTCACGCTCGCGGGCTTGGCCGGACGATCCTGCAGTTCGCCCGTGAAGGGGTTCTTGACGCCCTTCTGAGCGGGGCGGGCCGGAACCTTGCGACGCTCGACCTTTACCAGGCCGGGGATCGAGAAGACGCCGATTCCCGAGCCCTTCAGGGCCTTCTGGATTTCACTCGTGAGCGCTTCCATCACGGCGACCACGTCCTTCTTCTGCAGACCCGTCGTCTCGGAGATGCTCCGCATGATCTCCGTCTTCGTCATCGGCTTGCTTCCCGACTTTTTCGCCATCGCCATTTCCTCCCAAAAATTGTGTGCGGTAGAACCCCCACCGCGATATGGAGCCCGGCACGAATTGCCGAAAGCGTCGCTGATTAGAGGCTCTGGAAATGAAATTGCAACCCGAAAACCCAATTTCTGGCCGAAAAAACAGTGGTCGGCACGCAAAGGTCTATTTTCCAAGGTAGTTTGGTAGCTGCTGGATGTTTTCTTGCTGGCTGCGGGCGACCGGTCGTAAGATGCAGCAGGCAGTTGTGATGCGTGTGGTCGACAGGGTCGTGTTCTCCGCCATAGGCAGCATTTCCAGCCGGTTATCCATCATCCCGACAGGATCCCGGACCGCCGCAGGCACCGGGCTCGCAATGGCACGGTACGCATACGTCGGCCGCTGCCGCCTGACTGGTTGCCCCTCGTTCTGGCTGCACGGGGCCGTCGTCTTGGCCACCTGCAGCGGGCTGTTTTTTTGTGCCGCACCCCGGCTCCCGACTCTCCGCGCCGCCGAAGATGATGTTGCGGGCGACGCGGGCGCCGCGGAAGACGAGGCTGAGGGTGGTGTGTCGCTGCCCACCGACCGACTGCGGGAACGGCAACTCGACCGGGCGCAGCGGCTGATCGAAGATGCGCGGTGGAGCGATGCGGCGACGCTGCTCGACGAGATCCTCGCTTCCGACCGCGACTTTTTTTTCCGGCCCGACCTCCGAAAAAATAATTGGCGAAGCATCAAGACCGAGGCAGCGAGACTGGTGGGCGGGCTGCCACCGCCGGGCCGCGAGGCCTACACGCTGCAATTTCGCTCCCGCGCCGACCGGCTGCTCAAGCAAGCCATTGCGGACAGTGACTCAGACGGCGTGGTTGCCGTCGCCCGCCGCTGGTTTCATACGCCCGCCGGCCAGCAGGCCACCATGCTGGCGGCGTTCGAGGCGCTCGAGGCGAACCAACCGCTGGCGGCAGCCGCCTGGCTCGATCGCCTGAAGTCGAGCGGGGCTCCGGGATTCGAGCCGACGCTCTCCGTGATGCGGGCCAAGGCCTGGTGGCTGGCGGGTGATCGAAAGGCTGCGATCGAAATCCTCGAGAAGGTCCGCGGTGGCGGTGCCACCACCACCCGGATCGGCGGTCGGGACGTGTCGCTGTCGCTTGCGCCCGATGCGGCAGCCGCGCTCCTCGAGTCGATCGCCGGACAGGCCTCCAGGACCGGCGATCGCCAAGACGCCGAATGGTGGCTGCATCGCGGCGATGCGGCCCGCAACGCGGTCTCGGTGGCAACCCGGCCGCTGCTGGTGCCCCGCTACCGGGTGCCGCTCACGCGACACCCCGAGGAAGCGCGGCTTCTGGAAAAGCGGCGGAAGTTCTTCGCCGATCATGACACGCCCCTCCTGCCGGCGGGCAACCCGCTGGCGGTCGATGGCCTGATCGTTCTGCACACGCCGATGGGGCTGCTCGCAGTTGACTTCGAGACGGGAAAACGCGTCTGGCTGCAGACCGGCGGCGCTGCCGCGCTCTGGGCCGATGGCCAGATCGTGGCCGAAGGCGGCATGGAAGGCGTCGAGGATGCCGAGCGGGATGAGACCGGCTCGATGCAGAGCGCGTTTGCCGACGCCACGAGCGGCACGATCTCGAGCAACGGCCAATTCGTGTTTGCCGTCGAGAGCGATCCATTGGAACCGGGGCGGTTCGCCGTGGCCAACGGCTTGCGGCGCATCGTCGCCGCGCCGGGCCGGAGGCAGGGCAACGTCTTGTCGGCCTACGATGCGACTGCCAAGGGAGCGCTGCGGTGGCGGCTGCCGCTCGCCGACAGGCCGCGCGACGAAGCGGGAGCGGTTTCCGATGCGTGGTTCATGGGAGCGCCGCTGACCATCGGCGATCAACTGTTTGTGCTCGTCGAGGAGCGGGGGGAGATCCGGCTCGATGTGCTCAACGCGGCCGACGGCGGGCTGCTCTGGTCGCAACCGCTCGCGGAACTCGACGAAGACCAGACGGCCGACGGTGCCCGGGCCCGGTTGCGGCGCCTGGCCGGTCTGTCGCCGGCGTTCGCCGAGGGCGTGCTCGTCTGTCCCACCGGCGCCGGTGCCGTGGTGGCGGTCGATCTCGCCACGCGGACACTGCTGTGGGCCTCCAACTATCCCGTACCCGGCGAGCAGGCCGCGCAGGTGATGCGGTTCGGCGTGCGTGTCCAGATCGGCGGACTCGCAGGCCGGGGCGGCATCGTCGTCAATGGTCCGATCGGAGGCGGAGGGCCGGCGGCCGGCGGTGGCTGGCGGGATGCAGCGCCCATCCTCGCTTCCGGCCGCGTCGTGCTGGCCGCCATCGATTCCGAGAAATTGCAGTGCCTCGATCTGCGCACGGGGGCCGCGGCATGGGAGGTGCCCCGCAAACAGGCGCTCTATGTCGCTGGCGTGATCGACGGCAGGGTGATTCTCGTCGGCAGCCACGCCGTCGAAGCCCTGTCGCTCGCCGACGGCAAACGCGTGTGGGGCAAGCCGATCGACCTGGGCAACGCCAGCCCGAGTGGCCGCGGCATCGTCACGCAGGGACGCCTCTTCCTGCCCGTCGACACGCCGGAAGTAATCGAGATCGACCTCCGCGACGGAAGCATCGCCGGGCGTTCGCCGGCCCGCAGTGGCGTGGTTCCTGGCAACCTGGTCGCGTATCGCGGCGAGGTTGTTTCGCAGGGCGTCGATTCGCTCGACGTCTTCCATCAGGCGGCTCCGCTCGAGGAACGGATCGAGACGGCGCTCAAGCGTGAGCCGCCCGATCCCTGGGCGCTGCTGTGGCGCGGCCAGCTCGATCTGGATCGCGGCGAGATCGTCCCCGGCATGCGCCGCATTCGGGAGGCGCGGGCAGCCCAGCCCGATCGCATCCCGGCCGAGATCGTCGGTGATGCGCTGCTCTATGCGATGCGCCGCGACTTCGCCGCCGCCGCGTCTGTCTGGCGGGAAACGCTGCAGTCCGAGGAGGAACTGCCGCACTCCAAGGCCATGCTGTGTCTGGCCGTGGACAGTTTTCTGGAAAGCGGCGATCTGTCGGCGGCGTGGAAGTCGTGCCAGGATTTTCTCTCCCTGCCGGTGCCGCAGAGCCTGCTGTCGACTGGCGACGGCCCGTCCCCGGCCGAGTCCGGCCTGCGGACGACGAACGCCACCGAACTGTTGACGGACGCGAGCGACGCCAGCCTGACCGTGTCGGAGCCGCGCTGGTTCCAGGGTCGGCTTGCCACGCTGCGGAGCAAGGCGTCGGCAGAACTGCGGGCTGACATCGATGGCTTCGTGGCTGTCCGCCTCCGGCAACTTCTCGAGCCTGCAACTCCCGATCCGATCCTGCTCGGCAGGTTTGTCGACTATTTTGGAACGCATCCCTCTGCCGTCGTCGCGAAGCGGGCGCTGGCCGACGCCTTGGATCGCCTTCTGGCCGCCGACCCGCCGCCGACCGGCGACCTGAATCGCGAGTGGGGACTGTGGCGGGATCTGTTGCGGCTACAGATTTCCGAGACGGTTCCGGAAGATCGGTTTGGTGCGGGCGACTCCGCCGCCGCTTCGACCGACCTCGGTGCGGCGTGGCCGGTGGGCAAGGTCGTCCCGGTGCGTGGCGGCCGCGCACGGCCGGAGGACATGCAGCGGATGTCTCGCGTCATCCGCATTCCCGTCACGGTTCAGCCGGGTGCCACCATTCCCGACCTGAGGCTGGGCTATGAACTGCATACCCAGGCATTCGTGGCCACCGACGGGCTGGGGCGCCGGATCGGTGAACCGTTTGGATTCGACAACACCCGCAAGCTCACCGTGCTGGGCCAGACATTTCAGGCCGTGGGCGCGGAGGCCACGGTCGTCGGTCCGTTGTTGATCGTGCGCTCCGGGCCGCTCGTCGCCGCCTTCGGTCTGCCGGCTTCCGATCGCTCTGGTTCGCCCGCGAAGTCCGCCGGCACGCCGAAACGGCTCTGGGTGATCTCCGAAGGCACCGCCGAAGTGCCCGGCATGGGCGGCATGGGTGGCATGGGTGGCATGGGCTTCGCACTGGGCCGCGTGGCTGGCGGACGACTGCGTCGCAGCGGCAACGTGCCCCTGGGCATGCAGGTGTCTGAGCCGGACGACGCGCAGGTTCCCGGCCGCGGTGTGCGGGCGCTGGCCGGCGGTGTGCCGATCCTGGTCAACCGGTCTCTCGAACTCCGCGATCCGATCTCGGGGGAGGTGCTCTGGCAGCGGCACCGGCTTCCGGTGACCGGCGACCTGATCGGCGACGATGCGTTCATCTGCGTCTGCCCCCGTGACGGCAAGGGGGCGGTCGTGCTCTCGATGACCGACGGCCGGATCGTGAGCACCTGCGACATGCCCCGGCACGAACAGCGGCTGATGACCTCGGGACGCAGGATCGTCACGATCGAGCCGCTCTCTTCCCGGCAGCCGGGTGTTCAGGGCGTTCATCCCAAGGTGCGGCTGGACCTGTTCGATCCGGCAACGCTCCAGCGGCAGCCCCTCGGCACCTATGCCGGAGAAGCCCGCGCCACGCCGGTCGGCGCCGACATGCTGGCCGTGGTGGAGCCATCCGGCAGTTTCACCGTGCTCGATCTGGGGGCGGCCCATGCGGCTGGGCTGCCGGACGAGGCCGTGAAAATCCGCACCTCGCTCCCCGACATGCCGGCCAGCCTGCAACAGTTGCATGTGATGCCCTGGCAGGATCGGCTGCTCGTCATCGTGGGCCGGGGGGAAACGGCCGAGGAGCAGGAGCGATTTGGCAAACTCGGTTCGGTCTCCGCACTGCCCCTGATGACGCCCAGCGAGGAGTCCACGCCGCCGATCACGGGGTCGATCTGGGCCGTCTCGCGTGCGACCGGCGAGATGCTCTGGCCGGTTCCCGCCACGATCGTCCGCCATGTCCCGGCCCACGGCCAGCCGGCGGCACTGCCGTTGATGCTCTTTGCCAGGCTGATCTCCCCGCCCCGCGAGGGTGACCGTCAAAGGCTCAGCGTGCTCTGCCTCGACAAACGGACCGGGCATGCGGTGCACGTCGATGACAAGATCATGGTGCAGCAGCACGTGGCGACCGGCTGCGACATGATCGGGGATCCCAAAACCCACACCATCGCGATCTCGGCGGGCGACTCCGCCGGCTGGAACCGTGGCGGCCCGATCGGAGCCCCCCCTCGCGGCAACGCCGATCCCGCGGCGCTGCGACTCGAATTCACGGGTGAACCGATGCCGCCCCGGCCTCCGTATCAAGCGTCCAGCAAGCCCCCCGTGACTGGAGATCTTTCGACGGAATTGGAATACTGGCTTCGCAAAGCGATCACGATCCCGCTGCCTTTCTGAAATTTCCCCATGCTGCGTTTCATGTCTGTTCGTCCAGCCCCGTCGCTGCTCCTGCCGGCCATCATTCTGTCGGCCGTTCTGCTGTCGGCGTTGTTGCCGCCGGCGTGCATGTCGGCGGCCCGTGGGGAACAGTCCGATGCGAAGGTCGAGCGGCTGGTGGCGAAGGGGCTCGACTGGCTCGTCCGCAAGCAATCCCGCCGTGGCAGCTGGTCGGCCAACGAGGGCCGCTACCCCACCGCCATGACGGCTCTGGCGGGCACGGCGATGTTGATGGAAGGCTCCACGACCACCCAGGGCCGCTACGCCGAGTCGATCCGGCAGGCGGTCGACTACCTCGTGAGCCGCTCGCGGGTCAACGGGCTCATCGGCGACCCCAAGACCGACGACCGCTACACCTACGGCCACGGCTTCTCGATGCTCTTTCTCTCGCAGGTGCTCGGTGAGGAGGAGGACGAACGCCGGCGGGAGGAGCTTGTAAAGATGCTCACCAAGGCGGTCGAGTTTTCCGGCCGCGCCCAGACGGTCGACGGCGGCTGGGGCTACGTGAGCGCGAAGGATGGCAACAACTTCGACGAGGGCTCGACCACGATCACGCAGGTGCAGGGCCTGCGGGGCTGTCGCAACGCCGGCATTCCAGTGCCGCGCGAGATCATCGACAAGGCGATCGCCTACATCCACAAGTGCACGCAGGCGGATGGCGGCGTCCAGTACAGTTCGAAAGGGGGCGGCGGGCGGCCCGCCATCTCCGCCGCCGCGATCGCCTGCCTCTTCAACGCCGGCGAGTATGACGACACCCACGTGCCGCGGATGCTCAACTACGCGGAAAAGAACCTGGGCAACATCAACAACAACGGCTTCGGGCACTGGCACTACGCGCATTTTTACTACGCGCAGGTGATGTACCGTGAAGGGGGCAAGAAATGGGCCGCCTACCGCGACCAGATCGACAAACGGCTCGTTTCCGAGTCCCAGCCCGACGGGGAGACCGCCTTCTGGCCGCAGGGCTACATCGGCCCGGTTTACACGACGGCCACGAATCTCACTATTCTGCAGTTGGACAAAGGCACGCTCCCGATTTACCAGCGGTGAGCGCGGCCCGGCATCCGCTCCTCCCGGCTCCTCCTCGCTTCCCGTTGGCCAGCCCATCTTTCCCGGAGAATTCATGACGCAACCGATCAGTGCCGACGCTTCCGCGGTCGAACGTCTTCACGAGGCCCACGACCGGATCCTTGAACAACTTTCCCGCGTGATCGTCGGCCAGCATCAGGTGATCGAAGAACTGCTGATCTGCCTGTTCAGCCGCGGGCACTGCCTGCTCGAGGGCGTGCCCGGTCTGGCGAAGACGCTCATGATCAGCACGCTGGCCAAGAGCCTCGACCTCTCGTTCAGCCGCATTCAGTTCACGCCCGACCTGATGCCCGCCGACATCATCGGCACCGACGTGCTCGAGGAGGATCGTGCGAGCGGCGCGCGGCAGTTGCGGTTCCTGGAAGGGCCGCTGTTCGCCAATGTGGTGCTTGCCGACGAGATCAACCGCACGCCTCCCAAGACGCAGGCCGCGCTCCTCGAGGCGATGCAGGAGCGGCAGGTGAGCGTGGGACGCGTGCGGCATCGGCTCGTCGACCCGTTCTTCGTGCTCGCCACGCAAAACCCGATCGAGCAGGAGGGCACCTATCCGCTGCCCGAGGCGCAGCAGGATCGCTTCATGTTCAAGGTGCGGGTGCACTATCCGTCGTTTCACGAGGAGTTCGAGATCGCCCGTCGCACCACCGGCGCCGTCCTCGACGAGGCCCGCCCCGTGCTGTCGGCGGCCGATATCATCAGCCTGCAGCAGAGCGTGCGCGAGGTGCCGGTCAGCGACCACCTCGTTCGCTATGCCCTGTCGCTGGTGCGGCAGACCCGGGCCGGCGAAAAGGGCGTGCCCGACTTCGTCTCCGACCAGCTCTCGTGGGGCGCGGGCCCTCGGGCCGTGCAGTTCCTGATCCTCGGGGCCAAGGCGCGGGCGCTCCTGCAGGGCCGCAGTCACGTGGCCGTCGACGACATCCAGGCTCTCGTGTCGCCGGTGCTGCGGCATCGGATCGTGGTGGGCTTCGCCGCGGAGAGCGAAGGTGTGACTCCCGACACGATCATCCAGCGACTCATCGAAACCACCCCCAGCCGAGAAGACGAACTCACGCGTGACGCCCGCTTCCAAACAATTTTTGCATCCTGAGGCCATCGCGCGGATCGCGCGGCTGGAACTCCGCGCGCGTGCCGTCGTCGAGGGCGTGCTGGCCGGCCTCCACAAGAGTCCCTACAAGGGGCAGTCGGTGGAGTTTCTCCAGCACCGTGAATACGTCCGCGGCGACGATCTGCGCCGTGTCGACTGGAAGGTGTGGGGGCGGCAGGACAGGCTCTACGTGAAGGAGTTCGAGGAGGAGACCAATCTCCGCCTCGCACTCGTCGTCGACGGTTCGGCGAGCATGGATTACAAGTCCGGCCCGCTCTCCAAGTATGACTATGCCGCCACGCTCGCGGCGAGCCTGGCCTGGCTGGCGCTGTCGCACGGCGATGCAGCGGGCTGCGCCGTCTTCGACGACAAGGTGCGGGCAACCGTACCCGCCCGGACGAAGCGGTCGCAGTTGACGAGCATCGTCGAGGTGCTTGAAACCCCGCGGGGCCACCGCGCGACGGCTTTCCAGCCGGTGCTGCGGTCGCTCGCCGAAACGCTCCCGCGCCGCGGGCTCATCGTGATTATCAGCGACCTGCTCGGCGACCGCGAGGGGATGTTTCAGGGCCTGCAGTTGCTCCGGAAGCGGGGCCACGACCTCGTGCTCCTGCACGTGATGGACGACGACGAACTCGACTTCCCCTTCCAGGGCCCGACACGCTTCGAGGGCCTCGAGTTGCCGGAGCACATCGCCTGCAATCCCCGCGCCCTCCGTGCCGGGTACATGGCGGCCCTCGAGGAATTTCTGGCCGAGGCCCGCCGCCGATCTGCGGCGGCGCGGTGCGACTATTCGTTGATCCGCACCGGCGAGGCCGTCGACGCTGCGCTCGTCAAGTTTCTCTCGCGCCGCTCGAGCATGGCGGTGTAAGGGACTCTATGCCGACGTTCGATTTTCTGCCGCTGCTCTGGTGGGGTCTGCCGCTGATCGCGGCCCCCATCGTCATCCATCTCATCAACCTGCTGCGGCACAAGAAGGTGCCGTGGGCGGCGATGGAACTGCTGCTGGCCAGCCAACGGAAGTACCGCACCCGCGTGCTGCTCAAGCAGATCCTGCTGCTCCTGTTGCGGGTGGCCGCGGTGCTGGGAGTGGTGCTGGCGCTCGCGCAGCCGCGTTGGCAGAACGCCCTCGGGCAACTGCTCGGCGGGGGCCGCACCACGCACCTCGTGCTGCTCGACGACAGCTATTCGATGGGCGATCTTTCGTCGGCTGGGCGGCTTGGCGAGCAGACCGCCTTCGACCGCGGCAAGCTCGTGGTGGAACGGATCTGCGGTGAACTGGCGGCCGCCACGGGCGGGCAGGAACTCGCGATCGGGCGGTTTTCGCGGCTTGCGGCCGTCGCAGATCCCGCCGGCAGCCCGGCGGGCCTGCCCTTCGACATCGAGCGGCAGACGGTCACGCCGGAACTCGTGCAGCGGGTCCGCGACGAACTTGCCAGGCGCTCCCCATCGCAGACCGCCGCCGGCCCGCGGCAACCGCTCGCCGCCATCGCCGAACTGCTCGCTGACAGCGGCGCCTCCGCTGCCAACGTCGTTTGGCTCGTGAGCGATTTTCGGGCGAACCAGTGGAAAGCGGCCGACGACACGGCCGAATCGCTCCGTCGGCTCGCCGCCGCCGGTGCCGAACTGCGGCTGGTCGACTGCGCCGCCGAGGGCGACGCGGCCGCGGCCGGCAATCTCACGGTCGAGCGGCTGGAGGTGATGGGCGGCGTGACGGCAACCGGCGTGCTCGTGCCGATGGAGGTCGCGATCCGCAACCATGGCGATCGTCCAGCCCGCTCCATCCAGGTCGAACTCCGGGAGGACGGGGCCGCACGGCCAGGGGTGCGGATCGAGGAAATTCCCGCCGGCGGGATCGCCGCCCAGCGGTTCGACGTGCGTTTCCCGAGGGCGGGAGGCCATGTGGTCGATGCTCGGATCGCCGCCGATGCGCTTGCCGCCGACAATGTCCGAACCGCGGTGATCGACGTCAGCGACCGGGTCGACGTGCTGATCATCGACGGCGATCCGCGCGGCGGTGCCCGCAACGGCGACGCGTTTTATCTCGCCGCCGCGCTGGCTCCCGGCTCGGGAGCGCCCACCGGCCTGCGGCCCCGCGTGGAGCAGCCTCGGTCGCTTGCCACGCTCGATCTCAAGCCATTCGACTGCATCTGGGTGCTCGACGTGGAGCAGCTCGACGGCCCCGAGATCGCCGCGCTCGAGGCCTTTGCCAAGGCGGGGGGCGGCGTCGTGTTCTTCCTCGGCCCGCGGACGCAGGCCGCGACCATCAATACGGCGCTGCATCGCGGCGGCGAAGGGCTGTTTCCGGTGCCGCTCGCCGGCCCGGTCGATCTGCTGCCCGAGCAGGCGGAGAAGAGCCCCGATGTGATCGTCGAGGAGCATCCGGTGGTGGCCGTGCTCGCCGGCCAACGCAATCCGCTCCTCGATGCCGTCCGCATCGACCGGTTCATCGCCGTGGAACGCGGCTTCGAGCCGCCCGCCGGTGGCGGCCTGCGGCGGCTCCTTTCGCTGCGAACCGGCGTTCCACTCGCCGTCGAGCGACCCTTCGGGCAGGGGCTGGTGGTGGCCGTTCTGACCACCGCCGCCCCCACCTGGAACAACTGGGCCCGTGGCAATCCGAGCTGGGTCGTCGTGATGCTCGAGCTGCAGAGCCATCTGGCGGCCACCCGGCGCAAGGCCGAGTCGCTCGAAGTGGGCGACAGGGTGACGGTCGATCTGGAACCCGGCCTCGATGCGGTCGACGTCGACTTCATCGTGCCGCCCGACGGCACGATCGTGCACCAGGCCGCGGCCGACGGCCGCTCGGCGTCGATCTCGTCCACGACCGCCGGCGCTTACGCCGCCCGCTGGAAGCGGCTTGACGGCACCGAGCGCGAGCGAGTTGTCGCCGTCAACGTTATTCCCGAGGAAGGCCGCCTCGAACGGATCGGCCGCGAACGGCTCGACCGCACGCTCGCCGGGGTGCCGTTTCGCTATGAGGGTGCGTCCTCGCTCCAGCCCGACTCGGGCTCGTTTGCCGGGGTGTCACTGGTGAATCCACTGCTCTACTTGCTGCTGGCCGTGCTGCTGGCGGAACAACTGCTTTCCTATTCGGCCAGTTACCATGCGTCCTCCGCCAAAAAATCAGGCGGCTGACAAGGCCGCCCACGCTCCTATCCATCCATGCCAGACTGCCTGCCATTGACGAGCCTCCTCGCCGCGACCGAGAGCGTGCATCATCGCGTCACCAGCGCGCTGGTCGACGGCTTCTCGCAGTGGTGGCAGATGCCGTTGTTGGTGCTGGCATTGACCGCGGTGGCGGTCTTCGTGCTCTGGATGTACCGCCGCGATGCCGCGGAACTGCCGCGTGGCATGGGCCTGCTGCTGGCCGCGTTGCGGCTGGGCGCGTTGGCCGCGCTCGTGGCGGCCTACCTCGACTTCGAGCGCAAAGCCGAGCACGAGATCGTGTTTCCCTCGCGGGTGGCCGTGCTCGTCGACTCGAGCGCGAGCATGACACTCGAGGACGATCCGGCCGCCGCCGACGCTGCGCAGGCCGCCACCCGCACCCAGCGGGCCCTCGAAGTGCTGGAAGGCGGCGGCCTGCTCGAGGCGCTCTCCGCCCGGCACGAGGTCTCGATATGGCGGTTCGACGCCGACGCCGAACCGTTGGCCGTGCTGCCCAACGGCGGCCGTGACGCCGCCGCCGCCGAAGCAACCGCCGCCGCAGCAGCAGACACAACCACGGCCGCCGTGGCGGCGGAGTCGTGGCAGCAGCGGGTGGTGCCACGGGGATTCGAGACGCGGATCGGGGAAACGCTGGGGCGGGTGCTCGACCAGGAACCCCCCGGCGCGCTGGCGGGAGTGATCCTGCTCTCCGACGGCGGCAACAATGCGGGCGTCGATCCCGCCGCCGCAACGGCGCCGCTGGCCAAGGCCCGCGTGGCCGTGCATGCGGTCGGGATCGGTTCCGAGCGGCTGCCCGCAAACGTTCGCGTGGCCGACCTGCTCGTGCCCGCGCGGGTCTTTCCGGGTGACCGGTTTGCGGTAACGGGCTATCTGCAGGCGCAGGGGCTCGCCGGCCAGACCGTGCGGGTGGAACTTTCCGAGGCCGCGGACGGCAAGCCGGGCCGACCGATCGACACGCTGGAGATGGTGCTCGGAGCCGACGGGGCGCTGTCGGCCGTACGGTTCGACGTGCCGGCGCTCGAATCGCCGGGCCGGCACGAACTCGTGCTGAAAGTCCAACCGCCCGCCGCGGACCGCGCCCCTGCCGACAATCTGCAGGCCGCCGAGGTGGAGGTCGTCGACCGGATCACGCAGGTGCTGCTCATGGCGGGAGGCCCCTCGCGTGAATACCAGTTCATGCGGAACGTGCTCGAGCGCGACAAGAGTTTTGCGGTCGACGTGCTCCTGGGCACGGCCGCCCCCGGCGTCTCGCAGGATGCGCGGCGGATCCTCGACGCCTTTCCCGCCACGGCCAAGGAGCTTGCCGAATACGACGTGATCGTCGCCTTCGACTACGACTGGCGGCTGCTCGATGCCGCGGCCCAGTCGCGACTGGAACGCTGGACGGCGCAGGAGTCGGGCGGGCTCGTGCTGGTGGCCGGCAATGTTTTCATGGACGCCTGGCTCGCCGATCCCAGCACGACGGTGCTGCGGAACCTGCATCCGGTGGAGTTGCGAAGATCCGACGCCATGCTGCTCGACGAGCGGCCGGGGTACGAGGAGCCGATGCCGCTCCTCTTTTCTCGCGACGGCCAGGAGGCCGAGTTTCTCTGGCTCGGCGCCAGCCGCATCTCGAGCCAGACGGTGTGGAGCGAGTTCCAGGGCGTCTATGCATGTTTCGACACGTCCGTTGCCAAGCCGGGCGCGACGGTCTACGCCCGCGTGCAGCCGCCGGGCCTGACGACGCGGCAGGCCGGATCGGCGGGTGAGGCTGGAGCGATCTACATGGCGGGCCAACTCTACGGCTCGGGCAGCGTGTTCTTCCTCGGCAGCGGCGAAACCTGGCGGCTGCGCGGGATCGACGACGCCGTCTTCGAACGGCTCACGACCCAGCTCGTGCGGCATGTTTCGCAGGGCCGGCTGTTGCGTGGCTCGCGGCGGGCCCGCCTGCTCGTGGAGCGTGACCGCTTCGCGGTGGGCTCGAACGTGGTGGTCCGCGTGGTCGCGTCCGAGGGCGAAGCCGATGCGGCCGGTACGGCGGCCACCTGCACGGCGACCGGTCCCGACGGCGTGACCGTTCGCGTGCCGCTGACGGCCGAATCCGGCCGGCCGGGAGTGCTCCAGGGCGCCTTCGTCGCCGCGCGCGAGGGGGCCTGGCGGATCGACGTGGAGCTCGGCGCCGGCGCCGACGAAAAGGTCTCGCGCCGCATTCAGGCCCGGCTGCCCGACCGCGAACTGGAACGGCCACGGCTCGACCGCGGTGTGCTCGATCAACTGGCGACGCTCTCGGGCGGATCGGTCCGCTACCTCGCGCAGGCTGCCTGGACACCAGACGATGCGCTGGCCCTGGCCGCGCGGATCCCCGACCGTTCGCGGCGCGAATACGAGACCGGCGCTCCCGACGGCGCCTTCAAGCGCTGGCTTCACTCGCTCCTGCTCGCCCTCGGTGCCGGGCTGCTGTGTGTCGAATGGATCGTTCGCCGCCTCGTCAAACTGGCCTGATCATCTCCGCTCCCCGACATCACGCCGCAGGAACACCACGAGTGCCCGCCGTCGCCACATCTCCCACCGAAACAGGTTTCGTCTCCGGGCGACAGGCCGGCCTGCCCCCGGGCGAAGGCATCGTCACCCTGCGTCGGCTGCTCGACTCGCTGCGACAGCAGACGCGTCGCTGGATCTGGGTGGAGTCGCTCGCTCTCGTCTGCCTCGCCGGCGCGGCGGTTTTTTGGGCAGCGCTCGCCTTCGACTGGCTGATCGAGCCACCGGCGTGGGTGCGGGCAGCGTGGGCCGTGGCAACCGTGGTGGGGCTGGCGGCGCTCCTGCGGAGCAAATTGTTCGGCCGGCTGGCAACGCCGCTCGACGACGCCGCGTTGGCCACGGTCGTGGAGCGGGGCCACGCCGGATTTCGTGACAGTCTCTCGACGGCGATCGAGTTGTCGGGCGGTGGCCATGAGGACGTCGATCCGACGTTGCTGGGCCGCACCGTGGCAGAGGCGGTGTCGATGGTGGATCAGGTAAGCCCGGCGGTGCTCTTCAGGCGCCGCCGGCTCGTGGGGCTCGCCATCCTCGGAATCGGTGCCGCGGCGAGCATCGGCGGGCTCGCGCTCGCCCGGCCGGCCATCGCTGATCTTTGGGTGCAGCGGATGGTGTGGCTCGGCGACGATCCCTGGCCCCGCCGCACGAGCCTCTCGATCGAGGGGTTTTCCGCAGGGCGGCGAAAAGTCGCCCGGGGCAGCGATGTCGACATCGTCGTGAAGGCCGACGCACGAAAAATTGTTCCCGAGGTGGTCGATCTTCGCAGCCGCGGTGCGGCCGGCTGGCGCACCGACCGCATGGGCATGCGGGGCGGCGTCGCCGATGATCTGCAGGCATTCGGCCACGTTCTCAAGTCGGTCAACGAGGACCTGCTGCTCGAGGTTCGTGGCGGCGATGCGCGGCTGCGGCACCTTGCGCTGGTGGTGGTCGACGCCCCGGCGCTCGAGAGCCTTGAGATCCGTTACACGCTGCCGACGTATCTGGGGGGCGGGACGCGGCAGGTGCCCGCCTCGCGGATCGTGCAAATCCCGCGCGGCTCGACGGTCGAGATCGCCTGCACGGCGACCAAGCCCCTGTCTGCCGCGACGATCACGGCGGCTGCCGAGGGCCGTGAGGAAACCCTTGCCACGCTCCCCGCCCACACAACTGCGTCCGAGCCCGCCGCGACTGAAAAAAACCCGCCACCGACGGCCGCGGGTGGCCGCATCGCCGCGCGGATTGACGAACTCGATGGCGAGCGAACCGTCGTGGTGCAATTGACCGACACCGACGGCCTCGTGAATCAAGAGCCGATCTCGTTCGTGCTTGCGGCCCTCCCGGACGAGCCGCCGCAGGTCGCGGTGCGGATGCTGGGCATTTCCACCGCCGTCACGCCGCGGGCCACGATCCCCCTCGAGGGCACGATCAGCGACGACCACGGTCTCGCCGCCGCGGCGGTCACGCTCGCAGTCGCGGAAGGGGGCACCAGCACGCTGCCGATTGCGACCGCGACCGGAAATGCGTCGCTCCTCGAAATGACCGCCGAGAGACCGTTCCGCGTGGCCATCGAGCCGCTCGGACTTGCACCGGGCCGCACGCTCTCGCTGGTGGTGACCGCGCAGGATGGCTGCACCCTCGACGGCCAGGCCAACACCGGATCGGGCGACACCTGGACGCTCGACGTCGTCGCCCCGGAGGCGCTGCTGGCGATGCTGGAGGCGCGGGAGATCATCCTGCGTCGGCGTTACGAAAGCTGCATCGCCGATCTCACGCAGGTTCGCGACCGACTCGCCGGAGGCGGTGCATCGGCTCCGGACCCCACCGACTCCGCCACGGCTGCAGCTGCCCGCCTCGGGGAGGCGGCGGCCAGGGCCGCCGGAGAGACCGCGGAGATTGCCGCCGCCTTCCGCATGATCCGCGTGGAACTGGACAACAATCTGCTGCTCACGCCGGAACTCGAGACCCGCCTGATCATCCAGATCGCCGACCCGCTGGCCGGCATCGCCGCGAAGGATCTGCCGGCCCTGAGCGTCGCCTGCCGCGGCAGTTTCGGCCCGGCCGAGCTGGTGAGCCGCACCGATGAAGTGCTGGCCCGCATGCGGGCGGTCCTGGATAAGATGATGGAGTTGGAATCGTTCAACGAAGTCGTCGAACTCCTGCGGGGCATGATCCGCACGCAGGAGGAAATCCGCATCGAGACGCTCAAGCGTCAGAAGCAACGTGCCCGCGAGGCGCTGGAGCGGCCATGACAAATCTGACACACCTGACAGACCTGTTTCAGTCCGGATGGAATCTGGCCGACGCTCGGAAAGCCCCGCCGGCGTTTGTGTCGACGCACGGCCTCGCGGTGCGCTGGGTCGTGCTGGTGTGTGCCCTCGAGGCCTGCTGTACCGCCGTCTGTCACGCTGAACCGACCGCGGCGGCCACCGCCGATCCCACCGACACGCTGGCCGCACGGGAGCAGCAACTCCTCGCGCAGTTCAACGACCTTGAAAAAACGTTCCTGCGGCTGGCCGACCTGCTGGCGGCGAGCGATCCCCGCCGATCGGCGGTGCTGCGCGGCGTCTTCGAGCAGGCCCGCGATCAGGAGGTGGGCAGCCGTCTCGATCTGATCGTGCAGTTGCTCGAGAAGGACCAGTTGCTCAAGGCCGGCGCCGGTCAGGCGACCGCGATCGAGAAGCTGCGGGAGCTGCTCGACCTGCTGGAGTCGGGAGACAGCGATCGCCGACTCACAAACACGAAGGAGGAGGTCAAGCAGTTTCTCGCACGGCTCTCGAAGGCAATCTCGCGGCAACGCGACATCGAAGGCTCGACGGAGTCGGGCACCGATGCCGACAAGCTTGCGGACAGGCAGGAGACGCTCGCCGAGGAGACGCAGGCACTCGCCCGCGACATCGGCGGTTTTGCCAAGCGCATGGACGCCCGCGACACGGATTCCGCACCCAAGAAACCCACCGACGAAACCGAAGGGCAGGGGGGCGACCAGAAGCCGGCCGGCAAGGAAGAGCCGGAAGGGAATGACGACGCCGGTGACAAGCAGTCCGGTGACAAGCAGGCTGGTGACAAGCAGGCTGGTGACAAGCAGGCTGGTGACAAGCAGGCTGGTGACAAGCAGGCTGGTGACAAGCAGGCTGGTGACAAGCAGTCCGGTGACAAGCAGTCCGGTGACAAGCAGGCTGGTGAGCCGGAGGAACAGCCTGACGGCGATGACGAGGCGTCGCGGGCTCGGAGAACGAAGAAGCGGCTCGAGGCGGCGGAAGAGCGGATGCAGAGGGCCCGCGAGCAGCTCGAGCAGGCCAAGCGTCGCGACGCCCGTGCCGATCAGGAAAAGGCGATCGAGGAACTCGAGACGGCCCGCGCCGAACTCGAAGAAATCCTGCGGCAGATGCGGGAAAAAGAGGTCGAGCGGCTGCTCGTGCAACTCGAAGCCCGACTCCGCAGCATGCTCCGCGCCGAAAAGGCGGTGCTTGCCGCAACGGAAAAGCTCGCGTCGCAGACGGAAGCCCTGCCCCGTGAAGGGCAGCTCGAGGCGGCCCGTCTGAGTCGCGAGCAGGGGGCAATCAGCAACGATGCCGCACGGGCGCTCGTGCTGGTGCGAGACGACGGTTCGGCCGTTGCGATCCCGGAGGCGCTCGAGCAAATGCGGGATGATTCCACGCAGGCGACGACCCGGCTCGCGCGGGCCGACGTGGGCGGCACCACCCGGGGCATTCTCCAGGACATCGTCGCGAATCTCGAGGAGATGATCGGAGCGCTCGAGAAGGCACAACGCGAGCAACAGTCGCGACAGCAGCAGGGGCAGCCCGGTGGCCGGCCCGCGGAACCGGGCGAGCAGCCGCTCGTCGACAAGCTCTCCGAACTCAAGATGATCCGCGCCCTCCAGATGCGGGTCAACACCCGCACCAAGCGTTTCTCCCAACTGCTCACAGACGGTGTGGAACAGGCCGAGGAGCCCGAATTGATCGAGGCGCTCACGCGGCTCTCCGAGCGGCAGCACAAGATCGAGCGGGCCGCCCGCGACATCGTCACCGGCCGCACGGAATGACGTCCGTCACGAAGGCGGTGGCGGCGGCCCCGAAAACAACGGTGGTTTACCCGGTGCGTGCCGGAATGCGCCGCGACGAGTATGATTGCCGGGAGTTCCGCACGTCTCCGGATCAAAATCCGCATGGCTTCCTGTGAGCTGATTTTTCTGAAACGCGGCGCACGCGGCCGGTCGCGGCTCCAATGGCTGGGCCGCTGCTGTTTCCTGATGGTGGCCTGTCCCTGCATGGCATGCGTGGTGGCGCTGCCCCTGGCCGCTGCGGCCCCCGCGACGGCCGTCGCCGTTGCAGCGCCCGACAGCGAACTGGATCGTGAGCCCACCTGGTCGCCCCCCACGCCTGCTGCCGTGCGCCAACGCATGTTCGACTGGATCGCCGCCTCCGGCGCGGCGACCGAGGCGGCGACGGCCGCCCGCGGGCTCTGGCCCGAGGCCGCGGCAGCCCGGGAAGACGCCGGCCAGACCGGCGTGGACGATCTGCTCGATCGGGTGATGACGACTTTTGCCCTGCTCGATTCTCGCTGTGCCGCCTTGCAGGCCGACCTTGCGGCCAATCGCGGCTGGCTGGGCGATGCCGGCACGACGGATTTTCAACGGGAGAGCGTGAAGCTCTGGCTCGGCCGGGAGTTCGTGCGGCAGGATCGATTTGACGACGGGCTCGCCGTCCTCGCGGATCTCGACGTGGCCACGGCCATCGATCCGGCGGCGTTGCTCTTCAACCGCGCGGCCTGCCAGCACTGGCTGCTCGAGGCCGATGCCGCTGTCGAATCACTCGATCGGCTGCTCGAGAGGGCGGGCGGGATTCCGGTGCGGTACGAACGGCTCGCGCGGTTGATGCGGGCCGACATCGCCGCGCTCGAGGACGAATCGCTCGACCACATAGCCCGGCGGATGCGGGATGTCACCCGCCGGCTCGATCAGGGTCGCGCCGGCCCGAAGACCCGGCAGGTGCAGGACGGCGTCATCGAATCGCTCGACAAGTTGATTGCCGCCATCGAAAAACAGCAGCAGGAAAGCCAGTGCCAGTCGTCGTCCGGTGCGGGAGGATCGGGCCGCGGCGGCGAGGGCAAGCCGATGGACGACAGCCGCCTGGCCGACGGGAAAGGGGCGGGCGAGGTGACACGCCGCGACCTGGGAGACGCCGATGGGTGGGGCAATCTGCCGCCCCACAAGCGCGACGAGGCGTTGCAACAGATCGGCAGGGAATTTCCGGCACACTACCGGGAAGCGATCGAGCAGTATTTCAAGCGGCTTGCCGCCGGATCAGAGAGTCCGTAACGCCCCATGCAAGCATTTGCCGCCAAGCTGGTGATGGCGTGCGCGGCACTGGCCGCGACGCTCGGCGCATGCATCACGCCGGCTCGCGGCGGAGACGCCGCAGGGCTGCAGCCGGCCAATGTGCCGGCGCTGTTCCGCTTCGAACTCGACGACGGCACCACCATCACCGGAGCGCTGCAGCGGATCACCGCGAATGAACTCTCGATCATGGCCGAAGGATCGGCGCGAACGCTTCCACTCTCATCCGTGCGGCGCGTCGAACGGGCCCCATCCGGGCGGTCACCGGCGCAGCAGGGACGGGCGTGGCTCACCATGACCGACGGCACGACGCTCGTCGGCGATGATTTTTCGTGGGCCGGCGGCCTGGGGTTGCTGCTGCGAGCCGATGGCCAGGTGGAGTTGCCGATGGACCGCGTGCGAACGATCGACTGGCGGTCGCCGAATCCGGAAGATGCGAACAACCCTGCCGCCGCCGGCGGTCCGGGTGAATGGCTGGCATCGATTCCCGAGACCACTGAGAGCGACCTCGTCGTCATCCGCAAGGGCAACGCCTTTGAATTCGTCGAATGTGCGATCGCGGCGGTATCGGCGGATGCCGTGTCGGTCGTGCTCGACGAGGAGAAGATTCCCGTCAAGCGTTCGAAGGTGGTCGGCCTGCACTGGCTGCGGGCCGCCGGCCCAAAGGAATCCGCCCGCTTCGTGGTCGACCTGACGGCCGGCCGACTGCGGGCGGACACGGTCGAGTGGAATCCCGAGGGCCTCGTGCTCGACGGCGCGGTGAAACTGTCTGCCGCGATGCTCGAACGGATTGATTTCGCGGCGGGACGAACCGTGGCCCTGGCGACGTTGACCCCGGAACGCCTCGATGTGGAGCCCTATTTCGGCGGCCTGGCGAAGATCGAAGGACTGGCGGGCTTTTTCGCTCCGCGGGCCCTGCCGGCCGATGCCGATTTTCCGCGGCCGGGCCTCGTGATTCGGCCGCGAACGGTGGCCGTATGGCGGCTGCCCGCCAACAGTCGCCGCTTCCGCACGGTCATCGAACCCGCCGGCAGGGTGGGCGGCGAACCGGTGGTCGTGGTGGTCGCGATCGACGACCGCGAGGCGTTTCGGCGACAGATCGATGCCTCGGCTGCCGTGCCGATTGACCTCGATCTCAGCGGCGCCCGACGGCTGTCGCTGTCGGTTGATTTCGCCCCCGCGGGCGGTTCGGGGGCCGTCCGACTCACAGAACCGGTCATCGAAAAGTAATGCTACTCGCGACATTCAGCCCAGCCGCACGATCGAAGTCGTTCGTCATCATGACGGTGTTTCTCCTCTCGTGTGCCGGGCAGGCCGCCGCGGCCGCTGACGACGTGCCGGCGGCGGTGCATGAGGCTCAGCAACAGCGCATCGCCACGATCGAAAAGGCTGCGCAGGCGGCCGTCGCCATCTTCGCGGGTGAAGCAGGGGGCGGCTCGGGGGTGCTGATCAGTCCGGATGGCTATGCGCTGACGAATTTTCACGTGGTGCAGCCGGCGGGCGTCTCGATGAAGTGCGGGCTCGCGGACGGCAGGCTTTATGACGCAGTGCTCGTGGGGCTCGATCCGACCGGTGATGTCGCGCTCGTCAAACTCGTGGGGCGCGACGACTTCCCCTTTGTGGAGCTCACCGACAGCGATCTGGTCGAGGTGGGGGATTTCTGCTTCGCGGCCGGCAACCCCTTTCTGCTCGCCACCGACTTTCGTCCATCGATCAGCGCCGGCATCGTGTCGGGAATCCACCGTTACCAGTTCCCGGCCGACACGATTCTCGAGTATGCCGATTGCCTCCAGGTCGATGCGGCCATCAATCCGGGCAACTCCGGCGGCGGCCTCTTCGACGCCCGCGGCCGCCTGATCGGCGTCAACGGCCGGGCATCGTTCGAGAAACGCGGCCGGGTGAACGTCGGCGTCGGCTACGCCATCTCTGCCAACCAGTTAAGGAATTTTCTCGGCTTCCTGAAGGGCGGCCGGCTCGTCGACCACGCCACGCTCGGCGCCACGGCCACCACCGCCGAGGATGGCGGCGTTGTCGTCGCCGACATCCTCGAATCCTCCGACGCCTATCGCCGCGGTCTCCGCTACGACGATGAGATCGTGTCGCTCGCCGGACGCAGCGTCCGCACCGTCAACGCGCTCAAGAACATCTTGGGAACGCTGCCGGCCGGCTGGCAGGTGCCCCTCGTCTTCCGCCGGGCGGGCCGGCGGACGGAGATTCTCGTGCGGCTGGCAGGCGTGCATCGGCAGGCCGAACTGGCGGCAATCGTGGCGGGGGAGAATCCGGCGGGCCGCCGGCAAACGCCGTCGCCGCCAGGGGAAAAACCTGCAGGCAAAGAGGCTGAGCCCCCGGAGCGGCCGTCGGCTCCGTTGCCCGAGGCTCTCCGCGGACTCTACGAGTTGCGCCCCGGCTTCACGAACCACCACTTCAATGTTGTGGAACGCGACCGGGTGGCGAAGGCCATCGCCACGCGTGCCGACTGGAACAGCCGCCGCGGCACCTGGACGCTCTCGGGCAGCCTGGCCGCCGGCGAACCCTTTCGCATCACCCTCTCCGACACGAAGGGCACGATCGATCTGCCGACCGGCACCACGGCAGTCGACGCCACCGGCGATCTCGACGCCAATCCGAGTCCGCCCGGGAGCGGGGGCATGCTGGCCGCGCTCCTCGTCTGGCGGCGTCTGCTCATGGCGGGGCCGCAGCCGCTTGGCCGCACTGCCTACTGGGGCACCGTCCCCCTGGATCCCGCAGAACTTGGCGAGTTTGGCAGTCCCGTGCTCGTCGACGTGCTCGAATCGGCCGTGTCGGGCGTCGAGGCCCGCTGCGCCGTGGCGCCGAACGGCGACGTGACGGGAATCGATCTCTGGACGGCGCCGGACGCCGATCCGTGCGAGGTGCGATTCAGGGCGCCGGACGCCGCCGGAGTTCTTCCCGTGGGCATGCCCCGGACGATCGAGGTCCGGCACGGCAATGAGCTCTTCGGCACGTTCACCATCGAAGAGGCGGTGCTCGAACCGACCGTGGCTGCCGCGGCAGGAGAGACGTCATGAGATTCCTGCCCCTGCTCCTTTCGCTGGTGATCACGATCGGCGTCAGCGTCGATCCGTCGCCCATCCGGGCCGCGCCCGGTGAAACGATCGCCGGCGCGGCCCGGAAGGTCGTGAAGCTCTACGGGGCGGGAGGCGTTCGCGGGCTCGAGGCCTTCCAGACGGGCATCCTCGTCTCGGCCGACGGCCAGATCGTGACGGTGATGAGCACCGTGCTCGATGCCGAGGAAATCACCTGCGTGCTCGACGACGGCCGGCGCTACGTGGCAACGCTCACCGGCATCGACCCACGCCGCGAACTGGCCGTGCTCTCGATCAAGGGGGAGGATCTGCCCGCGTTCGTGCTCGATGAATCGGAGCCGCTGCCGACGGGCAGCCGAATCTTCGCGCTCTCGAATCTCTTCGGCGTGGCCGTTGGCGACGAGCGGGTCAGCGCCCAGCACGGCGTGGTCGCCGGCGTCATTCCGCTGGAGGCCCGGCGGGGCGCCTACGAAGCGCCCTACACGGGAGACGTCTACATTCTCGACTGCACGACCAACAATCCCGGCTCGCCGGGCGGTGCGCTGGTCGACTGGCAGGGTCGGCTCGTCGGCCTGCTCGGCAAGGAACTCCGCGCCACCGCGAGCGGCATCTGGCTCAACTACGCATTACCGGTCGCGGAGGTCGCCCGTGGCTATCGGGAAATCATTGGCGGCACGCCCACCGCCGCCGGTGACAAGCCGGCCACCGCAGCATTCGACCCGGCGGTGTTGGGCGTGGTGCTCGTGCCCGACGTGCTCGACAAGACGCCGCCGTTCGTCGAATCGACACGCCCCGACTCGCCGGCCTCGCGGGCGGGCCTCCGCCCCGACGACCTGCTCGTGGCCATCAACGGCCGCGCGGTCGCCTCGCGATCGGCTGTTCGGCAGGCGCTGGCGCCGCTCGCCGACGGCGACCCCGTACGTTTCACCGTCATTCGCGGCGGAGCGATCGTGGAGTGCGATCTCGGGCCACGGCCGCCGACGGTGAGGAATCCATGACCGCAGCTGCCATAGGAATCGGTCGTGTTTCCATGAAATTCAGTCTCTGGCAGACCGTGGTCCTTTCCGCCTTCGCTATTTCGACCGCCGTCGCTGCTTTGATCGTCACCGCCGCAGCCGTCGCGTCGGCCGACACACTCGGGCTCGAAGAGGAAGCCGCCTTCAGAAGAGCCGTCGACCGTGTGGCTCCAGCGGTGGTGCGGATCGAGCCGGCGGGACTCTCGGAGGCCGGTATCGGCGGCGCAGCGGAGGCCGCGCCGGCGACGGGGCCTTCGAGCGGGCTTGTCGTCGATCCTGCCGGCTGGGTGGTCACCACGGCATTCGCCGTGCCGACGGATGCCACGCAGGCCATCGTCATGCTCCCGGATGGAACGCGGCAGGCGGCCCGCGCGGTCGGCCGCGATCTCGCGCGTGGACTCGTGCTGCTCAAGATCGAGCTCGCGCCGGGGATCAGCCTGCCGGTCGCCGAGACGGCGCCGCGTTCGGAACTGGCGGTGGGGCAGTGGACACTGGCGGTCGGACGCGCCTGGAGCACGACCGCGCCCAGCGTGGCGATCGGGATCCTCTCGGCGAAGAACCGCGCCTGGGGCAGGGCCGTGCAGACCGACGCCTCGGTGTCGCCGGCCAACTACGGCGGACCGCTCGTCGACATCGAGGGCCGCGTGATCGGCATCCTCGCGCCGTTGCCGGCCGACACGGCGGGCATGATGGCCGGCACCGAACTCTATGATTCCGGCATCGGCTTCGCGGTGCCGATCGCAGACATCAGCAGCGTGCTACCCCGGCTGATGAACGGCGAGACGTTGCGGCCCGGCATCCTCGGCATCGGCTACAGTTCGCGTGATCCCTTCACGGCCCCGGCCAACATCGCCACCTGCCGCGTGGGCTCCCCGGCAGCCAAGGCGGGCCTGCGGCCGGGCGACACGGTCGTCACCGCCGCCGGGCAGCCGGTGACGCGGATCGCCGAACTGCGGCACGTGCTGGCCCCCCGCTATGCCGGCGACACGGTCGAGCTCGTGGTCGATCGGCCCCAAAAGGCGGGCGGCTCCGTTCGGGTCTCGGCCCGGGCAACGCTGGTCGCCGAGTTGCCGCCATGGCGTCGGCCCATGCTCGGTATCGTGCCGGACCGCTCGGCCGGCGTCGAAAAAGCGGACGGCAAGGAGAAGAGCGGCGGCGTGCGAGTGCAGTGGCTCTGGCCCGAGGGGCCGGCCGCGCGGGCGGGCGTGCGGGAGGGCGATGTCGTGGAGTCGATCATCGAAGCCACCGGCAATGACCAGCCCGGCGCGGCAGAGCAGGCGGGCGATCCGCTGCGGGTTGCGTCGCCGGCCGCGCTGGCCGGGTTTGTGGGCGGCACCGAAGTCGGACAGATGGTCCGGCTCTCGATTCGCCGTGGAGAGAAAATCCTGCCGATCGAGATCGCCACTGCGGCGCTGGCGGCCGATCCGCCGCCAAACGTGCCGACGGTTGCGGGCACCGCCCGCGTGGAGCGGCTCGAGGCCCCCGAGGTCGCGAAGCCGCCGCTGGTGGTGATGCCCGCCGGCGATGCCCGGACACCGCTCGGCGTGCTCATCTATTTTGGCCCGCCTCCCGGAACCGGCGACAAGGCCGATGCCAACGCGGCGTTGGCGGAGCCATGGCTGGCTGCGGCCGCCCAGCATAACGTGGCCGTCATCCTGCCCGGTGCGGATGATCCGCAGCGTTGGAGCCGCATGGACATCGCCGCCTTGGCCCGGTCGCTCGAGTCGCTGCGTACGCGGCGACCGATCGATCCTGCCCGGGTGGCCGTCGCCGGACGCGGGGCAGGGGGGGCCTTCGCCTGGCTGGTTGCCGATGCGCTCGGACCTGCGGTCCGCGGTGTCGCGCTGCTCGACTCGGCGTTGCCGCGACAGGCCACGATCGAAGCGGCCGAGCCAGGCCGCAGCCGCTGGGTGCTGTTTGGCCAATCGGCGGCGCAGTCCCTTCCCAAACTGGCCGCCGACCGCAAGCGTCTTGAAGACAATGGGTTCCCCGTCGGAATACTGCCCGAGATGCTCGGGGAAACGCCGCCAGCCGCCGATCTCTGCGGCTGGGTCGAGGCCTTGGGCGTGCTTTAGCGGTCTGTTTCATGGGTGATCCGTTGCGAAAACCGGCGCTGCCGATCGTGTTTGCCGACCGGCACGTCGTCGTCGTCGACAAGCCGTCGGGCATCCTGAGCGTGCCGGCCCGCTCGCGGCTCGATCCCCCCAGCGTTGTCGAACTCCTGACCGCCGTTTATGGCCAGCTCGAAGCAGCGCATCGGCTCGATCGCGATACCGCGGGGCTGCTCGTGCTCGCGCGGACTGCGGCCGCCCGCGGGCTGCTCGGCCGGGCATTCGAGGCCCGGGTCGTCCGCAAACGCTACCTGGCCATCGTGCACGCCGCGCCGCCGACCGCCACAGGCATCGTGCATCTGCCGCTGGCCGACGATCCGTGGTCGCCGCCACGAAAGCGTGTCGATCCGCTCCTGGGAAAACCTGCCACATCGCGGTGGTGGTCGCGTGCCACTGCAGATACCCCGACAGGCCCCGTGAGCCTGCTGACGCTGGAGCCGGTCACGGGCCGATCGCATCAGCTCCGTGCCCATCTGGCCTGGCTGGGCGCGCCGATCGTTGGCGATCAGCTGTACGGGCCACGTCCCCGGGCCACGGATGGGCTGCGGCCGCGGCTTGCGCTCTGCGCCTCGCGGATCGATTTTCCGCACCCGGAGGACGGCCGGCGGATCCGGCTCTGCGCCGTCGTTCCACCAGAGCCGCCCTGGACGCTGTTCGCCGACTCGTTCTATGCCGTCGGCTGCAGCGCCGATGCGCTGACCTGCGACCAATAGCGGGAAAACCTGCCGAGATCCCGGACTCGCGACCGGTCGCAAAACCGCGGCCACTCGCAGGCCACGATCGGCAGTTCGGTTGATAACGCCTCCGCCGCGCGACGGATCCGCGGACAGGGCGTCGGCGCAACGACCACCTGTCGGCAGCCGTGTGCCTGGGCGCGGGCGGCGATGACGTCCCGCGGCGTCCCCTGCCAGACCTCCACGTCCGGTATGTCGGCCAGGCATTCGAAGATGAAGAGCAGCCGCTTGAGCGTCGGCCGCTCCGTCTCGAGCCAGGCAGGATCGACCACGAACACGCGGGGCGACTCCGGATGGGCCGCCGCAGCCGGGCTCGCTGCGGAGAGCGAATCGAGCGTGAGCCAGACCAACGGTCGGACCGCCGCGGCAGCCACGCCGGATCCGATCGGCGGAGGCCAGGCTGCCGCCGGGCGAATCCGCAGCGGCGTGCTGCGTTCGTCGCCGGCGGCGGGCAGAAAGAGCCGTGCTGCAAGCCGTTCATAGTCGCCCTCGACGTCGCAGCCACCAAGGAGCGGGCACGGTCCGCAGTGCACGCCAGAGGTGTACGACTCGAGGTTCTCACGGTTGAAGATGTAGGGTTTTGCAGAGAACGTGCCCGCGACCCATTGCCATGAGAGGTGATTGCTCGCCGGATCGCCATCGAGCAGGTGCTCGAGAAACCAATCGGCTCCCACCTGCCAGCGGACGCCCCGCACGTGCACGAGCCAGCTTGCCAGCCACATCCGCTCGTGATTATGCAGCCAGCCGGTGTCGTGCAACCGCCTCACAAACGCATCGATGCAGTGCATGCCGGTGGCAGCATCGAGCACGTCGGCCGGCAGGCATTCGATCTGCTTCGGGGTGCGGGGGAGGGCCGCGGGCCGCTCGATGTCCGCATGGATGCCGTCGCCAAGGGCCGCATGCACCTGCTGCCAATAATCCCGCCAGCCCAGTTCGGAGACGAGCTTTGCCGCCTCCTCGGGTGCACGCACCCTCGCGAGCGCCCGGTCGCGCACCTCTGCCAGCGACACGACCCCATGCCGGATCCAAGGTGACAGACCGGTCACCGCCCCCCCCACGTGATTGCGGGTGCGGGAATAGGCCACGGGATCCATTTCCGCGAGCCGTTCCAAGGCTGGCTGCCGGCCTCCCTGAACGGAAAGCCGCCTGAGCGTCTCAGCGGATTGCAGATGCTGAGCCTGCGGAAACGCCGCCGCGAGGGCATCAATCGACCGGTCCCGGTCGCCGCTGATCAGGCCACTGAGATCGAGCAACGGAAGCCTTCCTTTCGGGTTGCCGACGTTATCGGCCGGCAGCGGCTGACAACACCAGCGGCGCATCGACCGATGCCGCCTTCCTGGGCAGCAGCATGCACGAAAATTGTGCGGATCACGGGTGTTGCTTGTGGCCAGAACAGCCCGGGGATTTTTTTATGAACATCTGCGGGCTTTGAAGAACTGCAAAAGATGGGCAAAAACATGCCGGCGACTCGACTCGCGATCGGCTGACCACGGCAGGATTTATTTTTCGGCACGGTGTTTGCAGATGAGGGAATTTACAAATCTCAGGCAATCAGGACGTCCCTGTTGCTCGAAGGATCCGGCGCTGCGGAGGCGCCCCCTTCGATTCTGTCTCTTCCTTCTGGAGTCGCACGATGCGGTCAACGAGGTTTTTCACTCCTACCCTGGCGCTTGCCCTGATGCTCGGGGCCAGCTTCTTCCTTCCCGATGCTTCCGTTCTCGCCGAGGACGCGGCCACTGTGACTGCCGCTACGGCTGACGCCACGGTGACAGCCACTGGCTACAAGCCGAATCTGATGTCGGTGGAGCAGATGGTGGAAAAACTCTGGACGGGTGCCGATACCGTCTGGGTGCTGATCTGCGCCATGCTCGTGTTCTTCATGAACCTGGGCTTCGGCTGCGTGGAGACGGGATTTGCCCGATCGAAGAATTGCGTCAACATCCTCTCCAAGAACTTCATCGTCTTCGCCGCGACTTCCGTGGCCTTCTGGCTCGTGGGTTGGGATCTGATGTTCGGGGCGGGTGATGGCGGCTGGATCGGCCAGTCCGGCACGTGGATGGTGGGCGGGTTCGATCCCAAGTATGACAACAGCCCGCTGATGGGCGACAAGTATCAGGGCGTGTACGGGTCGATCAGTTGGACGCATGTGCCGCTCTACGCCAAGTTCTTCTTCCAACTGGTGTTCGCGGGCACCGCCGCGACGATCGTGTCGGGAGCCGTTGCCGAGCGGATCAAGTATCACGCCTTCATCATCTTCTGCTTCGTCATGGCGATTGCGATCTACCCGGTCGTCGGGCACTGGATATGGGGCTTCGGCTACCTCGCCAAGGAGTGGAACTTCTGGGATTTTGCCGGTTGCTCGGTTGTGCACTCCGTGGGCGGTTGGGCGGCCCTGACCGGCGCCGTCATCCTTGGTCCCCGGATTGGTAAATACGGTGCCAACGGCAAGATAAACGCCATCCCCGGGCACAACATGACGGCCGCCTTCATCGGCTGCCTGGTGCTCTGGTTCGGCTGGTTCGGCTTCAACCCGGGCAGCACGATGGGGGTGGCCGGTGACGGGGGTGCGCTCGCGGCCATGGTCGCCGTCAACACCAACTCCGCGGCGGCCGCAGCCACGCTCACGGCCACGCTGACCGCCTGGCTGCTGCTTGGCAAGCCGGACATCGGGATGACGCTCAACGGTTGCCTGGCGGGGCTCGTGGCGATCACCGCCAGCGCCGCCTATACCAACGTGGCGTGTTCGTTCCTGATCGGGGCGATCGCGGGCGTGATGGTCATCTTCGCCGTGCTGTTCTTCGACAAAGTGCGGGTCGACGATCCCGTCGGTGCCACCAGCGTGCATCTGGTCTGTGGCATCTTCGGCACGCTCTGTGTCGGCCTGTTCACCACGTCGGACCTTTCGGGCACCGTGCTCAACACGCCGTTCGGCACCGCCGCGGCAGGTGGTCCCACGGCTGGACTCTTCTTCGGGGGCGGCACCAAGCAACTGGTCGCCCAGTTGGTCGGTGTCCTGCTCGTCGGTGCCTACGTGGTGCCCGTGTCATCCCTGGTCTGGCTGCTGATCAAGTTCACGGTCGGACTCCGTGTCTCGCCGCAGGAGGAGATCGAGGGCCTCGACATCCACGAGCATGGGAACGAGGCCTATCACGGCTTCGTGTTGGTCCGCAACGAATAGTCGATCCAGAAGGATGCCCCAACGGCTTGGGTGGGCACTCCGCCTAGCTCACCCAGGCCGGGGCATTCTGGTTTCAAGCCTGCGGGGCCATCCTTGGCCCTCGCAGGCTTGGCCCGTTGCGGTGAACGCCAAAGGTTTCCCGGTCGGGCGGAGGCGGGACGTTCAGGGCGAGTTGGAAATGGGCACTGCGACGGCGAAAGCTGCCGGTGCCCCTCGGGGGCTTGAAAGGCTAGGATGCGGGCTCCGCGGAGCAGCCCACCATGAAACTCATCATCGCGATCATCCAACCCAACAAGCTCGAGAGCGTCAAGCAGGCGCTTTCGGAGGTGGAGGTGTTTCGCCTCACGGTGCTCGACGTGCAGGGCTTTGGTCGGCAGCGCGGCCATGCGGAAACCTACCGTGGCCATGAGATCGCGGTGAACCTGCTCCGCAAGGTGCAACTGCAGATCGCCGTGAACGACAATTTCGTCGAACCGACGATTGCGGCCATCGTGAAGGGAGGCCGCTCCGGCACGGGCGGCGAGATCGGCGACGGCAAGATCTTCGTGCTACCCATGGACGAGTGTGTCCGCATCCGCACCGGCGAGCGCGGCTCCGACGCCATCTGATTGCGGCGATCGAATCAGGTTCGCTGCGGATGGATCCGCGGCTGGCCGCCGAGGGCGACGCGATTGACGGCGGCGAGGAAGGCCTTCGCCGAAGCTTCGAGCGAGTCGGTCGAGACGGCTCGGCCGCGGTGCACCTGGCCGTTGTGTTCCAGTTCGACGGTCACCTCGGCCTGGGCATCCTTGCCGACGGTGACCGCCTGCACGCGAAAATCCCGGCAGACCGTCGTAATGCCCGTCAGCTTCTCGATCGCCAGAAAGATGCCGTCGATCGGGCCGTCGCCGGCCGTCACGGTCACCGACTTGGCCGCACCGCTCTGCCGCACGTGGAGTTCCACTGTCGGCGTCGAGCCGCTGGCGCAGGAGAGGCTGTAATGCTCGAACGTGAACTGCTCGGGCAGTTCAGAAAACTGCTCCTCGCAGAGGGCGGCGATGTCGCCGTCGTAGATCTCCTTTTTGCGGTCGGCGAGCGCCTTGAACCGGTCGAAAAGGGTCTGCAGTTGCTCGGCCGTGAGCTGGTAGCCGAGCGCCTTGGCGCGGTCGGTGAGCGCGGCCCGGCCGCTGTGCTTGCCCAGCACGAGGTCGGTCCGCTCGAGGCCGACATCCTCCGGCCGCATGATCTCGTAGGTCCGTCGCTCCTTGAGCATGCCGTCCTGATGGATGCCCGCCTCGTGGGCGAAGGCGTTGCGGCCCACGATCGCCTTGTTGCGCGGCACCTGGATGCCGGTGATGTTGGCGACCAGCCGGCTCGTCGGCACGAGCCGCGGCGTGACGATCCGCGTGTCGCAGCCGTAGTAATCACGGCGGGTGCGGAGGGCCATGACGACCTCCTCGAGCGAGCAGTTGCCCGCCCGTTCACCGAGCCCGTTGATCGTGCACTCCACCTGGCCTGCGCCGGCCTCGACACCCGCGAGGCTGTTGGCCACGGCCAGGCCGAGGTCGTCGTGGCAGTGCATGCTGATCACGGCGCGGTCGATGCCGCGCACCCGTTCCCTCAGACTCTTGATGACATGGTGCATCTGGAAGGGCGTGGCATAGCCGACCGTGTCGGGGATGTTGACGGTGGTGGCGCCCGCGTCGATGACCGCCTCGACCACGCGGCAGAGGAAATCGATCTCGGTGCGGGCCGCATCCTCCGGAGAAAACTCGACGTCTTCGCAGAGGTTCCGCGCATGTTTCACGCCGGCCACCGCGCGGGCGAGCACCTCGTCCTCGTTCATCCGCAGCTTGAACTCGCGGTGGATCGAACTCGTCGCCAAGAAGACGTGAATCCGCGGCTGTCGGGCGTGCTGCAACGCCTCCCAGGCCCGGTCGATGTCGGCGTCATTGCAGCGAGCGAGGCCGCAGACGGTGGCACCGTCCACCGTGCGGGAGATCTCGCGCACGCTCTCGAAATCCCCCGGTGAGGCGATCGGAAAGCCCGCCTCGATGATGTCGACCCCGAGCTGCACAAGCGCCTGGGCGATCTCCATCTTTTCCGTGAGGTTCATGCTCGCGCCGGGCGATTGCTCGCCGTCGCGAAGCGTCGTGTCGAAGATGCGAATCGGGCGTGGTGTCGTCATGGAAAGCGGTCGCAAGATCCTGGGAACGGGCGGCGTGTGGCGGGTATGCCACCATTGCCAGAGTATCCGCGGTTCAGGCTCTTGTGTAGACTTCAAAGAAGTATTGTTGCGTCGTGAAACTCACATCGTGTCGCGAGAAAACGATCCATGCCAACAATCGCGCCACCAGAAAGCACGCCCGCGGAAAGCCCCGTGACGCAGCATGCCCCCCGCCGGGCTGCGCATGTCCCGTCGCCGGTGGGGCTTGTCGGCCGCCTGATCGCCATGCGTCGCGGCTTGGCCGGCACGGCGTTTCTCGCCCTCGGGGCAGCCGCCTGGTGGTGGCTGACGACCCACCACTTTGGAAGCGGTGAGCACGAATCCGCCGCGGCGAGTCGACCGCCCATTAATCAGCCCGCCGTGACGGCACCAGATCAGGACTTCGTCGTGCTGCCGCCAACCTCCGAGTCGGCCGCCAACATCGGCCTGACACCGGTCGAGTTACGGCCCATCCGCGATCTCCTGACCGTGCCGGGAAGATTGGATTACGACGCGCGATCTCGTCTCGACTATGCATCACCCGTCGACGGGATCGTGTCGCGGGTGTTTGTGACGGTGCGGCAGAAGGTGACCAAGGGCGATTCGCTCGCCGAGGTGTCGAGCCCCGATGTCGGCATGGCGCGGGACGACATCCGCAAACGTGAGGACGACTGCCAGATCGCGAAGAAGGCGGCGGACTGGGCTGCCGCGATCGCCGACAACGTGGAATCGTTGCTCAAAACCCTCGCCAGCGAGCCACCGCTCCCCAAAATCGAGGCGGAGTTCCAGGATCGGCTGCTCGGGGCCTATCGGGAAAAGATCCTCGGCTCCTACTCCAGGCTGCTCTTCGTCGAGAAAGTGAACGCCAGCGCAAAGCAACTGGGGGAGGGGGGAGTGCTCTCGGGCCGAATCATCGAGGAACGGATGAGCAATCTGGAGGTTGCCAAGGCCAACTTCACGGCGACCTGCGAAGAGGCGCTGTTCATGACCCGTCAGGATCGCGACCGCGCCAAGGCTGCCCTCGAACAGGCCGAACGGCTGGTGCGGATTTCGAAGGAGCATCTGCGAACCTTGGTAGGCAGCAAACTCGGTGGCGAAACCGAAGCGGTGGCCTCGGGGGAAGAACTGCCGCCGGACAGCCCGGAAGGAGCCTACGACATCAGTTCGCTGGTGCTCCGGACGCCGTTTGACGGAGTCGTGGAGGATATCTTCGTCGCCCGTGGTGAGCGGGTCAGGGCCGGCGACCGCCTGTTCGTCGTCGCCGACACGTCGACGCTCTGGGTGCGGGCCCAGATCCACGAGCGGCAGTGGACGATGGTGGAGGTCTCCGAGGGGCAGGAGGTGCGGGTCAACGTCCCTGGGGCCGGCGAGCACCATACCACCGCGCGGATCAACCACGTCGGCGCCACGGTCGAGGCCGAGTCGCGCAGCGTGCCGCTGGTGGCCGAACTCAAAAATGACGACGCCCACTACAAGCCCGGGATGTTCGTGTGGGTCGATCTTCCGCAGGGAGAACTGCGCGAGGCGCTGGCCGTGCCCGCGGCCGCCATCGTGCGGCATGAAGGCAAGGCGTTCGTTTTCGTGTCGGAGACCGCGGGGCGGTTTCGCCGCGTCGACGTCGAAACCGGCATCACCAGCGGCGATCTGGTGGAGGTGAAGAAAGGCCTGCAGGCGGGCCAGCAGGTCGTGTCGCGCGGCGCATTTCTTCTCAAGAGCGAACTGCTGCTCGAGGACGAGGACTGAAGGAGTCGGCCGGTGCTGTCAGGCGTCATCGAGTGGTCCCTCGCCAACCGGGCGATCGTCATCGCGCTCTTCGTGCTCATGGCCCTCGGCGGCCTGTATGCCGCCACGCAGATTCCCGTCGATGCGGTGCCCGACCTCGTGAACATCCAGGTTCAGGTCGTCACCGAGGCGGGCACGCTCCCGCCACTCGAAGTGGAGCGGCTGATCACCTACCCGGTGGAACTGGCGGTCAGCGGTCTGCCAGACGTGGAGGAGGTTCGTAGCATCTCCCGCTTCGGCATCTCGCTGGTGACGATCGTGTTTCGCGAGGGCACCGATATCCTACGGGCCCGGCAGCTGGTCGCCGAACGCCTGCCGGCGGCGAAGGCGGGCATGTCACTCGACGCGGCCGATCCCCAGCTGGGCACGCTCAGCACGGCACTTGGCGAGATTCTCCAATTCGAGGTGAAGGGCTCCGGAAAAAGCCTGATGGATCTCCGCAGCATTCTCGAATGGGACATCGCGCCGGTGATGCGGACAGTGTCCGGCGTCACCGACATCAACAGCCATGGCGGCCATGCCAAGAGCTATGAAGTTCAGGTGGATCCCGACCGGCTGTCATCGCACGGCATCTCCCTGGGCGAGGTGCTCACCGCCCTGGAACGCAACAACGCGAGCACCGGCGGCGGCTACATCGTCAAGAACGGCGAGCAGCGGTTCATCCGCGGAGAGTCCCTGCTGCGCAGCGTCGACGACATCGAACGGGTGATCGTCCGCAGTCCGGCGGGCGGCGTGCCGGTGCTCATTCGCAACATCGGGGCCGTGACGATTGCGCCCCTGGTGCGGCAGGGGGCCGCCACGCGGGATGGACGCGGCGAGATCGTCACCGGCATGGTGATGATGATCCGCGGGGAGAACAGCCGCCGGGTCGTCACCGCCGCAAAGGAGAAGTTGCAGCAAATCAGCGCCACCCTGCCACCCGGCGTGGAATTGGAAATCCTCTACGACCGTGCCGATCTGATCGCCCGCACGCTCGACACCGTGCTCCATAATCTGGCCGAAGGGGGATTGCTGGTGATCGGCGTGCTGCTCGTGCTCCTGGGCAACGTGCGGGCGGGGCTGATCGTATCGCTCGCCATTCCCCTCTCCATGCTGTTCGCCGCCAACCTCATGTGGGCAGTCGGCATTCCGGCGAGCCTGATGAGCCTGGGCGCGATCGACTTCGGCCTGGTGGTCGACAGTTCGGTGATCATGGTCGAAAACTGCGTTCGGCGGCTGGGTCTTGCCGCCCCGAATGAATCGAAGCTCGCCATCGTCCGCGAAGCCGCGATCGAGGTTCGGGGCCCGACGATGTTCGGCGAACTCATCATCGCCATCGTCTACCTGCCGATCCTCTTCCTGGAAGGGACCGAAGGCAAGCTCTTCCGGCCGATGGCGCTCACGGTGCTGTTTGCGCTCGCCGGCTCGCTCATCATTTCGCTCACGCTGATGCCGGTGCTGGCGGCGACCGTCCTCTCGCGGGAGAAGGAGCACGAACCGCTGGTCATGCGGCTGTTCCACAAGCTCTATCACCCGCTGGCCAAACTCGCCGTCTACCATCCGGTCGTGGTGTCGCTGTGCGCCGCGGGCCTCGTGGCGGCGAGCATTCCCGTCGCGCTGCGACTGGGGGCCGAGTTCATGCCGCGGCTCGACGAAGGGGATCTCCTCGTCGAGGTCTCGCGGCTGCCGAGCGCCACGCTGGAAGACTCCGTGCCGCTGACCTCGCGGATTGAAAAAGTGCTCGGCGCCTTTCCGGAGGTGGCCACGGTCTTCTGCAAGACGGGCCGGCCGGAGATTGCCAATGACATCATGGGCGTGCAGCAGACAGACGTCTGGCTGATGCTCAAGCCGCGGTCAAGCTGGCCCAAGCAGGTGTCGCGGGACGAACTCGTGGAACGGATGTCGCAGGCCCTGTCGGCGGCCGCGCCGGGGGCGAACTTCGGCTTCAGCCAGCCGATCGAGATGCGGGTGGACGAACTCGTGGCGGGCGTCAAGGCCGACGTCGCCGTGCTTGTGTATGGCGACGATCTCGACACGCTCGGCAGCCTCGGCAAGCAGATCGAGCGGGTGCTTCGCGACATCCCGGGGGCCGCCGACGTCCGCGCCGACTGGCAGGCCAACGTGCCGACGCTGCGGATCGACGCTCGGCAGGACCAATTGGCGCGGCATGCGATCGACGGCGTGGAGGTGATGCGCACGGTGTCGGCGATGGGGGGCATCCAGACGGGCGTGGTCTACGAAGGCCGGCCGCGGTTTCCGCTGACGGTAAAATTCCCGGAAATGTGGCGGGAGGACGAGGAGCTGGTGCCGCAGATTCCGGTGGCGGCCACCGGCGGCAGGCCGGTGCCGCTCGGTGAACTGGCCGACATCCGTATCGAGGAGAGCCCGCCATCCATCGAACATGAAAACTCGCGGCGGCGGACGTTCGTTTCGGCCAATGTCCGCGGCCGCGACGTCGCCAGCTTCGTCCAAGAAGCCCAGTTGCGGATCGCCGATACGGTCAAACTGCCGGCGGGCTACACGATCGACTGGGGCGGCGACTTCGAAAATCTGCTCTCCGCCAGCCGCCGTCTGGCGCTCATCACGCCGTTGGTGCTGGGACTGATCGCGATGCTGCTCTACACGAGCTTCAAGTCGTTCCGGCTTGCCGCGCTCATCTTTTTCGCGGTGCCCGTGGCCGCCTCAGGAGGCGTCGCGGCGCTGGCCCTGCGTGGCATGCCGTTCTCGATCGCCGCCGGCGTCGGGTTCGTGGCCCTGTTCGGGGTGGCCGTGCTCAATGGCCTGGTGTGGGTCGCCGGCGCGGAGCATGCCCGGCAGGGCGGGCTCTCGCCCCGGGAGGCGGCCCTCGTCACCGCCGAGATGCGCATCCGGCCGGTGCTGATGACCGCGCTCGTGGCGAGCCTCGGATTCCTGCCGATGGCCATGGCCACCAGTTCCGGGGCGGAAATCCAGCGGCCTTTGGCCACCGTCGTGATCGGCGGTATCGTGACCGCGACGGTGCTGACGGCGTTTGTCATCCCGGCGATCTATCCCTGGTTCGCACCGTTGGCTCGCGGAACCGAAAGCCACTCATGACGCTCCACGAATTTCAGACGCTCATCCGCCGGATGTACCACGAAAAGGATGCGGCCCGTGGTGTCGAAGGCACGTTCATGTGGCTCACCGAGGAGATCGGCGAACTCGCGACAGCCCTCCGCAATCATGCGGGCAGCGGGATGCAGAACGCCGCGACGAAGGAGGAACTCGCCCTGGAGTTTGCCGACGTGCTTGCCTGGCTCGCCACGATCGCCAATGTCGTCGACGTGGATCTCGAGGCGGCCGTGTCGCGAAAATATGGCACCGGCTGCCCGGGCTGCGGTCAAACCGCCTGCATTTGCCCGGACGCGGAGAAGCCATGATCGCACCGCTGCGGGCGGCCGTGGCGGGAGCAGCCGCATGGCTGGCCGTGGGCATCACGCTCGCGGCCGCCGACCCCGGCGACGCGGCCGCCTTCTCTCGGGTGGAGGTCGGCATTGGCGGCATCTATCGCACCGGCTCGTGGACCCCGCTGGTTCTTTCGGCCGGCGGCGGCTCGGTCGCTCCCGATGCGTCGGGGCCGCCGCTGCACGTCTGGGTCGAGGATCCGGATGGACAACTCGTCCGCTCGCCGGCGGGCGCCTTGTCGGTCTCCGGGACGGGAGCGAGCACCACGAGGTTTTGCGTGCGTTTCGGCCGGCCGGCGGCCGCCTTGCTGCTCGAATCCCGAGCGGCCGATGGCCCGCCGCGGTTCACGCCGCTGATGCTGCCGCCACCGCTGCCCTCCGCCGAGACCGTGCTGCTCGTGCTGGGCGACCTGCCGGCCGCCGCACGCGCCGCACGGCTCCTCGCCCGCGATGATGGATCGCGGCCGCGGGTCGTGGCCATGCCCGACCCGCGGGCGGCCGCTGCCGACGCACCAGGAATGACGCCCCTGGATTTCGACGGGATCGATGCCGCGATCGTCTGCGGCAGCGCCGTGAAGGCGGCGGCAAGCGACGAACTGTTGCGCGGCGTGCTCACGGCCCTCGATGGCTGGGTGCGGCGCGGCGGCAGGCTCGTGTTCATCGCCGGGACGAGCGCGGCGGAACTGGCTGCGGGAAAGTCATCAGCGGAAGCCTCCCCGCCGGCCCGGGCGTCCCCGGCAGCAGCGTGGCTGCCGGGCCCCAAAGGGCGACCCGGCAGGGTCGAGCGGCTCGTGCCGCTGCGGCGGTCGGCTGCGATTGAAACCTATGGCCGTGCCGACCGCCCGCTCGAGAAGGCGGCGGTCGCCGGGCTGCAGGTTCCGCTTCTGGCCGATGCCGGCGCCATCGACGGCATGATCGAGGCCTTCGAGGGCACCGCTCCGGCCGATCTGCCGCTCGTCGTGCGCAGCGCCCACGGCTTTGGCACGGTCACCTGGATCGGGCTCGATATCGACCAGGGATCATTTCGCACCTGGCAGGGCACCGACACGCTGCTCGCCGAACTTCTCGTCGGCAGGGCTGCCAGCCAGTCCCGGACAGGCAGGGCAGGGGATCTCCAGCGCGACGCGATCGATCTGTCGGGCCAATTGCGGCTGGCGCTCGACCAGTTTCCAGGCGTGGCTGTCATTCCGTTTGAAGTCATCGCCGGCCTCGGCATCCTGTATGTCGTCTGCCTCTATCCGCTCGACTGGTGGCTCGTCACCCGCGGTGGCCGCCCTTGGCTGGCCTGGCTCACGCTTCCGGTAGTGGTCGCCCTGTTCAGCGGCATGGCTTGGAACACGGCCCGTCGCTGGAAGGGGAGCGACTGGCAGTCGTCGCGGGCCGACATGACCGATATCGACGTTGTCAGCGGACTTGTCCGCGGTTTTTCCGCCGCTGCCATCTGGGCCCCCGCCAACACGGTCATCGATGTCACGATTGCCCCGGTGGAGCAGGCCGGTATCACCGTGGTCGACAGCGCCCTGTCGTGGTTTGCCGCCCCCGGCCGCGGCATCGGCGGCACCGACGCGACGGCAACGCACCCGTCGTTGGCGGCGGGCAACTACGCCTTCGGTGGCTCGCTTGCCGCGCTCGAGCGGATCCCGATCGCCGCGGCGTCGAGCCGGATCTTCGCGGCTGACTGGACAGGGAACTGCAGCGGCCGGCCCGCGCCTGCGGCCGAGTCGCCCGTTGTGTCGAGCCTGGTCCGCGAAACGCAGGGCACGCTTCGCGGGGCGATCGAGAGCCGGCTGACATTTCCACTGGAAGACTGCGTGCTGGTGCACGCCGGCTGGCTCTACGACGTCGGTCGATTCGGCCCCGGAGACCGTTTTGAACCCGCGGCTGGCCGTGGGCCGCGGTCGCTGGCCGGCGCCCTCACGCGGCGGACGGCGTTCAAGGACCGCGATGTGCCCCTGCGCTGGGACGCGGAAGATCGAGACATTGACCGCATCCTCGAGATCGCCGGATTTCACGCCGCGTCTGGCGGCAGTTCGTATACCGGCAGCGAAGCGGGCCGTCTCGGCCGGCTGGATCTGTCGCCGCTCCTCGTGCTCGACCGCGCCGTGCTCGTCGGGAGGGGGCCGGCCGGCTCGGCTTGGCAGGAGCGGCATCTGCAGCCCGACGGCAGTGCTCTTGCCAGCCCGTTGCCCGCTTCGCCCAACAGCGGCGTGTGGCGGATCGTTCTTCCTCTTCGGGGCTCCCAGCCATGATTGAAACGGTCGACCTCACCAAAAAATATGGCGACTTTTTTGCGCTGGAGTCTCTGAACCTGAAGCTCGAGAAGGGTGATCTCTTCGGCTTCATCGGTCCGAACGGTGCCGGCAAGACGACCACGATCAGGATTCTTTCGACGCTGCTGGCACCCACGTGGGGCGAGGCCTACGTCTGCGGGCATTCGATCTACACGCATCCGCGGGAGATTCGCCGGTCGATCGGCTACATGCCCGACATCTTCGGCGTGTATGACGACATGCGGGTGATCGAATACCTGGAATTCTTCGCGGCCGCCTACCGGATCAACGGCGCCGAGCGGCGGCGGGTGGCCGAACGGTCGCTCGAACTGGTCGACCTCACGGTCAAACGCGACGAATTGGTGACGAGCCTCTCCCGCGGCATGACGCAGCGGCTCGGCCTGGCCCGCGTGCTGCTGCACGACCCGCAGGTGCTCCTGCTGGACGAACCGGCCAGCGGCCTCGATCCCCGCGCCCGAATCGAGATGCGCAGCCTTCTCAAGCGGCTGCAGGAACTCGGCAAGACCATCCTCGTGTCGAGCCACATCCTTCCGGAACTGGCCGACATCTGCAATCGCGTCGGCATTATCGAGTATGGGCGATTGCTGGCCTGCGGCGACGTGCAGGATCTGCTTGCCCAGGTCCGTGGCCGACCGGTCATCCGGCTGCGGGTCGCGGGGCCGCCGGAGCCCGCCGCCCGGTCGCTCGAGAAGTGCGCGGAAGCCGCGGGCGTCACGGTGCGGGATGGGGAAATCCTCGTGGCGCTAGCCGACGGCGTCTCCGATCCGTCCCCGTTGGCGGCGCGGCTCATCGCCGAGGGGTATGCGCTGGTTTCGATGCGCGAGTCGGAGGTGAACCTCGAGACCGCGTTCCTCGAACTCACCAGAGGCAAGCTCGGCCGCCCGGCGGAGTAGGCCGGAGCTCCGGCTCGTGCGTAAGGCGGCGGGCCGACGACGGCCCCTCCGGACAAGACAAACAGCGGTTCGCCCCGATAGACTTTCGAAGCCGGGCTCGCTGTTCTCGGGGTCCTCAGGAGCGCTTCGTCACCATGACTCGCATGAATCAGTTTGCCTTGGCGGCCTGCGGGATCTGCTGTGCCACTCTCGTGACTCCAGCGGCCGCCCAGCCCGCAGCCGAGATCATCGCGCCGCCAACTGCCGGTGCCGCCAAGCCGGCTGATCTCGACACGCCCGCGGGCCGGCTCGGCTATGCCCTCGGCCTCCGGATCGGCGGCCGGATCGCCGCCGACTTCCAGGCGCAGAATACGCCGCTCGATCCGGCGGCGCTGGCCAGGGGGCTTTCAGACGCGGTGCTTGGCGTCGAGCCGCGACTTGATCCAGAGAAGATCGCCGCGGCGCTCGAGGGCTTCGAAGCCCGCATGCGGGATCAGGAACGGGAATTTGCCAAACGCATGACCGAGGTGGCCAAGACCAACAAGGCGAAAGCGGTCGAGTTTCTGCGGACGAACGCCACGAAGAAGGGCATCGTCACGCTGCCCAGCGGCCTTCAATACGAGGTGCTCAAGACAGGCGCGGGCCCGCAGCCACGGTCCGAAGACACCGTATCGACCCACTACCGGGGCACGCATCTCGACGGCAAGGAGTTCGATGCAACCGACCCCCAGGGGGAACCGGCCACCTTTCCGCTCAGCGGCGTGGTCCCCGGCTGGCAGGAGGCGCTGCCCTTGATGAAGGTCGGTTCGAAGTGGCGGCTCTACGTGTCGCCCGAACTGGGGTACGGCGTGGAGGGGTCGCCGCCGGTGATCGAGCCCAACGAGGTGCTGGTCTTCGAAATCGAACTCATGAAAATCAGCGGTCAGTAACGGGGAACGCCGATGCAGCGGGTTTCGTGCTGTCGGATCCTGTTTTTGGCAGTTGCCGTGCCGATCCTGATCGCGCTGCAGCCCATTCGCGGTCTTGGGCAGCCTCCGCAGGCTGACCGCGGTCCGACCAGCGACCGTTTCGAGGCCGCTCGCGAACGGATGGTACGTGACGACATCTCCGGGGGGGGAGTGACCGACGCCCGCGTGCTCGCCAGCATGCGTTCGACGCCCCGGCACGAGTTTGTCGCCGGGCCGCAGCGGCCGCTCGCCTACTTCGACATGGCGCTTCCGATCGGCGAATCACAGACGATCTCCGGGCCGTTCGTCGTCGCCTACATGACCGAGAAGCTGGAACCGAAACCGACAGATCGCCTGCTTGAGATCGGCACCGGCAGCGGCTACCAGGCAGCCGTTCTCGCTCCCTTGGTCGGCACGGTTTACTCGATCGAGATCAACAAGCCGCTCGGTGAACGGGCGGCGCGGACGCTCACCCGGCTCGGCTACCGCAACGTGATCACGAAGATTGGCGACGGATTTCTCGGCTGGCCGGAGCACGCCCCCTTCGACAAGATCATCGTGACCTGTTCGCCGGAAGACATCCCCAAGCCGCTCGTCGAGCAACTCGCCGAGGGGGGGCGGATGATCATCCCGGTGGGGGAGCGTTACGACCAGACACTCGTCCTCCTCACAAAACGCGCCGGGGCAATGGCGCGGGAGTCGCTTGTGCCGAGTCTGTTCGTGCCGATGACGGGTGCGGCCGAGGTCGCCCGACGCGTGCAGCCCGACGGCACGCACCCGGCGCTCGAGAACGGTGGCTTCGAGGAATTGCTACCGGAGTCCGACGTGCCGACGGCCTGGTATTACGGCAGGCAGATGGAAGTCGTGGCTGCCGCTGACGCGCCCGGCGGCAGCCGCCACCTGCGGCTCGAAAACCGCGAGCCAGGAAGACCCGCCCAGGTGTTTCAGGGTTTTCCCATCGACGGTCGCACGGTGGCCAAGTTGACGATCTCCGCGACGCTCCGCGGGGAGGGCATCCGGCCGGGGATGTCCGCGGACGAGGCGCCAGCGATTGCGGTGCGGTTTTTCGACGAACGGCGGAGCCATTCGACCCAAGCCCACCTCGGCCCGTGGGGGGGCACCTTCGACTGGAAACCCATCACCGGCACACTGCCAGTCCCAAATTGGGCCCGGGAGGCGATCCTACAGGTCGGACTCGGGGGTGCCACGGGCCGTTTAGAGGCCGATTGCCTGGAAATTCAGGCCTTACCGAGGTGATTGGGAAACCGGGCCCGAAGGCGGCCGTAAACTCCTCCCAGACTTCCCAGGCTCCTTGATTTGCGCAATCGTTGAACTATTCTTTGGCTCCAAGAGGGTCCGCCTGCGCCGAAACCGTTTCGGAACACGGCGGCCTCCGCTGAGAAAAATTTCACGGGAGATCGACTGAGATGTTGGTGCAACGTCGCTGGTTCAGTGTTGCTGGGGTTGTCACTTTTGTTGTGGTCGTGGCGACAGCCTGCGACGCACACGCCGGCTGGCACCATCGGTATAGTGCCGCTCATGGTTCCTCCGGCGGTTCGTCGGGCGGTTCCTCCGGTGGGTCGTCGGGCGGTTCGTCCGGTGGCTCCTCGGGCGGTTCATCGGGCGGCAGCTATGTCGGCTCGGCAGGATCGTCGGGTGGCAGCTACGGGAGCCACGGCTCGCACGGCAGCTGGGGTTCGCACCACGCCCAACGCAAGGCCATGCGTGCCTATCGTCACGGCTCGGCCGGTTCATCCGGCGGGTCTTCCGGCGGCTCGTCAGGTGGGTCCTACGGTGGCTCGTCCGGCGGATCATCTGGCGGCGGTTCGTCGGGTGGTTCCTACTCGGGCGGCGGTTCCTACGGCTCGTATGGCGGCTACTCGTCTCCGGCCGCCTACACCAGCGGCTACTCCCCCATGTCCGGCATGTCGAGCAGCATGCCAGTGGAGTCGTATCGCGTGATCGACTCGACGCCCTCCACCGTGTCTGGCGGCGAGGTCATCATCACGCCGCAACCAGCCGCGACGGATTCGACGATGACGATCCCCGCCGACGGGGCGTTGCTCGTGGTCGAACTTCCCAAGGATGCGAAAATCTTCGTGAACGGTTCGAAGACCGCCGCCACGGGCAGCGTGCGTCGCTTCCTGTCGCGGGGCCTGGCTGAGGGCAAGGACTACGAGTATGTGATCCGGATGGTCGTCGATCGCGACGGCACCGTCAGCGAGGAGATGAAGGTCGTCTCGCTGTCGGCCGGCAGCCGCAAGAGCGTTTCCTTCACGGAGCAGTCCCTGTCGAACAGCACGGGCTCACGGAGCAACGTCGAAAAAACGTCGCTGACGTTGCACGTGCCCGCCGACGCGAAGGTCTGGCTGGCCGGTAACGAAACCACCTCGCAGGGGGCGACCCGCCTCTTCGAGACGGCTTCGCTGCGTGCCGGTCAGACGTGGAAGAATTACGAGATCCGTGTCACGACCGTTGTCGATGGCCAGGAGCAGAACGTTTCGAAGACGATCGATCTCGCTGCCGGCAGCACGATCGAAATGTCGCTCGACTCCAACGGCTCGCTTGCAGCCGGCCCGCGGACGGCCGCGGTCGATGCCACGGCAGCCATTCGCTAGCCACTGGCGGCCTGCCCTCGAGCAGTCACTCATGCTCCCGCGCGGCACCAGCCGCGCGGGAGTTTTTTTGTTTCTCGCCGGCCCGAGCCGATTCGGGCGCGAGCGGTTGTTTGCCGCGATGCCGACTTCCGCCATGGCCTGCTAAAGTACCGGTCCTGCATCGATACATTCCTGCGACGGGCTTGGCGATGGCTCCCCATCTCTCCCACGACTCAACCCTGGCCGGTGCGACGACGAGCCATGCAGGCGGCTGGATGCCCGCCGCCCGGGGACTCGCGTCGGTGGCGATCGTCACCTATCTCGCTGCCGTCGTGATCCCGCCCCTGGCCGGCCCGCCGCCGGCCAGTGCGCTGGCAGCTGCGTTGATCCAGCCCTTTCGGCCGCTGGTCGGCGGCCTGCATCTGGGACATGGCTACCGGTTTTTTGCCCCCGATCCCGGTCCCGGCCATGCGCTCCGCTGGACCATGCTGCTCCGCAACGGCTCGACGTTGACCGGCACGATCCCCGACCGCGCCGCGGACAGGCCGCGGCTCCTCTACCACCGGCGGTTCATGATCCCCGAGAAGATCGCCGCCTTCGTGCCGCCGCCCGACGCACCGGAGGAGGTTCAACGGGAGGCAAAACGTGAGTGGCTGCCGCTCGTGAAAGGTGTCGCCGGCCAACTGCTCGAACGGCACGGCGGCACCCGCGTGGAGTTGCAACTGGTGGAGCACTACCTCCCGCTGCCGGAGGAGATCGTCCGGGCGTCCGAGCCCGGCGACGCTCCGAGCATGGCCGACCTGATCATGCCGCTGGGCAACTACACCCTTGCTGCGGATGCTCGGCCATGAGTGCGACCGCGAGGAAAGATGCCGGCGCCGCAATCCCACCGCGTGGGGCAGGGCAGGGGGGCGGCGATCCCGGCCGTGGGGCGACGGGCCGTGGCTGGCTCGGGGAGTGGCTCGCTGCCTGGAACACATTCTGGTTCACGCCGGCCGATCCCCTGCCGCTCGCGGTCGTCCGCATCTGTGCCGGCGGCTTGTTCACCTGGGCGAGCCTCGTCTGGCTGCTCGATGCCGATGCTTTTTTCGGGATGGCCGGCTGGCTGCCGCCGGAAGACGTCTGGCGCATGAACGACCAGCCCTGGCAATGGAGCTGGTACTTCGCCGCGCCGTCGGCGGGCGGCATCCGCGTGCTGGCGGGCGTGACGCTCGGGGCGGCGATCATGCTGACCATCGGACTGGCCACGCCGCTGGCGGCGGTCGTTTCGCTGGCCGGATTCGTGAGCGCCGCCAACCGGGCGCCGCTGAATGTCTTCGGCTTCGATGACGTGCTCGGCATGCTGCTCATCGCGCTTGCCGTGGGGCCCTCGGGGGCCGTGCTCTCCGTCGACAGCCTGTTGTCGCGGGGCATGCAGCGGGCGGCCCCGTCGGTGCTCGCCAACGTCGCCCTGCGGCTGATCCAAATCCATCTTTGCGTAATCTATTTCTTCTCCGGTTGCGGCAAGCTGCTGGGGGCCAGTTGGTGGGAGGGGACGGCGATTTGGGGTTCCGTCGCCAACGTGCAATACCGCACGCTCGACCTCACCTGGCTGGCCCGCCACCCGCTGGTGGTGAACCTGATCACGCTCGCCACCCTGTTCTGGGAGGTTTCCTATCCCGCGCTCGTCTGGCCGCGGCTCACGCGACGGCTGGTTTTGACGATGGCCGTGCTCGTGCACTTGGGAATCGGCCTCGCGATGGGCATGATGGAGTTTGGCCTGGCGATGATCGTTGCCAACATGGCCTTCGTCCCCCCCGTCGTTCTGCGTAGAGTCTGCCGTCCATTTCTGGAAGTCCCCCACCACCCCCGAGAAAATCCTGAAGGTTTCGCATGATCGACACGCTCGCCGTTGTCGGCGCCACCGGCGCCGTGGGCCGAATCATCATTGAGATGCTGCTGGCACGGAAGTTTCCCGCCCGACGGATCAAGCTGCTGGCATCACCCCGGTCGGCTGGCCGGCCGCTGGAGGTGGCGGGAACGACGTTCGACGTCGAGGTGCTGACGCCGGAGTCGTTCGACGGCGTCGACATCGCCATTGGCAGCACGCCCGACGAGGTGGCGGCAGAGTTCGTGCCGTGGGCGGTGGAGCGGGGCACGGTGGTCGTCGACGAGAGCGCCTTCTACCGGATGAATCCCGCCGTGCCGCTGGTCATTCCGGAGGTCAACCCCGAGGCAATCGACACCCATCAAGGCATCATCGCCAGCCCCAACTGCTCGACCACGCAGATGGTGATGGTCATGAAGCCGCTGCACGACGCCGCGCGGGTGCGTCGCGTGATCGTGAGCACCTATCAGGCCGTCAGCGGTGCCGGGCTGTCCGCCACGCAGGAACTGGAGCAGGGGACGGCCGCCTGGCTCGCCGGTGCCGTGGAACACCGGGCGATATTCTCGCATCCGATCGCGGCCAACCTGATCCCGCAGATCGGCTCGCCCCGCCCCAACGGCGCGACGAGCGAGGAGATGAAGATGGTGCTCGAGACCCGCAAGATTCTCGGCGACGAGTCGATCGGCGTGAACGCCACCTGCGTTCGCGTGCCGGTCGCCAACTGCCACAGCGAGTCGATTCTCATCGAGACCGAGCGGAAGCTCTCGGCCGCCGAAGCCCGTCGGCTGCTCGCGGCCGCGCCCGGGATCGTGGTGACCGACGATCTCGAGGCCAAGCTCTATCCGCTGCCGCGTTCGTGCAGCGGCCGCGACGAGGTCTTCGTGGGCCGCATCCGCGAGGACGAGTCGGGCCCCAACGGGATCGCGCTGTGGTGCGTGTCGGACAATCTCCGCAAGGGGGCGGCCACCAACGCTGTGCAGATCGCGGAGTACCTGGCCCTGAAGGGCGTCAGGAAAGCAGGGGGCCCAAAGCCGGTGCGGGCATGACACGGACGATCTGCCTGCGGCTGGCCTACGAGGGCACGCGCTACTCGGGCTGGCAGGTGCAGCCCGGGCGGATGACGGTGCAGGGCATGCTCGCCGAAGCGATCCGCGGCGTCAGCGGCGAGGAACTCCGGCCACGCGGTTCCAGCCGTACCGACGCCGGCGTGCACGCCCTCGACCAGGTGGTGGCGTTCACGACGGCCAGTGATCTGGAGCCGGCGGTCTGGGTGCGGGCGCTCAATGCGAAACTGCCCTCCGACATCAGCGTGCTTGCCGGCCGCGAGGTGACCGCGGCATTCGACCCGGTGCGGGCGGCCGTGCGAAAGCGGTACCGCTATCGGATTCACGACGCCCCGTGGCGGCCCGTGCTGCAGCGGCACCTTGTCTGGCGGTGGAAGTCGCGGCTCGACTGCCCGGCCATGCACGCCGCCGCGGCGGCGCTCGTTGGCGAGCATGATTTCACCAGTTTCGAAACCACCCCCTCCACACGCCTTTCAAAAGTGCGCACAATCCATGCTGTCGCGGTCTTCCGCCACTCCGGCTACGACGATGCGGCCGATGCCGAACTGTGGATCGAGGTCGAGGGGAACGGGTTTCTCCACAACATGGTGCGGATCATCGCGGGCTCGCTGGTGATGGTCGGTGCCGGGAAGCGGAGCCCCGCCTGGCTGGCGACGGCGCTGGCGGCAAGGAGCCGGCCCGCCGCCGGACCGACGGCACCGCCGCAGGGACTCGTGCTCGTATCAACCGAACTGGACATGGATCGCACTTCATCGCCATGACAAAGCTCCCCGCACAACTTGGAAGCCTGAAACTCGTCAGCCAGCTGGGCCTGGGCCGCCAGTGCCAAATCTGGGAGGCGCTCGATGGCACGACTCGCCAGCGGGTTGCGATCAAGGTGATTGTGCCCGAAGCAGCGAAGGATCCGGCACAGCGCAAATTGCTCGAGCACGAGCTGAAGGTCGCCAAGTCGCTCGCACATCCGACGGTGATCCGGATCGATCGCCTTGCGGACGACAGCGGCCTGCCGCATCTCGTGATGGAACTCTTCCCGCATCCCAATCTCAAGAAGCAGATCTCCGAGGGCGTCGACGCCCTCGCCCCACGGCTGCAGCGGATCGTCACCGAGACGGCGCTCGCCCTCGACCATCTCCACGCCCGGGGCTGGATTCACCGGGATGTGAAACCAGACAACGTCCTGGCGGCGTCCGACGGCCAGGTCAAACTCATCGACCTCGCGATTGCCGCCCCCAAGCCCGGACTGCTCGGCAGGGTGTTCGGCAGCAAGGGGCCCGTGCAGGGCTCGCCGAGCTACATGGCGCCCGAACAGATTCGCGGGCAAACCGTCGATGCCCGGGCCGACATCTATTCATTCGGCTGCGTGATCTTCGAACTCCTCGCGGGCAAACCGCCCTTCTCGGCTCCCAATTCCAACGACCTGCTCAACAAGCACGTCTCGGCCACACCCCCCTCCATCGAAACGCTCAACCGCAACGCAACGACGAGCATTTCGAAGCTCATTCGGCAAATGCTTGCCAAGAATGCCGCGGAACGCCCGGCCTCGATGCAGGAGGTCCTCAAACAACTCCGCACGATTCGATTCTTCGAACGGGCCAGTTCTTAATTCGAATTGACGCGGGGGTTTCCCGGCGGGAAAAATGGGGCGTCCGTCCCCGACCCTTCCGCAAGGTACGACCCGATGTCGCGCGGCCTCCATCGACTGCCACTCGAGAAACCGATCTACGAACTCGAGGATCGGATTGCCGACCTGGAGGCGGCGCCGCTCGGCGGCCAGCAGCAGGAGGAATTGCGGCGGCTCAAGCGCGAGATGGTCGAGGTCCAGAAGAAGATCTTCGGTAGCCTCGACCCGTGGCAGACCGTTGAAGTGGCCCGGCATCCGGATCGGCCGAAGACGAGCGACTATCTGTCCCTCGTCTTCGACGAGTTCGTCGAATTGCACGGCGACAAATCGTTCGGCGACGACCCGGCGATGCTGACGGGCTTCGCCAAACTCGACCGCCACAAGGTGCTCGTCATCGGCCACCAGAAAGGCAAGACGCTCGCCGAGCGGCAGGCCTGCCACTTCGGCTGCGCTCATCCCGAGGGCTACCGGAAAGCGATGGGCAAGATGCGGCTGGCGGCCAAATACAGCCTGCCGGTGATCTGTCTGATCGACACGCCGGGCGCCTATCCGGGCGTGGGGGCCGAAGAGCGCGGCCAGGCCCAGGTGATCGCCGAGAGCATGTTTCTGATGGCCACGCTCCCGGTGCCGGTGGTCTGCGTGGTGATCGGCGAGGGTGGTTCGGGAGGAGCGCTCGGAATTGGCGTGGGCGACCGGGTGGCCGTCCTCGAGCATGCGTATTACAGCGTGATCAGTCCCGAAGGTTGTGCCGGGATCCTCTGGAAAAGCGCCGAGCATAAGGCGCTGGCCGCCAGGGCGCTGCGGATGCGGTCGGCCGACCTCAAGGAATTCGGGGTGGTCGACGCCGTGATCGAGGAACCTCCGGGTGGAGCGCATCGGGATCCACGGCAGATGGCGACCCGTCTCAAGACGTACCTCGTGCGGACGCTCCGGGAACTCGGCGGCCAGCCGACCGATGCGCTCGTGGCAGGGCGGTACGAGAAGTTTCGGCAGATGGGTGTATTTCTGGAAGAAGCCGCCAGTTGACGGGCTCCGCCAGGGTGCGGCCCGCGGCAGCTTTACTGCTGTCTCTGCGTTTCTCCGCGTTTCTCCGCGTTTTGCGGATTTCCGTTGACCGTGCTACGGTACTGACTCATGCATGCCTCCAAAAAACAACGACGTACTCAGAGGGCACCCGTCATTGCGCGTGGCTCCGCTCGCGGTGTCACGATTGTTGAACTGCTGGTGGTCATCGCCATCATTGCAATTCTTCTCGCCCTCCTTCTTCCCGCCGTTCAATCGGCAAGGGCCGGGGCCCGCCGCGCGACATGCGCGAGCCACCTGCGGCAGATTGCTCTGGCAACGGCTGGCTTCGAAACAG
>JAPLNR010000028.1 GCA_026401035.1 Planctomycetia bacterium | reverse complement strand
TCCTTGTGCAGCAGGTAGGCGAGCCCGTCGGCCACGAGCGGAATGCTCACGTCGGGCGTGACCGGATTGATCCACTTCACGACCGACTTTTTCGCGGTGCAGTCGCCGGCCAACTCGTCGGACACGCGGAGGGCGACGGTGGGGCCACCCTTGCAGGTCGGCACGATGATCACGCCCGGCGCGCAGCAGGGAGAGGCTACCAAACGGAACGTCTTGTCGTCGGGCTTGGGGTTGGTCGCGGTGGGGCCGTTGAGCCCGCCAAACCGCCAGAGTTCCTTGCCATCGGTGAGCGCATGGCCAGTGATGCAGTCTGCCCCATGCACCACGAGGAATTCGTCTTTTCCATGGCGATAGATGAAGGGCGAGGCATAGGAATGCTTGCACTCAAACTGGGCGTTGGTGACGCGGTCGACTTCCCAGACGGTCTGGCCCGTCTTCTTGTCGAGCCGGATCACCTTTCCCGTGCGGGTCTGGTCGCCGAGCACCATCGCGCCGTGGATCAGTTGCAGGTAGAGGGCGTCGCCGTCGAGGACCGGCGTGGAGGTCATGCCGAACTGGATGTCGATCTTTCCGAAGCGGTCGGCGACGTCGAACTTCCAGACCTCGTCGCCAGCCACCGAATAGCAGGCGAGGATGCCGGTGCCAAAGAACGCCCAAACATGCTCGCCATCGGTCGACGGGGAGGGCGACGCGGAATTGCCCTCCCCGGCCCGGGCGTCCTGGTTGCCGCTACAGACCTTCTTCTTCCAGCGGATCTCGCCGTCGGCGGCGTTCACGCAGAGGAGCATGAGGTCGTCCCCCTCGTTACTCGTGAGATAGATGCGATCACCCCAGACGCAGGGCGTCGCTCCCGCGCGGCCGGGCAGGGGCGTGCGCCAGGCGACGTTTTTCGTCCGTGACCAGCTCTGCGGGATTCCCTGCTCGCTGGAGATGCCGTCGCTCCGTGCCCCGCGCCATTGTGGCCACGGCTCCGCTCTGACGGGCCGCATGGTGAACAACGCAACGCCGGCGAGGAGGAGTGTTAAACCAGATCGTGTCGTGATTCGCATCAGCAAACGCCTCGTCAATCAACTGCGGTATTCGAACTTGTATTTCCCAGGCATCGGCACGGGGTAGTTGCCCTCGGCATCAGCCGTGACGAGTCCTGGCGAGGTGTCGGTGAGGCTATCGACGCCAGCGGTAAGGTCGTCGGTGCAGTTCAGCATCTCCTCGTACGTGACCGACCGGCCGGTATGTGCCGCAAACCGGCCCATCGCCGTGACGAGGCTTGCCTCGGCCCCGCGTTGGGCCTCGTTGTAGGGTTCGTTGGCGATGATCGCCGCGACGAGGTGGTCCCACTCCAGTTGATAAGGACTCTTCTCCGGCTGCTTCGCCGTCCAGAGGATGTTTTCCTTCTCGGCAAGCTGGCCCTTGTAGATCGTCGACTTGGCGGGCGAATGGCCGCGCTCTGAGATCGTGAACGCTCCCTTCGACCCCTGGCCGAACACGCCGAACTTCTGTTCACAGTCTTTCATCGTGCGGCCGTAGTAGAAGAATTGCGCACCGTCGCCGAACGTGTATTCGACGGCGTAGTTGTCAAAGTTCTGGTCGTCGATCTTGCCGCGGAAGTGCCGCCCGCCGGTGGCCTCGGCCTTGACCGGCCAGGCGTTCTTCATCCAGCAGACCTCGTCGATGTGGTGCACGTAGAAATCGCTGAAGACGCCGCCGCTGGCCCAGAGGAAGCTGTGAAACCGCTTCGCCTGCCAGAAGATGTCGCTCATGTCCGCCGGTTTGCCAGGAAACAGATCCATGGGCGTCACCGGACCGTGCTCGCGGTAGCCGTGGAACGAGATCAATTCGCCCGCCTCGCCGTTTCGCAGCCGGTCGAAGAGTTCGCGGCGGGCCTCGCTGTGCCGGCACATGAGCCCCACGCCCACCTTCAGATTTTTCTCGTCGGCCTTCGCGGCCAGTTCGATGATTCGCTTCGTGCTCGGGCCGTCGACGGAGATCGGCTTCTCCATGAACGTGTGTACGCCCTTCTCGATGGCATAGGCGAAGTGCGGCACACGGAAGCCGGCGGGCGTGGCGAAGAGGGCGATGTCGCCGGGCCGCAGGCTATCGACCGCCTGTTTGTAGGCGTTGATGCCGACGAATACGCGATCGTCGGGCACGTCGACCTGCTCCTTAAACTGGTCGGCCAGGCCCTTGCGGCGGGTGTCGATCCGATCGCGGAAGATGTCGGCCATCGCCCAGAGCTTGAGCCTTCCGCCCGGGACGGAGAGGGCGTCGACCGCCGCACCGCCACCCCGGCCACCGCAGCCGATGAGCGCGACACGAATCTCGTCACCGCCGGTGGCATGCACCGCGGGCGGGACGTCGGCGGCAAGGATCCTGCGGGCCGACGTGGTCACGGCGACGGCCGCGGCCAGCTCGCTCGTCGCATTCAGAAAAGTTCGCCTGGTCATCCCGCGGGCGGCCGGATCGTTTGAGCTGTCTGGCATACTCGTTCCTTTTCTGGAAAGGCTTGTGTTTAGGGGAAAGTCTTGTGTGTCGTTCAACCACGGGCTGATTCCGGCCGGGCGAAGACGAGCCGGCCGGCGGAGGTCTGGAGCGTGCTCGACACCGTTACGTGCACGGTGCGGCCGATCTGGTCGCGGCCCCCTTCGACGACCACCATCGTGCCGTCGTCGAGGTAGCCCACGCCCTGGCCGGGCTCCTCGCCCGCCTTCACCAGCCGCAGGCTGAACTCGTCGCCGGCGATATAGGCCGGCTTGAGCGCGAGCGCCATCTCGTTGATGTTGATCGCCTGCACGTTCCGCACACCGGCGATCTTCACGAGGTTTGGGTCGTTGGTCACGATCCGGCCGCCGAGCCGCCGCGCCATCGCCACCACGCGGGATTCGTCCGAGGCCTCGCCATCCGTCTCGTCGACTGGTGCGAGCACCTCGATATCGATCGCCCTGCTGGCCCGTAGCCGCGTGAGGATGTCGAGCCCGCGGCGGCCGCGCAGCCGGCGTTGCTTCTCTACCGCCTCCGCCTCCGCCTGCAGTTCGTCGACGACAAACGAGGGCACGACGAATCGGCTCTGAAAAATTCCCGATTCGGCCAGATCGGCGATCCGGCCGTCGATGATGGCGCTGGCATCGAGCAGGTTGGGCCGCAGGCCCTTCACGTCGCGGGCAAACTCCACGAACGGGATCAGAAAGCGGAAGTCGTCGCGGGTCTGAATCAAGAGGCTCGTGCAGATGTAGCAGAGCAGCATCCCGAGGATCAGCGGCAGCCACGTCGCGATCGGGTCACGAGGACTGGTGGGCAGGATCGGCGTGAGTGCCAGGATCGCGATATAGGTGAGGAAGACGCCGACCAGCAGCCCGAAATAGACCGCCGTGATCACCGTCAAATCCTTGCGGCGGAGCGACGCGTCGATGCCGATCACGGTCAGCGGCAGGGCGATCATGCCAAACAGTACGGCCCATGGCACCCATTCGGGGGCTGCTCGCATCGGCTCGGAATTGAAGATGAGAACGGCGATCCCGACCGATACCATCACGAAGATCGACCGCAGAATGACGAGTGCCATGTCGCGGAGTCTAACACAGACGGCGGTCGTGATCCCATTCGAGATAGCGGTCGGTCATGCCGGCGATGTAGTCGGCCACGCTCCGCGGCACGCCGAACTGCCCGGCCCGCGTTTGGAAGCCCGACGGCAGCTCGGCCGGATGGTCGCAGTACCAGCCGAAGAGCCGGGTAAGCTTCTCCTGCGCGGCCTCACGAACGGCCATCACGCGGTCGCTGCGGTAGACCCGTTGGAAAAGAAATTTCTCCAACTGCTTCTTGCCTGCCGAGACGGCCGGGGCATGCTCGACGATCCGCACGCCCCGCCGGCCATCCGCCCCGCGAAACGCCTCCCGCACCTCGGCCACCGAGTCGATGCCGAGCGCTTCGAGCCGGCCGCGGCTCTGGGCGACCAGTTCCGCGACCTGAAAGTCGACCAGTTCGTGGAGCACGGCGCGGCGCTGCTCAACGGAGTCGAGCTTTTCCAGCGGGCCGTAGCGGTCGCGAACCCGCGCCGCGGCGTCGGCCACGAGCGGCAACTCGACCAGTTCCTCGAGCGTCACGAGCCCCAGTTCGATCGCGTCGTCGGCATCGTGCGTGTCGTAGGCGATCGAGTCGGCGGCATCGACCACCTGCGTTTCGAGGAGCGGTGCGGGAGCCGTGCCGTCTTTTTTTCGCGTGGCCTGGGCTTCGAGCACCTCGCGGGAGAGATTCAGCCCGGGAAAGTGTGGGTAACGGGTTTCGAGAAACTCCATGATCCGCAGCGCCTGGGCGTTGTGGTTGAAGCCCCCTGCACCCGCGAGCAGATCGTCGAGCGTGTCTTCGCCGGCATGCCCGAGCGGCGGGTGGCCGATGTCGTGCCCGAGCGCCAGCGTCTCGACGAGATCCTCGTTGAGCGACAGCGCCCGCGCGAGCGTGCGGGCGATGCTCGTGACCTCGAGCGTGTGGGTGAGGCGGCTGCGGTGGTAGTCGCCATGGTAGCCGGTGAAGACCTGCGTCTTGTGGGCCAGCCGGCGGAACGCGGCCGAATGGACGATCCGGTCGCGGTCGCGCTGGTAGGGGCTGCGGAAGAGATGCAGAGGCTCGGGATGAACGCGGCCGGCGGAGTCGGCGGCATGCATCGCCCAAGGGGCGAGGAGGAGCGCTTCGCGGCTCTGCCAATCGGTGGGCGTCATCGGCGGGGCTCGTTCCGCTGGCCGACGAGCTGCTCCCAGAGGGCGTCGAGCGCCTGTGGCAAAACGCGGACGCCCGCGGTCGTCGGCATGAAGTTCACGTCGCCGTGCCACCGCGGCACGATGTGCCAATGGAGATGGCCCGGCAGCCCGGCGCCGGCGACCGAGCCCAGGTTGAGGCCGATGTTGAACCCCTGCGCCTGCATCGAGTCTTCGATGTGCCGGCACCAGCGGGTGAGACCGTGCTGCAGGTCGAGCAGTTCGTCCGCGGAGAGGGCCGCGAGCGTCGCCCGATGGTCGAGCGGGGCGACCAGCAGATGGCCGTTGGAATAGGGGAAGCGGTTGACCACGACGATGCTCGTGGCCGTCCGCTCGACGACGCCGAGGGTGCGGTCGTGCGCGGCAGCAGAAGCGGCCGCCCGGCAGAGGAAGCAGTCGCGGTCGGCCCCGGCCCGCCACTCCTGCGGCTCGATCGGCTGCTCCGGAACGCCCGTGTCGTGCCCCTGCACGTAGGCCAGCCGCCACGGAGCCCAGAGGGTTTCGAATGCCATGGCGGTATCGTACCCAAAACCGGCCGGCCGTTGGTGAGCCCCGGGCCGACAACCCGCCCTGCCGCCCCCGGCGTTTGGCAGCGGGAGCGGGATTGACACCGGTGGTCCAGCCGCCGCAAATGGCCGTATGGAATTCAAGGTCGCGATCGACGTTTTCTCCGGGCCGATGGACCTGCTGCTCTATCTCGTCAAGAAGCACGAGGTGGATGTCACGCAGATACCGATCGCGACGATCGCCGCGGAGTTCGTCGCCTACCTCGACGTGCTCGAGGATCTGGCGATCGAACAGGTCGGGGAGTTCGTCGAATTGGCGAGCGTGCTGCTCGAGATCAAGGCCCGGTCGCTCGTGCCGCGGCCGGAGGAGGCCGTCGAGGAGTCGGTCGAGCCGGTCCGCGAGGATCTCGTGAGGCGGCTGCTCGAATACAAGCAATACCGCGATGCTGCCGTCATGCTCGAGGATCGGGCCCGCGAGTGGGAGCTGCGGTTTCCGCGGCTGCCCGCCGACGAGCCGGTCAGGCGGGCGGCACCGGCGGAGGTGACGATCGGGGACGTGCAGGTGTGGGATCTCGTGGGGGCCATGTCGCGGGTCCTGCGGAAGCAGGAAAAGCGGAAGCCCCGACAGATCGTTCACGACGACACGCCAATCGAGGTGCACATCGAGCGGGTCGAGGCCCTCGTGCGGGAGAAGGGGAGGGTCGCTTTCGCGGAGTTGTTTGAAGAAGATATGCCACGATCGAAACTGGTGGGTATCTTTCTTGCCGTGTTGGAACTCGTCCGCCGAGGCCGCCTGTCGACGAAGCAG
>JAPLNR010000021.1 GCA_026401035.1 Planctomycetia bacterium | reverse complement strand
CGTGGCCGTCGTGCCGCATCCGGAGCAGGAACGGATCGGAGACGACCTGCTGAAACGCTGCGAGGAATACCTGCGGCGGCGCGGCGCCGAGGTGATTCTGGGGGGCGGCTCGTTCGAGATGCGGAGTTTCTATCTCGGGCTTTACGGCGGATCCGACCTGCCCGGCATCCTCGATTCCTCGGCCGCGATGCAGGCGGTGTTTCGGCGGGCCGGCTATGAAGTGGCCGACAGAATCGCCGTGCTGCGGCGGTCGCTCTCCGGATTTCGGCCGCCTGTCAACCGGCTCCAACTCGCGATCCGCCGCAACACCGTGCTCCGGGTGATCGATGAGCCAACGCGCCGCACCTGGTGGGAGGCCGCCACCACGACCGGCATCGCTCTGCGGCGGTATGAACTCCGCAATCATGCCGAGCAATTGCTCGGCAGCGCGTCGTTCTGGGATCTGCAGCCGCTCGCCTCCGCCTGGGGCGTGCAGGCCGCCGGGCTGATGGAGGTGGCCATTGAAGGTGAACGGCGTCGGCAGGGGCTGGCGCATTACCTCGTGGCCGAGGCCCTGCACGATCTCGAGCAGGAGGGCGTGACGCTGGTGGAAACGCATGCCTCGCAGCCGAACACGCCGGCAATGAAACTGTTCGAAAAGCTCGGATTCGAGATCGCCGAGTTCGGCACGCTCTTCCGCAGGCCGTAGCGGAGCCGAGAGCCCGGAGCGCAGGAGAGGGTTTCCACGATGGCCGTTCCCGAGCCGCCGCTCATATCGCTCGCCGAACCACCGCGTCCGCGGGTGCTGTGGATCGGGGCGACCGCCGGCACCGAACTCGGGCTGGCGCATGCCTGGCTTTCCGAGCGAACGCAGCTCCTCGCGGCCGACACCCCGGCGACGGCCAGCACCGCGCTTGGCGTCGAACCCTCCGGCCCGGCGCTCGTGGTCTTGGCGACGGATTGCCCCGGCCGCTGGTCGCTCGCCGACGCTTTGCTGATCGCGCGGCGCTGGCCGCTGGCGCTGATCGTGTCGGTCGGAACGAGCCTGGTCGATGGTCGTCGCCGCAGCGGACCGCCGTTGCCCGGAGTGGAGGAGGTGGCCTGGCACGATCTTGCGGGCCGACTCGACGGCTGGCTGGCCGCATTTGCCGCCGGCCGTCCCGGCCCGCTGGGGCTGCCCACCACGGCCCGTCGCGAGGAACGGCTGCTGGCAGCGACCGATGCGGCGCGGGAGAGCAGGGACAACAGCCCGGAGATGGAAGGCCGGGCGACCGTCTCCGTGGCCGCCGCGCAGGCAGCCGATCTGGAGGGCCTTGTCGACCTGCTGGCGCTCAGCGGCCGGCGGATCGTGCGGCAAACCCGGGGCCGGCCACGGCTCGACGAACCGGCGGCGGTCCTGGTCTGGGACGTGGGCCACCTGGAGGACGAGGATCTGGCCTGGCTGCGGATGCTCGCGGCAAACCGGCCGCGGCTGGGAATCGTGATCCTCGAATCGTTTCCGCGGGGCGATTCGACCGCGGCTGCGTTGAAGGCCGGGGCCTACGCCGTGCTCGGCAGGCCGGTCGCGCTCGAGGCTCTGGTCGGCACCCTTGCCCGGCTCGAAACGGTGGCTTTGGTGGGGGCTCCCACTGGTCTTGGCCCTGTCGGCGAGCATCGCTAGCATCCGCCGTGATGCATGATCGGCCTCTTTCAAAGCGTTTGTCCGCCAGCCTGCTCGTCCTCGTGGCCGCCAGTTGCGTGGCGGGCTGCGCCCATCTGGCGGTCAGCCCCGTGTGGGGTGAATACGCAGATCTGCCCGACCGCTCGGAGGTGATTGCCGGCCAACTCGTGATCCATGCCGATTTCCCGCTCGCCGGCCAGCACCGTCTCGTGCGGGATCTCGAGACGCTGCGTTCCGATGTCAGCCAGGAACTCGGCCTGCCCGTTTCCGACGAACCGGTGCATCTCTACCTCTTCCAGAATCCCGCCCGCTACGACGCGTTTGCCGCCAAGCACTTCCCAAATTTCCCGGTGCGGCGGGCATTTTTCGTGGAAACCGACACCACGCTCTCCGTCTTCGCGCCCTGGCAGGATCGGATCGCCGAGGATCTGCGGCACGAGACCACCCACGGCTACGTGCATGCCGTCGTTCCCACCGTGCCGCTCTGGCTCGACGAAGGCATCGCCGAATACTTCGAGCTTCCCCGCGGCGATCAGGGTGCCCACCGCGACCATATCGCGCACCTCTCCGGAAGGCTCCTCGAGGGCACCTTGCGGATCGACATGGCCGCGCTTGAATCGCTTCATTCTGCCGGTGAACTCTCGCAGGACCACTACGCCGAGGGTTGGTGCTGGGTGCATTGGCTGCTGCACACCACGCCCGCCCGCCGCAAGCTCCTCGAGGAATACCTCGCCGATCTGCGCCGCGATGGACAGACGGCTCCGCTTTCCGTGCGGCTAACCCGACTCGAAGGCTCCAACGCGGCCTGCGCCGCATCGGTGCGAGCGCACATCGAGAGCCTGGCGGCCCCCCGCTCATAAACCGCTCCGCAGTGCCGAAAGACCGTAATGGTCGCCGGGACGGCAGAAGTCTCCCTCGCGTGGATTTTTCGCACTTGGGTCCAGCGGGAGCGCTCACCTCAACCGAGCGAAAACTCCAATGCTCGTCGAGCTTCCGCCGATCCCGGCTCGTCGGCGTCTTGGGTGCTGCTTTGGGACGCGGATTATCTGCTTGCAGAGCAGGCGGCCTGCAGCCTCGGCAAGCAGGGCTGACTGCGAAGAAATTTTTTGGGCTTGATCCCATTTTCTTCGAAAAAGGCCGGAAACGCGGGATTGACCCCCTGCGGCACCCGCGCACAATTTCGCTTCAACCGTGTTCAAGGATGAACGCGGATGTCGTGGCGAGAGGCAGGAGGCCCGTGATGTTCGATGCACTGGACGATGAGCCGTATCGGTCGGAACCGCAGCGCGAGCCGCAGTCGGGGCCGGAGGTGCCGCTCCGCCGCAGTCGGCAGATCCGGCTCTCCGAGTTGCTGCCCAAGGCACGGTTCGTGGCCTGCGACGATATCGCCGCGACCGGCTGCCACGATGATCCCCGGGCCTGCGGCCCGGGGGATGTGTTTGTCGCACGGCTGACCAGCCACGGTGACGGCCACGAACTGGTCGCCAAGGCGATCGCCCGCGGCGTGGCGGGCATCGTCGCGGAACGGATCATTCCCACGTTCGGCACGCCCCTGTGCATCGTGCCCGACACCGGCTGGGCATTGGCCCGGATGACGCAGTCACTGGCCGGCGATCCCACGGAAGGCATGCGGGTGATCGTGATCACCGGCACCAGCGGCAAGACGACAACGGCCTGGCTCACGGCCTCCGTGCTCTCGGAGGCCGGCCTGCGGGTCGGAGTGCTTTCCGACCTGGGGTGCCTCGATGCAGACAGCGCCGAGCCGATCACCGCCGACCTCGAGCAGCCACGCGTGCTCGCAGACTGGCTGCAGCGGCTCGCGTCCAGCGGCTGCTCGCACGCCGTCGTCGAGGTGTCGAGCCGGATGCTCGCCAGCCATGCGCTCGCCGGCATCGAGTGCGACACGGTCGTGGTGACCAATCTCGCGACCGCGCATCTGGAGAGCCACGGCACTGCTGCGGCGTACCGCATGATCAAGGCCCGGATTCTCGACAGCTTGCCGGCCGCCGGCTGCCTCGTCGTGAACGCCGACGACGACCGTGTGCAGCGGCTGGCAACCCGTCACTCCGGTGCGGTGATCACAACCGGCCTGAAGGCGGACGCAGACTTGACGGCGATTCCCATCGAGCGCGGCCTCTGTGGGCAGACTGTGCTGATGCGGGCCGGCGGCCACGTGGCGCCGGTCTCCCTGGCGACGCCGGTGGCGTCGTTCGTGCGCGATGCGCTCTCCGCCGCGGCCGTGGGGCTGAGGTATGGCGTGCCACTGGAGCGGATCGCGCGGGGCATCGAGGCGGCGGGCAGCGTGTCGGGACGCATGGAGCGGATCGATCGCGGCCAGGATGCGGCCGTGTTTCTCGATCAGCCGACGAGCCGCCATGCGCTGGCGACCACGCTGGCCAGCCTGCGGCGGCTCACGCCGGGCCGCCTGGTGCTGTTGGCCGAGGAGGAACTGGCCGACCAGCTCGACGATCTTCGGTTCGAGTCTCGCGCGGCACGCTGGTGTGACGAGACGGTCGTCGTGCCGTCCACGATCATGGAGCAGAGAGCCGGCAGCAAGGCTGTGGCCACCTACGCGCGACTCGACCGGCTGCTCTCGTCGCTCGGCGACCGGGACTGCGTGCTCGTGCTGGGCGACGTGCTTCGCCGGCAGGGCGACCCGGGAGACCCGGGTGAGCCGCAGTTCGGCCTCACCGCGCTCGTCGACGGGTGGCTCCAGTTGGCCCATCCGCCGGTGTGGGATCGCCGCCGGGCCGCGTGACGGGAAACTCGGGCTTGTGCCACGCACCCGCATTGCCGCTTTGAGGCTGCCTCGGGCAAAATACCGTGGGTTTCCAAGAACCGGAAAAGAGACAGATGTCAAAGGTTTCAAAGGCGATCTCCACCAATGGCCCGTTCGATGATCTCGGACTGGCCGTGGCCTGCCACGAGCCGCTCTCCCACCACACCTGGCTCGGGATCGGCGGCGCGGCGGCCTTCTTCTGCGAGCCGGTCGACGCCGACGCGCTGTCGCGGGTCGTGAAGCGGTGTCACGAGCGTGGCATCGCCCTGCGGGTGATCGGCGGCGGCTCGAACATTCTCATTCCGGCGTCCGGATTCGCGGGCATGGTCGTCCGGCTCTCAGCGCCGGAGTTCTGCGCCATCGACTTCAAGCGGCCGAGCGTGACGGTGGGAGCGGGTGCGAAGCTCGTCCACCTCGTGTCGGCTGCCGTGCAGGCCGGGCTCTCCGGACTGGAAACGCTCGTCGGCGTGCCGGGCACGGTCGGCGGCGCCCTTGTCGGCAATGCCGACGGCCATGGAGGCGACATCGGCGAGCGCGTCCGTGAGGTGAGTGTCATGCTCCCCTCCGGCGACATCGACGTGCGCAGCGGTCCGCGGCTGTCCTTCGGATCGCGGTGGAGCAATCTCGACGATGGGATCGTGATCGGCTGCCGGCTCGAACTCGACGAGGAAAGCCCCGAGCAACTGACGAAGCGGATGCAGAAGCAGTGGATCGTCGAGCGGTCGGAGCAGCCCTCGGGCACCCGCACCGTCGCGATGATGTTCAAGGATCCGCACGGCACGAGCGCGGAGTCGCTCGTGGTGCAGGCCGGCGCCCGCGACCTGCGGGTTGGCGAGGCTTCGGTCTACGCGACCCACGCGAATTACGTCGTCGCAGCGCCCGGCTGTTCAAGCGACGATGTCCGCGGCCTGATCGAGTTGGTGCGGGGTCGCGTGCGCGAGCGTCTGGGCGTGGAATTGACGCCACAGATCGAGATGTGGTGAATGCGGCCATGAATTCCTCCTCGCGACGCAGGCCGCCCGAAACCGAATCCACCCGCGGCGGAACGGTTGCCGATTTCTTGTCGGCGCGGCGTGCCGGACTGGGGGCGCTGGCGATCGTTGTCGTCGCGGCCGGCGCAGCCGCGATTCTCTGGTCGAAGGTCGGCGGTCAGGTGCTGTGGCGGGAGGATGCGATCCTGCGGCCCGAGATGGTCGAGCTTCGCGGCGTGGCCCCCTGGGTGAAAAGCGACATCAAGGCCGAGGCGCTCAGGACCGCGAGTCTCGACCGCGGTGTGCCGCTCGGCGATCCCGAACTCTGCAACCGGCTGGCGCGGGCCTTCGACACGCATCCGTGGGTGAAGCGGGTGCTGAGCGCGAAACCACGACACCCGGCCGCGGCGGTCGTCGAGATTCTCTGCCGCGAGCCGGTGGCGATGGTGAGCGTGAAGGGCGGCCTGCTCGCCGTCGATGCGGAGGGAGTGGTCCTGCCGAGCGGCGACTTCACCGCCGAGGCGGCGGCGGAATACCCGCGGATCACCGGCGTCGATTCGAGTCCGCAGGGGCCGGAAGGGTCTGTCTGGGGCGACATGGCCGTGGAGGAGGGGGCCGCCGTGGCGGTGGTCATCGGTCCGGAGTGGCGGTCGTTGGGCCTCGTGGAATGCCGTTCGAAGCTGCAGGGAGAAAACCGGCTCTGGGAACTGGTCGGTCCCGAGGGGCAGACGATCCTCTTTGGCTCCGCGCCGGGCCGCGAACGGGACGGCGAGCCATCGGCCGCCGGAAAGATCGCGCGGCTCAAACCGCTCGAAGGGAAGCCGCTCCCATCCGAGGGCATCGATCTCACGGCAAAGTAGGACAGGCTTCAGCCTGTCGCGGCAGCAGCCAATGCGGCATGACAGGTCATGACAGGCCATGACAGGCTGAAGCCTGTCCTACAGAACCAGCCTTCGCACCGCCTGAAACTGCGGATGCTCGGCCGATCGGCACCATTCGAAGAGCACGGCCTCGCTCGTGGTCAGGATGGCGCCGGCCCCCTCCAGACGCCGTAGGGCAACTTCGTGGTCGAGGGCATGCCGTGAGGTGACGGCGTCGACGGTGATGAACACCCCGAGCCCGCGGGCGAGCAGATCGAGGGCCGTCTGCGCGATGCAGACATGCGTCTCGAGCCCGCAGAGCACGACCGTTTCGAGCGGCTCCGGGCCGGGGGCGTCGATGACCGCCGCAAACGGCTCGCAGCCGCAGCAACTGAACGTCGTCTTCGCCAGGGCTGGGGGGAGGAGGCTGGCGAGCGCCGCGGGTGTGCGGCCGAGTCCTCGTGGGTATTGTTCGGCGAGGATGCTCCGCACGCCGAGGAGCCCGGCCGCCTGCGCCAGCCGTGTGGCCCGGGCGACGATATCGGCGGCGGTGGGGATGACGGCGAGGAGGCGGTCCTGGATGTCGACGACGGCGAGGAGCGTGGTGGCGGGGTGGATGCGCATGATGAAAGCAGTCTATCCAAAGCGGTGGGGTGGACGATAGGTTTTTACGTCCATGACCTCCATGACGTCCATGACCCCGATCACCCGTCCATCACCGAAGATCATCACGCGGCGGCTCGATTCGCAGCGGCTGCTCGTGGCCGACATCGTCCGGCTGTCGCGGCGGGTGCCCATTTTCCCGGTTGACCGGCTGATGCAGCTTGCTGCCGTGGAGCAGCACCGGCGGGCCGCCACCACGCGGATCGGCTGGGCGGCGATCTTCATGAAGGCCTATGCGATCGTGGCCCGCGATCGGCCTGCGCTTCGCAGCTGGCACGTGCCCGGGCTGCTGCGCCGGCCGCGGTGGGCGACGAGCCCGTTGAGCGTGGCCTCGCTGGCGCTGAGCCGGCCGCGGGACGAGGCGACGGCCGAAGCCGATCGCGGGCTCGATCCCGAGGCGATCTACTGGGCGCGGTTTCCCGAGCCCGATGCCATGCCGCTGCCGACGCTGCAGGCGGCGATCACGCGGTTTGCCACGGCGCCCATCGACGAGGTGTTCAGGCGGCAATTGGAATTGGCCCGCGTTCCCCGGCTCCTGCGGCGGATCGTGCTGCGTTGGAACCTCCGGTCGACGTCGCCCAAGCGGGCCCTGCGGATCGGCACGTTTAGCCTTTCGACGCTCGCGGGCGAAGGCTGCTCCAACCGGATGCACCCGACGTTTCTGACGACGAGCCTCACCTACTCGCCGCTCGACGACGCAGGCCGTATGAACGTCACGCTGCTCGCCGACCACCGGCTGCTCGACGGCGTGCCGGTGGCCCGGGCGCTTGCCGCCCTCGAAGCGACGCTCACGCATGAGATCGCGGCGGAATTGGCGGCGCTCGGTCGGCAAACGCCGCGATGACGGGCCGGTAAGCGGCCGCGGGGCTGCTGAACTCGAGCGTGCGGGCGGTCTCCGAGTCGATGTGGAGCGCGATGTCGAGTCGCTCGGCGGGCAGCGCTGCGGCGATCCGGCTCGGCCATTCGACGAAGGTCCAGATCCGCTTCCCGAAACGCCCCGCGATCGCATCCTCCCAGCCGATCTCGTGGAGTTCCGCAGCGCCGGAGAGACGGTACATGTCGGCATGCACGATTCGTAAGGGCCGGCCGCCCGCGGCCGGGCTGTCGTGGATGTGGATCAGGCCGAACGTGGGGCTCACGACCTCGGCCGGGTCGATGCCGACCGCCGCGGCGACCGCCTTCACGAACGTCGTCTTGCCGGCGCCGAGATCCCCCTCGAGCGCGATGAAGGCATGATCGGGGAGCACGCCGACGAGTGTCGCCGCCACACCGGCCAGCGCCGGCTCGTCGGCGATGCCGACCAAACAGCGGCTCGGCCCGGGGTCAGGAGTCGAAGGCATGCACAAATCCCCTCGGCTCGAGCGGGCTGCGGCTGCCATCGGCCGCGATCGCCACGAGGCCGCTGCCCGCCTCGACTTCACCGATGATCGTGATCGGCAGGCCCAGCGGCGGCGTGCCCGCCGCCGCAACCAGGGCGTGGGCGGCCTCCGGCGGCAGCGCCATGATCAGTTCAAAATCCTCGCCGTCGGCCAGGGCATGCTCGAGGGGGCTGCGGCCGTCGCCCGGCTGGCCGCTCATCCGCACGGCGTCGGGGTGGATCGGCACCGCAGCGAGCCGGATCGCGGCGCGGGTGCCGCTGGCCGCCATCATCCGGCCGAGGTCGAGCGACAGGCCATCGCTACAGTCGATCGCCGCATGCACCTGAAAGCGTTCCGCGATGTGCAGGGCCTCGCGGCAACGGGGCTCCACGGCAAGGTGCCGGCCGAGCAGGCTGCCGCCGAATGCCCCGGTGACCACGATGAGGTCGCCGGGCCGGCCGCCGTCCCGGCGCCAGGCCGCCCCGGGCGGCACGCTGCCGATCGCCGTCGTGCTCACGACGAGCGGACCGTCCCAGGCGTTCGTATCGCCACCGGCGAGCGTCACGCCGTATTCGGCCGCCAGGGCGCTGATTCCCTCGAGGAGCCCGCGGCCGATGGCGTCGCCGCCCGCGCGGGGCAGCGATACGGCCACGAACGCCGCCTCGGGCCGCGCACCCATGGCCGCCAGATCGCTCAGGCTCACGGCGAGCGCCTTGTGGCCGATGGCGCGGGCGGGGCAATCGGGCCCGGGTATGAAATCGACTCCCTCCATGAGCATGTCGACCGTGACCACGGTGCGACGCATCGCGGGCGGTCGGAGCACGGCGGCATCATCGCCGGGGGGCACCTCCAGCCGCGGGTCGGCCGGGACACGGGAGAGCAGCCAGTTGACGAATTCGGTTTCCACGGAACGCCAGTGTAGCCGCCGAGCCGGCGTGGGGAGGGCGGGCTCGGCTCCCATGCAGCGGAGCGATCAGCGGCGGATCGTGTCGCCCGTCAGGTGGCCGAAGAGCGTCTCCCGGCCCCGCAGCACGTAAAACTTGAGCGGTCCGAGGTTTTCCTCGCGGGCCTTGTCGAGCACGTAGGTGATATTCTCGCTCGAGATCGTTTCCCAGACGTGCAGCCCCACGAGGATGTCACCGGCCCTGATTCCCTGGTCGGCCGCCGGGCCATCGCCGCGGACTTCCTTCACGAGCAGGCCGCCCCGATAGCGGGTCTGCAGCTTCTGGACCTTGGCGGCGGCCACCGGCTCGGTCCGCAGTCCGAGCTCGAGCCACGACCGCTCGTCGACCGACATCGAGAGCTGCCGGGCGGCGGCGAGCGGCAGTTCAAGCCGCTCCTCCGCGCCGGATCGAGACACGGTGAGCCACACGCAGTCGCCGGCCTTGTGGCCGATCATGCCGCGCTCGATGTCGAGCTGGCACCTGACGGCATTGTCTCCGATCCGCATGATCACGTCGCCCGCCTTCATGCCGATGGTTTCCGCCGGGCTCTCGCGGTGCACCGCCTCCACGATCACCCCCTGCTGGCCGCCCCCTTTGGCGACGATGCCGTGCCAGGTCTTGTCGACCCGTTCGGCCGAGAGCAGCTGCGTCACGACCGCGAGCGCCTTGTCGATCGGGATCGCAAACCCGATCCCCTGGGCACCGGCCCGCACGGCGACGTTGATGCCGATCATCTCGCCGTTGATGTTGAGCAGCGGCCCGCCGGAGTTGCCCGGATTGATGCTGGCATCGGTCTGGATCAGATCCTGGTATTGCTGGGTGCGGGTCACCTCGACGTCACGGTGCAGGGCGGAGACGATGCCGCGGGTGACCGTGTGCTCGTAGCCAAACGCATTGCCGTATGCCAGGACCGTTTCGCCGATCATGAGGTCGCTGGAGGTGCCGATGCAGATCACCGGCAGCGGTGTCTCGCAGGCGACCTTGATCACGGCCAGATCGGTCCGTGGGTCATGGGAGACGAGCGTGGCGGACACGGTCTTACCGGAGGCCATCGTGACCTCGATCCGCCGCACGCCCTCGACGACGTGGTAATTGGTGACGATGTAGCCGCGGGCGTCGACCACCACGCCGGTACCCATGCCATTGACCCGCCGCTGCTCGCCGCTGGCAGCGTCGTCGTCACCGGTGACCAGTTTCTGGCCGTGGATGTTGACGACCGAATCGCGATTCGATTCGATCGCCAGCACGATCGCCGTCCGCCGTGATTCGGCAGCAAACGTGGCGTGGGGCACCGAGGCCGAAATCAAGGCGGCCAGCAACGGCAGGGCAACCCACGAATGCCGCATGGAGACGATTCCCGAAACATGGAAGACTGCACACCGGCCATCGGCCTGCCCGCATCCAGACGGGAAGACCAGCCTGCAGAGTGCATCGGATGCCCGCGGCCCACGATTCCACCGCCGTTCGTGGTGGGCCGCAGAGTTTTCCCCGCCCGAAGGCCGGCCGCGGCCCGGGCCCGATTTGGGGCCGAAAAACGGGAATCCATGCCGGATGGCCGGGATTTATTCACGCCCCCGGGGCTCGTCTTCACGGAGCCGTCCCGCCGGCAGACCCCCGCTGTCAGGTGGCGTGGAGCCGATCAACCACGGGAGAAGTTGCAGGACCAGAAACAGCCCCAGCACGGCGAGCACCGCGATCGGCCAGACGCCTGCGATCCGCTCACCAAACTCCCAGCCGGCCTCCCTGGCGATGCCGCCGACAAGCGTGGCGATGAGCAGGGCGAAGAGGCCGCCGAGCACGATCGCGCAGCCGAGCGACGCCATGGTGCCCTTGAACGTGCCCAGTTCGGAGAATTCCTCCTGATGGAGATCGATCGCCCGGCCCTTGGCAACACTGCGGGGCACGGTGTCGGCCAGTTCGATCGCCCGGGCGGCATCGTCCCAGGCGGCTGGAGCGATGCCGTCCTCGTTGGTCGGAAGGCGTTTCGACCCACCGTGAAGGATGTCGAGGATCGCGGCACCGCGGTCGAAGTCGACCCGTTCGCTGGTGTTGTCCGGCTGCAGGGTCGCCGTCCACGCGACGCCCGATCCATCGGGCACTTCGACCACGAGGCTGCCGGAACTGCCGATGAGCGTGATCGACAGGCCGGGGGTGTCGCCCCGCGCCACCTGCCAGCGGACAGGCATGTGGGCCGCGCCGCTCAGGCCCACCGAGAGCGTGTTCCAGACCGAGTCGGGATCGGCGCCACCGAGCGTGGAGAGCCGCCGCGGATCGCCGACGAGCACGCGAACGAGGTCGGCGTCGCGCGCCAGTTGCGCGAGCACCGGTCCGCGGGAGCGGTCCCGCATCCGCCTTCGGAACTCGAGCGTTTCGATCGTGCCGAGCGTTCCGCCGCCCGCCAGCCCCGCCTCGATCGCCCGCCGCAGGCGGCCGACGAAGGGATGCAGCCGATCGGGCAGGATGGGGATG
>JAPLNR010000053.1 GCA_026401035.1 Planctomycetia bacterium | reverse complement strand
GTGCAGTCGGTGGGGGCACGCGGTGTGGCGACCGTGCCGACCCAGGCGCTCACGATGATGAATTCCCCGCTCGTCCGATCGGCCGCCGACGGCTTGGCCGAACGGGCTCGCAAGACCGCGGGCAACACAGGCCCGGCTGCCATCGACTACTGTTTCACCGTCGCGTTGTCGCGGAAGCCCTCGGCTGACGATGTCGCGCGGTTCACCAGCTTCCTCGCGGCCCGCGAACAGGCCGCCGCCGGCGACGATGCCAAGCGCAAGGCAGCGCTTGCCGATGCCTGCCAACTCATGTTCTGCCTCAACGAGTTCATTTATGTCGACTGACCACACCCCATCGATCGGTGAACTTCTTTTGCCTGCTCGGCGGCGGTTTCTGCGCGATGCCGGGCTGGGCTTCGGCGGGCTCGCGCTAGCGTCGCTGCTCGGCCGCGATGCGGCCGGAAACACGAGCACGGGGGCCGCTGGCCCCACGCTGGCCCATCATCTCCCGAAGGCGAAGCGGGTGATCTGGCTCTTCATGACCGGCGCCCCGTCACAGGTCGACACGTGGGACTACAAGCCGGAGTTGCAGGCCCGCAACGGCGAGCCCCTGCCCGGTGCCGATAGTCAGGTCGGCTTCTTTCAGACCAGCGGCAAGTGCCTCGCGAGCCCCTTCGCGTGGGCGCAGCACGGCCAGTCGGGCACCTGGGTGAGCGATCTCTTCCCGCACCTCTCCAGGCACGTCGACGAGATGTGCTTCATCCACTCCATGCACCTGCGGGCCAACAACCACGCCCCGGCGGCGATGGAGTTGATGTGTGGGTTCAGCCGTCCGGGCATGCCGAGCATGGGCGCCTGGCTCGACTACGGGCTTGGCTCGATGAACGAGAACCTCCCCAGCTTCGTCGTCATGCACGAGCGGAAGCCGCGCGGCGATGACCAGATCTGGTCGGCCGGATTCCTGCCCAAGAACCATCAGGCGCTGGCGATCGATGCCCGCCGGCCGGTGGCGATCGACAACCTGTCGCTGCGGCAGGGGCACTCGCTCGAGTCGCAGCGGGCGGAGCTCGATCTGCTCGCCGCGGTCAACGGTGCTCACGCGGCCGCCCGCCCCACGCAGGCCGATCTCGCAGCGCGGATCCAGAGCTTCGAGTTGGCCTACCGCATGCAGACGGCGGCTCCCGAGGCCATCGACCTCTCCCGCGAGTCGAAGATCACGCACGACCTCTACGGCACCGAGGATCCGAAGTGCAAGGTGTTCGCGAAGCAGTGCCTCACGGCCCGCCGGCTCCTCGAGCGGGGTGTGCGGTTCATCCAAATTTTTGCCGGCAAGAACGTGGGAGGCGACGGCGCCGTCGACGACGTGCCCTGGGATGGCCACAACAACATCGAGACCAACCACCGCGAGTGTGGCCTCGCCACCGACCGGCCTGCGGCCGCACTGCTCGCCGATCTCAAGGCTCGCGGCATGCTCGAAGACACGCTCGTGATCTGGGGGGGTGAGTTTGGCCGCACGAGCGACTCGCAGGGGGGCAAGGGTCGCGACCACAACCCCGGCGGCTTCACGATCTGGATGGCTGGCGGTGGCGTGAAGGGGGGCTTTCACTACGGCTCGACCGATCCCTTCGGCTACAAGGCGATCGAGAACAAGGTGCATGTCAACGACCTGCACGCGACGCTGCTCCACCTCCTGGGCATCGACCACGAGCAGCTCACGTATCGCCACAACGGCCGCAACTTCCGACTGACCGACGTCGGGGGCCACGTCATCCGCGACGTGATTGCGTAGGCTGGGTCGGCTGCCTCGCAGCGCACCCATTCCCCCTGCTTGCGTGGCAGAAAACGGTCGCGGCCCTCGGGGAATCCCGCCACGAAGAACGTGCGCTGCTCCTTGCGGGTCAACCGCAGGGTCCGTAAAACTTTCAATCGCTCTCGCGCACCTTAGCCCAGGGGTTTTTCATGGCCACCGCCACCGCGTCCAAGATTTCCGCCAAGCTGCCCGAGGCCAAAAATGTTGGCAGCGCCCTCGATCAGGCAATGAATGCCGGCAAGGGAATTCTCCGGCTCTCCCCCACCTGGGTGCCGCGCAGCTTTCTCCATCCCGGCAAGCGGGTGCGGCTGCATCCCGACGACTACTACTCCTACGGGCTGAACCGTGGCGGCATCGACGAGCGGTGGTTTGCCAGCACGACCGAGGCGGCGAACGAAGGCCGCGTGCCCGACGAGGGGCTCTCGTGGTGCGTGTTCGACGGCCAGCGGTTCATGCTCCGCGACGCGGTCGCCGAAGGGGGTGCAAAACTCGTCGGCCAGTCGATCTGGGACCACTTCAAGAAATGGCCTGTCTATTCGAAGTTTTTCGACAACATGGGGCCGATCCCCCACCACATGCACCAGTCGTTCGCCGACGCGAAACTGGTCGGCCAGGAAGGCAAGCCGGAGAGCTACTACTTCCCGCCGCAATACAACAACTGCGACAACAACTTCCCCTACACGTTCATGGGCCTCGAGCCCGGCACGACGAAGGCCGACGTTCGCCGCTGCCTCGAGAACTGGAACAAGGGCGACAACGGGATCATCGACCTCGCCAAGGCCTACCGGCTCGAGCGGGGCACCGGCTGGCTGATCCCGCCGGGCGTTTTGCATGCACCGGGCTCGCTGCTGACCTACGAGCCGCAGTGGGGCAGCGACGTGTTTGCGATGTTTCAGTCGCTCGTCGAGGGCCGCGAGGTGCCGTGGAGCCTGCTCGTCAAGGACATGCCCAAGGAGAAGCATCACGACCTCGATTTCATTATCGGCCAGCTCGACTGGGAGAAGAACGTCGACACGCATTACAAGGAAAGCAACTTCCTGCGGCCGATTCTCGACGAGAAGCGGTCGGCTCCGGGCGTGCACGACCGCTGGATCGTCTACGGCCACGTGGACGGCAAGCAGCTCTTCAGCGCCAAGGAGCTCACGCTCGAGCCCGGCGCGAAGATCACGGTCAAAGACGCCGGCGCCAGCGGCTGGATCACCGTGCAGGGCGAGGGCAAGGTCGGCGTGCACGACGTCGCCACGCCCACGCTCATCCGCTTCGGCCAGATGACTGCCGACGAGCTCTTCATCTCGGCCGATGCCGCGGCCGCGGGCTACACCGTGGAAAACACCGGCCCCGGCCCGCTCGTTTCGCTCCGCTACTTCGGCCCCGACGTCCACTCCGATCTCCCCAAGCATGGGAGACACGCATGAGCGAAGGGGCAACCCCTTCGGCACACTCCAGCCTGAGGGAGCCGGGGATCGGCGAATGCTCGACGAGCGTTGGAGATTTCGCACGGACGGTTTTGAACTGCCACAGGCGGCAACGCGAAATATCCCCGCGAGGAGACATTTGCCGTCCGCGGCGGCGCATAGTGGCAGGGCCGTGAATCACCAATAGAGCAGTGAAAGTAGAGCCGTTACAGAAAGGCCAGCATCATGCCCACGCACACCGCCCCCAAGCTTCACAACGCCATGTGGCCCGGCCTCGTCGGCAAGGGCACTGACCCAGGCCAAGAGCCGCCGATCAGCCTCGATCGCATGCTCGAACTGACGGCCGCGGCGAACGTCAACGGCCAGAAGTTCGACGGCATCGACTATTTTCTCTTCCTGCCGCACACCAACCCCGAGGCGAGCGACGCGGAGCTCACCACGATCGCCGACAAGATCGCCAGCCATGGCTTCACGGTCGGTTCGCTCGTGGCCCCGGTCTGGCCGGGCACGGTGGGCGATTCCGCGATGGGCGATGCGGCCGCGAAGGAAAAGTTTCTCTCGGCGGTGAAGATGGCCTGCCGGATCGCGAAGGTCTTCGAGAAGCACGGTGTGCGGAAGTATGGCGTGATCCGGATCGACTCGGCCGAATTCGGCGTGGCGAAGTGGCGGGAGAATCCCCGGGCCAGCACGACGAAGATCGCCGAGACGTTTCGCGAGGCGGCGAAGATCGCGAAGGACAACGGCCAGCGGCTCGCGGCCGAAGGGGAGATCTGCTGGGCGGGCATGCACTCGTGGAAGGACATGCTCGACCTGCTCGAGGAGGTCGGCATGCCCGAGACGCTCGGCTTCCAGGCCGACCTCGCGCATACCTATCTCTACCTGCTCGGCTACAACGCCCCGGAGCACGCCCTCGTGCAGCCCGGCTATACCGACGCCGAGTTCTGGCCGGCCTACAAGCAAATGGTCGACAAGTTGCGGCCGTGGACGATCGACTTCCACGTGGCCCAGAATGACGGCGAAGTGCACGGCGCTGGCGCCCACGACAAGACGGGCAAGCACTGCCGGGCCGACGACCCCGCCGGCAAGCTCGACATCGTGAAGTGCTCGGGCTACTGGCTCGAAGGCGCTGAGCAGCGCGGCATCAAGCACATCTGCTGGGACGGCTGCATGTTCCCCAACAAGACCCTGGAAGACCCCCACACCTGGAACACGATCCTCAAGACCATGATCGCCGTCCGCGACGCCCACGGCTGGCGCTAAATTCAATCGGAACCCAACGGATCGACTGGCGCACCGACAATCGAGCGAAGGGACCGGCAGAAGCTTGACGAGCGTTGGAGATTTCGCACATCCAAACGGCCTGGAACCGCCACCGCAGGTCACGCGAAATATCCCCGCGAGGAGACTTCTGCCGATCCCGCAGCGGACCAAGCCAACGAAGCCATCACGACATCACGACACCACGACGAATCATTCACGCCACTAACCCCCAAGGCATCTCCCCATGTCAAAACCCCTCCGCATCGGCATGATCGGCTACGGCTTCATGGGCCGCGCCCACTCCAACGGCTACAACCGCGTCAAGGACTTCTTCGACCTTGAATACCTGCCGGTGCTGCAGGCCGTGGCCGCCCGCGATCCGGAAAAGGCCCAGGCCTTTGCCGACCGCTGGGGCTACAAGCGGGTGGAGACCGATTGGCGGAAGCTCGTGGCCGCCGACGACATCGATGTGATCGACATCTGCACCCCCAACAACCTCCACGCCGAAATCGCCATCGAGGCGGCGAAGCATGGCAAGGCGATCCTCTGCGAGAAGCCGCTCTCCATGGATACGGCCCAGGGCGAGACGATGTGCGCGGCCGTCGAGAAGGCCGGTGTGCCCAACATGGTCTGGTACAACTACCGCCGAATTCCGGCCGTCACGTTCGCCAAGCAGATCATCGATTCGGGCAAGCTCGGACGGGTGTTTCATTACCGAGCCGAGTTTCTCCAGGACTGGACGATTAACGCCGACCTGCCGCAGGGCGGGGCGGCCCTCTGGCGGCTCGATGCCGCGGCCGCCGGCAGCGGTGTGACGGGCGATTTGCTCGCCCACTGCATCGACACGGCGCTCTGGCTCAATGGCTCGGTGAGCGATGTCACGGCGATGACCGAGACGTTCGTCAAGGCACGCACGCACCAGCTCACCGGCAAGGTGGAGAAGGTGAGCATCGACGACGCCTGCTCGTTCCTCTGCCACTTCAAGAACGGGTCGCTCGGCCTCTTCGAGAGCACCCGGTATGCCCGCGGTCACAAGGCGCTCTACACGTTCGAGATCAACGGCGAGAACATGAGCCTGAAGTGGGATCTCCACGATCTCCACCGGCTGCAGGTGTTTGACTACCGGGACGAGGGCCCGATGCGCGGCTGGAAAAGCATCCACGTGACCGACACCGATCACCCCTACATGAGCAAGTGGTGGGTGCCGGGGCTGGCGATCGGCTACGAGCACAGCTTTGTGCACCAGGTGGCCGACTTCCTGGAGGCGTATGCCAAGAAGCAGCCGGCCCATCCGACGTTCCGCGATGCGCTCGAGACCCAGAAGGTCTGCGACGCCGTGCTCGCCAGCGCCAAGAGCCACCAGTGGGTGAACGTGTAGGACAGGCTTCAGCCTGTCAAAAAGAACAACAGGCTGAAGCCTGTCCTACTTTTCGGAGCAGTGGGGTTCGAGGGCGGCGATCTTGGCCACGCGGCGGGCGTGGCGGCCGCCTTCGAAGGGCGTCTCCAGCCAGGTGCGGAGCATCTTTTCCTGGAGTTCGGGGCCGATCATCTCGGCCGACAGGCAGAGCACGTTGAGATCGTTGTGCCGCCGGCTCATCTCGGCGGTCACCTCGTCGTGGCAGGTGGCCGCGCGGACGCCGGGGATCTTGTTGGCGGCGATCGCCATGCCCACGCCGGTGCAGCAGAGCAGGATGCCGCGATCGGCCAGGCTCTGGCTCACGCGGCCCGCCACGTCGGCGGCCACGTCGGGATAGTCGACGGACTCTTCGCCATGGCTGCCACAGTCGGTGACCTGATGGCCCATGTTCTCCAGAAGACCGGTGATTCGCAGCCGCGCGGCCACTCCCCGATGATCACTCCCGATTGCGATGCGCATGATTGCTCCGTGCGAGTCCCGTCCATTGTCCGGCAGCAGGAAAACTACCGCCGGAGAAACGATTCCCCGAGTGTATCCAGTCTGGCGAGCAGGTGCTCGCGGATTTGTTGCGCACATTTCCGATAGGTCGCCAGCGGCCCGCCGATCGGATCGATCACGTCCAGCCGGTCGGGCGAAAGCAGGGCCACACGGCCCCCGGCCTCGGGGAACTGGGAAAGAATGGCGGCGCGGTGGGAGGCCGTCATCGTCCAGATGATGTCGGCCTGGCGGACCAGATTTTCGGTGACCGGCTGGCTCTCGTGCCCGGAAAGGTCGCAGCCGATCTCCGCCATGGCTTCGAGCGCACCGTTGCTCGCCTTGCCGCCGCCCCAGGCGGCGATGCCGGCGCTGGCGACGACCACGCCATGCTCCTCGATCTCGTCGGGCCGGCAGCCAAACCGCTCCGCCAGCAACTGTCGGAAGATGGTTTCCGCCATCGGGCTGCGGCAGGTGTTGCCCGTGCAGACGAAGAGCACCATCAGGCTCGAGAGCCGGCGGAGCGTTTCCTGCGAGACGATGCCGGGGTGCACGACGCGAAAATCGGTTTCATGGATCTCGATCGTGGAGGCGGGCTGCGCATAGCGGGCGCGGCCGTCGTCGAGCACCAGCGTTACTGCAGCCGGCACGCGGGCCAGCACATCCTCGGCGGTGACGAGCGGTGCTTCACCGGGGCCGACCGGCTCGGCGAGCACCACGGGGCCCGCCAGCATCCGCATGCATTCCGCCAGCATCTGATGACCGGGAACCCGCAGCCGCAGTCGGCCCGCGCCGACGACCGCGTCTCTCGCGGACGAGGGCAGCCGGTGGACGAGGCTCTCCGGGTGGTCGTCGGCGACGAGGATCGTCACCGGCCCGGGCCAGCACCGGCGGGCGATCCGGCGACCGATCGGACTCAGCCGGGGGGCCCAGTCGAGGGCTTCGTCGGCGCTCTTGAGGGCCAGTGTCAGCCGCGGCTCGCCGTTCCGCACGGGGGAGAGTTCGACGAGCCGGCGCACGGCGGTCTGGTCCCGCACGCTCGATGCAATCACGTAGTCGGTTTCGGTCGGGAAGGCGACGCTCCGGCCCTCGGCAAGCGTCTGCACGGCCCGATGCACCACATCCCGGGCATCGTCCGTTTTTCGCAAGTCGATGACCATTGGTCGCATGGGCAAAACCGGTGGCGCGGATGAACGCCATGCACCAGACGCGGGAAATTCCGCTGGAAAGCGGGCAAGATAGAAAAAGTATCGGAGTTTACGGCGGCCAGTCAAGCATCGGCGTCCGGGGAAGCCCGCTGAAAAACAGGCAAATCAGCGGAGAAAAGGCCCTGCCAGCGCGTGCTCCGAGCCTCTCCGCGGCCGCGGCAGGCCCCCAGACAGTTTTCGCCTTGTGGCTGCGCGGTCGGTGCCGCTATCTCTCCCCGGCGACCGCAACCACACCTCGAGCCCGCACCGCCGATGGCCTTGCGCAACTCTTTTTACACCATGCTTCGAAACCGCCGGTGGCTGACCGTCGCGATCGGTATCGCCTGCGCTGCTGCCGGGCAGACGCTCCTCGCGCAGGTTCCGGGGCCGTTTCCCGGGCAGGCTCCGCCAGCAACGCCCCCAGCCATGGTGCCGCCAGCCACTCCCGCCACGGCGGCTGTGGACGAGGCCAACCGCATCGTCGAGGTGCGGATCGAGGGCAATCACGCCACGGAAGTCTCGAAGTTGCCGAAGCTCGTCACGCGGGCCGGCCAGATCTTCGATCCCCAGGCGATCGAAGAGGATGTGCGCACGCTCCACCGCTCGCGGAAGTTCATCGACGTCCATCCGAAGTACGTCCGCGTCAAGGAGGGCGTGGTCGTGATCTTCCAGGTGGTGGAACGGCCGATGCTCCGCTATGTGAAGTACATCGGCAACGAAAAGGTCACCAGCCGCACGCTGCGGAAAAAAGCCGAGATCGACGTGGGCGACTCGATGGATCCTTACGTCGTCGAGGAGGCCCGTCGCCGCATCGAGTCGTTCTATCACGAGAAGGGCTACGACACCGCGAAGGTGTCGACGGTCGAGGGCAGCAAGCCGGGCGACAAGGGAGCCGTGTTCCTCATCGACGAGGGCCGCAGTCGCAAGTCGCTCTGGACCAGCTTCGTCGGCAATTCGATTGCCAGTGATGCGCGGCTGCTCACGCAGATCAAGTCGAAGCCGGGCATTCTCTGGGTGCTCGGCGGCGATGTCGACCGCCAGAAGATCGACGAAGACGTCGATCTGATCACGGCCTACTACCGCAGCCTCGGCTTCTTCCAGGCCAAGGTGGGGCGTGAACTGGAGGTGGTGCACGGTGGCGGACGCGACTGGACGCTGCTGACATTCGTGATCAACGAGGGCCCGCGCTACTCGGTGCGGAACGTGTCGTTCATCGGCAACAGCAAGTTCAAGAGCGAGTTTCTCTCCCGCGATCTCAAGCTCAAGAGCGGCGAGGCTTTCAACCAATCGAAGATGGACGCCGACCTCGGGCTGATCCGCGACATCTACGGCGGCCGGGGCTTCGTCTTCGCCGACATCAAGGCTGATCCGCGGTTCCTCGAGGAGCCGGGCCAGCTCGATCTCGTCTACAACGTGGCGGAGGGGCAGCGGTACCGGGTCGGCAAGATCAACGTGCGGATCCGCGGCGAGCATCCGCACACCCGGCACAGCACGGTGCTCAACCGCCTCTCGCTGCGGCCCGGCGACATCCTCGACATCCGCAAACTCCGTGACGACGAACGCCGCCTGAAGTCGAGCAGCCTGTTTCTCGCCGACGCCGCCAAAGGGGAGGGGCCGCGGATTGTCTTCAGCAAGCCGGAGAATGGTGAGGACGACAATCAGCAGATCGCCCGCGATCCCGGCCAGCCCGGTTTCCGCGGCCAGAGCCCCGATCCCGAAACGCAGGACGATGCGGTGCTCGACCTCGTGCTCGAGGGAGAACTCAACGACGCGGTCGTTCCCGCAGCACCGGCGATTCCCTCCCAGCCGGTGCCGGCCCGGCAGCACCTGCTCGCACCGGCTGCCGCGGCCCCGGCGGGTTCGAGCACCGCGGCGAATGCGCCCGTCTGGCGGGGGCAGAGCCCGCAGCCGTATCCGCAGCAGCCCGCAGCTGCCGCGCCGCCCCAGGCCTGGGGCGGCGCCCCACTGGCACCCGCCGGCCCCGAGGCCCTCGATTACTCACGGATGGTGGCGCCGCCGCCGGCCTATCCGCAGGCCCCCGTCTATGTCGCCCAGCAGCCGGTCGCCCCCGGGATGCAGCCCGGCATGGTGCAGCCCGGCATGGTGCCGCCGGGTGCCGTACAGCCCTTTCCGGGGCAGCCCGGCATGGTCCCGAATTTTGCCGGCGAGCAGCCGCTGCAGGTGTTTCCGGGGAGCGAGCCGTATGTCGTCGTCGACGTCGACGCCGAGGAGACGCAGACGGGCCGGCTCATGATCGGTGCCGGCGTCAATTCCAATGCTGGACTCGTCGGCAACATCGTCGTCGACGAACAGAACTTCGACATCTTCCGGCTCCCGCGCAGCTGGGACGACATCCGCAACGGCACCGCCTTCCGTGGTGCCGGCCAGCGGTTTCGGCTCGAGGCCGCGCCGGGCACGCAGTTGCAGCGGTACACCGCGACGTTCCAGGAGCCCTACCTCTTCGACACGCGGATCGGCCTCTCGACGAGCGCCTCCTACTACACCCGCTACTTTTACGACTGGGCGGAAGCCCGCGTCGGCGGCCGCGTCGGGCTGGGCTACCAGTTTGCGTTCGCTCCCGACCTGTCGGTGAACGCCGGCTTCCGCGGCGAGAGCGTCGATGTGTTCAACCCGCGGGTGCTGGCGCCGGCGATCCAAAACATGCTGGGCACGAACTCCGTCTATGGATTCAGCGGCGGCATCATCCACGACACCCGCGACAGCCCCTTCATGCCGACGCAGGGGCATCTGGCCACGTTCGAGTTCGAGCAGGTGATCGGCACCTTCTCCTACCCGCGCGGCATCCTCGAGGGCCGGCAGTACTTCCTTCTCAACGAGCGGCCCGACGGCTCGGGCCGCCACGTGCTGTCGATTGGATCGGTGCTCGGCATGTCGGGACCCGACACGCCCGCCTACGACAACTTCTTCGCGGGCGGCTACAACACGCTCCGCGGCTTCGCGTTTCGCGGTGCCAGCCCCCGGCAAAACGGCGCCATCATCGGCGGTCCGTTCGAGTGGCTCAACACGGTCGAGTATCTGTTTCCGATCACGGCCGACGACACGCTCCGCGGCGTGATCTTCACCGACTTCGGTACCGTCGAGTCGAACGTGTCGATCAACCAGATGCGTGTCGCCCCCGGCTTCGGTCTCCGCATCACGCTCCCGGCCATGGGGCCCGCGCCGATCGCGCTCGACTTCGCCGTCCCGGTCGCCTACGCCCAGGACGACAGCCAGCAGTTGTTCAGCTTCTTCGTCGGGTTCGCCCGTTAGCTGCGAGACATCCATGGCAGAACGCATCCTCGTCGTTCGCAATCGCTTTATCGGCGACACCGTACTCGCGATTCCGTTCCTGCGGAATCTGCGCCGCCGTTTTCCCGCCGCCACGATCGACGTGCTCGTCGAGCGGGGGGCCGGCGAGGCGCTGACCGACTGTCCCTACAAGGACGCCCTGCTGACCTGGCATCGGCCGCGACGGATTTGCGGGATCATCCCCGGCTCGCTCCTGAACATCTTCGGCTACGCGGTCTGGCTCCGCTCCCGCCGCTACGATCGGGCCTACATCCTGAAGCGTTCGTTGTCGAGCGTCCTGCTGGCCTGGCTGGCCGGCATTGGGCACCGCGTCGGCTTCGCCTCACGAATCCGCACGCCGTTGCTCACCCGCCAGGTGCCGCTCCAGAAGAGCCGCCACGAGGCCGAGTTGTTTCTCGATCTGCTCCGCGGTGACGGCATCGACGTCGACGACGGCCATAACGAAAACTGGGTCTGGCCGGCCGCCGCCGCGAAGGTCGCCACCTTGTTGGCCGCGGTGCCGGGAAATCGGCCCCGCGCCTTCATCGCTCCGCAGGCGACGGACGGCCAGCGTCTCTGGCCGCTCGAGCGGATGGCGGCCGTCATCACATGGCTCGTCAACGAACGTGGCTACGAGGTCTTCGTCTGCGGTGGTCCGAAAGACAGGGCCGTGCACGCCGCGATTCTCGCGAGCCTGGGGGCCGAGACGGCCGCCCGTGTGCACGACTTCTCGCGGGAGTTGTCGCTGCGGGAAACGACCGCACTGCTGTCGCGCATGGATCTCTGCCTGGGTGTCGACACGGGATTGCCGCACATCGCGGCCTCCTTCGGCGTGCCGGTGATCACGCTCTGCGGTCCCACCGATCCGCGGCAATGGCACCCCTGGAAAACCAGGTCGACGGTCGTCAAGTCGGCGTCGTCGTCGATGGCGGAGATCACGGTCGAGCAGGTGCGGGCCGCCGTTGCCGGGCTGCTCGATTCGATCGCCGTCTCCGCGCCGGCCGCCGGCCGCCCGCGCCGCGAGATGCGGACGATCGACCTGCGGCAGGGCCACCATCGCTACGACGTCTACACCTCGACGGGAACGACCGCGGTGGCCGCCGCCGAGCCTGCGACGAAGCCGCTGGCCCACGCCCACTGAAAGTTGAAGCCGCCGATTCGGCCGTCGACGTCGAGGACCTCCCCGGCGAAGTGCAGGCCCGGGCAGACCCGGCTCTCCATCGTGTCGAGCCGCACTTCCGAGAGCGGGATCCCGCCCGCCGTGGCTTCGGCGATCGTGAAGCCGCGGTCGCCGACGACGTCGAGCGGCGTGCCGCCGAGCAACTGCACGAGTTTCTTCCGCGCATCGCGGGGAATGTCGCCCTGCGGCGGCGCACCGGCCAGTTCGCAGAATGTGCGGCCCAGCCGATCCGGGAGGTGATCCCGCAGAATCGCGAGTGCGCCACGGCCGCGTGACTCCAGGAACAAATGCTCCACGGCGTCGGCCGTCTGCCCCGGCAGCCAGTTGATCGAGAGCTTCACCGCCCGATCCCGGTCCCGTGCGACGAGCCAGTGGCGGCTGATGTCGAGCACGCTCGGGCCCGAGAGGCCGAAGTGCGTGCAGAGCGTGCTGCCGGTGAACGCCACCAGCCGTTTGCCGGTGGCTGTCGAGAGGACGATCTCGGCGGGGAGCGTCAGCCCCGAGAATTCGGTGATCCAGTGCCCCGGCGACAGCACGAGCGGCACGAGCGCCGGCACGATCGGCGCGGTGAGCGAGTGGCCCAGCTGCGTGGCCAGCGCGAAGCCAGTGCCGTCGGAACCCGACTTCGGCAGCGATTTGCCGCCCGTGCAGAGGATGACCCGCGCGGCCTGGATCGAGCCGGTGTCGGTCGTGACGGTAAAGCCCGCGGCCGTGCGGTCGAGGGCGGTCACCCGCGCCGGATGAATCAGCTGCGCTCCTGCCTGATCCGCCGCGCGGAGAAGCGCATCGAGCACGGTGCGGGCGGAGTCGGTCACGGGAAAGAGTTTGCCGGTGTCCTCGCGTTTGAGATCCACGCCCGCGGCTGCGAAGAACGCGATCGTATCGTCGACCGTGAACCGACCGAGCACCTTGCGGATGGCAGGCGACGTGCTGCCGGCATAGTCGGCCTCCGTCACCCGCCAGTGCGTGACATTGCACCGGCCGCCGCCCGCCACGAGGATTTTTGCGCCCGGTTTTTTCGCGCCGTCGACGGCGAGGATCGTGAGCGGCCGGCCAAGTTCACGGGCCACCCGACCGGCCCATGTGGCGGCAAACAGCCCGGCGGCTCCGGCGCCAATGATCAGGATGTCGCAGGACCGGCTCACGGCAGTTTGGATTGGGAGCGCAGATCGCCGGCACCGCGGTCAAGCCTCGAGAACGTTCTCATGACGACATCATGCGGCTCAGGATCGGCTTGTCAAACTGCTCGCGGCGTCATCCTGCCGCCCGATACACCTGCTCCCTGTCGCCCGTTGCCAGCATCTCCCGGGCAAACTCGGCGGCATGCCGCAGGTCCTTCTCGTTCGGGTGGTGGCGGTTGATGCCCCCGAAAATCCCGAGCGGTCCCCAGCTGTCAAACCCGCGGCAGTGGAATTCGCCACTGACCTCGAAGCCCTTGCGGGCGAGTTCCGTCGTGAGCGGCCGGTGCCAGAACCGCCAGAGCAGCGGCAGGCCGGACGTGGAAAACACGAAGGCCCGCCGGTGAACCAGCGCCGCATCGGGCAGGCTGCGGATCCAATTCAAAAGCGACGGATGGAAGCCGCCGTAGTAGATGCCGGAGCCGAAGCCTACGAGTTCGTATTCGTCGAGATCCGCAGCTGGAAATTCCTCGGGCTCGACGACCTCCGCGTGCAGAACGTCAGCCACCGCCTGCGCCACCTTCCAGGTGTTCTGATGGTGAACCGACTTGCAGATGATGATTGATCTGGCCATGGGACGCACCTCGGTTTCGGGACAGTTGGAGACCACGGGGAACTCTACGGGGGGACCCGGGCCGGCGGAAAATGAAGGCTCTGCCGAACTACCATATCCCCCCCGCCGGCCGCGACGGTCGCGAATTCTCTGCGCTGGCGACCGCAAATTGGCCGTCGGGCATGCCCTGCCAAAAAACCCTGGCCGCAGAGGTTTTCCTGTGCTAGAGTTTTCCAGAGAAAGCGTTTATCCCGCTGATCGACCACTTGGTCCGCGATTCGAGTCTGTCACGGTTCGAGCCGTGGGCTTGGATCGGCGACGCGGGTGACCCCCGGAAGGTGTTCCATGGGTTGCTCGACCGTGCCTGCCGTCTGGATCGCTGTCGCGGCAGCCCTGCTCGTCGGATCGCCGCGCCGACTCGCAGCGGAGCCCGTCGCCTCTCCCCTTGACTTCAATCGGGATATCCGACCGATTCTGTCGGAAAACTGCTTCTACTGCCACGGGCAGGACGGCCAGAAGCGGGAGGCCGACCTGCGGCTCGACGACCGGGCCGCCGCCCTCGAGGCGGGCGCGATCGTGCCGGGCGATCCCGGCGCAAGCACGCTGCTCGAACGGATTCATTCGACCGATGCCGACGTGCTCATGCCGCCGCCCGACTCCAACCGGCGGCTCACGGATGCTCAGAAGCAGCTGCTCGATCGCTGGATCAAGGAAGGCGCCGAGTACGAGCCGCACTGGGCATTTACGCCGCCGGTGCGGCCGGCCGCTCCCGATGTGAAGAAGACCGACTGGGTGCGGAACGGGGTCGACCGGTTCGTGCTTGCAAAGATCGAGGCCGCCGGCCTGACGCCCGCGCCGGAGGCCTCCCGGGAAACGCTCATCCGCCGGCTCCATGCCGATCTCGTCGGCCTGCCGCCAACGCCCGAGGAGGTCGACGCTTTCGTCGCCGATTCACGGCCGGAGGCATACGAGCTGCTGGTCGACCGGCTGCTGGCGAGCCCGCACTACGGCGAGCGGATGGCGCTCCCCTGGCTCGATGCCGCGCGCTACGCCGACTCCAACGGCTTTCAGCAGGATGGCGACACCTGGCAGTGGATCTGGCGCGACTGGGTGGTGAAAGCCCTCAACGCCGACATGCCGTTCGACCAATTCTCGATCGAGCAATTGGCCGGCGACCTGCTGCCGGACGCGACCAACGAGCAGAAGATCGCAAGCGGCTTCAACCGCAATCACCTCTTGAACGGCGAGGGGGGCGCGATCGCCGAAGAGCAGCGGTTCAACAACCTCTTCGACCGTGTCGACACGACGAGCACGACGTGGCTGGGGCTGACGATGGCCTGCGCCCAGTGCCACGATCACAAATACGACCCGATGAAGCAGTCCGACTATTACAGCCTGCTCGACGTGTTCAATCGCGTGCCGGAGTCGGGCGCCCCGAGCAGGTTCTCGGCCCGCATCCGCGTGGCGCCGCCGGTGCTCGAACTGCCGACCGCGGAAAACACGCAGCGGCTTGCGGAGCTCGAGTCGCAGATGAAGTCGCTGGAGGGCGACTCGAAGCCCGTGATCGATGCCGCCTACGAGGCCTGGAAGGCGGGGCTGTTTGCCGACGGCGAACCGGCCGATGGCAAGGATCTTTCCCGCACGGTCACGCCGCTGTTGCGGAAACCGGAAACGGAGCGGACCGCCGAGGAAACCAAGACGATCGAGCGGGAGCTGCGGAGTTTCTTCGATTCAAAAGTGAAGGGGGGCATCGTCGGCAAATTGCCGCAGGTGGCCAGGTATGAGGCGGCGCGGAAAGCCTTCGAGGACTACAAGGGCGACCAGTTGCCCCGCGTGATGGTGATGAGCGACGCCAAGCCGCGGGAGACGAAGATCCTCGACCGCGGCGACTACCTTTCGCCGAAGGGGGAGAAGCTCACGTTCGCTGCGCCGGCCTTCCTGCCGCCGCTGCCGAAAGACGCGCCTGCGAATCGGCTGGGTTTGGCCCGCTGGCTCTTCCTGCCGGAGCATCCGCTCACCGCCCGCGTGCAGATGAACCGGATGTGGCAGCAGTTCTTCGGCACGGGGCTCGTGAAGACCACCGAAGACATGGGAGTACAGAGCGAGTATCCCCGGCACATGAGCCTGCTTGACTGGCTGGCGGTCGAGTTTCGCGAGCGGGGCTGGAGCCAGAAGCAGATGCATCGGCTGCTCGTGACGAGCGCCACCTACCGGCAGGCGAGCAAGGTCACGCCCGACCACCTCGCCAAGGATCCCGAAAACCGGCTGCATGCCCGAGCGAGCCGGATCCGCATGCCGGCGCTGGTGCTTCGCGACGGGGCGCTCGCGGCGAGCGGTCTGATCGACCTGCGGGTCGGCGGCCAGCCCGTCTATCCCTATCAGCCCGACCAGATCTGGGAGGCGCTGGCGATCACGAAGGAACGCGACTTCAACTATCCCGCCTCGAGCGGCACCGACCTCTACCGCCGCAGCCTCTATACGTTTTGGCGGCGGACGGTGAGCCCCGCGAATATGTTCGACACGGCCAACCGCCAGACCTGCACCGTCCGCGCGAGCCAGACCAGCACGCCGCTGCACGCCCTTACGACCTTGAACGACCCGACCTGGGTCGAGGCCGCCCGCGTGCTCGCCGAAAAGAGCATGACTGCCGTGGCGGAGGCCGATGCCCGTCTGGGCTACGCCTTCCGCCGGATCCTCGGCCGCAAGCCAACCGACTACGATCTGACGGCCCTGCGTCGCATGCACGACCGGCAACTGGAGATCTACAAGGCCGACACCGGCGCCGCCAAGGAACTCGTGAGCGTGGGCAAAAGCAGCCGCGACGATGCCCTCGACGTGGCCGAACACGCGGCACTGAGCAGCGTCTGCCTGGCGATCCTGAACCTCGACGAAGCCCTCACACGTGAGTAGGACAGGCTTCAGCCTGTCGAGAATCATGAACGACCCGCATCTCGAAAACGTCCAGCGCGTCACCCGCCGCCAACTCTTTGGGTCGGCCGGCATGGGCATCGGCTCCGTGGCCCTGGCGTCGCTGCTCGCCAAGGACACGGCCGCGGCGGTTCCGGCGGTGCAGCCCAGGGGCCTGCCGGGCCTTCCCGGTCTGCCGCACCACGCGCCCACGGCCAAGCGGGTGGTCATGCTCTGGCAGGGGGGCGGTCCGTCGCACGTCGATCTCTTCGACCCCAAGCCGGCCCTGATCGAGCGGGGCGGTCAGGACATCCCCGAGAGCGTTCGCGGTGCGACGCGGCTCTCGACGATGTCGAGCGGCTATGCGAAGTGGCCCATCGTGTCGCCGATCAAGGGCTTCAGAAAGTATGGCCAGAGCGGGATCGAGCTGAGCGAGATGCTGCCCGGCATCGGCGGCATCGCCGACGAGATCTGCCTCGTGCGGAGCATGAACACGGAGGCGGTGAACCATGCACCGGGCGTGACGTTTTTCATGACCGGCGGGCAGGTGCCCGGCCGGCCGAGCATGGGCGCGTGGATGAGCTACGGCCTTGGCTGCGAGACGGAAGACCTGCCGGCCTTCGTCGTGATGACCTCGAGCGACAAGGCGAAGAGCTGCGGGCAGTTGTTCTTCGACTACTACTGGGGCAGCGGTTTCCTGCCGAGCCGGTTTCAGGGCGTGCGGTTCCGCAACACGGGCGACCCCGTGCCCTATCTGGCAAATCCCGCGGGCGTGAGCCGCGCGGCCCGCCGGACGCTCCTCGACGACATCGCCGCGATGAACGCCGCGCATCTGGCCGACTACGGCGATCCCGAGATCGACACGCGGATCGCGCAGTACGAGATGGCCTATCGGATGCAGGCGAGCGTGCCCGATCTCGTCGATTTTACCGACGAGCCGAAGCACGTGCTCGACCGCTACGGACCCGATGTGCACCTCAAGGGCAGCTTCGCCTACAACTGCCTGATCGCGCGGCGGCTCCTGGAACGCGGTACGCGGTTCGTGCAATTGATGCACGCCGGCTGGGACCAGCACGGCAACCTGTTCACGCAACTCGAACAGCAGTGCAAGGATACGGACAGGCCGTCGGCCGCGCTCGTCCAAGACCTCAAGGAGCGGGGCCTGCTTTCCGACACGCTCGTCGCCTGGGGGGGCGAGTTTGGCCGCACGCCATTCGGCCAGGGCGATCCGGCCAATCCCAAGGGCCGCGACCACTTCGGCAAGGCCTATTCATTCTGGCTGGCGGGTGGCGGCGTGAAGGCCGGCCATGTGTACGGCTCGACCGACGACTACGCCTGGAACATCACGGCCGACCCGGTCCACATCCATGACATGCAGGCCACGATCATGCACCTCGTGGGCATCGACCACACGAAGCTCACCTTCCGCTACCAGGGCCGCCAATTCCGGCTCACCGACGTCCACGGGCATGTCGTGAAGGGTGTGCTGGCCTGACGACTGGCCACATTGGTCGCCGGGACGGCAGAAGTCGCGTCGCGTGGATTTTTCGCACCGGCGTCATGCGGCGGCGCGGGCCTCAAACCAGCGAAAACTCCAATGCTCCTCGAGCTTCCGCCGATCCCAGCTCCTCAGCGTCGGGAGCCGCCGCTTCTAGACAGCCCGCGAAACCCGGTCTACCGCTGGCCGTTCACGTGCCGACGGGCCTTGGCGCGTCCGGGTAAACCAGGGGGCATTGGGCGGCCACGGAAAGTCGTCGCATCGTAGCGATCGTGCCGACCCGACCCCCGAAAAACAGCACAAAAACGCCGGAAATTTCATTGAACTGGCTTTTGCCGTTGGTATCGTCGGTGTTCAGAAGCACGCGGAGCCCACGTGGGTCGGCGGCGTGCGACCGAAAACCCGCTGGAACAAGCACGGCATGGCCCTCGCACAACACCCTGATCCCGAAGAAGTCGACTGCCTGCTCCGCAACGCCGAGTTGCGGGATGCCATCGAGCCCTACCTCGACGAGGCGATCTTCGAGATCGATTTCCGCTTCCTGCCGACGGAGTCCGAGAACCGCTTCCTCGAGTCGATGCTCGCCTGGGAGCAGGCTCCGCTCGTGCCGATCGCCCGCTGGTTCGAACCGATCCTCGCCATGCAGCCGGCCTGCACGCTCGACGACGAGCAGGTGCACGATCGGCTCTGGCAGGTGATCGACAAACTGTTCGCCAAGCGGGTGGTCCTTGAATACACCGATCACCTCGCCGACCGTGAGCTTTACGCGCTGATCCGACGTGACATCCTGCCGGCGGCCGTGAAGCGGGTCGATCTCCCCGACAACTACTTTCATTGGGACTGCAGCGCAGCCGACGTCGAAGACACGACCGTCTGGCTGACGTTCTACGCCACCGATCAGGAGCGTGAGCAGTGGAGCCTCGAGGAAGGCCGTGACCCGCCGCCGGCCCAGGTGCCCGCCCATCCGCGGGCCCTGCCCACAGCGCCTGTCTGAACCGCCGGCGGTTATTGTTCGCCCGGAGGAGCTTGGCGTCCGCTTGCCAATTTGGGGCCGGACAGCGGATGATTGCCGGCTTGGCCGCGGCGACGCTCGGCCGACTGCGGATCCCGGCCCCATGGTGCGGCCGACCGCACGACCGCACGTCGCACCCCCGAGGAATCTTTCCATGGCGAAGTCATCCAGCGTCCCCGGCCTCGATCGCATCCGCCACCTCTTCACCTCCGCCGAGTTGGACGTGCTGGAATCGTCTACCGAAAAACAGCTCCTCGCCGCATCGCAGAAGCAACTCGACAATATGCTCTCCCTCGCCCGTGGCCTCCGTGACAAGTGGCGCGGTCTTCACACCACGCAGGCCCGCACGACGAAGCGTTCGGTCGCCGCCGGCACCGCCGCCGCCAACGCACGGAGCCGGAAGAAGTCAGACGCCTTTGCCGCCGCGATCGAGCGGATCCAGGCCCGCCTCGCCGAGGGTGGTTTCGCATCCGCCGCCGCCAAGCCGGTGGCCGCGAAGCAGGTGACGAAAGCCGCACGCACGGCGGGCCATCGCATGACGCGGGCCGGCATGCGGGAAAAGCTGGCCGAGGCCAAGGCTGAAATCAACCGCAGCCGCGCACCGAAGTCCAAAGCCAAGCCCGCAGCAAAGCTCACGGCCAAGCCCGTAGCCCCCGTCGCGAAGCCCGCTCCGGCCGTTGCCCGAAAGGCGGCCACGGCGCCGGTAGCGAAACCGAAGCGTGGCAAGCAGCGGCGGCCGGCTGGTGCTTCTGCGGCGCTCAAGGCCAAGGCTGCCAACCAGCCGCTCCGGTTCGACGTCGCCCAGCAGCGGTCGGCGAAGGCGTCGGCCACCGCGGCGCTGCTCAAGATCGACGGCAAGGTGACCCGCCGCGTCGGCCACACGCTCGCCGCCGGCAAGCGTCGCCAGGCCGCCCGCGACCGCCGGGGAAAGTAGCCACGCCTCCTCGGTGATTTTTTCACCGGCCGCGAGGAACTTTTCGCCAACGGCACACGGCGAGGCCGCGTGCCTGGCAGGGAAATGTCACGTTATGCCATGGTCATACCGCGATCTGCGGTTTGGCATGGCATGTGCAGTCCATCTCCGGCACGATGAGCACCGTAGGTTTTTTGCGTTATTCGATCCGTCCATCCGTCCATGCAAGAGCGTTCACGCTCGTGGAACTGTTGGTCGTGATCGCGATCATCGGCACGCTCGTCGGCATGCTCCTGCCGGCCGTGCAGGGCGCCCGCGAGGCGGCCCGGCGGACGAGCTGCCAGAGCAACATCCGCCAGCTCGCACTTGCCGTGCATTCTTACGAGAGTGCGCGGCGGCACTTTCCGCCGAGCATGACGCACACGCCGGGCACGACGTTCACGAGCAACAACGGCTCGTGGTCGGTCCACGGACGGATCCTGCCCTTCATCGAGGAGGGAAATACCGCTGTGAAAGTGAATCTCGAGCAGGCTTGGGACGATGGCTTCGTCGCGACGGGCACGCCCGACCCGGCCCAAAACTGGGCCAATGTCCGCGTGGCAAAGATCCCGATTTTCGGCTGCCCGAGCGAGAAGAATCAGATGTTCCGCACGAAGAGCGGCGTCAATTACGTCTATCCCTTCAACTACGGCTTCAACTTCGGCACGTGGTTCATCTATGACGGGGCGACGGGCAGTGGGGGCAACGGCTCGTTCCACCCCAATTCGAAATTCAAGGCCGGAATGTTTTCCGACGGCCTGAGCAAGACGCTCTGCATCGCCGAGGTGAAGACGTTCACGCCCTACGTGCGAAACACATCTGACCCGGGGACGGCGTTTCCCGCTGCCGCACCGCCCGCCGAGCCGTCGCAGGTCGCCACGCTCGCCGGGGGGAGCCCATCGGACCCCAAGCTGGGGCCTACGACGAACGACTGCACCGGCCATACCGAGTGGCCGGATGGCCGTGTGCATCACGCCGGCTTCACCACGGTGTTTACGCCCAACACAAGAGTGCTGCACGCAGTCAGCGGCATCGCGTACGACATCGACTACAGTTCGCGGCAGGAAGGGAGCAGCACGACGGTGAAAACCTTCGCAGCGATCACGTCCCGGAGCCACCACAACGGCCTCGTTGGCGTCGCGATGATGGACGGCTCCGTGAGCACGATCGATGATTCGATCGCCGCAGATGTCTGGCGGGCCCTGAGCACCAGGGCCGGCGGCGAGGTGGCCCAGGTGCCGTGAACCCGCCCATGCTTTCCACGACTCCGCTCCGCGCGTACATTTTCCTTCGCAGGACGGAGGCCAGCTCCTGGTCGTCCCTGTCCGAGGCCACGCCAGAGTCTCTCTCCAGAGGTGCGTCATGAAGTTCCCGCGAATGCCCCTCCTTGCGGCCGTCTGCTCGGTCGGCGTGTTGCTCCCGGGAGCCGCCCGCGCCGCCGAACCGGCCGCGATCAAGGCGTCGATCGAAAAGGCGTCGAAGTACCTGGTCGAGCAGGGGCAGGCGCAGGACGGCAGTTTCTCCGCGCAGGCCGGACCGGCCGTCACGGCGCTGGCCGTCACGGCGCTCGTGAAGAGCGGCACGCCGGCCGATGCGCCGCCCGTGAAGAACGCGATCGCCTATCTGCTCGAGTTCAGGAATGCCGACGGCGGCATCCATCCGCCCGAGTCGCCCGTCGCGAACTACGAGACGTCGATCGCGATGCTCGCGCTGGCCGCCTGCAATAAGGACGGCCGCTACGACAAGGAGATCAAGGGGGCCGAGGCCTTCGTGAAGGGCCTGCAGTGGGACGACGGCGAGGGCCCCGGCCCTTCCGACCCGGCCTACGGCGGCGCGGGCTACGGCAAGAAGAACCGGCCCGATCTTTCGAACACATCGTTTCTGATCGAGGCGCTGCTGAGCGTGGGCACGGGAGCTGACGATCCGGCGATCCAGCGGGCGCTGGTCTTCGTGTCGCGCACCCAGAACCTCGAAGGGCCGAATAACACGCTCCCCTTCCCCGCCAAGAACCCCGACGGCGGCTTCTACTACACCCCCGCCGCCGGCGGCGAGAGCCAGGCGGGCACGACTCCCGCCGGCGGGCTCCGCAGCTACGGGTCGATGACCTATGCGGGGCTCAAGAGCATGATCTTCGCCGGGCTCTCGAAGGACGATCCGCGGGTGAAAGCGGCGCTCTCCTGGCTCGCCAAGCATTACACGTTCGCCGAGAACCCCGGCCTGGGCGATGCCGGTCTCTACTACTACTTCCACACCGCCGGCAAGGCACTCGACGTGCTTGGCGCAGAATCGTTCACCGATGCCGCCGGCAAGGAGCGGCCCTGGCGGAGCGAACTGGCCGACGCGATCCTCGCCCGGCAGCAGGCCGACGGCTCATGGGTGAATGAGAATCCCCGATGGATGGAGGGCGACCCCAACCTCGTCACGAGCTACGCGCTGCTCGCGCTTTCCTACTGCCAAAAGTAGGACGGGCTTCAGCCTGTCACTCTGCTCGGAGTGCGGCGCGAAAGCCGACAGGCTGAAGCCCGACCTACTCCTTTAGGTCGAACAGCCGCCGGAGGGCGTCCAAGAGGCCGTGCGGCGGGCCGGCGCGGCTCTCGTTGCGGAGCGACGTGAGCGGCGGATGGAGCATCTTGGCCGCGTACCGCTCGAAAGCCTGACGGATCTCGCCCTGCGCGGCAGCGTCGAGCGTGGGCAGCCGGCGGAAGAGGCGGTCGAGTTCGGCCGCGCCGGTTTCCGTCCAGCCGGCCCGCAACTGCTCGATCACCGGCGCCGTCGAACGGTGGTGGAGATCACCCATGAATCGGCGGGTCTCCTCGTCGATGATCGTGACGGCCGCGGGCATCTCCCGCTGGCGGCTCTTGCGATTGGCCTCGCAGGCGGCGGCGAGATCGTCGATCGAGTACAGCCAGACGCCGGGCCGCGGGCCGATCCGCGGGTCGAAGTCGCGGGGCACGGCGAGGTCGAGCACCACGAGCGGCCGTCCCCCGCGGCGGCCCTCGGCCGCGACGAACATCTCGAGCGACACGACCGGCGCGCTGGCCCCAGTCGTGCTGACCACGAGGTCGGCGGCGGCCAGTTCCACGGCGAGGTCGGCGAACGTGCCGGGGCGGCCGCCGAGCCGGGCGGCCAGTTTGCCGGCGCGTTCGGCCGTGCGATTCAAGACCACGATGTCGCGGGCACCCGCCTCGCGGAGGTAGCGGAGCGTCTCGTGGGCCATCTTGCCGGCGCCGATGAGCAGCACCCGCTTGTCGTCGAATCGCTCGAAGACACCGCGGGCGAAGTCGGCCACGGCCACGCTCGGGATCGACAGCCGCTCGCGGCCGAGTGCCGTCTCGCTGGCCACGCGCTTGGCGGTGCGGAGCGCCGCCTGAAACATCTCTCCGGTGAGCGGGCCGGCCGTGTCGCTCGCCTGGGCGAGCGCCCAGGCCTGCTTCACCTGCGCGACGATCTGCGGTTCGCCGAGCACCATACTGTCGAGGCCGGAGGCCACGCTGAAGAGGTGCCGCACGACCGCCTCATCGCTCTCGCCCGAGAGCACGGGGGCCAGGAGGCCGGCGTCGATGCCGCGGCACTCCGCGAGGAACGAGACGAGTTGCTCCGTCGGCGGCGGCATGGCTGACGATTCGCCGGCGGCGTAGAGTTCGACGCGGTTGCAGGTGGAGAGCAGCACCACCTCCCGGCCCGGAAAACGAACCCGAAACCGCTGCAGCGCCTCGGCCGCCTGCTCGGCGGAAAACGCCAATCGTTCCCGCAGCGCCAGGGGCACCGTCCGGTGCGTGCCGCCCACGAAGGCGAGTGTCATGGCGCGGCCTCGCTGGGGGCCGTGGGGAGCGGCGCCACCGGCGGCACGCCGTGCCGCGTGACGCCAAACACGCCCCAGAGGATCGAGAGCGTGAGCACCGCGAAGCTCACGATCGAGAGCCAGGCCGTCGTCCGGGCGGCATCGGGCTGCCGGGCCATCGACCGCGACACGACGGCCGCGATCACCAGCCAGGCGACGAGCGCTCCCATGCGGAGCACGACCGGATCGGTCCAGGGGACGGTCTCGAGCAGGCCGTGGCGACGATTGACAGCATTGAGCACGAGCCCCGAGATAAACCCGGCCGCCGCGGTCCAGGCCGCGATCGCGAGCGTGCGGCCCGTCGTGAGGGCGAGCTTTTCCAGGCTCGGCATCCGGAAGCCCTGCGTCGGCGCCTGCTTCCGGGCGAGCCGGCCGGCCTGGATGAGCCACATGATCCCGGCGATCGCGCCGATCGTCACGGCGACGCTGGCCGCCAGATTGAAACTGCCATGGATCGCCCCCCAGATCTGCGTGGCCGGGCTCTGGGGAAAGGGGTCGCGGCTGGAGAGCTGTGCGGCGCCGATGAGTCCGAGCACGACCGGCAGCATGAAGAGCCCGACGGGCGTCTTCGGGTTGGAGATCGTGAGCCAGAGGTAGCCGCTGGCGAGCACCCAGGCCGCCAGCAGATACCAGTCGAAGGCGCTGGAGAGCGGCACCGCCGGCTCGTTGGCCGCCCGCCACACCAAAAAAATTGTGTGGGCGACGAGGCCCGCCGCCCCGAAGGCGATCATCGCCGCCCCGCGCACGCCCGAGCGGAAGACGAGCCGCGAGGCCTCGCAGGCGAGCGCCACGAGGTAACTCGCGGTGAAGCAGACGACGGAGATGCCCGACACGAATTCAATCATCGTGGCCTTATTCTAGTTCCTGTTTTGTCCGTGCCGATGGGGGGCCGCCGGGCGGCTATACTTGGCCCGATGCCGCCCGTCCCCTCCAGCTTCGTTACCGGTTCCGCCGCCACGGCGGCCGACCGCCGCAGCCAGTCGCTCATGATGCGGGCCTGTCGCTGCGAGCCGGTCGAGCGCACGCCCGTCTGGCTCATGCGGCAGGCCGGCCGCTACCTGCCTGAATATCGTAGTGTGCGGGCGAAAGTCGGCTTCCTCGAGCTCTGCAAAAATCCCGCCCTCTCGGCCGAGGTGATGATCGCCACGGTGAACCGGCTGGGCGTCGACGCGGCGATCATCTTCAGCGATCTGCTGCCGATCCTCGAGCCGATGGGCATGGATCTGGAATTCACGGCGGGCGAGGGGCCGGTGATCCACAACCCGATCCGCGCGGCGGCGGAGGTGGAGCGGCTCAAGGAACTCGACGATCTCGACCGGCTCTCCTTCGTGATGGATGTCGTGCGGGCCACCCGTGCGGGGCTCGACGACTCGATCCCGGTGATCGGCTTCGCCGGCGCGCCGTTCACGCTCGCCAGTTACTGCATCGAAGGCGGCGGGAGCCGATCCTGGCTGCACACCAAAACGCTCATGTACCGCGACGAAGCGGCCTGGCATGACCTGATGGGCAGGCTGGCCCGCGCCGTCAGCCGCTATCTCGTCGCGCAGCTCGACGCCGGCGCCCAGATCGTGCAGGTATTCGACAGCTGGGTCGGCTGCCTGTCGCCCGACGACTACCGCCGCTACGTCCTGCCGCACAGCCGCACGGCGCTGGCCGAGGCCGCCAAGCGGGCCCCCACGATCCACTTTGCCACCGGCAATCCGGCGCTGCTGCCACTTCTCAGGGAAGCGGGCGGCTCGGTCATCGGCATCGATTGGCGGATCGATCTCGACGAGGCCTGGAAGATCGTCGGCCACGACCGCGCCGTGCAGGGCAACCTCGATCCGGCGGTGCTGCTGGCCGACCGCGACACGGTGCGCCGGCGCACGCAGGCGATCCTCGCGCAGGCCGCCGGCCGGCCGGGCCACATCTTCAATCTCGGCCATGGCGTGCTGCCGCAGACACCGGTGGAAAACGTTCTGGAACTGATCGCGACGGTCAAAGGCGGGTAGGGCAGGCTGCGGCTTGGCATCCGGAGTCGCACGTTCCAGCGTCCGCACGCCCGCAAATTGAGTGCGGGGACTGTCGCGGGCACCACCCGCCGGGGTACAGTAGCGTGTTGCGCGCCGGACGGCCCTCGTCGCTGTTTTTGTCGTGCGCAACCCCCTGACCACCTCCCTGGGCGATTGCAGCATGACCAGTCTGGAAAAGCGTCTCTTCAAACTCTTCGATCGCGCCGATATCGCGCGGGCGCGATCGGCGCCGCCGGTGCGGATCTCCTGCCCGCGGGTGGGGCAGGTGCGGGCAACGGTGACCGACGAGGCGGGCGAGGCGCACGACGTGCTGCTCGAATTGACCGCCGGCCGGAGGGGCGGGATGACGCTCGAGACCAGGAGCACGACCGACAAGGGCCGGCATGGCAAGCCGTGCGCGGCGCTGGCCGCCGTGCTGCTCGAGGTCGACCGGCGGGAACTGTTTTCCGACATCCACGACCACACGCCGGTCGTGCTGAATATCGTGCCGGCCGACGACGTCGATGCAGAGGCCGACGGAAGCGACGAGGCTTCGCTGGCGGACGACGAAGACGAACACGATGGGCATGCGGACGCCACGGCTGTGAAGGGCCGCTCCGCAGGCCTGCGGCCTGCGAAGCCCGCCGCCGCGGCCGTCACCGTGACCGCCGGCAAGCCCTCGGCGCGACAGCCCGCCTGGGCAACCGATCTCGAGGAACGCCGGCGCCTGGTCGAGCCGGCCATCCGCACCCGCGGCCTGGCGATCGCCGATGCGCGGCGTTCGGGGGGCGCCCTCGTCTTCGTGCTCGACATCGGCGCGTCGAGCGATGCCCACGCCGCCGTCCTCGTTCCCTGCCGGATGCAGCTCGACGTCACCGGCAATGCCACGGGCCGGCCGCGACCGTTCGTGATCGGGCCGAGCCAGGATGCCGAGTATGAATCGCTCGATCCGCAGGAGCGTTCGATCCTCGCCCAGCTCGTCGGTACCTGCTCCATCGGCGAACTCGGCCCCGTCGAATCGCTCGAACGGCGGACGATCGCCCGGATCGCCGTCAGTCCGCAGGCTGCCCCGGCGCAGCTGGCCATGCTCTGCGAACTCGGCCGGCTCGTGATCCAGCCGGAGCCGCGGCGGGCGCCCGACACCGTGATCCCGCTGACCTGGGACGGCGGCCGGGCCTGGGATTTTGCCCTGGTGCTCGAGCCGGAGGACGTGGTGAGCTACAAGGCCGAGAGCGTTGAGGATCTCGCGGAGGGCGAGCAGCGGCAATTGCGGCGACCCGGCAAGGCGACGCTCCGCGGCATGCTCGTTCGCGGCAGCCAGCGCAAGGATCTTCGCGAGCCCCGCGCGATCCTGCGATCGGGCCTCGTCGTGTTTGCCGACCGGATCGCCCGGCTGGCGGTCGGCGAGGGTGCCGGCTGGAGCACGGCCGTGGGGTGGATGGAGCAATTCGAGCGCCGTGGGCCGATCGAACTGGCGGGCGCACAGGCCGACGGCCTCATCGAGCGGCTGGCCGGCCTCGCCGACATGCCGCGGCTCGAATTACCGGCCTGGACCGGCTGGCGGATCGAGTCGGGCGTGCCCCGTCCAAAACTTGTGCTCGATGATTCGCCGACCATTTCCACCGACGACGAGGAGCCCGCCGAGGCCGGCCCGCGCCGCACGGGCCGCCGCCGGTCTGCGCCCAGAGTGCAACTCGCCGGCCGCATCTGGTTCGACTACGGCGGCATGCAGATCGCCGCCGACGATCCGGCCGGTGGGGCCGCCGATGCGACCCGCCGCGTGTTCGTGCGCCGCGACCGGGCGGCTGAGCGGGATGCGCTGGCGCTGCTGCCGCGCTACGGCGTGGTCGCGCCGCGGAGAGGCGACGACGACACCGCTGTCGTCACCCATCACGTGGAGATTCCGCGGGCCCGGCTCGACGCCTCGGTGCCGGCGCTCGCGGCCGCCGGCTGGGCCGTGGAGGTGGCGGGCCGTCGCTACCGGCCGGCTGGGAGCGTGGCCTGGAACGTGACGAGCGGCATCGACTGGTTCGAACTGTCGGGCTCCGTCGATTTCGGCGGCGTGACCGCTGAAATGCCGGCCCTGCTCGAGGCCATCGCCCGGGGTGACCGCTCGGTGGAACTGTCCGACGGCTCGATCGGCATTCTGCCCGAGGGCTTTGCGGCGCAACTCGAGCCGATGGCGGCGCTGGCCTCGAAGCACGATGGCCGGCTGCGGTACGGACGCATCCAGGTGGCCCTGCTCGACGCGCTGCTTGCCGGACAGCCGCGGTCGCAGGTCGACGAGGCCTTCGAGAAGATCCGCGACGAACTCTCCCGCGGCGAACGGCCGGAGGCCGAGGACGAGCCCGAGGGATTTCAAGGCACGTTGCGGCATTATCAGCGCGAGGGGCTCGGCTGGCTCACCTTTCTCGAACGCATGGGCCTGGGCGGCTGCCTCGCCGACGACATGGGCCTCGGCAAGACGATCCAGGTGCTCGCCATGTTCGTCCGCCGACAGATCATGGCCCGCGCCGGGGAGATCGCCCACCGGCCGTCGCTCGTCGTCGTGCCAAAGAGCCTCGTCTTCAACTGGATCGAGGAGGCGAAGAAATTCGCGCCCGAGTTGCGGGTGCTCAACCACACCGGCAATACACGGCTCGAAGAGACGGGGCCGCTGACCGACTGGGACATCGTCCTGACGACCTACGGCACGCTGCGGCGCGACATCATGCGACACCGCGAGACGGAGTTCGACTACGTCGTGCTCGACGAGGCGCAGTCGATCAAGAACGCCGGCAGCCAGGCGGCGAAGGCCTGCCGGCTCCTGAGGGCCCGGCACCGGCTGGCGCTCACCGGCACGCCGGTCGAGAACCACATCGGCGAACTCTGGAGCATCTTTGAATTCCTCAATCCGGGCCAGCTCGGCAGCGCCACGCGGCTCAAACAGTTTCTCTCCGGTGGCCGCGGCGGCAGCTCGGCGGAGGTGGTGGCGCGGGCGGTACGGCCGTTTTTGCTGCGGCGCACGAAGGCGCAGGTGCTCTCCGACCTGCCCGAGAAGACAGAGCAGACGATCTTCTGCGAACTCGGCGAGTCGCAGCGGAAGGCCTACGACGAGCTCCGCGAACACTACCGGCTCGAACTCTCCGGCCGCATCGGCCGGATGGGCATGGGCAAGTCGCGAATCGCCGTGCTCGAGGCGCTCCTGCGGCTGCGGCAGACCGCCTGCCATCCCGGCCTGGTCGATCCGGCGCGGATCGACGAGCCCGGCGCGAAGCTCGAGACACTCCTGGCGCAGCTCGAGGAGGTGCTCGACGAGGGGCACAAGGTGCTCGTGTTCAGCCAGTTCACGAGTTTCCTCGCGATCCTGCGGCGGCAGCTCGACGCGCGGTCGATGCCCTACGAATACCTCGACGGCAAGACGACCGACCGGCAGGCCCGCGTCACCCACTTCCAGGAAGACCCCGAATGCAAGCTCTTTCTGGTGAGTCTGAAGGCCGGCGGACAGGGTCTCAACCTGACGGCGGCTGATTACATCTACATCCTCGATCCGTGGTGGAATCCGGCCGTCGAGGCGCAGGCCGTGGACCGCGCCCACCGCATCGGCCAGACGCGCCGGGTCTTCGCCTACCGGCTCATCGCCCGCGACACGGTTGAGGAGAAGATCGTCGCGCTGCAGGACCGCAAGCGGGAACTCGCCGAATCGATCGTGCGGGCCGACGAGAGCCTGATCACGAGCCTGACGGCCGAAGACGTCGAACTGCTGCTCTCCTGACCACATGAAAAACTAATGCTTCCGGCCTGCGCGGCGGCCGGGATAAACTGTCGGGCGGTTGGCAAGTGCCCTGGCCGGTTACCGCATGAACCCCATTCCCAAGTCAAAACCGTTTGCCGAACAGGCCGGCACGCATCACGTCCTCGTCGTCGACGACGAGGAGGATCTCCTCGAGCTCGTCCGCTACAACCTCGTCCGCGACGGCTATCGCGTGACCTGCGTCGCGACCGGCGAGGAGGCGCTCAAGGCCGCCCGCAAGCAGCCGCCGGATTTGATCGTGCTCGATCTGATGCTGCCGGCCGTCGACGGCCTCGAGGTGTGCCGCCGTCTGAAGGGCGACTCCAAAACCCGCGACATCCCCATCATCATGCTCACCGCCAAGAGCGAGGAGAGCGACATGGTCGTGGGCCTCGAGCGGGGTGCCGACGATTACATCGCCAAGCCCTTCAGCCCCCGGGTGCTTTCCGCCCGCGTGAAGGCTCTCCTGCGGCGCAAGGAGACCCAGCGCCAGGCTGAACTCGAAACCACGATCGACGTCCGCGAGCTCTCGATTCACCCCGGCCGGCACGAAGTGACCCTGTCCGGAAAGCTCCTTGATCTCACCTACACCGAGTTCGCCCTGCTGCAGTTTCTGGCCAAACGGCCGGGCTGGGCCTTTACGCGGACGCAGATCGTCGACGCCGTGAAGGGGGAGGATTATCCTGTCACGGAACGCTCGGTGGACGTACAAGTCGCCGGCCTGCGAAAAAAACTCGGCGATTTCGGCTCCTATATCGAAACCGTGCGGGGCGTGGGCTATCGGTTCCGGGCGTGATTCCGTTCCTCCCGGATCCGCTCCGCGCATGCCTCGAACCCGATTTGTCTGGCACCTGTTCGCCGGCTGGTGTGTGCTGGTGGCCGCGGTCTTCGTCGCCTGCTACTGGCTCGCGTCGCTGCAGTTGGCGCGGCTCGCCGATGATGCCCAGATCCGGCGCATGACCGATGCCGCTGCAGGGCTGGCGGCCCGGCTGCCGGCCCGGTGGGACACGATCACGCCCGAGTCGTTCACGGCCGCTGCCGGCGACATCGCCCGCACCGCCCGCGTGGACATCGATCTCCTCGCGGTGGATGGTGGCGTGCTGTTCGCGACGGAGCCCGCCGCCGGACCGGGCCCGCGCGGGCCGGACCGCGCCTGGCCGGTCGTCGGGCGCGCGCTTCTCGAGGAGGCCCGCACGGGGCGGACCGCCCGCGCGAGCCGTTACGATGCGGCCTCCGGCACGCGGCTGGTGGCCGTGGCCGTTCCACTGGGACCGCCGGGCGACCCCGCCGCGATCATCCGCATCTCGGCCGACACCGCCGCTTCCGATCGGGAACTGTCGCAGGCGCAGTGGCGAATGCTCACCGGCTATCTGCTGGCGGCGCTGGCCGTGATCGCCGCGGCCTACGCGCTCGCCAAACGGGCGGCGCGGCCGGTGCGCGAGCTCTCCCAGGCGGCGATGCGGCTGGCTGCCGGCGCCTTCGAGGCGCGGCTGCCGGCGCCCGAGGCGGCCGAACTCTCCGACCTCGCCGCCGCCATCGACGTGCTGCGGGAGCAGCTCGTCGAGCGGGGCCTCACGATCGGCCGCCAGGGCACGCAGCAGGAGGCGGTGCTCGGCAGCATGATCGAGGGGGTGCTCGCGATCGACGCGCGGCAGCGGATCGTGAGCATGAACCAGGGGGCGGCGGACCTGCTCGGGCTCGATCCCGGCAAGGTGCTGCGCCGGCCGCTGCAGGAGGTCGTGCGCAACCCCGACCTGCGGCGGTTTGCGTTGTTGGCGATCGACTGCCGCGAGCCGGTCGAGGACGATCTCATCCTCCGCGGCCCGCGTGACCGCACGATCCGCCTGCGGGGCACGGCCCTGCGCGACGTGTCGGGCGACGGCGGCGCCGTGATCGTGCTCAACGATGTCACCGACATCCAGCGTCTGGAAAATGTCCGCCGCGACTTCGTCGCGAACGTCTCCCACGAGCTCAAAACACCGATCGCATCGATCAAGGGCTTCGTGGAAACGCTGCTCGACGGTGCCGCGGAAGATCCCGCCGACAGCCGCCGGTTTCTCGAGATCATCGCCCGGCAGGCCGACCGGCTCGAAGCGATCATCGAGGATCTGCTGGCCCTCTCCCGCATCGAGCAGAGCGAGGGGGCGGGCAACCTGCCGCTGGAACGGGTGCGGATCGGCGACGTGCTCGCCGCCGCCACCGCCGACTGCCTGCCGCGGGCCAAGGATCGCGGGGTGAATGTGGAGACCAGTGGCGACGAAGCGCTCGTGGCCGACGTCAATGCGGCGCTCCTCGAACAGGCCATCATCAATCTGGTTGACAACGCCATCAATTACAGCCAGCCGGGCGGCACCATCCGGGTGTCGGCCGCCGGCGATCCGGCCGCTACGGACGGTCTCGCGATTACGGTTCAGGACGAAGGCTGCGGCATTGCCGCAGAGCACCTGCCGCGGCTTTTCGAACGCTTCTACCGTGTCGATCCGGCCCGCAGCCGCAAACTCGGCGGCACGGGGCTGGGCCTCTCGATCGTGAAGCACATCGTGCAGGCGCACGGTGGCACAGTCGCCGTCGAGAGCCAGCCCGGAGCCGGCAGCACGTTCACGCTCCGGCTCCCGGCACCGCGGGGAGCGTCGGCCAATGGAAAGTAGGACGGGCTTGAGCCTGTCTGAGTGGCAGGTTGCAAACCTGCCGGCACGTCACGGCGCGATCGTGCGGCCGCCGTCCACCGGGAGGCAGACGCCGGTCACGAAGTCGTTTTCGAGCAGGAAGAGCACCGCGTGGGCGACGTGCTCCGGGCTGCCCTCCCGCTTCACCAGGGTGCCGGCGATGGCGGCGGTGCGTTCCTCCGGGGCGAGGTCGGGCGGCAGCATCACGGGCCCCGGCAGCACGCAGTTGACGCGGATGCGCGGGTTGCGGTGGGCAAACTCGACGGCGAGGCTCTTCGTGAGCGCGGGGATCGCACCCTTGCTGGGAAAATAAGCCGCGTAGTCGAGGTAGGGCCGGGCGATGGCCCAGTCGCCGATCGTCACGATCGATCCGCCCGTCTCCTGCCGCACCATGACGGCGCCGGCCTCCTGGGCGACGAGAAACGTGCCGATGCAGTTGATCTCGTAGTGGGCCCGCAGGTCGTCGGCGGTGACGTCTTCCAGCGGCGTCGGATTCCAGATGCTCGCGCAGGTGACGACGGCGTCGATGCGGCCGAAGTGATCGGCCACGCGGTGCACCATGGCGCGAACAGGGCCCTCGTCTCGCAGGTTCGCCGTGACGGCGAGGCCCGGGATGCCCAGGGCCTCGAGGCTCGCGACCGTCTCGCGGGCTTCACGCAGCGAGCGATTGGCGTGGACGGCGACGGAATAGCCGCGGGCGGCCAGCGCCCGCACGACGACGGCGCCCACCCGCCGGGCGCCCCCGGTCACGAGCGCGACCCGGCCGGTCGGGGCGGCGCTGCCGGGCACGAAGTGGAGCGGTTCGATCACCGGGGTTCAGACCTTGGTTGCGGGGTTTCGTTCGTGGAATTCGACGATCTGTCGCCAGGCATCTTCCGGGGTCTCGGCCCAGGTGAAGAGGTTGAGATGCTCGTCGGAGATCACGCCCTCGTCGGCCATCTGCTGGAAGTTGATCACCTTCGACCAGTATTCGCGGCCGAAGAGGATGATCGGCACGGGCTGCATGCGGTGGGTCTGCCGCAGCGTGAGCGTCTCGAACATCTCGTCGAGCGTGCCGAAGCCGCCCGGGAACAGGACCACGGCCGCGGCCCGCAGGATGAAGTGGAACTTCCGCAACGCGAAATACTTGAACTGGAAGCAGAGTTCGGGCGTGATGAATGGGTTGGGCTGCTGTTCCGCGGGGAGCTTGATGTTGAGGCCGATCGACTGGCAGCCGACGTCGAAGGCCCCGCGGTTTGCCGCCTCCATGATGCCGGGGCCACCGCCGGTGACGACGACGAAGTCGCGCCGGTCATCGCACTGGTTGTCGATCGACACGAGCCGGGCGAACTCCCGGGCCGCATCGTAGTAGCGGGAGCGTTCGAGGAGCTTCTGGTACCGCTCGACCTCCCGTTTGAGACGCGCGTCGGCGGGCGCCGCCTGCAGGTTGCGCCGCGCCTCCGAGAGCCGCCGCTCCGCGGCGGTCCGTTCGACGATCTGCGTGCCGCCGAAGATGATCACCGTCGAGGTGATCGCATACTTGAGGAAGGCGAGTTCCGGCTTGCTGAGCTCGAGCAGCATCCGCACCCCCCGCATCTCGGTCTTCTCGAGCAGCCTGCGGTCGTCCTGGGCGAGGCTGTAGCTGGGGGAGCTGAGAATCGCCTCCATGTTTTCGGCGACGAGGGCGACATCGTCACCGAGCGTCGTGTCGGGGAGGCTGCTGCAGACCTTGGTGGAAAGCGTGGGCTTGGGTTTCGAATTCTTCGGCATGGTGTGGCTCGCGTCCGGTGTGCGGTCAGTCGTCCAGATTGACGGTATCTCCAATGGCTGGCACCGTCACGTTCCAGCCAAATTTTTCCCGCAGGCTGTCTGCCATGCCGCGGGCCGCGGGTGGCTCGCCATGGACGAGAAACGTGCGTTTCGGGGCCGGCAGGCCGGTCAGCCAGCGGGCGATCTCGCCCCGATCGGCATGTCCGGACAGGGCGTCGACCCGCCGCACGGCGGCCCGCACGGGGATGTCGCGGCCGTGGATCCGCAGCGACCGCGCCCCGTCGATGAGGCTGCGGCCGCGGGTGCCGATCGCCTGGAAGCCCGCCACGAGGACGGTCGTCGTCGGATCGGGCAGCCGCTGGGCGAGATGGTGGAGTATCCGCCCGCCGTTCATCATGCCGCTGGAGGCGATCACGATTCCGGGGCCGTCGTGGGCATTGATCGCCTTTGATTCGTTCGCCGTCTTCGCCATCCGCACGAAGGGCGAGGCGAGCGATTCCGCCACGCCCTCCATCACCGCCTCCGAGAAGTCGTGCTCGGCCACGTGCCTGCGGAAGACCTCCGTGGCGTCGACCGCCATCGGCGAATCGATCCAGACGGGGATCTCCGGAATCCGGCCCGCCCCCATGAGGGTGCGCAGCAGATAGACGAGTTGTTGGCAGCGGCCCACCGCGAACGAGGCCACGAGCATCATCCCGCCGCGGGCGATCGCCTCCTTCGTCGCGGCCTCCAGATCGTCGAGCGGCCGGATCGCGGGATGGTCCCGGTCGCCGTAGGTGCTCTCGCAGACGAGGTAGTCGCACGGGGTGGGCGGGACGGGATCCTTGTAGAGCGGGGCGTTGAACCGGCCGACGTCGCCCGAGAAGAGCACCCGCCGCGGTCCGCCGGGCGTGGTCACCTCCGTCTCGATGAACGAGCTGCCGAGCATGTGGCCGGCCTCGTGGTAGCGGCAGCGCACGCCGCGGGCAGGCTCGAACCACTGCTCGCGCGGCACTTCCACGAGCAGCCGCAGCGTGCGGTCGACATCCCGCTCCTCGTAGAGCGGCAGAGCCGGATGGTGCTTCGCGTAGCCCTTGCGGTTGGCGTAGAGGGCATCCTCCGCCTGGCACTTCGCGGAGTCGTAGAGCAGCAGACCGAGCAGATCGGCCGTGGCGGGCGTGACGTGGATCGGCCCCTTGAAGCCCTCCTTCACCAGCCGCGGCAGCCAGCCGGAGTGATCGATGTGGCCGTGGGTGAGCACGACCGCGTCGACCGACTCGGCCGGCACCGCAAACCGGTCCCAATTCCGCTCGCGCAGCCGCTTCTCCCCCTGGAAGAGCCCGCAGTCGAACAGCACCCGGCTGTCGTCCGTCTCGATCAGGTGCCGGGATCCCGACACCATGCCCGCCGCACCCAGAAATGTCAGCCGTGCCATTCGGTCTCCGTAGCGTTGAATTCGCGTCAGTTCGAGGTCGCGCCGGCGACCAGCATCTCGGCCGTGTCGAACTGCAGCGACTCGAGTTGTACCCGCACGGCAGCCGAGCCGAACGAGGATGGAAGGGATACGACAAGCACATGTCCGTCGTCCAGCCGGCGGAGTTCGGTGACGGCGCCGGCGGCCTCGAGCCGCAACGCGATCTGCCGCAGCACGGCCGCCTTTGGCAGCGGGACAAGTCCCAGCCGGGCCTCATGCAGCATGAGGCCGAGCTGGTTGACGCCCCGCAGCCGCACCTCGAGATCGACCCAGGCGAACGTCGACAGCATGCCGGAGCCCAGCCAGGCGCCGGCGGCCATGCGTTGTGGCCGGAACTGCACCCGCGGCGCGGTCAGCCCGCGCGGCAGGAGCCGGCGGTGGTTACGGGGCAGGTCGGTCGACAGCCAGGCGTTCACCTCGTCGGCGGTGATCGATCCATCCCAGGCCCCGGGACGACGGGTCGCCGCATAGAGCGCCGAGGCTTTCGTCACCATGCGGGCGGCCGCCCGCTCGACCGCGGCACCCTCGGTCGAGGGTGCCGCGGCGAGAAAGGCAGGTTCGTGACGCACGAGCACTCCGCCCAGGGCGATGCAGCCGCTGACCGCCGCTAGCGAGCCCAGCAGAATTCTCCACCACGCCGTTCGTCGCGCCATTCGTCGCGCCACGTTGACCACCGCTTTTTGCATGCGGGCATTGTGGCTGTTGAGCCAGCTAACTCGCAAAGCCAAAGAGTCGCGGCAGCGGCAGGTCGAGGCTGCCCTCGAGCGTGACCTCCCCGACGCTGTCGTCTTCCAGTTCGTCCCGCAGCACGCGGACGTTCGGCGGGGCTTCGATCCCGATCCGCACCTTGTCGCCGCTGACGCGGACCACCGTGACCACCACCGAGTCGCCGACCCGGATTCGTTCGTTCTGCTTGCGGGAGAGTACGAGCATGAAAAGCCTCCACGAAATAAATGGTGCTGAATGATGATGAAGATACTGTACGCCTGTCAACCTCAGTTTCGCGGCTCCCAAGCACGCGTTTCCCCGGTCGACCATGGCCCGCCGTCCCGACCCAACGGACTGGGCAACATGTGAGCTGAAGGAAACATCGTCCGATTGGGATGACTTTCTTGGGGTTGGGCCCGCAGGATGCCAAACGATTGCATTGTGACGAGACAACGCATGATGACGCCCGCGCCGGTGCGCAGGATCGCGCCGGCTCCGGCTTAAAATTCATGCCTCCCGGCCCGCTATCCGGGCAGGGCTCACGGAGCCGCGGACGCGGCCGTTGCAGATTCCGCGGCGGTGGCTTCCGCGGACGCGGGTTCCATGAAGGCGGCGAGGTCGACCGATTCGGCGACCGCGATGCGGGCCTCCGCGTCTTCGATTCGCTGGAGGTCGCCGGCGAGCAGCCGCGGATGCACCTTGTGCACCGACCGCAGCACCTGCGGCCGGCCGCCGACCATGGCGACCCGCGAGTCGATTTCGAGCGTCACGGCCGTGGGGATGCCGTCGGCCGCCGAAACCCGCCTGTTGATCGCCAGCCGTGGAAACGGCGGGATGCCGCCCGGATGGAGCAACGCCTTGAGAAGCATCGCCGTGTCGGCGAACCGTCGATACTCCCGGGCCGCTTCTGCAGACGGCGCCGCGGTGAATTCCACCGCATACCGCACCCGCGGCCCGACGAGTTCGAGTTGCGATTTCTGCTCCTTGATTCCATCGCCGAAGTCGGGGCCGCCGGCCCAACGCACGAGCCGATCGTCGGCCTTCCGGGCCCACGAAGCCAGCGACACGCTCAGCCGCTCCAGACGGATCGCGTCGATCTGCGTCTTCAGGTTGCGGTCAGGATCGACGATGACGACCCGCTCTCGGGCCGGATCGTGCAGCACGATCTCGTCGCTCGTCGCGGCATCGTCTTCCGTGTCGGCCGTCACCGGCCGTTCGAGAAAGTCCCAGGCCAGTCCGTTGCGGAACAGCGTCAGGCTCTTGGCGATCGGTTCCTGCTCGTCGTCGGCGAAGACCTCGCTCTCGACCCGCAGGCCGTCCTGCTCTTCGGCTTCCGCAACGACGACTCCCAGCACGAGCGCCAGCCCGCAGGCCAGCAGACACCACGGCAATCGGGCAGGCATGAACATGGGGATTCGAGCCTTGAAGCAGAGGGAATTCCGCGACGGAAAGTAGCAGATGGGTCTCCTGTCCCATAGGCCGAAAACGGGCCCTCCGGAAAGGAGGACGGGCTTGAGCCTGGCAAAAGTGGGGCAGGCGGCAAGCGCGCCTTCACTTTCCGTAACCCAAGCTTCCACGGAGGGTTCCGGCACAAGAGTTAAAGAGTTAAGGCCCGCGGGTGCTTTCGGGGCTCAGCGGGAATCGGCCGTTTTTTGTGCGGTCCGGTATTGCTCAAGAAACGCTCCGGCCGATACCTCTCCTAGCGAACGTGGCTGGAGAACCCCAATTCGAAGGTGCGGTATGGGTCCAAGAACGTCTGGCCGGGTTTCGCTCGCGATCATTGTCGGCGTCGTTTTCCTTGCGGCCGCCGACGATGCCTGCGCTTCTGATTGGCTGAAGCCCCGGGAAATACAAGTCGATCGCGTGAACGTGGCCCCGGAGCTTGTCGAGGCCACGCAGGATTCGCCGATCGAGCGCGGCAAACGGCGCCCTGTGCTCGACGGGGTTGGCTGGGTGTTTGGCATCCCCTCGAAAGTGATTCTCTGGGACCGACGTGTGGAGAATCACAACGTCTCTGCGGACACTGAAGAGGCCATTCGCCAGTATCTCGACGACAACGATTTGGACCACGTGAAGGTCCGGATCAACCAATACGCCCCGCTGGAAGACTGGCGGAGGCTACGGGCCAACAAGACCGTCGGCTGGGGCTATCGCTACACGCTTGGCGCTTTGTCTGTGGCCGGCGAAGCGATCCTGCCGGGGCGTCTCATCGGCGGCGACCACTACAACCCGTTTACGGGCACGATCCACCTCTATAGCGACGTGTCAGCTATAGCCCTGCACGAAGGAGGGCACGCGAAAGACTTCACCCGGCGAAAGCTTCCGGGCACGTATGCACTCTGTGCCGCACTGCCCGTTGTAAGCCTCTGGCCAGAAGCAATCGCCACCGGGGACGCGATCGCCTATGCCCAAGAAAACGACGAGTCGGAACTGGAACGCGAGAGCTACCGGATCTTATTTCCGGCCTATGGCACGTATGTAGGTGGTGCGGTCGGTGACTTTGTCGCACCGGTCGCATTACCCATCTATGCCGGTGCCGTGGTGGCCGGGCATGCTGTCGGCCGTGTCCAAGCCCGGCTGGTATCTGCCCCCGTAGCCGAGGTTGTGGTCGACGGGGATGAGATCGAGGTATTGCCCGAGGCTCAGGTCTCGTACGAGGAACCGGCTGAGCTCACTGACAAAGACGACACCAGCACATGGCGGTTGGCGTGGTGGCCATTTGGTCGTCAGTAAGCCTGCCGGCGAGTGAGAAGGGGCCACGTGCATTCGCGCCGAGTGGGGTCGGAAGCAAAATCTCCTTAACTCCTTAACGCACAGCACGAATCTCCTTTTTTTCAGGGGTGTTGTGCGAGTTAAGGTCGGCGCTACGGCCAATTGGGCACCTTCACTCTCACTCTCTGGTTTTCTGGTCACTGCTGCTTCTGGCTAGCCGGTCAGTGGGTTCTCATCCTGAGTCCCTTCTGCTGCCAAATCAGGCGAGCACTGGCGATGTGTGCCACCCCTGACAGCGTGACCGGGTTATGAAAGCGCGGGCGTCAGCCTCGGCTTCTACAGATTTCTTTCTGTTGCCACCTTCATTCTGTTCTGGACATCAAGCCACAACTCCCCCGCCGAAGCGAAGTCGGAGTCGCTTTCGAAACCGTCTGCGGCAGCCAAGAGAGCCATTGGCAGAGCCACCGCGCCAGCAAACACTGCATGGCGTATTACATCTACGACTTGGGTCGCGACGCTGGATCCCATAACATCGTCCGTGACCTGTTCAGGAGATTTCATAGCACGTTCCTTTCACTTGGGCACTGGAATCGACCACTTGCTTCCTGCTTTCTGGCGTGGGCGAGGATCGCAGTCGCTCAGGCAGGCGGCAAGAATCACGACGACCTGCTTGTAGGATTCTTCGTCGCCCGGCTCAATGACGCTTTGGGCTGCATACCCTTGCGATCTGGATAGTTGGAACGTGCCCACATTGCCGCAAGCGCCGTATCACATACCAGCCTTGAGCATTCGTCAGGAATCAGGGAATCGGGGCGGGAGCAGACCCTCTAGAATACGAGCGATTCCCGCTTGTAGCCGGCCACTCAGAGGGTCAGGGCCATTCAGATCGTCTTGTTTGTTACCGCTGTCGCCGCGTTCCTTCTCAGTACGATCTGCGGGGGCGGAGCGGGATTGATTCTGATCCCGATCCTCAGCCGAGTTCTGCCCATCAGCTCGGTTCCTGCGGCGCTGTCGATAGGCACTGCAACCAACTCGTTGTCACGGCTGGTGGCCTTCCGTAAGAGCATCCGCTGGGACATCGTGCGAAACTTTGTCCCAGCGTCGATACCAGCAGTGTGGCTGGGGGCGTGGCTGCTCCAATACTGCAATCCGATGTACTTGGAGCTGCTGATGGGCCTGTTTCTGGTCAGCAATATCGCCCAGCTGGTCAGGAACGGCGAGAAGCACGAAACCGCTCGGCCGTCGAAGTATCGGCTGGCTTTCCTCGGCTTCTCGGTGGGGTTTGTCTCGGGCTTGGCGGGGGCGGTGGGCCTGCTCTTCAATAGGTTTTATCTCACCTGCGGCATGTCCAAAGAGGAAATCATCGCAACCCGGGCAACCAACGAAATCCTGCTCCATCTCATCAAGCTGGTTCTCTACACCTTGTTTGGACTGATGACCTACAAGGCCATGTCTGTGGGGGCAGTTGTCGCGATGGCAGCGGTTCTGGCCGCGTGGTCCGCAAAGTGGGTCGTCGGCAAAATCAGCGTTCTGGCTTTCAGGCGAATCGGTTATTCCGCAATGGTGCTCTCTGGTCTGGGCATGCTGTCATCGGCGACCGCAACCATCGCATCGCACAACAGAGCTGACATTGACTGGCTGCCGATTGACAACGGCTATGAAGCAAAGCTGAAGTGGGCAAACAAGGGGTTAGCGTTCGAATTCGTCTGGCATGAGGGCTTCGAGATCGAGAACGTGATCACATTGGCTGATCTGCCCGCGGAGAAGAGGGCGTGGGTGGAGTCTGCCGTGCACTCCGCGGATAGCTATGTGATCGAGGAGGTGTTCAGTCTGCGAGAGCACGCCTACGAGCTGTATCTGGAAAAAAATGGGAAGGTTGAGAAAGTCGATTTCTGACCTCACCCACGCGGCCTATTCGTTCAACGCATGTCCCCGCCCCAGCATCCAACTCTCGGGCTGAATACGTCCCAGCCAGTCGTGGACCGTCGGGATCCTGCCCCAAGTCCTCAAGAACGTGCTGCTCGCCGAAAGCGTGAGCGTGCCGAACTGACAGCGTGGGGATACGGGTGCGCCATTACAGCTCGAACTCCCGGGTGCTGTCACGGCTCTCGGTGTAGTTCTCTTGGTGCGCGAGCGTGATCCTGCCTGTGGGAACATCCAGCGTGAGAGTCCCTTGGCCGCCGTCGTTGATCTCGAAGCCAGAGGGCAGGAACTCGTAAATCGCGTTCTCCAGCTGCTCGACGACGGGGGTGGGTATCGTGGCCCGGTCGACGCGCTGGCCGGCTGGATCGCGAAACTGGGTGCCGTCAATGGCCCCTGAGTCGCCGTCGGTCACGCAGGCGTGAAGGTGCACATGATGGTTGAGCGCCGAGCCGAAGCGGTGCAGGAAGGAGATGCCGCCGAGCTGTGGGCGGGAAGCACTCGGCGTGTCGGCAGCAGCGGTGACACCCGAGGCCGTGAGCAGCGACCGCTCGATCTCGTCAAGGAAGATCTTGGTGAGGGCGGCACCGGCGGGATGACGTGATCGACGAGATGCGCCGCCGTCTGTGCCAGGTGGCGTCCGTTGCACGACGGACACACGCCCCGGCCCTTGCAGGAGAAGGCCACGACGAACCCCGTACTGCCGGCCGTGCAGAGGCCGGAGGCACTTGTGCTCTTCACCCCCGAAGGTGCTGGCCGCACGAGCCGAGCGATCACCGACGCCGAAGGCCGCTACGAGCGCGCCTCTCTTCGCGACATCATGGGGGTCGATATCGGCCGTCATGCCGTGAGGATCACGACCGTCACCGACGACAACGGCGGCAAGGAACGGTTTCACGAAGGCCGAGGGAGAAGATTGACGCGGGTGCGGTGGCCGTCGACAATTTTTCATCGTCCCCGAGAACGGCTCATGGCATGCCTGACGTTCCGCCGCGAAACCAATTGCGTTCCATCGCTTCGCCGGTCTTCGGGGCGGTCCTTGCGGGTGTGCGCGACGCCGATCTCTGGTTCAACGTCGCCATGAGCCGGGCGGATCAGGGGAAGGTCCGCGAATCCCTCGATGCATATACGCAGGCCGTGACATTGTCGCCGCGTCACGTCGAAGCCCTGGCGAACCGCGCCTGCGTGCTGCTCGATCTCGGCCGAACCGCCGAGGCCCTCGCTGACTGCGATCGAGCCCTGGCCGTGGATCCGAGGCACGCCATCGCGTTGTTCAACCGCGGGGTGTCGCTGGCGCACCTCGGACGCAAGACCGAGGCTCGGGAGGCCATCGAGCAGTCTGTGCAAGCCGACCCGTCGTCCCGCCCACGGGCGACGCAGGCGATCGCCCGCTTCAAGTTATGACCGTCCCGGCCGTGAGCCGTATTACACTGCGGGCCGTGCGGCGCTGGCCGGTGCGGTCCGCAAGACGCTTTGTCTCCTCGGAAAAAGGCTCCCCAATGATCCACTGGCTCTACCTGACGATTGCGATCGTGGCGGAGGTCGTGGGCACGAGTTTTCTCCGCGCCTCGGAAGGCTTCACGAAGCTCGTGCCGAGCGTGCTGGTGATCGCCGGCTACGGCCTCGCGTTTTTCTTCCTCTCGCTGACGCTCAAAGACATTCCCGTGGGAATCGCCTATGCCATCTGGAGCGGCGCGGGCGTGACGCTCATCACCGCGATCGGCTGGATCTTCTTCGGCCAGAAGCTCGATGCTCCGGCAATCCTCGGCATGGGCCTGATCGTCGCAGGCGTCATCGTGCTCAACGTGTTTTCGAAGGCCTCGGCCCACTGAGCCGAGTTCTTCCATCGTCCGCTAGATTATTCCGAGCAGCTTCACGCTCGCGAAAGCGAGGACGGCGGCCATCAGGAATCGCAGTGTGCGGACCGGCAGCCGGAAGGCGCCGAGCTGCGAGCCGATCGCGCCGCCGAGGGCCGCGGCTGCGATTACCGGCAGGCTGATGGGCGGCAGCGGCCGGCCGGCGAACAGACCCCCGGCGAGGCCGGCGAGAGAGTTCAGCAGGATGAAGGGGGCCGTGATCGCCGCGATCTGCTTCACGGGTGCGGCCCGCAGCGCCAGCAGGGCGGGCGTGAGAAACACGCCGCCGCCGACACCGGTGAGCCCGGAGAGCAGGCCGATCGCCCCACCGAGGGCCGCAAGCAGCATTGCAGTGAGCGGTCGCGGCCCTTCGGCGGTCGCGCTCGCCTCCTCCACGCCAGCCTCCTGCCGGTGCAGCGCAGCGCGAACGATCTGGATGGCCGACAGGAGCAGCACGACGCCCACGAGCGCCTCGAACGCTCCCGTCGGCAGGTCGATCGCCCCGCCGATCGCCGCGCAGGGCACGCTCGCCACCGCCAGCGGCCAGAAGAGGCCGGAGCGAAAATGACCGGCCCGGAAAAATTGAACGGTGGCGATCGTCGCCACGATCACGTTGAGCAGCAGCGCCGTGGGGCGGATCACCTGAGGCGCGAGGCCGAGGAGCGTCATCACCGCGATGTAGCCCGTCGCGCCGGCGTGCCCGACGGAGGCATAGAGGAGCGCAACGAGGCCGATGACTAACGGGAGCAGGGCAGTCATGGGAGCAGCGCGGCGTTCATGGTGTCGCCGTCTTCACGCTGGCGGTGCGGCGTGTTTCTTGAGCAGTTCGAACGGCACGACATCGAGCGACTTCTCGTGCGTCGCCTCGAGCACCACCGGCGGCGCCCGCCCCGCCTGGGCCGCCTCGAGCCAGCGCTCGGCGCAGAGGCACCAGTGGTCGCCCTCGACGAGCCCCGGGAAATCCCACTCCGGTCGCGGCGTGACCAGGTCGTTGCCGGCGGCCACCGTGAATTTCAAAAAATCTTTCGTCATCACCGCGCAGACGGTGTGCACGCCGACATCGCCGGGCCCCGTGCGGCAGCAGCCGTCGCGGAAAAATCCGGTGAGGGGATCCCGCGAGCAGGGAGCCAGCGGCAGGCCGAGCACGTTGCGATCGGGCTTGCGCGGCGGCGGTTCGGGGCGGTCGAAGGCGATCATGCGGGGCGTTCCGGCCGCTGGGGCGGGTTCCTTTCGTGAGCCGGTATGATGCACCTTCCACCCCGCCCCGGCAATCAGACACGATGCTCAGCCTGCAATCCGCCTCCGCCGCCCGCTGGTTCGCCCAGGTCGACACCTCCCTCGACCAGATACTCATCGACCACGCCCACTGCGAGAAGAAGGCCGCCGGCGTGGCGATGAACCTGCTCTTCTCCTATGTCGACAACGTCGCGCTCGCCCGCGCGATGACGGAGATCGTCAACGAGGAACTCGAGCATTTTCGGCTGGTGCTCGACCTGCTCGAGCGGCGTGGCATCCCGTTTCAAAAACTCACGCCGAGCAGCTATGGGCAGCGGCTGCACGAATTAATCCGCAAGGAGGAGCCGGGCAGGGCGGTCGACCGGCTGCTCGTGGCCGGCCTCATCGAGGCGCGGAGTTGTGAGCGGTTTGCGCTGCTGGCCGACCATGTGGCCGATCAGGAGCTCCGCGATTTTTACCGTGGCCTGTTTGAGTCGGAGGCGCGGCACCACAGCACCTACGTGCGGCTGGCCTGCGACTTCGCGGCCGAAGAGGCCGTACGAGAACGGCTCCACTGGCTCGCCGCCGCGGAGGCCGCGATCATTGCCACGGGCGATCCCCTCCCCCGCATGCACAGCTAGAAAAAAACAAGGCGGCAGCACGACTCCATGGCCACACCCCACGATCCGGCGTCTCGGCATGACCGCGGCTTTCCCGTCAACGAAACGATCGCCGTCGCGTCGATCGTGGCGCTTGTCGTCTGGGGGGTCATCACATGGTCGGGCCAGGGCGGCCAGCCGCTCGACCTCGGGCCGCTCGATCCGGGGCGGTTCTTCCCCGGCCGCGGCCTCACGCTCGCTGATCTGCCGCTGGTGACAATGCTCGTCCTCGGCGGCCTGCCGCTCGTCTGGGATCTACTCCGGAAGCTCTTCGCCGGCACGTTCGGCTCCGACCTGCTCGCCGGCATCTCGATCATCACGAGCATCCTGCTCGGCGAGTATCTGGCCGGTGTGCTCGTGGTGCTCATGCTCTCGGGTGGTGAGGCGCTCGAATCGCGGGCCGTGAGCCGGGCGGGCGACGTGCTCAATGCGCTCGCCCGTCGCATGCCGACGCTCGCCCACCGGAAGACGTCCGCGGGGCTCACCGACATCACGCTTTCCGAGGTGGCCGTCGGCGACGTGATCGTGGTGCTGCCCCACGAGATCTGCCCCGTGGACGGCACGGTGGTGTCGGGCCGGGGCTCGATGGACGAAAGCTATCTCACCGGCGAACCCTACCGGATGGCGAAAGCGCCGGGCTCGAACGTGCTCTCCGGCTCGATCAACGGCCAGGCCGCGCTCGAGGTCCGCACCGATCGGGTGGCTGCCGACAGCCGCTATGCCAAGATCATGGACGTGTTGCGGACGAGCGAGGAGCGGCGGCCGCAGCTGCGCCGGCTCGCCGATGCCCTCGGAGCCTTCTATACGCCGCTGGCCGTCGCGATTGCCGCGGCCGCCTGGTACTTCAGCGGCAGCGCCACGCGGTTTCTCGCCGTGCTCGTCGTCGCCACCCCCTGCCCGCTGTTGATTGCGATCCCGGTGGCGATCATCGGCGCCGTGTCGCTGGCGGCGAAGCGTGGGATCGTGATCCGCGACCCTGCGATTCTCGAGCGGCTCGACACCTGCCGCACCGCGATCTTCGACAAGACCGGCACGCTCACCTACGGCACGCCCAAGCTCGTCGATGTCGTCACGTTCGACGGCTGGAGCCGCGCGGATCTTCTGGCGGTGGCCGCCAGCCTCGAAAGCTATTCGAAGCATCCCCTGGCCGCGGCCGTCGTGCAGGCGGCCGCCGAACAGTCGGTGCGGCTGCTCGAGGTCGAGGAGCTCGCCGAGAAGCCGGGACACGGGCTGATCGGCCGCGTGCAGCGGCTCAACGGCGCCGCCGCCGTGCATGCCGTCGCCATCACCAGCCGCCAGAAACTTCCGCAGGTGGATCCTGCCGGCGTAGAAAAACTGCCCGCGGTGGCGGGCGGCCTGGAGTGTGTGGTCGTGATTGACGGCCGCACAGCCGGGCTGCTGCGGTTTCGCGATTCGCCCCGGGCGGACGGCGCCACGTTCGTGAGCCACCTGAAGCCGGCGCACGGACTCACGCGGGTGATGCTGGTTTCCGGCGACCGCGAGAGCGAGGTCCGCTGGCTCGCCGACATCGTCGGCATCAAGGAGGTGCATGCGGGCATCCAGCCGGAGGGCAAACTGCGGCTCGTCGAGGAGGCGACAAAGCTCGCGCCGACGGTATTCGTCGGCGACGGCATCAACGACGCTCCCGCGCTCGCCGCCGCCACGGTGGGCATCGCGATGGGCACGGCGAGCGACGTCACGAGCGAGGCGGCGGGCGCCGTGGTGATGGATTCGGCGCTCGAGCGGGTCGACGAGCTCTTTCATATCGGCCGGCGGCTGCGGAACGTCGCGCTGCAAAGCGCCGTCGGCGGCATGGCCGCGAGCCTCGTCGGCATGGGCTTCGCCGCGGCGGGCCTCCTACCCCCGGCGGCCGGCGCCCTGCTCCAGGAGGCGATCGACGTGGTCGCCGTCCTCAACGCTCTGCGGGTGTCTTGGGATCCGGGCTCGCTGAGTGATTACAAATCCTGACGGGAAAAATGAAAGCCACTTTTCCCACGAAGGATTGAGAACCTGCCGATGGCTCACTGGGTATCTCTCGTCGTCGATGGTCTGGCCCGGCGACGCTTCTCCGGCGTCTCCTCGGCGATATTCAACCTCGGCGCCGCCGGGGTTGCCGAGGAGGGCGACGCTGGCATCGAGCCGACGCCGCGTCAGACGTGGGACATCGGCCCACCTGCACCGCCCGCCCGCACCGTTCGCCTGCGGGCCTGGTTCGAGGCGCCGAACGAGGCCGTCCGCGCGGCAGCCGAGGCGTGTCTGCCGCGTGCCGCTGCCGCCCGCTGGGAGGCGGTCCCCGACGAGGACTGGTCCACGGCGTGGCGAATCCACTTTCCCGTTCTCCGCTTCGGCCGACTCGCTGTCACGCCGCCCTGGGAAACGGAGCCGGGAGCACTGATCATCGAGCCCGGGCAGGGTTTTGGAACGGGCCAACATGCGACCACGCGTCTGGTTCTCGAGCGGCTCGTCTCCCTCCTCGGCGCGACGCCCCGCGAGCGGGTGCTCGATGTCGGCTGTGGCTCCGGAATCCTCGCGCTGGCGGCGGCCCATCTCGGCGCCGACGCCTACGGCATCGACCACGACCCAGTCGCGGTCGAAGATGCCCGTTCTCAAGCCGTCCGCAATGGCTTGAACGTGTCGTTCGACACCACGCCCCTCGATGCCGTGCCGGGCCGCTGGACCATCGTGCTCGCAAACCTGTTCGCCGACACGATCGTCGACCTCGCCGACGCCCTGATCGCGAGAACCGGCGACCACCTGATCCTGGGCGGCATCCTGGCCGATCGCGAGCAACGTGTCCGCGACGTGCTTGACCCGCGGCTCGGGCGGCCGGAGCGCTCACAGGCCGCCGACTGGGTCTGCCTGCACTACCGCGTGCCGGACGCGGAACTCCGGCCGGCGGAGTGATTCCAAACATGAAACGCCAGCGAGCCGCCAGCCCAGATCGCGGCGCCGGCGAGCGCACCGCCCACCATGCCGGCCGGTCCGCCCGGGATGCCCGCCAGCGCGAGCGTTGCAGCGCTCGTGGCGAGCCCCGCCGACTCGCCCGCCATGCGGCTCTCCGCGGCTGACCTCCCGGCCTGATGTGCCGTCCATTCCGCGGCCAGCGCTGCCCCTTCGGCGACGATCGCCGCCGGCACGAGCGTCTTGAGCCCCACGCGGATCGACGTGCCAACGGCCGTCCGCACGACCAGCCGTTCGGCAGCCCCGGCCGCCACCCGCGCCGACACGGCGGCCGCCACCCGCTTCGCGGCACTGCCGATCCGCCCGATCACGATCTCCACCTGGCGGCTCGCCCGCGCGCCGGTCGCGCACCAGGTCACGAAGTGCTCGCAGTTGTCGACCATGGGGCAGTAGCCGTCGCGGCCGACGTGGGAGAGGGCCCGATCGACGATCTCTTCAGGCGGAAAAGCCGCCTGTGGCTCCGTGGTGACGAGCACCGGGCTGCCGCCCGCGAATTCGGCCAGGCTCGTCCGCACCACGCTGCCGCCGGCGAGCGGCCGCGAAAAATTCGCGGGCCGGGCATGTACGACGGTGCCGTCACCGACGTCGATGCCGTGGTGCATGTAGGTGACGGTCGAGCCGGCAAACCGCCGTTCGACCCGGAGTCGGTTGCCTTTGGCCATCGGGGTTGTCGTACCTCTTCGGGGAACTTGTTATACGTCCCAGCCGCCGGCCGTGTTCGCCTGCGGCCGAGCAACGGCTAAATGTTTGGGCCGGGCTCTCCGAATCGTGCGACGAATCCTCGCACTGTGAGAATTCGATGTGCAACCGCCGGCCGCTTGTGTGGGGCACGGGCGCCACCTAAGTTCAGCCACCGTCAGTTCAGCGACGGCTCGAGGCTTTCGATCGGGCCGATGGCGGCCGCAGGGAGTGGCGGAGCATGGAACTTTTCGATGCGTTGGGCGGCCTCGGCGGCGGGCAGATGATCCTGCTTTTGGTGGCGCTGGTGATCGCCTTCGGCTTCGAGGTGATCAACGGCTTTCACGACACGGCCAATGCGGTGGCCACCGTCATCTACACGAAGTCGCTGAAGCCGACGCCGGCCGTGATCTGGTCCGGCCTCTGGAACTTCATCGGCGTGCATGCCGGCGGCATCGGCGTCGCCTTCAGCATCGTGCACCTGCTGCCGGTCGATCTGCTCATCAACATCAAGACGGGGCGTGGGCTGGCGATGGTGCTGTCGCTCCTGGGCGCAGCGATCATCTGGAATTTCGCCACCTGGTACCGCGGCCTGCCGGCCTCGAGTTCGCATTCGCTGATCGGCTCGATCATGGGCGTGGGCATGATGAATGCCTGGCTCGAGCACGGCTCCGTCTTCAAGGGAATCAACTGGCACAAGGCGAGCGAGGTCGGCATGGCGCTGGTTCTCTCGCCGCTCGTCGGCTTCGGCCTGGCGGCGGGCCTGCTGCTCCTGTCGCGCAGACTGATCCCGGCGAAGGAACTCTATGAGCCGCCGCATGGCGACGCGCCGCCCCCGTTATGGATCCGGGCCCTGCTCATCGGCACCTGCACCGGCGTGAGCTTCGCGCACGGCTCCAACGACGGCCAGAAGGGAATGGGGCTGATCATGCTCGTGCTCATCGGCATCGTGCCGGCGACCTACGCGCTCAACATGAACACGTCATCGGCGGAGATCACTGCCACGGTCGCGGCGGCCCGGAAGCTGGAGGCGGAGCTCTCCGAGCCGCAGCTGGCGCTGATGATGAACGCGCTTCGCGACCGTCACCGGGCCGAGTCGCGGGTGGAGCAGATCTCGCGGAGCAGCAGCGTGGCCGCTGCGGCCGTGCTCGAGTCGGAAATGATCGAGAACATCGTCGACCCGTATCCCGGCAACGACGTCGTCCTCGCCACGCTCGATCCTCTGCCCTTGGTGCAGGACGTGCTCGCGAGCCTCGACGGCCGGACGAGTTTCGATGACCTGCAGGCCGACGACCGCTGGAAACTGCGGACGCAACTGGTGGAGCTCGGGGCCTCGGTCCGCACGCTGCTGCGGCAGTTCGGCGATTCGCTGGCCGAGGACCGCCGCAAGGTGCTCAAGAGCCTCGCCGGCCAATTGGCCAAGCCGGTGGAATACGTGCCGGAATGGGTCGTGATGGGCGTGGCGGTCTGCCTCGGACTCGGCACGATGTTTGGCTGGGAACGGATCGTGAAAACAGTGGGGGAGAAGATCGGCAAGACACACCTCACCTATGCCCAGGGGGGCGCGGCCGAATTGGTCGCCGCCACGACGATCGGCCTGGCCGACTCGCTCGGCATGCCGGTGAGCACCACGCACGTGCTCTCCAGCGGCGTGGCCGGCACGATGTGGGCCAACAATTCGGGCATCCAGCCGGAAACTGTCCGCGAGATCGCCCTGGCCTGGATCCTCACGCTGCCGGTGGCGATGGCCCTCTCCGGCGGCCTCTACTGGCTCGCGACGCTCTTCATCGGCTGATCGCCGCGGATTTGCTTGAAGTCACCTGTGAGGAGTCGGTCGGCTGAAGCTCGACGAGCGTCTGCATTTTCGACCTTCTGGGGTCGGCAGCTCCGTAGGTCGTCAACGGAGAAAATGCAGCGCGAAGGAGACTTCTGCCGCCGGCGACCAATGCGGCACGGCGGAACAGGCGAGGGCAGGACAGGGGATGACAGGCTGAAGCCTGTCCTACTCGGGGTGCAATCGCCGTGCCGAACAGGATTGGCACAGGCACCTGTTCCTGCGGAACACGAGCCAGTCCCCTCCCTTTTCGCCAGCGCCGTGACGGTTCGCAACCGCGATCAGGCAGATCGGCCGCGCTGCCGGAAATACTTGAGGCCCGGCACGAAGAAGCAGGCGGCGCTGACGAGGCCGAAGATCACGTGCGAGATGTCCTGCTGCGACTCGGTGCGCACCAGGCACATCACCAGCGCCGTCGCGAAGAGCACCGCCGCCTGAATGTAGAACGCACCGGAGAGGATCCCCGCCTTTGCGAAGAAGACGAGCCCGGCCAGGAGCGCGAGCACCGGCGAGAGCGTGAGCACGGGCAGGTCGAGGAGCGCCTCGACCCAGAAGAGCATGATGCTCGCGATCACGCTGCCGCCCCAGACGTGGGCGATCTGTCGCTCGACGGCCGTCACCGGGCCGGTGCGATGCCGCAGCGCCCAGAAGATCGGCGCCCAGAGCGCGAGCCCTCCGGCCCAGAGCACCAGATACGGCCAGCGGGTCGTGACGCCCTGCCAGGCGAGCACGTCGGTCGTCACGCAGAGGCCGAGCAGCACGACGGAGTGCCACATCCAGAGCAGGCCCCAGTTTTCGAGCACGACCGCATGGTGCGTTTCGCGGAAGAGCCGGGCGGCGATGTCGGCGAGCCCGCCGCGGCGGGCGGCGATCGTCTCGCCGGCCAGAAAGGCCCGCAGGTCGGCGGCCAGGGCGCCGGCCGAGGCATACCGCAGCTCCTGCGGCTTCTGCAGGCTCTTCAGCGCGATCATCTCGAGGTCGCGGTTCACGCCCGCCACCACGGTGCGGGGGGCGGGGGGATCGTTTTCGAGCACCGCCAGGAGCGTGTCCATCGGGCTCGCGGCCTGAAAGGGCGGCCGGCCCGTGAGCATCTGGTAGAGGATCGCCCCCAGACTCCAGACATCGCTCGTCGGCCCGACGTCGCCGCGGCTGCCGGCGGCCTGTTCGGGCGACATGTAGCAGGGCGTGCCGAGGATGGCGCCGGTGTGCGTCACGGATTGATCGGCCTCAAGCCGCTTGGCAAGGCCGAAGTCGGTGACATGCGGCCGGCCCGCGGCGTCGATCAGGATGTTCGACGGCTTGAGATCGCGGTGGAGCACGCCGCGGTCGTGCGCCGCCTGCACGGCATCGGCCACTCTGGCCAACAGCGCGGCCCCGTCCCGCGGTGAGATCGTTCCCAGCGCCAACTGCTTGGCGAGCGTCGTCCCCTCGATGAACCGCATGCTGTAGAAGGGATGCCCGTCGCTTTCGCCGACCTCGAAGATCGAAACGATCCCCGGGTGATCGAGATGCGCGGCCGCCGCCGCCTCGCTGCGAAACCGGGCGAGATCCGCGCCGCTGGCCAGATCGCGGCGGAGGAGCATCTTGAGCGCCACCGTCCGACCGAGGCTCTTCTGGGTGGCCCGGTAGACAACTCCCATGCCTCCGCGGCCGATCTCCTCGAGCAGCTCGTAATCTCCGAGCGTCGCCGGCAAAGCGGTCACGCCGGGCACGAACTGCGGCAGTTCGCTCGCGGGAACGCCGTGCACCAAGGTCGGCGGCTCGGGGCTGCGGGTCGACGTGCCGGAATACAGGATCGTCGACTCCAGTGCCACCGCGTCGGTCACGAGCATGGCGGCGAAGAGCTCGCGGAGCTGGCTCGCGAGGTCGGGGTGCAGCGCGGACAGCTGCTCGAGCCGCCCATGAGCCAACGCATGCTCCGTCTCGGAGAGCTCGTCAAGCAGCGTGGCGAGCCGCTCCTCCTGCTCCGCTGCCAGCGGCACGTCGACGGCGCGGACCCGGCCAAAAGATGGCGTGATCGCGGGACTGTTGGCGGGAGGAACCATGGAGCACGTTGACCGGCTGCGGATGCTGTGAGGAATCTGGGGAATGCTAGGCGCCATCCCCGCCGTCGAGCAGGACGCGGAGCCGCCGCATGGCCCGCAGGTAGCGCATCCCCGCGGCGGCCTTCGAAAGCCCGAGGGCGTCGGCGGCCTCAGCGGTCGAAAGATGCTCGAAATGCCGGAGGAGCACGATCTGGCGGTCGGCGTCCTCGAGCTGTTCGACCGCTGCGGCAAACCGCCGCTCGAGCTCGTGCCAGGTGGCGGCGGCCGCGGGGGTGAGTTCGCGATCGGCAAACTGCCCGAGCACGTCGGGCCGGGAATCACCGGAGCCGTCGGCCGTCGGCAAGGCCACCTCGCGGTCGACGCTGCGGGTCGAGGCGACGCGATGCCGCCGATGGGCATCAATCAACCGGTCCCGTGCCATGTGTCGCAGCCAGAGCTGGAAGGGCATCGTCGGGTTGGCGAGGTAATCACCCAACCGCCGGTTGGCCTCGATCATCACATCCTGCACGATGTCGCTGGCGTCGACCCGCCGCTGCACCGCCCGATCCATGCGGCGGTCGATCATCCGCCGAATGGCCTCGCGATGCCGTTCAAGCAGCCCGTTGACCGCGGCCCCGTCCCCCTGCCGCACGCGATCGAGCAGCACTTGCGTGTGCTGTGGGTCGGCTGGCGCTGGGGTGCCGGACTGGCTGGTTGGATCGGTTGTGCTGGTCATGGAAAGACTGCCGCCTCTGTGGCATCCATCCTACCAATGTGTCTCTTCTCACAATGCCGGCCGGTTCTTTTCCCGCCACACCGGTTTTTTGACCAGCCCCGAAATGTGATCCATAATCGCAGGCGGTCAACGGAGAGACCGCTGCCTGCCGCGACAGGATGCGGCTCCCGCGAACGGATTGCACTCGTGAACGTCGTCCAGCCCTCGACGCTTGCCTCATCCTCGATCGGCCGTCTTTTTGGCGGCCGTTCCCTGCAGTTTCAGCTGCTCGCGATCTGGCTGCTGTCCGCCGCAGGGGTGGCGTTTGGGCAGGCCCACGAAGATCTCGCCTCCAAGACCACGCTTTTGGCAGGGGAACGGCGCTGGGCCGACGTGGTCAGCGTTTGTGAGATGGCGGCCCGCAAAGGGACGCTCGCCCCGGAACTCCAGCAGCGGTATGACCTGGCCAAGATTCACTGCGATCTGGCGAAGCGGCACACCGAAAACGCCTTCCGCACCCAACTGACGAAGCTCACGGAAGCCGATGCCCGGCGGGTCTACTCCGAGGTGCTCGCCCGGATCGCCTCCCACCACGTCGAGGCGCCCGATTTTGCGCGGCTCGTTTCGCGGGGCAGTCTGGCGATGGATATCGCCATCGACGACCCGCTTTTCGTCTCGATCCACGCCCCCCACGCCACTCCCGAGCGGCGGATGCTCTACCGCGAGCAGGTCACGCAGCTTCTCGGCGGCCGCACGGTTGCCACGCAGGCCGACGCCGAGGCGCTCGCCGCCTGGATCGGCCGCATCGCCCATTCGTCGCTCGGCATCGCTCCCGCCGTCGCGCTGATGGAGATGACCGCGGCGGCCATGGGTGGACTCGATGAATACTCGGCGTTTCTCACCACCGGCCAGCTCGACGATCTGTACGCCCAGATCGAGGGCAACTTCGTCGGTCTCGGCGTGGAACTCAAGGCGGCCAGCGACGGCCTGCTCGTGGTGCACGTGATTCCAGGAAGCCCGGCGGAACGGGCCGGCATCCGGGCGGGCGATCACTTGGTGGGTGTGGGCGGCCGATCGATCGGCGGGATGACCGTGGATCAGGCCTCACAACTGCTCCAGGGCCCGGCCGGATCGGTTGCCACGCTCGCGGTGCTGCGGGCGCCTTCCCCGGCCCGGGCCGTGTCGGTTCGTCGCGAGCATGTCGAGGTGCCGAGCATCGAGGACGTGCGGATGGTCGATCCCGCCGCGGGCGTCGCGCACCTCAAGATCTCGACCTTTCAGAAGACGACCGCCGCCGACCTCGAAGCGGCCCTGCGGCGGCTCGATGCGGCCGGCATGAGGTCGCTGATCATCGACCTGCGGGGCAATCCCGGCGGTCTGCTGTCCGCGGCCGTCGACGTGGCCGATCTCTTCCTCGAGCGGGGTCTCGTGGTAGCGACCCGGGGCCGGAGCCCGGAGGAAGACTTCAACTACACGGCCACTCGTCCCGGCACCTGGCGGATGCCGCTGGTCGTCGTCATCGACGGCGACTCGGCGAGTTCGAGCGAGATCTTCGCGGGTGCCATCCGCGACCACGCCCGCGGCACGATCGTCGGCTCGAAGAGTTATGGCAAGGGTTCGATCCAGGGCATCTTCCCGCTCGAGGTGGCCGGCGTCGGCATGCGGCTGACGACGGCGAAGTTCTACTCGCCCAACGGCCATCCCTACAGCGGCGTGGGCGTCGAACCCCACCTGGCCGTGCATTCCGTCGCCAAGCCGGTCGACGGCGTGTCGCTGACTGCCGCAGCCGGCGGTGTCGCGGTCAGCGATCCTGTCGTCGACGCCGCGGTCGAGGTCGCCCGCCGGTCGACCGCACAGCCTGCGATCAGGAATGCCGCCCAGCCCACCGGCCGGGGCCGCGAAACCGCGCGGCCGACGCCGCGGCCGCAGCCGCGGGCAACCGCCGCCCGGTAGCCCCAAGCTCCCGCCGATCGGGGGTTCCGGAGCCCGCGAGAAATTCGCGCGGACGGATTCCCGGGGCCGCTACTTGAACTGCCTCTTCCCGGCCGCTACGCTGCCAAAAGACTCTCATGAGTCGACGTTCTCCGCATGAAATCTTCCTTCTGGCTGCGGCGGACGTTGTGCTTGATCACGCCCATCCTGCGCCCTGACTGCGCCCTGAAAAGAAGGACCTTGCCATGACTTCCGCCCGTGCCAGCGCTGTTGCCGCCATCAACAACTACAAGTCGAACGGCCACGCCTGGAATTTCCGCGAGACGCCCACGAGCGAGATTTTCGGGGCCAACGTCTTCAGCGATTCGGTGATGAAGGATCGCCTGCCGAAAAGCGTCTACAAGGCGTTGCAGGCGACGATCAAGCAGGGCAAGCCGATCGACCCCAACATCGCCGACGCCGTGGCGCTGGCCATGAAGGACTGGGCGATCGAAAAGGGGGCCACGCACTACGCCCACGTCTTCTATCCCCTGACGGGCCTCACCGCCGAAAAGCACGACAGTTTTCTCACGCCGACCGGCGACGGCGACGCGATCGCTGAATTTTCCGGCAAGGAACTGATCCAGGGCGAGCCCGACGCGTCGAGCTTCCCCTCGGGCGGTTTGCGGGCCACGTTCGAGGCCCGTGGCTACACCGCCTGGGATCCGACCAGCCCCGCCTACATCCTCGATAATCCCAACGGCACCACCCTCTGCATCCCCACGGCCTTCTGCTCGTGGACGGGCGAGGCGCTCGACAAGAAAACGCCGCTGCTGCGGTCGATGCAGGCCATCGACAAGCAGGCCCGCCGCGTGCTCGCCCTCTTCGGCCACAAGGATATCGGCCAGGTGTCGGCCTCCTGCGGGCCGGAGCAGGAATACTTCCTGATCGATCGCAATTTCTTCTTTGCCCGCCCCGACCTCGTGATGACGGGCCGCACGCTGTTCGGTGCCAAGCCGCCCAAGGGACAGGAGTTTGAAGACCAGTATTTCGGCAGCATCCCGGAGCGGGTGCTGGCCTGCATGCTCGACGCGGAGCGGGAGCTCTTCAAGCTCGGCGTGCCGGTGAAAACCCGGCACAACGAGGTGGCGCCGAGCCAGTACGAGATCGCTCCCCTCTACGAAAACGCCAACATCGCCACCGACCACCAGCAGTCGATCATGCAGATGCTGACGCGGGTGGCACAGAAGTACGGCATGGCCTGCCTGCTGCACGAAAAGCCCTTCGCGGGCATCAATGGGTCGGGCAAGCACGTCAACTGGTCGATCGGCTGCAAGCTGGGAAACCTCCTCGAGCCGGGCGAGACTCCGCACGCCAACATGCAGTTTCTCGTGTTCTGCGCGGCGGTCATCCGCGCCGTGCATCTCCACGCCGACATGCTGCGGGCGGTCGTCGCGGCCAGCGGCAATGATCACCGGCTCGGTGCCAATGAGGCCCCGCCAGCCATCATCTCGATCTTCCTCGGCGATCAGCTCGCCGACGTCTTCGAGCAGATCGAGAAGGGCAAGGCGACGAGCTCCAAGTCGAGCGGCACATTGACCGTCGGCGTCGACACGCTGCCCTCGCTGCCGAAGCATGCCGGGGACCGCAACCGCACGAGCCCGTTCGCATTCACGGGCAACAAGTTCGAGTTTCGGGCGGTGGGTTCGAGCCAGTCGATCGCCGGTCCACTCGTGGCGCTCAACACGATCGTGGCCGAAAGCCTCGACTACATCGCCACCGAACTGGAGAAGGTGACCGGTGGCGACATCGGCAAGCTCCCCGCCGCGGTGGAAAAGCTGCTGCAGAAGATCGTCTCCGATCACAAGGCGGTGATCTTCAACGGCAACGGCTACTCGCAGGAATGGCACGACGAGGCCAAGAGACGCGGCCTGCCGAATCTGAAGGCCACCCCCGAGGCTCTCGATGTGCTCGTCGCGCCGAAGAACATCGCCCTCTTCGAGAAGTATGGCGTGCTCTCCGAGCGGGAGATGCGGAGTCGGTACGACATCTACATGGAGCGGTACTGCAAGGACATCAACACCGAGGCCGCCTCGGCCGTGCAGATCGCCAAGACGATGATTCTGCCGGCGGGATACCGCTACCAGGGCGAACTGGTCGACACGGCGTCGAAACTGCAGACGTTGGGAAAGCCCGTGCACATGGGCACGCTCGACAAGCTCACCAAACTCGTGGGCGAGTTCGAGGGGCGGATTGAGTCGCTCGAAAAGACGCTCAGCCACCACGGAGCGGCCGATCTGCGGGCCGAGGTGAAGCACTTTCACGACGACGTGATTCCGGCGATGGTCGCCCTGCGGGAAACGGCCGATCAGATGGAGGTCATCCTGCCCGACGATCTCTGGCCGCTGCCGACCTACCGCGAAATGCTGTTCATCAAGTGATGCACCAAGAGCTTGCCCGGGCGATTGCCGACGAAGCGCAGCGCCTGGGCCTTGCGGTGCCATCCGAATCCACCCAGAGGCTCGCCGCCTATGCGGCGAGCCTCTGGTCTTGGAACGAGCGGCTGAATCTCACCCGGCACACGGACGTCGAGAAATTCGTCTCCCGCGACGTGGCCGATGCCGTGGCGATCGCCCCGCACCTGGCCGCGAACGAGCACGTGCTCGACGTCGGCACCGGCGGCGGCGTGCCGGGCGTGATCCTCGCCATTCTCCGCCCCGACCTCCGGGTCGAGCTTTGCGACAGCGTGGCCAAAAAGGCGAAGGCTGTCCGCGAGATCGTGGCCGAGAGCGGCCTCGCGATCCCGGTGCATGAGGGGGCGGCGCAGGGGATCGTGATCAAAGCGGCCACCGGAAAGAACCGCTTCGACACACTCGTCGTTCGGGCGGTGGCGCCGCTGATCAAACTCCTCGGCTGGTTCGAGCCGCTGTGCGAGAGTTACAGCCGGCTGCTCGTCATCAAGGGTCCCCGGTGGGAGGACGAGAAAGGGGAGGCCCGGCACAAGGGCTTCGTGAAGAAGGTCACAGTCCGGCGCATCGCCGCCTGGCCGATCCGGGGTAGCGACAATGAGAGCGTGCTCCTCGAAATCCGCCGCCGCGCCCCCAAGCCATGACCTCGTCTGTGCCGCCGTGCCGCTCACCCGCATTGGTCGCCGGCGGCAGAAGTCTCCTTCGCGCTGCACTTCCGGCCTCGCCTCCCCAGCAGGTGGCTTCACGGGAAACATCCGGTGGCTGGCTTCAACCCGGCCCTCCGGGCCTGGCCCGGGCCGTGCCGAACAGGATCGGGACGGGCTTCTGCCCGTCTGCGGCCCTGCGATACTGACCGACATGCCTCGTCGTCTGCCGATCATCGTGACCGTTGTGGCCCTAGCTGCGCTAGCGCTGCTCGCGGCCCGGCCGCTTCGCTGGGAGGTCGACGGCCTGTCGATGGCGCCGGGACTGCTCCCTGGCGATGTCGTGGCGAGCGGGGCATTTCCAGCGCTCGACAGCCTGCGGCGCCGCCGACGGTTCGACCGCTGGATCGTGCAGGCGCCGGACGGCAGCAGCACCATCAAGCGGCTCGTGGGCCTGCCGGGCGAACGCGTCGGGATCGCGGCCGGCGATCTGTCCATCGACGGCGCACGGCTGCTCACGCCTCCCCCCGTGCTCACCCAGATCGCAACGCCCGTGGCCGTCGTGGAAGAGCGCTCGTCCGCGGGCGTGATCCGCCTGCTCGTGGAGGCCCCGATTCTCGATGACGCCGCCTTCGCGCCGGAGGAACGCCGGCTGTTATTGCCCGTACATGATGTCGGGATCGCCGCCATCGTCACCCTGCAGGTGAGCCCGGCAATGCCTGCGGGGGTGATCCTCTCGGTCGATGCGCGGGCGGCTCGATTCACGCCCACAGCCTCCGGACAGTTTGTCCTCGTTGCTGGCCGGCTCGACGGCCGGTTTGTGGCTGCCGCCTGGCCCGTAGCCTGGCCCGTGCCTCCTGGAGCACGCGGTGCTGTGACACAGCGTGCCGCTCTCCCTGGCGGCGCACCGGCCGAGTGGAGTATCGCCCGGCACTGGCCCGCTGGCGACGCAGTGCCGGACCACCCACCCCTGCTCGAATGCCGGCTCGAGCCGGCATTCAAGCAGGATGGTGCAGACGCCGTGATCACGATCGACAGGCTTTCCGTCTGGCGCGACATCCTGCACCGGCCGGCGGCCGACGGGGTCACGGAGTGGAGTCTCGGGCCGGATGACGTGTTCGTGCTCGGCGATTTTCCATCAGGCAGCCGTGATTCCCGCCACTGGGGGCCGATTACCGCCGACCGCTTGGTCCATCGCGTGCTGAATTTCCCGGACCGGTAAAGCAGCCACCGTTCTGGTGAGACCTCACCACTCTGGTGAGGAAGTGCCTGAGCCCCTTGGAAACAAGGGCTCTTCTCGCGTTCGGGCCGCCGCGGCGTGAATTGGCATCACCACCATGGTGAGTCGACCGCCGGCCGTTTTCCCCGCGCCAAAAAAATTCTTTTGGCCGCAAGTGCCGTGCGACAAGCCGCTTGCGCACCGCGCATGTTCCTGCGGCGCTGTTTGGCACGCGCTGTGCATTTCCTTCTTGTGCCGCAAGGCGAAGCAAGCAGATCCAAAGGAGGTGCACGATGATGATGGTTGCAGCAGTAGGTATCGCGTCGGAAGTGATGACGCCCAAGTCGGCCGACGCGGTCAGCCCGCGTGGTGTCCGCCGGGCCGGACTTCTCGACTGCCTGGTAGTGTCGGGCGATGCGTCGCGTCGCAGCCGTTTTGAAGCGGCTGTTGAACTCGCCGGATGGCTCGAATGTGCGTCGCCCGCAACGACTAGTGATCTTCGCCAGGCCGTCGACCGCGACTTTCAGTTGGCGATCGTCGACATCGCCGTGCCGCTCGGCGACCGCGTGAACGACACGATCGAGATCGCGGAAGAACTGGCTGCCCGACCGGGCACGCTGCTGGTGATCTGCGGCTCGGAAGACAACGTCGACGAGGAGCTCTGGGCCCGTCAGTTGGGCGCATGGCTCTATCTGCCCGGCGTGTGCGATGGCGACAGCCTGACGAGCCTCTGCGTGGAGGCCCGTCGCCTCCGTGCCGGTGCTCCGACCTTCGCCGGTGCCTGGTGATCCCGCGGTTTTAGTTTTCACACAACGACTTTTTCAGCCCCGTTCAGCCCCATTCAGTCAAGGAGAAGCTCACCATGTCAGCCCCGAACCATGCCGACGAAATGAACCTCGACTACTCGTCGCAGCGCATCCGCGATCGCCGCGAGAGCGATCACGAATCCCGCCGCACCGCGCAGCCCCGCTACGCCCGGTCCGGCAGCCGTCCGACGTCTGCCAACGGCATCCACCGCCGCCGCAACAAGCGGTTTGCCTGGTAGTCGCCCCCGTCCACGTCGGTTCAGCAGTCGATCCCGTCCGTTTCTCGCCCTGTGTTCCCAGTCCGATCAGTCCGTCAGCAAAGCGTGTTTCCATGCCTCGTTCCCGACCAACCCGATCCGGCAGCCCCTCGCGGCTCAGGCAGCGCACGAACTCGCGCCGCCTTCGCGGGCCGCTCGCCCGTAACACGCGGCGACGCGTGGCGCGGAAGGCCAGACGGCGGCGGGTGTGGATGCACCACGTCGCCCCGGAGATGCAGGCGACCGCGACACGACGGCCACCCGCAAACCACCCCCCCCATTCACCTGGCCGCTGGCCGGTGAGCAGTCACCACCACTTTTCGACTGCCTCACCACCGCGGGATCCGTCGGGCTCATCCCCGCCGGAGGCCACCCTGGCAGGAGCCTCACCGTCTCCGAACGCTCTGAACTCCATCACGAAGACAGGATCACGAACCATGTCTGCAAGATCTTCCCGCATGCGGGTGCTTCCCGTGGCACTGTTTTTCAGTGCCGCCCTCGGGTCGCTGGCTGGCCAAGCCGGCACCCTGAACTATGGCACGTTCGTAGGCACAGAGGTGACGTACGCCAATGTCTCAGAGAGCGGCGCGACGATCCCCCCTGGGTTGTTTGTCCCCGCGACTCCTGTGTTGACGAACAACCCGAATTCCCAGCTGTCGTTTGGGCCCCAGGGTTTCGTCCAGACCGACCAAAGCACTCTTTTCGAGTTGAAGACCAAGAGTTCACAGTTGAACATGGACATCAGCGGCAACTCCCTCCCAGGGGATCCCGGTTACCTTGGTTACGCTTTGACGGGCATCAGTTTCAATATTGCAGGCTCATACAGTGTGTGGGCGCCGTTCGCAGCTGGCGATATAGGCGTGGGTACGCCGGCATCGATCGCCAAGGTGACGATGTCGGGCGACTACTCCGTACAGGTCACCGGAGTGGACTGGGCGCCGTATAGCGGTGGTGCACCGATTGCCGGCTCAATGCTGATCGTTCCTTCGGACGTTACCGACAACGGGCCGCAAAATGCCGCCACGACGGGCAGCTGGCAGGGTTCCACAGTTCTCGACTGGGCTGCACTTCGTGCCACGGCCGGCCTCAGTCCATCGGCTAACATCACACAGATCGCCTTCCAATACACGGCGGTCATCGGTGCTGCCAGTGTCTATGGTGCGGCAGAGACGAGAGTCACGAACTTCAACGTGAATGGTCCCGCTGCCGCGATCCCTGTTCCCGTCCCCGAACCGCCGACGATCATTCTCGCGGGCCTGGGTGCCGTGGCCGTCGTCGCCAATGGCTACCGCCGCCGCAAGCAGCGGAGCCAAGATAGTGACGAAGGTGATGATCAGGGGCAGGCTGCTGGTGACCTGAACGGAGCGATCGCCTTGACGGCTTGATCGCTTGGCTGAAAGGCCCTCGACCGAGGCTTCGTATCGGTCGCAATACACAACATCCGCGTGGTGGTGGATGGAGTTCAGCGAACCGGGCCGCGAAAGCGGCCCGGTTTGTTTTTTATGAGACAGGCTGAAGCCTGTCCTACGAGAGCCGGGGAAACATCCGGTCGGCTTCACGGAGCACGATCAGGCTTTCGGCCCGCCGGGCGAGTCGTTCCACGACGGCGGGGGTGTCGGCGAAGCCGAATTCGAGGTCCTCGACCGTCGACTCGTCGAGGGCCGAGAGCAGCACGAGTCGGCGATCGTCGAGCGCCCGGGCGAAGAGCCGCGTCTCGACCGCGTCGGCGATGAGAGCCGAATCGCCCGTGCCGATCGCCTCGTGGATGAGCGGCTCGAGTGGCGCGCCCTGCCGCCAGCGGGTGAAGATCGTGCCCGGGGGTGCGGTGACCGTGCTGGCGATGCAGACCGTTCCGCCGGGCTGGGTCACACGGGCGGCCGCCGCCACGGCCCGCGTGATCGCGGCAAATCCACGCTGCGGGCTGGCGAGCGAGCAGATCGTGAGCGCCGCCGGCGCTCTCACCTCCGGGCTCCAGGCCGCGGCCTGTTCGCGGGCCTGCCGCGCGGCGGTCTCCGGCAGGCCGAAGCATGCGGCCGCGAGCGAATCGCCGCGGCCTGCCACCAGCCGCAGGCTCGCGCAGACGCCGAGCTGCCAGGTGATCTCCTGCATGTTCGACCGCCAGCCCGCGAGGGCATGGCGGCCCTTCTTCGCCAACGTGCGAATGAGATCCTGCCGACAGCTCTGCCGGGCGAACGTGGGCCAGAGTTCTCCGTCGAGCGACCGGCCGCCGAGCGCCGCGTCGAAACCCCAGCCGCCGATCGACACGACCACGTCGGCATCGACGAGCGTGCGGGCGAGGTGGAGCGGCCGCGCATCCTCGTCGGCCGTGAGGTAGGCCGTGTCGGCCACGACGGCGGGATCGAATTCGTGAACGCTCCCCGGGCCGCCCAGAGCCGCCGGCAGTGCTGCGGCCGTCGCCGGCCCCGCGACCGCCTCGAGCGGCGGGGCGTGGAGCAGCGTGATGTCGTTCGCCGCGACGCCGGCTGCGGAGATCTGCGCGACCACGGCTGCCGTCACGGCGGCCATCTGCGGCACGTCACCGGCAAACGCGATCGCCACGCGGTCCCCCGGCACCACATGGGCGGCCAGCGGCGGACCGGACGGTGGATTGGCGACCGCCCCGCCCACGAGCTTCGTGGCCTCTGTCGCGGTGGCGCCCTGCGGCCCGAGGCAATCGGCCACGAGGGCCGACACCTCCACGTCGAGCGTGAGCGGATCCGTGCCACCATAGTCGAGTGCGATGCTTGTCCGTTTCATGGGCAGCATCTTACCCAATGCGGCCGGCAGAACGGCAGCATGATCCGCACAATTGGCATGGCTCCACCTGTTTGCGCCGTCGTTCAACTGCCGGCCCGCTCCGCGACGAAACACCCCGTGTGGATCGTGGTGACCCGTCACTGCCTGCCCTGGAGTCTGGTACGTTGCGAATTGTCCGCCCCCCCCTTGCCCTCCTCGTGATCGTCGGAACGCTGGCCTCGGTCTGCCTGAGCAACACGGCCGCCGCACAGCCCGCCGCGCGGCCTTCCGCTCGGCCCGCCGCGCGAGTCGCGCAGGAAACGATCACCATGACCGAGGAGTCGGGCATGTCCGCCGCGATGGACGGTGGATCGTCGGCCGGGGGCTGCGGCTGCAACAACGTCCAGCGGCCGCCATGGCATGGCAGCGTGCATGGTCAGCCCTGCGGAGCGGGATGTGGTCCGGCCTGCGGAACCGGATGCGGCGGCGTGGTCTTCCAGGCCAAGCCCTGTCACCAGTTGCACCTGCGGCAATACGCCCGGGCAAACTGCATGACGCTGCCGCCCTGTTTCCCGCGGCTGCATACCTGGTGCGCCGAGGGCTACATGCCGACGCCGCCGTCGCCCCACCTGCCCCGCTGCCACCAGTGCGGCGCGGTCGTCGATGGAGGATTCTGATTCAGATCACAGCCTGATCTCAGCCCCGATCATGGATTGATCCAGAACCAGCCTGCCATCAGCATGGCCGCCGTGACGACGAGCGTGCCTGCCACATCGATGACCGCGCCGCTCGCCATCATGGACCTGAGCGGCACCCGGCCAGAGCCGTAGACGATCGCGTTGCATGGCGTGCTCACCGGCATCATGAAGCCCAGGCTCGCCGCGAACGTCGCGGCGAGCGCGGCCATGAGCGGGTCGCTGCCCGTGGCCCGCGCCAGGGCGATCACCACGGGCACGACCATGTTGGCGCTCGCGGTGTTGCTCGTGAATTCGCTCGTGATGACCGCCACGATGGTCGCCACCGCCACGAGCACCGTGCCGCCCCAGGGGCCGGCGGGAATCCAGCCATTGATCGACCCGCCGATGGCCGCGGCGAGCCCCGTCGAAAAGCAGAGTTCGCCGAGCGCCATCCCGCCGCCGTAGAGGAGCACGATGTCCCAGTCGATCCGCGCTTCCTTCCATTCAAGCGCCGGTCGCCAGCGGCCCTGCCGGGCGCCGCCCGGCAAGAGGAAAAGAAGGAGCGCCCCGATGAGCGCCGCCACACCCTCGGGTAGCCGTGCCGCCAGCCACTTCGCGGCCGGATGACTCGCGCCGAGGGCCACGAGCACGAGCCCGGGCAATACCCAGAGCGCGACGGTGATCGCGAAGGCCAGCGCCGTCGAACGCTGCCCTGTCGACCAGGTGCCGAGCCGCGTCCGCTCCGTCGCTACGTACTCCGCCACGCCGTCGAGTCGCTCGACGCCCGCCGGAAAGAGCCAGGTGAGCACCCGCACGGCGATCGTCGCCAGCACCGCCGCAACCGGCACGCCGATGGCGCACCAGCCGGGAAACGAGACATTCACGCCGAGCTGGTCACGAATGAAGGCGAGGCCGATCAGGTTGGGAGGCGTGCCGATCGGCGTCGCCAGGCCGCCGATCGACGCGGCGAAGGCCACGCAGAGAAAGAGGCTCGTCGCAAAGGCGGGCAACGGACGCCGCCCGGTTTCGCCGGCTGCCGCCTCCACGGCCGCGAGAATGCCCGACACGATCGACATCATCATCGCGGCGGTGCAGGTATTGGAGATAAAAGCGCTGATGAGCACCGACACGAGCGCGACGGCCGCGAGAATCCGCCGTGGTCGCTCATCGACCCATGGCACCGAGAGCACCCCGTAGGCCAGCCGTCGGTCGAGCCCGTGGAGCCGGATCGCCTCGGCGAGCAGGAATGACCCGATGAAGAGGAAGATCAGCGGATCGGCAAAGGGCCGAAACACCTCCTTCGCTGGCGCCACGCCGGCCACCACGCAGCATGCCCTCTCGGCGGACGTTCGCTGCGGACATCCTGTCCTTCGCTCACTGCATGTCCGCTCGCTTCGGCATCCTGCCTGCGCTCGCTCCCATAGCCCGCGAGAGGGCATGTGCAGCCCCGAGCCTACCCGCTTTCTGCAGTTCACCAGTTGAGGGAGGCTTTGGGCGACCCGTACCCCGGGAGCCGGCGTTGCTGACAAGCGCAGCCAGGATGGCGGAGCGCGGTCAGCATCGAGAGAGCGAAGGGCAGGATGCCCGTAGCGAACGTCCGGCGACGGGGTACGGGTCGCCCGAAGCCGGATTGTGCGCGTTGAGCCAGGCGTGATCAGTAAGTCTTGCCGAGCGAGGCCTGGGCCGCTGCGAGCCGGGCGACCGGCAGGCGGAACGGCGAACAGCTCACGTAGTCGAGACCGACATGGTGGCAGAAGAGCACCGAGTGCGGATCGCCACCATGCTCGCCGCAGATGCCGAGCTTGATGTCGGGCCGCGTCTTCCGCCCCTTCTCCACCGCGATCTCCATCAGTTTTCCAACGCCGGAGGTGTCGATCGACGCGAACGGGTTGGCCTTGAAGATGCCCTCGTCCATGTACTTCTGCAGGAACGAGCTCATGTCGTCGCGGCTCATGCCGAGGCAGGTCTGGGTGAGGTCGTTGGTGCCAAACGAGAAAAATTCGGCCGTCTCGGCGATCTCGTCGGCCGTGAGGGCGCCGCGCGGGATCTCGATCATCGTGCCGACGAGATACTTCACCTTCTGTCCCGTCTCCTTGGCCACCTGCTCGGCGACGGCGTGGACGATCGCCACCTGGTGGTCGAGTTCCTTCTTGAACCCAACCAGCGGGATCATGATCTCCGGCTTCACCTTGATGCCGTCCTTCTGCACCTTGGACGCAGCCTCGAAGACCGCGCGGGCCTGCATCTCGGAGATCTCGGGGTAGCTGATGCCAAGACGGCAGCCGCGGTGGCCGAGCATCGGGTTGAACTCATGCAGCGCGGCGACCCGCTTCGCCACCACGTCGGGTGAGAGGCGGAGCTTGCGGGCCAGGTCGGCCTGGGCCTTCTCGTCGTGCGGCACGAACTCGTGAAGCGGCGGATCGAGGAAGCGGATCGTAGCCGGACGGCCGTCGAGCGCCCGGAAGATGCCCTCGAAGTCGTCCCGCTGGTAGGGCAGGAGCTTGCCCAGCGCCTCGCGCCGGGCCTCGATCGTGTCGGCGAGGATCATCTCCCGCATCGCGTCGATGCGGTCGCCTTCGAAGAACATGTGCTCCGTCCGCGTCAGGCCGATGCCTTCGGCGCCGAAGGCGATCGCGTGCCGCACCTGCTCGGGGGTGTCGGCATTGGTCCGCAGCCCCAGCTTCCGATACTTGTCGGCGAGCTTCATGATGAAGGCGTAGTACTGGTAGACCTCGGAATCGGCGGGCTTCATCGTGTTGGCGATCAACACCTGCTGGAGCTCGCTGTCGGCAGTCTTGATCGCGCCGGCGAACACCTCACCGGTGCTGCCGTTGATCGAGATTGCGTCGCCCTCCCGGAGCGTCTGGCCGGAGCAGAAGAGCGTTCCCTTGGCATAGTCGATCTGGATCGCACCGGCACCGGCCACGCAGACCTTGCCCATCTGCCGGGCCACGAGCGCCGCATGGCTCGACACGCCGCCGCGGCTGGTAAGGATGCCCTCGGCCGCGATCATGCCCCGGAGATCCTCGGGACTGGTTTCGACGCGGGCGAGCACGACCTTCTTGCCGGAGTTGGCGAGTTCCTCGGCCTTGGCGGCCGTGAAGACGAGTTGGCCGGTGGCGGCACCGGGGCCGGCGGGCAGGCCGCTGGTGAGCAGCCGGCCGCTCTTCCGGGCCAATTCATAGTCGGCCCGGTCGAAGATCGGCGCGAGCAACTGCGACAGCGCGTCGGGGTCGGCCGACTGGATCGCATGCTCGGGCGTCATCAGCTTCTGCTTCACCATGTCGTGCGCGATCTTCACGTAGGCCAGCGCCGTCCGCTTCCCGTGCCGCGTCTGCAGCATGTACAGCTTCTTCTTCTCGACCGTGAACTCGAAGTCCTGGACGTCGCCAAACTTCTTCTCGAGCGTCTGCCGGACCTTCTCGAGCTGCTTGTACGTGCCGGCGAACATCGGGTCGTGCTTCATCTCGGCCACCGGCTTGGGGGTGCGCACGCCGGCGACGACGTCCTCACCCTGGGCATTGATGAGATACTCGCCGTAGAACACGTCCTCGCCGGTGGCGGGATCGCGGGTGAAGGCCACGCCGGTGGCGCAGTCGTCGCCCATGTTGCCAAACACCATGCTCTGCACGTTGACGGCCGTGCCCCATTCGTCGGGGATCTTGTACTTGCGGCGGTAGAGAATCGCCCGCTCGTTCATCCAGCTGCCGAACACGGCGCCGACCGCGCCCAACAGCTGGGCAAACGGCTCCTGCGGAAAACTCTTGCCGGTCCGCTGCTTGATGAGGTTCAGGTAGCGCTTGATCAGCTCGCGGAGGTGCTCCTCCGTCATGTCGGTGTCGTTGTGGATGCCGAGCTGGTGCTTCAGTCCCTCCATCAGCTCCTCGAACGGGTCGTGCTCGTTTTCATGCCGTTTCTGCACGCCCATCACCACGTCGCCATACATCTGGATGAAGCGGCGGTAGGAGTCGTAGGCAAATCGCGGGTTGCCCGTGGCCGCCGCGAGGGTCTTCACGCTCTCGTCGTTGAGGCCGAGGTTCAGGATCGTGTCCATCATGCCGGGCATGCTGTCGCGGGCACCCGACCGCACGCTGACGAGCAGGGGCTTCGAAGGATCGCCAAACTTCTTGCCGGTCTCCTTCTCGATGAGCTTGACGAAGCTGGCGACGTCTTCCTCGAGACCCTTGGGAAACTTTTTTCCGTGCTTGTAGTAGTCGATGCAGACCTGGGTGGTGATCGTGAACCCAGGAGGCACCGGCAGGCCGATCTTGGTCATCTGGGCCAGGTTGGCCCCCTTGCCACCCAGAAGGGCCTTCATCGTGCCGTCGCCGTCGCACTTCTTGTCCCCGAAGTAGTAGATCATCCGGCCCGGTTTGGCAGCCTTGCCCTCCGTTTTGGCGGGCTTCTTGCGGGCAGACTTCTTTCCAAGGGTGGTGGCCATGGGCGGTTTCGAGACCTTTCGCTGGGGGAACTGATGGCTTTCTGCCGGAATCTCGCCAGAATCTACGTGCGGGTGCCGGTGGCGTCAACGAGCGAGCCGTGGCGTCGCTGCGGCCCCGATCAGAGGCTACAATTTACCGGTTTCCGTAAAACATGAATGGTTCGTGGATCTAAGGGATTGCCGCATGCCCTCAGCCAGCCCCTCCCGTAGAAGAGTGCCTGGCCGCCTGTCGGCGGTGGCGTGGTGTTTGGCGGCATGGGGTGTGGCGGCGTCGGGCTTCGGGGCCTCCCCGTCCGGTGGAAAAGCCCCCGACTTCAATCGCGACATCCGGCCGATCCTGTCGCAAAACTGCTTCGCCTGCCACGGCCCCGACGAGCACGACCGCCGCGGCGGCCTGCGGCTCGACGACCGCGATGCGGCACTCGCCGAGCTCGACAGTGCCGCCACCGCCATCGTGCCGGGGCATCCCGACCAAAGTGAACTGATCGCGCGGATCCACGAGACCGATCCCGACACGATCATGCCGCCGCCGGAGAGCAATCATGTGCTCACGGCGGCGCAGAAGGAACTGCTCGCCCGCTGGATTGCGGCCGGGGCCCCGTATGCGGCCCACTGGGCCTATGTCGCGCCCACGACGCATGCGCCGCCACCGGTCAGACAGGCCGACTGGGGCTCCAACTGGATCGACCCCTTCATTCTCGGCCGACTCGAGGAAGAGGGAATCGAGCCGGCGGCAGATGCCGACCCGCTCACGCTCCTCCGCCGGGTGACATTCGACCTCACCGGCCTGCCGCCGTCGCCGCAGGAAGTCGATGCGTATCTCGCCGACACTCGGCCCGACGCATACATGTTCCTGGTCGACCGTCTGCTGGCCTCCCCGCGGCATGCCGAACGGATGGCCGCCTGGTGGCTCGATCTCGTGCGGTATGCCGATACGGTGGGCTACCACGGCGACCAGCCCCACAACATCTCGCCCTACCGCGACTGGGTGATCAAGTCGTTTCGCGACAACGTGCCCTTCGATCGCTTTACCGTGCTGCAACTGGCGGGCGACCTCGTCGGCCCCTTCAACGGCGAGCATGCCGACGATCCGGTGCTCGCCAGTGCGTACAACCGCCTGCTCCAGACGACGCACGAAGGCGGTCTGCAGGCGAAGGAATATCGGGCGATCTACCAGGCCGATCGGATTCGCAACGTGTCGGGCGTGTGGATGGGGGCGACCGTGGGCTGCGCCCAGTGCCACGACCACAAATACGACCCCTACACCGCCCGCGATTTCCACGCGCTGGGGGCCTTCTTCGCCGACATCGACGACGAAAAGCATTTCAAGAACGGCACCAATGCGCTCCCCACCCGCCGCGAGCCGGAGGTGCAGCTCGTCGGCCCATTTGATCGCGAGCGGGCGACGGAACTCGACGCCCGGATGCATTCGCTCGACAACCAACTGCCGCCGCTGGTACTGCCGCCGCGTGCCCAGCCGCCGGAGCCGGAACCCGAGGGCGTCGTCGCCAGCCGGATCGAGCTCGACCAGCTGAAGGTCGAAAGACAGCAGCTTGATCGGGCCTTGATGGTGACCAGGGCCCTCAAGCAGCCACGCGACGTGAGGGTTCTGCCCCGCGGCAACTGGCTGGACGAGACAGGGCCGATCGTTGAGCCGGCGATCCCCGGATTTCTCGGCAGCCTCGGCACCAACGGCCGTGCCTCCCGCGCCGACCTCGCCCGCTGGCTGACCACGCCCGTGGCTTCGGGCGGTGCCGGGGAATACACGGCCCGGGTGACGGCCAACCGGATCTGGGCGCTCTTCTTCGGCGCCGGCCTCTGCCGCAGCGCCGGTGATTTCGGCGGCCAGGGGGAATTGCCCGATCATCCGGAACTGCTCGACCGGCTAGCGATCGAGTTTCTGGCGAGCGGCTGGGATGTGAAACAGATCATTCGCACGATCGTGACGAGCCGGGCCTATCGGATGTCGTCCGCCGCCCCGGCCGACCTGTTGGCCCGCGACCCCGACAACCGGCTGCTGGCGCGGCAGGGACGGTGGCGGCTGCCCGCGGAGGGCGTTCGCGACACCGCGCTCTTCGCCTGCGGCCTGCTGGTCGAGCGGCTCGGCGGCGAGAGCGTTCATCCTTACCAGCCGGCAGGCTATTACCAGCATCTGAATTTCCCGCAGCGTGAGTACAAGGTCGATAAGGATGACCGCCAGTGGCGGCGCGGCCTCTATGTGCACTGGCAGCGGATGTTTCTCCATCCGCAACTGCTCGCCTTCGATGCCCCCAGCCGCGAGGAATGTACGGCCACGCGGATGCGGTCCAACACGCCGAAGGCCGCGCTCGTCCTGCTCAACGACCCGACCTTTATCGAGGCGGCGCGGAAGCTGGCCGAACTGGCGCTCGCGGAAGCGGGCGCCGCCGATGACGAGCGGATCGCATTCCTCTGGAAGCGGACCCTCTCACGCGGGCCAGACGCCGACGAGCTCGCGTTGGTGAAGGGCCTGCTCGACCGCCGCCGCGTGGAATTCAAGGCCAACCCCCAGGCCACCAAGGACCTGCTCGCCGTCGGCGTCGCCCCGCGCGACAAGACGCTCGACGCGGCCGAACTCGCGGCCTGGACCGCCACGGCGCGGGCCGTCCTGAACCTTCACGAGGCCATCGCGAGATACTGAAAACGGGCCGCCGTCCCGGCGGTTTCTCGAACGGAAGGCGCATCATGCACGACCCACTCGCGATCCACCGCCGCACGTTCCTCGCCCGATCGGGCCTGTCGCTCGGCGGCGCCGCGCTCGCGGGGCTGCTGGCCCGCGACGGGCTGGCGGCGACCGTCTCGGCGGCCGCGGGCCCGGCTCCTGCCGCCGGCCGCTATCCGGGCGCGGTCTATCCGCTCCACCATCCGCCCAAGGCCAAGTCGGTGATCTTCCTCTGCCTGGCCGGCGGGCCGAGCCATCTGGAGACCTTCGACCCCAAGCCGTTGCTCGCCACACTCGACGGCAAGGAGATGCCGGAGAGCGTGACGGCCGGCCAGCCGATCGCGCAGCTCCAGGGGCAGAAACTGATCTGCCTCGGTCCCAGAAAGTCATTTTCGCGGCATGGTGAGTGCGGCACGGAGGTGAGCGACTACTTTCCGTTGCTGGGGAGTCTGGCCGACAAGTACGCGGTCGTGCGAAGCATGGTGACCGAGCAGATCAATCATGATCCGGCCCACACGTTCATGAATTGCGGCACCGGGCTTTCCGGCCGGCCGAGCATGGGGGCCTGGGTGACGTATGGCCTCGGCAGCGAGGCCCACGACCTGCCCGGCTTCGTGGTGATGACCAGCAAGCTGGGCCGCAATCCACAGCCGATTGCGGCGCGGCAGTGGCACTCCGGCTTTTTGCCGGGGCAGTTTCAGGGCGTCGAGTTTTCGACGAGCGGGCCGCCGGTGCACTATGTGACCAATCCGCCCGGCGTGTCGACGGCCCACCAGCGGGATCTGATCGACACGGTCGCGGCGCTGGAAAACCATCGGCTCGCGTCACTCGCCGACCCCGAGATCGCGACCCGCTTGAGGCAGTACGAACTGGCGTTCAAGATGCAGACGAGCGTGCCGCAACTCGCCGATCTCTCCGGCGAATCGGCCGAGACGCTCGCGCTCTACGGCGCGCAACCGGGCAAGGCGACCGTCGGCACCAACTGCCTGATGGCGCGGCGGCTCGTGGAGCGGGGCGTGCGGTTCGTGCACCTCTATCACAGCGACTGGGATCACCACGGTGGCATCGACGGCTACATGCAGCAGATCTGCCCGCCGACCGATCAGGCCGCGGCCGCGCTCCTGATCGACCTCGAACGCCGCGGCCTGCTCGACGAGACGCTCGTCGTGGTCGGCGGCGAGTTTGGCCGGACGCCGATGGGCCAGGGCAAGGGGGAGCAGATCGGCCGCGACCACCACATCAAGGGCTTCAGCATGCTGCTCGCCGGCGGCGGCATTCGGCCGGGCATCGTGCACGGTGCGACCGACGACTTCGGCTACAACGCCATCCAGGACGTCGTCCACGTCCGCGACCTGCATGCCACGATGCTGCACCTGCTGGGCATCGACCACATGCGGTTCACCGTGCAATACCAGGGCCTCGATTCGAAGCTCACGGGCGTCGAGCCGGCGAAGCCGGTCAAGGCCCTGCTGGCTTGAGGATGACAGGCTGAAGCCTGTCCTACTCGTGGCTGCCGAGCCACTCCTCCTTGATGCGGTTGAGCGTGCCGTCTTCCCGCATGCGGAGGATCGCCGTGTTGAGGTCCTCGCGGAGGGCGTTGCCGGCGGGGAGGCCGAGCCCGTAGTCGAATGAGTCGAACATGGCGCCGACGAGTCGGATGGTTCCCCGCCGGGACTGGTTGGTGAGATACATCAGCTGTTGATTTTCCCCCACCACGGCCTCCACCATGCCGAGGTCAAGCGCATCGAGCGCCTCGGTGAGCGTGGAAAATTCCTGCACGATTCCACCCCGCTGCCTCACCGACTCGATCGAGACGGCCTCCATCTGACAGCCGACCGTGCGGCCGGCGAGATCACGGACCGCCTGGATCGTGCCGGTCACCCGCTCCGCCGTCATCGTGGCGGTGAGCACGCTGGTGAACGCGGCGATCAGCCCGATGCCGCCGACCATCCAGATGAGGGCGATCCCACGGCCCAGCATGCTGTCAACGTGCTTGTCGTCGCAGCCACCGGTGACGATCGTCGAAGCGATCCACCAGGTCGCCTCCCCGACGCCGCGGGGATACTGCGGTGGAAACGACCTGTCGTTGCCCTTGTGCTCGAACCACCAGAGAAGATGGCCCGACAGCAGCGCCAGTCCGATGACGAGCCCCAGCAATCCGAGCAGGTCCCAGGAGAGCAGTGAGCGGAGCGCCGCGAGAAATCCTGAGTTGTTCCGCTGGCGGACGGCGATCCGCAGGCCGGAGTGAAAAATCGGGTGGGTGAGATCCACCCGCCGTTCCCGCTCCTCGGTGATCGCTATCGGCCCGAGGGCGACATCGGCTTCTCCGGCCGGGAGCGTCGCAAGCAGTTTGGAGAACGTCGCCGCCTTCACGAAGTCGGTCGTCACGCCGAGACGGCCGGCGAGATTCTCCCAGATGTCGACCATCACGCCGGTGGGCTGCTCGCCGGTCCACTCCAGCGCCGAGGCGATCGGGGTGACGGCCACCCGCAGTCGCGGTGGCGTGGCCGCAGTGTCGGCCGCCAGAGCGGCGGTGGAGATCGTGAACACCCACAGCACCACTGCCCACCCAGCCCTGCATCTGCTCATTCCAAAGGCTCCATCCTGCTGCGCCCGCGGCTGCCGTTCGTGAGCAGAACCGCTCCGAGCAGCAGACATCCTACAGATGCCGGCAGCGCCCAGCGAGGCAGGCCCGCGGCCAGGAGGGCCAGCGGCATGCTGTTGTGCGCGATGTGGCAGACGATGGCCGGCAGCAGGCTCCCTGAGGCGTGGGTCAGCCCGCCCAGCACGAGCCCCAGGAAGAAGGTCTGCGGCATCCGCTCCGGGAGCAGGTGAAAGACCGCAAACAGCGCAGCCTGCGCGACGATCGCCGCTACGACACGCTGCCGCGACTCGGCCCGGCCCGCAAACCCGCTCTGCACCCAGCCCCGGAACAGGCATTCCTCGCAGACAGCCGGGAGCGCCGCCATCAGCCCCCAGGAAACCCACGCGGGCTGGCTTTCCATCAACTCGAGGAGCTTATTCGAGAGCAGCCGCGCCTCGTCCGACAGCACCGTGCCCTTCACGGCCAGGAGCGTGGTGGCCCCGATCACGAACACGGCCGCGCCGAGGGCCGCCGCGCCGACGAGCCAGCCGACGCCTCCCCACCACGTGGCCGGCCCTGCGGCTCCACCAGGCCAGGCGAGGCGGAACGTCTGCCGGATGTCGACCCGCTGCCACCAGGTCACCGCCAAAAGCGGGAGGATGACGGCGGCGGTCTGCTGGAGCGGGATCGCCCGCACGAGGTCGTCCGGCGAGATCCCCTGCACATACCAGAGCGCGGCCAATCCGGCGACGATCGGCAGCACGCCCTGCACGACATTGGGCCGCGTCCGCCGGCCGGGCCGGTTGAAGCCCGCCCCGGCCACGTCGCCGCCGCGAAAGAGAATGTCTTCGTCGGTGAGCATCGAGGCCGTGGCCCGCAGCAGGAGCCAGGTGCCCGCGGCCGCCGACAGGAGCGTGACCGCCAGCGGGCCAAGAACGGCCGGGACGGCATGCGGCCCGGCCTCGCCGGCCGCGAAGACGCCCCGCGACACGAGCACCTGCCCCGAAAAGGGCACCGCCGCCAGCAGGCTGTCGCTCCGCATGCCGGGCAGCAGCGCCGTGCCGGCCAGCGCGCTGACGAGCAGGATCACGGGCGTGAGCGTGTTCTGCGCCTCCTTGCCGCTCTTCGAGGCCGTCGTCACCGCGAGGCACGTCGCGGCGGATAGGGCCGCCAGCCCAGCGAACGCCAGCACCGTCACGAGGATTGCCACCACCGCGCTGTCCGGCAGCGCCATGGTGATGTCGGCGGGCAGGAACCGGCGCGACACCGCGGCCGTCGCCGCGATCGAGACGGCATTGGCCGCAAGCGTGGCGAGCGTCACGGTGAACACGGCGAGGAACTTGCCGAAGACGATGTCCCGCGAACCGCAGGGGGCGATCAGGAGCGTCTCGATCGTGCCGCGTTCCTTCTCGCCGGCAATGGCGTCGATCGCCGGATAGAAGGCCCCCGTCAGCGTGAGCACCGCCAGGAGCACGAGCACGCCGCCGGCGAGCGTCGACATGATGCTGTGGGCCGGCGGTGGACGAGACTCCTCCAGCCCATCGACGAAGACGAGCTTCAAGGGGGCCAGCACGCTCGCCGGCAGCCCGGCCAATTGGATGCGGCGGGAGCGGACGTCTTCGGCAAGGCTCCGCATGACGGCGTCGAACTGGTCGCGCACGCGGCGGTTCGGCGGCCTGCCGGGCGGCAGGTGCACCGGGATGGCGACCGTCCCGTCCGCATCGAGCGCCGCGATGCAGCCCCGCGGCGCCTCGAGCCAGAGATCGGCCACCCCCTGATCGAGCCGCCCGCGGGCGTCGGCGGCCGTGACCGCCTCCATTTCGATCGCAGACGGCCAGCCCTCGCGGCCGCTGCCGGTCGTCTTTTTCTCCACGAATCCAATGCGGTCGACGAGGGCGATTGCATCCGGACCCGAGACGGTCACGACGATCTTCGTCGGTGCCCGCTGCGCCTCGATCTCGCTCGAGGCCGTCCGCAGCCCGAGCGCCGTCGAGAGGGCAAGGATCGGATAGGTGACCATCGGGAGCAGAAGCGTGATGAAGAGCGTGCGCCGGTCGCGGACAAACTCCACGAGGTCGCGGCGGGCGATCGCGAGGGCGGCCCGCAGTCCGCCGGCGTGGCGTTCCGTCTGCCTCATCCCGCACCCCCTCCGGCCAACGCGGCGAAGAAGGCGTCTTCCAGTTCGGCCCCCTGCCCGTCCGCCCAGGCGGCGAGCAGTTCGTCGCGGGTGCCCGTGGCCAGCACGCGTCCGCCGTGGATGATCACGAAGCGATCGCAGCGATTTTCGATTTCATGGAGCCGGTGGGTGGAGAGCAGGATCGCGCGGCCCTCGCCCCGCAACTGGGCAAGAAACGAGAGCAGGTCGCGGGCGCCGACCACGTCGAGGGCATTGGTCGGCTCGTCGAGCACCAGCGCCGGCGGATCGTGAATGAGCGCCCTGCCGAGCGACACCCGCTGCCGCTGCCCCGACGAGAGCCGCCCTGCCGGCCGGTCAGCGCATGACGCGAGGTCGAGAACCTCGATGAGCCGTTCGACGCGGGCCGCGAGGCCGGCCGCCTCCAGGCCATGCAGTTCGCCGAAAGAACTGAAGATCTCCCGGGCCGTCAGCCGGTCGGGAACGCCCGTCGTCGCCGACACATAGCCGAGGCTGCGCCGCACGCCGACGGGATCGTGCCGCACGTCGCAGCCGGCGACGCGGGCGGTACCCGACGTCGGCTTGAGCAGCGTGGCGAGCACCCGCAGTGTCGTCGTCTTGCCGGCGCCGTTGGCCCCGAGCAGGCCCACCATCTCGCCGGGGTGGACGGCCAACGACACCCCATCGACCGCGCGGACCACGCTGCCGTCGCTCGCCCGGTAGTGCTTCACCAGATCGACGACTTCGATCATTGCCACACGCATCGGCCGGCGGGCCGGGCGCTATTGCTCCATCACTTCGGCTTCCTTCGCCCGCGCGAGGTCGCCCACCTTCGCCTCATACTTTTTCGTGAGTTCCTGCACCTCCTCCTTGGTCGACTCGCAGTCGTCCTCGGTGAGGGTGCCGTCGGTCTTCTCGGTGTCGGCCGCCTTGTTGCCGTCGCGGCGCACGTTGCGGATCGCCACGCGGGACTCCTCAGCCAGTTCCTTGATGCGGGCTGTCATCTTCTTCCGCACGTCCGTCGAGAGGGCGGGGATCGTGATCCGGATCAGCCGGCCGTCGCTCTGCGGATTGAGCCCCAGGTCGGAGGCCTGGATCGCCTTCTCGATATCCTTGATCGTGCCCGGATCGAACGGCCGCACGACGATCTGGTTGGGCTCGGGCGCACCGACGCTCGCCAACGCCTTGATCGGGGTCGGGGAGCCATAGACCTCCACCCGCAGGGAATCGACGAGCCCGGGGTTGGCCCGCCCGGTGCGGATGCCGGTCAGCGCGTGGCGGAAGACATCGACCGCCTTCTCCATCCGTTCCTCGGCGTCGAGCAGAATGTCGTCGGCGGGCATCGCAAAAGGCTCCTTCGTGGTCGGGGGCGGCGGCAGGTCCGGCGCGGCGCCGGCAGAGTCATAATTCTTGCAGGAGCGTCTGGCCGCAGGCAAGCCGACCGGTCGCACCGCGCGGCCAGCTTTGTTAGCCGACGATGACGGTCGGCCGCTTGGCGGGGTCGGTGATCGCCTTGTCGAGCAGGTCGACCACGCGATTGGGCACGTCGCCCTGCCCGAAGAGCACGTAATCAAGCGCGAGTTTCAGGCTGCCGCCCTTGCTCCAGCCGAAGACCACGTCGAGCGGGGCGCTGCTCTTGGTCATCTCCATCGCGAGCTGGGCGATCGTGTGCGACACCGAGACGACATCGCGGGCCGTGATGATGAACCGGTTGCCCTCTTGCCGCACCGAGATGATGGGCGCGTTTTCAAACTCGCTCACGTCGCCGTAGTGCACCTCGAGAAACACGATGGGCACGTTGTCGGGGATGCGGTGCTTGCGGCGGATCTCCGTCTCCTTCTCGTCCAGCGACCGGCTGCCCGGCCGGTGCGGCACGAGCACCCGAAACGCCCCCTCGAGCAGGATGTCGGTCCAGAGCATCCGCTCGGCGTCGTCGGCGAACCGGAATTCCTTGAGCCGCAACTCGTCACTCCGCCAGGCCCGCGACGTGAACGAGATCAGCATCACGCAGGCGATGAAGATGGAGGCGATGATGATGCCGTCGGGCCGTTCCCAGATGTTGGCGAGCGTCGTGTAGATGAAGACGAGCGTGATCAGCCCGAAGCCGATTTGCTGCCAGAAGAGGCCTGCCCGATGCTCCGTCGCGCTGCGGAACTCCTTGTGAATGTGGATCAGCGACGCAATGCAGGCGCTGGTCATGAGCACGAGCACGCCCGTGGCGTAGGCGCCGCCCTGGGCGGAGACGTCGGCCCGGAAGGCGAGCGTCACAACCAGATTGATGACGGTGAAGGCGATCACGAGCGGCCGGTAGGCCCCCGCCCACTCCGGCGCCATGCCGAACCGCGGCAGGTAGCGGGGCACCATGTTGAGCAGGCCGGCCATCGCCGAGGCACCGGCGAACCAGAGGATCAGGATCGTGCTCACGTCGTAGGCGGTGCCGAACGCGTTGCCGAAGAGCGGACAGATCGGATGAGGGCTTTCGCCGTGGGCGATGTAGGCCAGCGCCCGGTCGATCGCCTTGCCCTTCACGGGCTCGAGCCGGAGCTCGTCGGCCGGGATCAGCGTGTCGGTGCCGGTCACGAGCGACGAGCCGATCAGCAGCACCGACATGATGAGTGCGGCGACAAGGAGCAGTTTTCGCGTGTTGGCGATGCGGGCTGCCTGGTTCGCCGGGTCGGCCGGGGTGCCCTCGACCAGATGGATCTGCAGCACGCCCGTCTCGAAGCCGCTCAAGCCGAGGGCCAGTTTCGGGAACACCAGGAGCGAGATGCCAAGCGCGACCCAGGGCCCGCTGCCGGGGAGTGGGGCATGGGCGAGGTGGTAGCTGCCGGCCGTGATCTCGCCGATCCAGTGCGGCAGGAGCGTGGGATGCGTGAACAGGTAGAAGAGCCCGGCCGCGATGACCACGAACGAGAGTCCGAGGAAGGCGATCACGAGAATCGTCGCCAGCCCCACCACCTCGCCATAGCCCTTGAGGAACATCGCCCCCAGCATCACCAGCAGAAACATCGTCACCGCCATCTGGCTCTGCATCCAGGCCGGCGCGATATCGGCGTAGAGCGGATTGCTGATGAGATGGGCGGCCGCGTCGGCGGCGGAGAGCGTCTTCGTGATCACGAAGTCGGTGGCCGCGAAGCCGATCAGCACGAGCACCACGATCTTGCCCGACCAGCCGCGGAACATCCGCTCGATCATGCCGATCGAGCCGACGCCGTCGGGCGTCTCGCCGGCCACGTGCCGGTAGATCGGCAGGGCCCCGAAGAGCGTCACGAGCACGAGCACGAACGTCGCGATCGGGGCGAGCGTGCCGGCCCCCTCGAAGGCGATCGAGGGCTGGTAGCCGAGCGTGCTGAAGTAATCGACACCACAGAGGCACATGATCAGCCACCACGCATAGTGGCGGTGATCATGGTGGGGTTGGCTCATGGGGCGACCTTCGCGCTGACCAGCGTGCCGATCCGCTCACCGGCCACGGCCCGCTCGATGTTGCCTTCCTTGCGGTAGTTGAAGACGAGGATCGGCATCGCGTGTTCCATGCATTGCGAGATGGCGGTGGCATCCATCACGCGGAGATTCTGCTCCCGCACCTGCTGGTAGGTGAGGTCGCGGTAGAGCAACGCATGGGGATTTTTTTCCGGGTCGTCGGAGAAGACGCCGTCCACGCGCGTGGCCTTCATGAGGATGTCGGTCTCGAGTTCCAGGGCCCGCTGGGCCGCGGCCGTGTCGGTCGTCACGAACGGGCTGCCCGTGCCGGCGGCGAGGATCACGATCCGCCCCTTCTCGAGGTGCCGGCGGGCGCGGCGGCGGATGTAGGGCTCGGCGACCCCGTCCATGCGGATCGCGGTCATCAGCCGGGTCTGGGCGCCGAGGCTTTCGAGCGCGTCCTGCAGGGCCAGGCCGTTGATCATGGTGGCGAGCATGCCCATGTAGTGGGCCGTGGCCTCCTGCACGCCGGAATTGCCGGCGGTGAACGAGGCCCCGCGGAGGATGTTGCCGCCACCGATGACGATCGCCAGTTGCACGCCGCTCGCGGCGGCCTGGACCATCTGCTGGGCCACGTGGACGACCTCGTCCATCGAGATGCCCCGCTCTCCCGGCCGGGCGAAGCTCTCACCCGAGAGTTTGAGGAGCACGCGGCGATAAGGAGCAGCCGTCATGTCTTGTCGGTCCTGAGAGCGGCCAGGGCTGGCTCGCACCGCGTCAAGATAGCTTCCAATTCTCCATCCGCTTCACTTCGAGTCCGGCCGCCTTGGCAAACTGGCTGACCGTCTGCTTGTCGTCCTTCACGAACGGCTGCTCGAGGAGCACGCACTGGCTGAAGAAATTTCGCAGCCGACCCTCGATCATCTTGGCGATGATGTTTTCCGGCTTGCCTTCGCTGCGGGCCGCTTCGGTGAGAATCTCCCGTTCCTTGGCGACCACGGCCGGATCGAGATCCTCCTTGGTGATCGCCTGCGGAGCGAGCGCCACGACGTGCATGGCGATCTCCTTGGCGGTCGTGGCCGCCTCGGGGGCAGTTGTCTTGCCGGCGACCTCGACGAGCGCCGCCTTGGAGCCGTCGTGATGGGCATAGCCGCCGCACGGGGCATCGATGCGGCAGATCCGCGCCAGGTCGAAGACCTCGCGCATGCGATTGAAGAGGTCGTCCTTCAGTTCGCCGAGCGTCTTGTCGGGGTGTGCCTGGCTCTTCTGGGCCAGCAGATCGGCCGGCGTCTTCGCGCCCGGACCAAGGGCCAGTGTTTTCGCGATGTCGTTGGCGAGATCCTTGAAGTCGGGGCTGCCGGCCACCGGCGCGCTCTCGCACTTCAGTTCGATGATCGTGCCTACGCCCTTCGCCGGATCGGCATAGACGGCCAGCCGGCCCATCGACATCTCGCGGTCAGCCCGCATGGCCTGTGTCTTGATGCCCTGCTTGCGGAGCCACTCGACCGCCTCGTCGGTGTTGCCGCCGCACTCCAGGAGCGCCTTTTTGCACTCCATCATTGGCAGGCCCGTCTTGTCGCGGAGGGCCATCACTGCGGCTGCTGTAATCTCGGCCATGGGTCTTCACTCCTCTGTCAAACGATGTGTGCTGGCTGGAAAAAGTCGTGGCCACAAGGCGAAGCACGGTGGCAGGCCATGCCCGGCAGTGGCAAAAACCTTGGCGTTTCTGCCGCTGCCAAGCGGGAAAGGGCCATGGGCGGCCTTCCCCGCATGAGAGCTTTAGACCTTCGGGGGCTTCGGCATGGCCTTCTTGGCGGTCGCGCGGGGCTTCGGGCCGGCCTTCGCCTTGCCCTCGCCCGTCTCGGCGTCGCCGGACACGTCGGCACCCTCGGCCTTCACCTGAGCTTCAGCCGCCACCTGTGACTTGCCCTCGAGGATGGCGTCGGCCAGTCGGGCGGCGACGAGTTCGATCGAGCGGATCGAGTCGTCATTGCCGGGGATCGGCAGATCGACCATGTCGGGGTCGCAGTCGGTGTCGATCAGCGACACGGTGGTGATGCCCATCTTCCGGGCCTCGTTGACCGCGTTCTTTTCCTTCTTCGGGTCGAACACGACGAGGCATTCGGGCAGCCGCGACAGTGTGCGAATGCCGCCGAGATTCCGTTCCATCTTGCGGAACTCGCGCCGCAGCGACGACTGCATCTTCTTCGAGTAGGCGCTGAATTCCTCCGACGGCATGAGTTTCTCGAGTTCCTCGAGGCGGGCCAGACGGTTGCGGATCGTGCGGAAATTGGTGAGTGTGCCGCCAAGCCAGCGGTCGCTCACGTAGGGCATGCCGCAACGGGCCGCCTCGCGGGCCACGGCCTCGGCGCCCTGCCGCTTCGTACCCACGAAGAGCACGAGGCTGCCGGTGGTGGACACCTGCTTCAGATATTTGCGGGCCCGGAGCAGTCCACGGATGGTCTCGCGGACGTCGATAATGTGGATGAGGTTGCGACGGCCGTGGATGTACGGCTTCATCTTCGGATTCCAGCGGCTGGCACGATGGCCAAAATGCACGCCGGCTTCGATCAACTCTTGGGCCAAGACGTTCGACACGCTTCTCACACTCATGGGGTTGAGGGTTTCAAGGGCAGTGGAGCACCGCAAACTATCGGCTTTTTCACGGCCGTGTCAACGCACGACCGGCATCCCCGCCACAGGCGGCAAACCCGCCCACGATCGCCGCCCAAACCCCGGGGCAAACCGCGGCCGGAGGCTTGAATCGGCCGGACAGCCCAAACTACACTCCGGGGCTGTCCCTTGATGCCCTCCCGCCCCCCTCTCGCGGCAATTCCTTGCCGACCGCAGACATGCGACATGTGATTTCGGCCACCGTCCAAAACGTTCCGGGCGTGCTGGCGCACGTCTCGGGCATGCTTGCCTCCCGCGGCTACAACATCGACAGCCTCGCCGTCGGTGAGACCGAAGACCGCGGTTTTTCACGGATGACCTTCGTGCTGCGGGGCGACGACCGCATGCTCGACCAGGTGCGGCGGCAGCTGGAAAAGATCGTGACGGTGGTCCGTGTCGACGACATCAGCTCCCGCAACTACGTCGAACGCGATCTGATGCTGCTGAAGGTCTCCGCCCCGGCCGGCCCGACACGGTCTCACGTCAAGGAACTCGCCGAGATTTTCCGCGGCCGGATCGTCGACGTGGCCGCCGACAGCGTGGTCGTGGAGATCTCCGGCACCGAAAAGAAGATCGAGGGCTTCATCGAGTTGATGCGGCCGCTCGGCATTCTGGAGCTCGTCCGCACCGGCCGGATCGCGATGGTGCGGGGCAGCCCGCCCACCCGCGAAGTCACCGAGGCTGCCGATGGTGCCCGACCCGCCGACGCGGCCGCCGAGACCGATTCCTTCGCCTGATCGTCCGCTCTTCATTTTTTCACCTACTTTTTTCACCAATCTTCTCTCGCCACACCCGGAGCACACCGTGCCTGCAACGATCTATTACGACGCCGATGCCGACCTGAAGGCCCTCGAGGGAAAGACCATCGCCATCATCGGCTATGGCAGCCAGGGCCACGCCCAGGCGCAGAACCTCCGCGACAGCGGGCTAAAGGTGGTCGTGGCGCAGCGGCCGGGCGGCCCCAACTATGAACTCGCCAAGAGCCATGGCTTCGCTCCCGTGAGCGTCGAGGAGGCCGTCAAGCAGGCCGACCTTGTCAACATCCTGCTGCCGGACGAACTGCAGGGCGACGTCTACAAAGCGGCGATCAAGCCGAACCTGAAGAAGGGCGCCGTGCTGATGGCCAGCCACGGCTTCAACTTCCACTTCGGCCAGGTCGAGCCGCCGGCCGGCCACGACATCATGCTGGTGGCCCCCAAGGGCCCCGGGCACCTGGTGCGGAGCGAATACGTGAAGGGGGGCGGCGTGCCCTGCCTGATCGCCCTCGGCCCCGGCGCCTCGCCCGAGACCAAGAAGCTCGGCCTCGCCTATGCCAAGGGCATCGGCGGCACGCGGGGCGGTGTGATCGAGACAACGATCGCGGAAGAGACGGAAACCGACCTCTTCGGTGAGCAGGCCGTGCTCTGCGGCGGTGTTTCCGAGCTCATCAAGGCCGGCTTCGACACGCTCGTCGAGGCAGGCTACCAGCCGGAGATGGCCTATTTCGAATGCCTCCACGAGATGAAGCTCATCGTCGACCTCCTGTATCAGGGCGGCCTGGAATACATGCGGTACAGCGTGTCGAACACGGCCGAATACGGTGACTACACGCGGGGCAAGCGGATCATCACCGAAGAGACCCGCAAGGAAATGAAGAAGATCCTCGAGGAGATCCGCTCGGGCGAGTTTGCCCGCGACTGGATCCTCGAGAACCGTGGCGGAGCGGCAATGTTCAAGAGCACGCGCCGCCGCGAGCGGGAGCACAAGCTCACGGAGACCGGCCGCGGCCTCCGCAAGATGATGAAGTGGATCGAATCGAAGGAAGTCTGATGACCCCCGAGGAATACCAGGCCCGCAGCCTCTACGAACAGCTCCAGCCGGGCGACCGGGTGGAGGTGATCCACGGCGTCACCGTCGGCTCGAGCGCGAAGTGGAGCACGACGACGGTGGGCAAGGTGCTCTGCCGCGAGCGCCGCCGCCATGGGCTGCACTTCCGCCGCAACCCCGACGACAAGGTCTACAGCGACGTCCTGATCCTGTCCCGCGACGACGGCGAACTCACGACCGTCACCATGGACGAATACACGCGCCTGCGGAAACTGTAGGACAGGCTTCAGCCTGTCAATCACAGCGACAGGCTCAAGCCTGCCCCGCTCGCCGCGCTGCACAAACAACCCGCATTGGTCGCCGGGTCGGCAGAAGTCTTGTCGCGTGGATTTTTCGCACCGAGCCCGTGCAGGAGCGCCGACCTCAACCCGGCGAAAACTCCAATGCTCCGCGAGCTTCCGCCGACCCGGCTCCTCAGCATCGGCAGCCACGCCCCGCAGATCCCGTTCCGCGCAGGCTTTCGCCGTTCAAAAACTCAGGCCACGCGGGCGATCACGCACTTGAGGTATTCCCCCTCGAGGCAGCTGGCGCTCACCGGATGGTCTGGCGCCGCGCCGCGGCATTCGAGGAGCTGGAGGGGCCGGCCGCTCCGCTGGGCCACGCCCGCGAGCATCTGCAGGAAATCGTCCCGCGACACGGAGCCTGAGCAGGAGCAGGTCACGAGAATGCCGCCCGGCTCGAGTAGCCCGACGGCCACGCGGTTGATCCGGTGGTAGGCCCGCAGGGCGTCGTCCAGGGAGGCCCGGCTGCGGGCGAATTTCGGCGGGTCGAGGATCACCATGCCGAACCGCTCGCCGGCTGCCGCGAGGGCGTCGAGCTTCTCGAAGGCGTCGGCTGTCTCGACCGTGACGTTGGCCGCGCCGTTGAGATCGGCATTCGCCTTGGCCAGCGTCGTCGCCTTCGCGCTCGAATCGACGGCCAGCACGCTCGCGGCCCCGCCGCTCTGGGCGCAGGCCACGCTGAATCCGCCCGAGTAGCAGAACAGGTCGAGCACGCGGCGGCCCCTGGCATATCGCGCCGCAGCCTGCCGGTTGTCGCGCTGGTCGAGGTAGTAGCCGGTCTTCTGCCCTTCCGTGAGATCCACGCCGAACTTCAGGCCGTGCTCCTGCACGAAGATCGCCCCGGCGGGCGCGGTGCCGCGAACGAGCCGGTCGGCGAGGTGCAGCCCCTCGAGTTTTGCCAGCCCCCGTTCCGCGCCGCGCAGGAGGATGCCGGCCGGCTTGACGACCGCTTCGAGCGTGTCGCAGATCGCATCGAGACGGTGCGCCATCGCCAGCGCCGTCACCTGCACGGCGAGGTAGTCGCCATAGCGGTCGACGATCAGCCCGGAGAGGTTGTCCCCCTCGCTGTTGACCAGGCGGGCCGCCCCGGCGCGGTCGTCGAGGCCGAGCACCTGGCGGAGTTTGATGGCCGATTCGATGCGGGCCTGCCAGAAGGAGCCGTCGAGTTTGGTGGCGGCGTCGAAGGCATAGAGCCGCACGCGGAGCCGGCTCGCGGCATTCCAGAGGCCGCGGGCCACGAAGTTGCCATCGTGCGTGGCGAGGTCGACCACGGCGCCGTCGGTCGGGTCGCCCTCGACGCGAAGCACCGCCGAATCGAGCACCCACGGATGCCGGCCGAAGAACGGGCGGGCCCGCTTGGGCTTGAGGATCACCGTCGCGGTGGGCAGGCCGCTGGCCGGTGCCGGGTCGTCGGCCGTGGAAGAAGGTTGATTGGTCATGGCCCCAGTCTAACTCAAGCTTTCGTGCAAATTGCGTGCCCGAATAGCGGCGGCGGCGATCTCCCGCCGGGAGCAGCTACGCGTGCACGACCTGCTTGCTGGGGCTCGGCAGCACGTGCGGGGCGGGGAGCGAATCGCTGCCCGGGTCGGCCTTCACCTTGCGGCGGCCTTCACGGCGGGCTTTCTTCTCCTCGATCCGCAGCACGCTCCAGCTGAAGACGGCCCCGAGCGGGCCGGCCAGCAGCGCCGGCAGCAGCACGAGGTTGCCCACCAGGGCGATCGTGAGCATCGCGAGCATCATGTGGCCGAACCGCTGCGTCGGCCCGAATGGCGAGAGCGAGAAGACGGAGAGACCGATGCCGATCACGCCCCAGCTCTGGTACATCGCGCGGGCGCAGCCCTTGTAGGCGAGCATCACGGCCTGCTTGCGGTCGAGCCCGTCGGCGATGCCGCGGCGAAACCAGAGCATGAAGTGGACGACGTCGTCGACCGTCACGCCGAGCGCCACGCTCGGCGCCATCACCGTGCCGATGTCGATCAGCAGCGTGCCGGCGTCGAGCGACTTGAGCATCGAGTTGCCCCAGCCCATTCCGCCGAACACCATCACCGCCGGGAATGCCGCGGGCAGGAGCAGCACGAGGCCGGCCGAGGCCGCCCGGCAGAGCAGGATCATCACGGCCACGATGATGCCGAAGTCGGTGACGAAGCCGAGGATCAGGCCGTCGAGCAGCGAGTGCTGTGCCTTGTAGACCAGCGGCACGAGCCCGGTGTAGTCGACCTTGATGCCGGTGACGCCGTTGGTGCCGAGTTCGGCGAGAATCGGGTCGATCTTCGTCCGCAGGTCGCGCTGAAAGAGGGCGTAGTCGACCTCCTTGGTCGCGCTCACCCGGGCGCTGATCCGCCAGAGCTCCTCGTCGCGGCCGTCCGCCGACTGCGCCTCGCGGAGATAGTCGCCGTCGAGAAAGTCCTGTCGGTGGGCGGTGAGTCGGCGATTGAGCACGCTCCGCTTCGTGCGGGCGCCCAGGCCGAAGGCCCGCGCCGCCGCGCCGCCGACGCCATCGCCGGCATCGCCCGCGTCGAGGCTGCGGCCGAACGTGACGGTCGAGAGCGAACTGCCCACCTCGTCGAGCACGCCGATCTCGCGTTGGATGTTGCCGACGAGTTCCATCCGTTCCAGGAAGTTCAGCCGGCAATCCTGCTGGTCGATCCGCACGAGGATCTCCATCGGCACCAGCGGTCCCAGCTTGGTCTCGAGCCAGCGATAGTCTTCGCGAATCCGTGCCTTGGGCGAGAAGAGACGCATGAGCTGCACGCTGCTCTCAACCCGCGTCATGCCGTAGCCGACGCCAGCCATGGCGAGCAGGCAGGCGGTCGTCACCAAACCGTTGTGGCGGGTCACCCACTGGCCGAAGTGCCACCAGGGGCTGGTCTCGATCGGCCGCCAGGAGTCGCTCTCCTCGTCCGCGGCCAGTTTGCCGAGCTTGAGCTTCGGCGGAAACAGTTCGAGTGCGGCCGGCATGAAGGTCACGAGGATCACGAAGCTCACGACCACGCCGACGGCCGAGAAGATGCCGAACATCCTGATCGGCACCAGTTCGCTCACCGCCAGCGTCGCCAGACCCACGGCCGTTGTGCCGGTGGCGAGCGACAGGGGCAGCAGGGCGTGGTGCACGGCGCGGCCGGCCGCTCCCTCCTGCACGCCGGTCTCCGCCAGCTGGTCGCGGTAGTAATTTGCCAGATGGATCGCGCCGCTCGTCGTCGCGACGTAGACGAGCGACGGCATCGTCAGCAGGATCGCGTCGACGGGATAGCCCGAGTACCAGACGACGGCGAGGCTCGCGAACATGCTGTAGACGCCCGAGGCGAGCACGAGGCCCACCAGCAGTTTGCTCTTCAGGCTCCACCAGCTCACGAAGAAGCCGACCACCAGCGAGAGGGCAAAGAGGATCGTCACGCTCGTCTGGCCGGCCTTGTCGATCGAAACGTTGTCGACCGGAGGCCCGCCCATGTGGAGCGACTTCTCGGGGATCCCGCACTCCTCCAGGGCCACCTTCCGGATCGTGTCGATCGCCCCGTGGAGGTTGGCCCGCGCCGTATCAGCAAGGGTGAGCACCAGGCAGGTCTGCCGCTGGTCGAGGTCGTCGGCTGCGGATCCAGCCTCCACGCCCGCGGGCGGCGGCCCGATCAGGGCCCCCGTGAGCCTGGAAATCGCCTCTTCGCGGTCGAGATTGAGCGGTTCCGACGTCATCCGCTCAACGGCCCGCGGGCCCGTCTGGGCGGTCTTGAAGAAGATCGGCCTGTCGATCCGGGAGGCCTCTTCGGGCGGCGGGAGGAGCTTCTGCGAGAGCAGTTCCAGCCGCGGATCGGTCATCGTGCAGCCTTCCCAGGAGATGAGAATAAACTCCTCACCCTGGAAATTGCGGCGAAAGAACCGGTAGACCTGTGTTTCGGGGTATTCGAGGGGCAGCCAGCCCTTCACGTCGTTGCGGTTGTTGCCCTTCGCCTTGATGGCCCCGACCACGACCATCGGTAGCAGGAAGACGAGGATCGCCATGATCCCGACGCTGTACCGCTGATAAAAGTTGGGTTTGTGTGGCGACATAGAGGCCGTACTGCCGGGGTGAACGGAGACTGCTCCCAGAAGGCGTTTAACCGTACAGGGGATTGTGGTGACAGTCCATATCGTTCCGGGCTGACAGAGGAGAATTTTTTGACGGGCAGCATGTCGTAAGTGTTTTAGGAGGAACACTTTCCGTTCATGGCACCGCCTTCGCAGACCCTACAGTCGGACCGCGGAAAAGCTCAGGTGGCGTTCTCATCCGCCTTGAATCCGCAGGTTTTATGGGTGCCGTCGCAGAACGGCCGCGTCTGACTCTCTCCGCAGCGGCAGAGGGCGATGGGCTTCTTCTTGGCCAAAAGCTGGTACTCGTTGCCCAAGTGATCGGTCACGCGGAGGGAGAGGCCGAGGGCCGCGGCATCGGGGGGCAGTTCCACGACCAATGGGCCGTCGAGCCGGCAGCGGACCGTCACCGCTCCGGGGGGAAGTTCGCGGGCGTTGTTCGGCTTGGGCAGTTCTATTTTCGACCGTCCCCGTCTTTTGTGGCGGCCGGGAAGTTTGGATCGGCCGGCGGCTGCCAGGTGTTGGCGAACAGGGCTGCCAGGAGTCCCACGACCAACGCCAGCGCCAAGGCGATCAGTTGCCACTTCTCCACCCGATGCGGTGGTTTTTCGGGGGTCTTGGTCTCCACGTCCTCCCGGGCCTCGGCGCGTTCCTGGGCGATCCGCTCGTGCTCGATCCGCTTGAATTCGGTCTCCACCTCGGCGTCTTCGGGATTGGTGGGTTTCATGCGGCCGGCTTGTCCAAGGGAGAAGGAGAGCAGTCTAGCCTTTCCGGGGGCTGTGCTGACAGCCAGCACCAGAGGGCCGCCGCCAGTGCCAGAAGCACGAGCGACACCAGCTGCGAAATCGACAGCGGCGTGCCCAGGGCTGGCGGCTCATCGACGCGGATCCCCTCGAGGAGCAGCCGCGAGAGCGGATGGAGCGTGAGCACGATGGCAAACACGGTGCCGGCACGGCGGGCCAGCGGCGTCGCGCAGATCGCCAGCCAGGCAAGCAGCGCCGCGTCGATCGCGGCATACAGCTGCGCCGGATGAACCGGCAGGCTCCAGGGCCGCGGGTGCGTCGCCTCGCCCGCCGGCAGGAGTCCGCGGGCTGCCTGATCGAGCCACGGCGGGCTGTCCGGCGGAAACCGCACGGCCCACGGCAGTTCACATGGGCCGCCGTAGCAGCAGCCGTTCAAAAAACAGCCGAGGCGGCCGATCGCCAGACCGACAAGCAGCCCCGGCGCGATGCAGTCGGCCAGCCGCAGGAGCGGCAGCCCCCGCCGCCGCGCGAACCGCCAGGCGGCCAGGGCGGCGGTCGGCAGCGAGCCAAAAACGACGAGCCCGCCGGCGGCGATGTTGAGCACGTCGGGCAGGCCTGCGAGCAGGCTCCTGCCGGGTGGGAAGAATTGCTCGTGGTACTCGATCACATAGAAGATCCGCGCGCCGACGATCCCCCAGAGAAACACCTCCATGCCGAGCGCGAGAATGGTGTCGGCATCGAAACCCAGCGCCCGGCCGCGCACGATCGAAAGCCACGTGCCCGCCGCAGCCGCCAGCAGCAGCATGAGTCCATAGCCGCGGATGGGCACCCCCTGCCCGTCATCGAGCGACGGCAGCAACCAGAGGATCATCGCCCCGGAGATCGCGAACGGCAGGCCGAACGTGACGACGGCATCGCGAAGCCCGGCGCTGCAATGTCCCCGCAGGCTCCCACGCCAGGCGGCCCAGGCCAGACCGAGCCCGCCCGCGACTCCCCAGATGGCCAGAAGCAGTCCCCAGCCGAAGAGCGGCAACGAGGCGTCTCCGAGGGTGAGCCGCGCGGGAATGTGGAAGAGCGTGGAGAGCATGCCGCAATTGTAGGACAAACGGCCAGGAACCGGTGGCGTACCGCTCGCGCTCAAACCGGCTCGGGACGGCAGAAGTCTCCTCCGCGCGGCAAGGATATGCCGACGCTCGTCGACCTTCCGCCGATCCCTTCGCCTCCGATGGTGGCGTACCGCTCGCGCTCAAACCGGCCTGGGACGGCAGAAGTCTCCTCCGCGCGGCAAAGATATGCCGACGCTCGTCGAGCTTCCGCCGATCCCTTCGCCTCCGACGGCAGTTGCGGTCAGCGCCGAGGCAGTTCGCGATTGTCGATGAGCCGCGTCGAGCCGAGTCGGCCGGCCACGAGCGCGATGGCGGGGCCGCTCGCGTCGGCGAGGGGCTCAAGCGACTCCGGATCGACCACGGCGGCGTAGTCGCAGGCGACATCGTGGGCCGCCAACGACTGCCGCAGTGCCGCCTCGATCGCGGGCACACCGGTGCCCTCCGACCAGAGTCGGCCCGCCTGTGCGAGGCCGGCGGAGAGCGCGACGGCGCGGAGGCGCTCGGCGGGGGAGAGATAGGCATTCCGCGAGCTCATCGCCAGGCCGTCGGGCTCGCGAACGGTTGGGCAGACAATGATGCCGATCGGCAGGCCGAGGTCGCGAACCATCCGCTTCACGACGACCGTCTGCTGCCAGTCCTTGGCGCCGAAATAGGCGGCACCGGCCGGTACCGCCTGAAAAAGCCGGCAGACAACCGTCGCCACGCCGTCGAAATGCCCCGGCCGCGACGCGCCCTCGAAGCGATCGGCGGGGCCCTGCACAACGACCCGCGTCGCGGCGCCCGGCGGATACATCGCCGCCACCTCCGGCGCAAACACCCACCGCACGCCCTGCTCCCCGAGCAGCTGGCAATCCGTCGCGAGCGTCCGCGGGTAGCGGCCGAAATCCTCGTGGGGTGCAAACTGCGTCGGGTTGACGAAGATCGACACGGCCACGTCGTCGCATTCGGCCCGGGCCCGCGCCGCGAGGCTCGCATGCCCCGCGTGCAAGGCCCCCATCGTCGGCACGAAGCCCACGCGGCGGCCCGCGGCCCGCGCCGCGGCAATCCTCTCCCGCATCCGCGCCGGGTCGCGCTCGATCTCCGGCAGTGCGGGATTGGGCGTGTTCATGTCGGTCGTCACGCCATCGCCTCGACGGCGGCCACGGCATCGAGGGCGGCCTGCCCCAGATCGCCGCCATCGATGACGACAGTGGCTTTGGGTCGCGTGCCGCAGGCCGGATCGGCCGTCCGCAGGCGGCAGGCGAGACGATCTTGGAGCCGCATCAGCAGCCGCACCGATTCCTGCGTCGATGGGCACACGGCCGTCGGCGTCAGCGCCGCGAAGATGTCGGAGTGCGGCGCGGGCCGGCGGGCACGAAACGCGATTCGTTCCTCCAAAACTTCCGGCTGCACGTGCAGGAGCACCACGACGTGGGGCGCGACGGTGGTGGCGGCATGTGTCGAGAACAGGGCGGCGAATGCCGCGCGGGATGCAGCCGGCAGGATCTCTTCGGCGGCGAGCCGCTGGGTTTCCAGCCAGTAGTCGGCCACGGTGCCGTGTGGATCATCCGGCCATCCGGCAGCCTCGAGCGGCCGGGCCCGCGCGGCCAGCGACTGCCGCCAGACCGCTTCGAGTCGCGCGGTGTCGGCGTCTGTCACGGCGTCGCCTGCGGGCGGCTCGAAGAGCTGTGGCGTGAGCGGCGCTGGATTGCGCACCAGCCGGGCGAGCATCGCATCGGCGACTACGGAGGCCACCTCCGGAGCGCCGGCTCCCGGCACGCCGACGATCGCCACGTGCGGATGCGGCTGCGAGATGTTGTCGAGCAGCGCCCGTACCGTGCAGCCGGCCCGCGGATGCATGGCGTCGCCCGCAATTTCCGCGCAGGGCTCGAGCACGAACCGCCGCGTGGTCATGCGGGGATGCGGCAACGTCAGGCTCGAGGTGTCGAGCACGAGATCGTCGTAGAGCAGCAGATCGAGGTCGATCGTTCGCGGCCCCCACCGTTCGGTCCGTTCGCGGTGCAGCGTATTCTCGACCGCGTTCAGCATGCCCAGCACCTCGTGCGGGCCGAGGTCGGTTTCAAGGAGACAGGCACCGTTGAGAAATGGTGCCTGGCCGGCCGGGCCGCCGATGGGCCGCGTCTCCAGCGGCCGACTGACGGCCAGCACGGTCACGCCCGGCATGTAGCGCAAAAGTTCGAGGGCCCGGTCGAGGTATTCCCGCCGCCGGCCCTGGTTCGAACCGCATCCGATCAGGCATCGTGCCATTGAGTAGTGCCCCGTATTCGCCTTGATTCTACGGGGCCGCCACCCCGCCGAGGCAACTCTCAGCTACTGACGCCCGCAGGCAAACACTCGAAAGCGGGGGGGACATCCAGGCCACGACCAAGGTCGTCGACTTTCGATCCCTCAAGTCGTCGCCCCCCAATATCCGAGTCAGACTCCTTGTATTTGTTGTCGCTGCTGATGCGAGATTTTTCGCGGCGAGGACGACGGGAATCGTTTCCCGACCATCGACTCGACCACCGGGCGTCATTCTTCCGAGGGAGTCGAAGTTGTCAAGGACTCTGGAGCCATGCGCGCGGCGACCGGAGTGCCACGTCCATAAAACACCGAACAAAAACGCATGTGCTTTTTTGAAAAACTTTTTTGCCAGCAGCGCCAGCATCCCCGGTCGCAGCGCCGTTGCGGCCGCGATGCCATTTGCCTTGCACAATCCGGCGCATTTCCACGAAAACAGTCGGTAAATCCGCACTCTCCGCGGCCCGCGTACCGCTGACCACAAACGCCCACGAGCCGCCCGGCATGCCATCGTCCTCATCCACCGATCGCGACACGCCTGATTTTTCCGGCCCTGCAGCGCAGGGTCTTGACGGGCAAGCCGACGAACTCATCCGTGAGTTTTCCGGATCGGAGTCTGGATCGGAGGCGGACGCGACCGACGCCGTCGACGACGTGGCGGCGGAGCGAATTCCGGAGGCGTTTGAAACCTATTGGAGTCTCTCCCGCACGCCGCTGACGAGTCTGATGTTCACGCTGCCCTTGGTGCTCGCGTACGAAGGCGGGGTGCTCTGGCTGGGCCGCGGATCGCCCCGCAATGGTGCCGATGTCTGGCTACGGCAGCTCCTCGACGGGCTCGGCTTTGGGTCCTATTTCCTGCTGCCGGTGCTCATGGTGCTCGGACTGCTGGCCTGGCACCACATCGAGCACGACCGCTGGCGGTTCAGCCCCGCCGTGCTCGCGGGCATGGTCATGGAATGTCTGCTTTGGGCGGGGGTGCTCGTGGGCCTGGCGCGGCTGCAGCATCAACTCTGGCCGCTGGGGATCGTGGACGGCCTGACGGGGATTTTTACCCGCTTCATCGGCTACTGTGGCGCCGGTCTCTATGAAGAGGTGCTTTTCAGGCTCATTCTGCTGCCGGTCGTGATCTGGGTGCTCGCGCGGGCCGGGGTTTCCGCGACGCCTGCCCGCCTCTGGTCGGTGCTCCTGACGAGCCTGCTGTTCAGCGCCGCGCATTACATCGGTCCGCTCGGCGACGCTTTCGAGCTCTACAGTTTCGCCTTTCGCGCTCTGGCCGGCATCTTCTTTGCCACGCTCTTCGTGGTCCGCGGCTTCGGCATCGCCGCCGGCGCCCATGCCGCATACGACATGCTCGTCGGGCTCTTGTGATCGCCACGGTACGGTTTGTGCTGGCTGCAGGACTCGGCTTTGTGCATCGTGGGCGGCGATTTTATACTCAAGACTTCCCCCGGGAGATGAAACGAGTGCTGTCGGTTCGCCCCAAAGTCACCGAGTTGGTCTTTCAGCTGTATGGCCGGGGGCTGCACCCCGAGCTCTTCGAAATCGTCTCAACACGGTCGATCGAGCGCGGTGGCTATCAGGCGATGGTGGCGATCACGAGCGCCGGCCACGTCGTCACCTGGCGAAAAGACGGGCTGACGCTCTCCGAGGTGGCGGCCAGCGCCGCCCAGCCGCTGCCCCAGAAGCGCCGGCTGCTGTCCTCCAAGCTCAGCGGTGAGCGGAGCGACCGCCTGGAGTGCCGCGGTGGTGCCTCCTACCAGACCTGCTTCCAGCTCGAGGCGGTGGCGCCCGAGGTGTTTTGGACATTCCAACAGGAACTCTGCGCCGAGGGAATCAAGCACGGCATGTTCCACCGCTTCGAATCGGGCGGCCGTCTGGCGCTGGGGGCGATCAGTTGGATCAACATCGAAACCCGGGCCAAGAGTCTGCTCGTGCAGGCCTTCCACACGTTTCCCGACGATCTCGCGATCGTGAAGAGCCAGTCGCTCTTTGAAATCCCGTAACGCCGCCGCCGCGACCGAGGACCCGATGCCCAAATCGCCCCCCGCCCAGCCCCAGACCAAGCCCACCGCAGCAGTGGCCGCCCGCAAGAGCCGCGTGCTCATCGCCGACGACAACGAGCCCAACCGCGAACTCCTCGAGGTCTATCTCGCCGAGATCGACTGTGAAATTGCCACGGCCATCGACGGTCGTGACACGCTCGACAAGGTGGCGGCCTTCCGACCCGACGTCATCCTGCTCGACGTGATGATGCCGAAGCTCTCCGGCTTTGAGGTCTGCCAGCGGCTCAAGAGCGATCCATCCACGAGCCCGATCATGATCCTGATGGTGACGGCCCTCGGTGAACTCGGCGACATCGAGCGGGCCGTCGAGGCCGGCACCGACGACTTCCTCTCCAAGCCGGTCAACAAGGTGGAGCTCGTGAAGCGGGTGGAAAACATGCTCAAGCTACGGCACGTCAGCGACGAGCTCGAACGGCTGCGGAGCTACATCAGTAGCATGGATGACGATCTGCCGCCGCGGTAGCGCTCCGTGCGAATAGCCCGCATTGGTCGCCGGGATCGGCAGAAGTCTTCTCGCGTGGATATTTCGCACCGGCATGTTGCGGCGGCGCTGGCTCGACCGAGCGAAATCTCCAATGCTCGTCGAGCTTCCGCCGATCCCGGCGACTCGGCAACGGGAGTCGCCGGCCTTGCCCTCAGCGCGTCCCTTGCAGATCCACCTGCTCGAGCACCCGCACGGTCGCCGGCGACTTGTTGAGCACGTAGAAATGGATGCCCGGTACGCCGGCGTCGAGCAGTTCCCGCACCTGCCGGGTGGCGAAGTCGACGCCCGCCTCGAACTGGGCGGCCTCGTCGTCGCCGGCGGCTTCGAAGGCCTGCGTGAACGCGTCGGGCAGCTTGGCCCTGCAGAGCGTGGCGATACGGCGGATCTGTGCGTAATTGGTCACGGGCATCACGCCCGGCACGATCGGCTGCCGGATGCCGAGCGCCGTGCAGCGGTCGCGAAACCGGAAGAAGTCGGCATTTTCGTAGAAGAGCTGCGTGACGACGACGTCGCCGCCGGCATCGCACTTGCGTTTCAGGTTTTCGAGATCGGCGTCGGGGCTCACCGCCTCCTGATGCGTCTCCGGATAGCCGGCGACGAGGATGCCCAGCGCGGGAAACTCGCTGCGGATGAGCGCGACGAGATCGGATGCATAACGCAGGCCGCCCGCCGCCTGCCGAAACTCGGTTTCCCCCTTGGGAGGATCGCCGCGGAGGGCCACGATCGCAGCCACTCCCAGGGTAATGGCCTCCTGCAGATAGTCGCGGAGTTCGTCGACGGAACTGCCCACGCAGGTGAGGTGGCTGGCCACCGGCAGGCTGTGCCGCTCCCGCACGCCCCTGAGAACCTCGAGCGTGGTGCCGCGGGTGGAGCCGCCGGCGCCGTAGGTGCAGGTGATCATGGCCGGCTCGAAGGCCATCAGGTCGTCGACCGTCCGCCACATCAGCGCAGCCGATTCAGGCGTCTTGGGCGGAAACAGTTCAAACGACAGGCCGAACCGACCGTTGCTATAGGCATCAGTGAGTGACATGGTTCTCTATCGTAGCCCGCAAGCTTCCGAAGCGAAATACTTGGAGACCGCTCCGTTCCCCAGCGGAATGGCCGGTTTCGTCGCCGCCGGCCTACGTGGCAAGCTCGTCCAGCAGTTCCCGGTCGGCCGGCAGCAGCGTCAGGCCCCGGCGGGCCATCATCCGTTCGAGGATCGTCGCGGCCTGATCGGCTGTCGAGTGGCCGTCGATGAGTGCGTTGGAAAAGGCGGGCACCACCTCGGGCACCGTGCCTCCGACCGTCGCGGCGACGCCGATCCGGGCCCCGCAGGGGATCGACGCATTGATCGCCGTCTTCGCGAAGTCGCCGATCATTGCGCCCAGAAACTGCCTGCCGGTGTGGATCGTTTCCCGGCCGCCGTCGGGCAGCGGCGTATGCAGACGGATCGGGCCATACGTTGCCTTCAGGTTGCTCGTGATCGTGCCCGCCGCGATGTTCACCCAGCTGCCCACGTGGCTGTGGCCGAGAAAGCCATCGTGGGGCTTGTTGGAAAAGGGCTCCATAACGGTCGCCTCGATCTCGCCGCCGGCGCGGCATTCAACGCCGATCGCCGTGGCCGCGCGGATCCAGGCATGCGGGTTCACGCGCGCCCGACGGCCGATGAAGACCGGCCCGTCGAGGCAGACGAAGGGCGCGATCTCCGCGCCGGCATCGACCACCACCGGTCCCTGCCGCACGACGACCTGCTCGGCGACCTTCGCGCCCTCGGCCACGAAGAGCCCGGGTCGTACCTCATGAAAGCGGCCCGAGTCGATCAGCATCGCGAGGCTGCCGGTGATTGCCTGCTCGTGGGCGGAGGCCACGTCGTGCGGTTGGTGCAGCAGTTCGAGTTCGGAATCAAGATCAGCGTTCTTGAGCGCCTCGATGGCAGCGGTCGAGCCGGTCTCGAGCAGGTTGTTCCACGCTCTGTCGTCAGGCCCCCCGCCATCGGCAGTCAGGTGCAGCACGGCTGCCGCCAGGTCGGCGCCCTGCCGCACGCTGCCGCGGTGCCCGGCCTCGACGAGGCTGCGCAGCGTCTGCATGGTGGTGCGGCTGGGAATCGCGCGGGCGTTCACGACCAGGGCGATCGCACCGTGCGTCGACGCCGGCGGCTCTCCATGGTCAACGGGAGCGACGGCGCCCCAGAGCGTGACGCGGCGACCGGCGAGGGCCGCGATATGCCGCGCCAGATATGGCCGCACGACCCGCCGCACGCTGCCGAGATGGCCGAGGGCCTCGCAGAGCGTGACCGCACCGATCGTGAGGTCGCAGGCCGGCCGTGCGGCCGTGAGCACGCCCAGCCGATCGACGCCGCCATCTTCAAATACGAGCACCTGCATGGATCGCCCTCTCGAAAAAACTTCCGTCGAAAACCCTACCATGGACAATCGCCCGCTGCGGAGAGCAGTGCTGGCAAAACCGCGGCCGCTGGCTTAATCTCGACGGTTCGGCGAGGCCTCTCACGAGCCGGAGTGGCGAAATGGCAGACGCGACGGACTCAAAATCCGTTGCCCGCAAGGGCGTGTGGGTTCAAGTCCCTCCTCCGGTATTTCTGAAAAACACCTCCCGTCGCGATCGGATAATATCAAGAGCTCGGTTTCCAGGTGCGGCTCGGAGGCTCATTCATGATTCGCGGGGTCAAGTTCCTGTTCGACGAGCATGGTCACAAGACCGCCGTGATGATCGATCTCCGGCAAGGGAGCGGCCTTTGGGAAGACATCCTTGATGTTGCCACCGCCAGGTCGCGGGAGCGCGAGCCAAGTCAGAGTTGGGCGACGGTCCGATCCCGACTGGAGAAGGTCGGCCGCCTGAAGAAGGGCCGTCGTCGTGCATGAGGTGCGGATCGGAAGGTCCGCCGTCAAGGAACTCGAGGCACTGCCCGACCAGATCATCGACCGTGTCGCTGCGAAGGTCGACTCGCTTTCCACGCGGCTACGACCGACTGGTTGCAAGAAATTGCGGGGTGGCGATGACCTGTGGCGGGTTCGAGTCGGTGACTACCGGATCATTCACGCGATCGACGACACGCAGTTGATCGTCAAGATTCGAGTCATCCGCCACCGCAAGGATGCCTACGGTCCGACGTGACCAGTGCCCAGCACTCAAGAAATCAAAAGTTGCCGGCCATTTGCCATTGCCTGCAAGCAGGCGTGATTACTTTGCTCTGAGCATCATGCGGTCGAGCGGCTCGGCGAGGGTGAGGGCCGCGAGGGAGGTCGACGCCAACGGCCCAGAAGAAAACCATGCTCTGTCAAGTCTTTCGTGCGCCTGCCAACTGCCTGCGTCGTCGCCTTCCTTGACTTGGCCCTCGATCAGATGATCGGCCATGCTCGCTCGCCATTCTGACCAGGCCTTGATGTCGGCCGCCGCATGGATGAGGCGGGTCGCGTGGTAGTCGTGGTAGATTTCTCTGGACGGTCCCGCGAGATCATCGCTGCGATCGACTCACTCGACATCCCGGAGGCCGACCGCCGGAAGATCTACGAGAAGAACATCCGCCGGCTCGCCAGGCAGCGGCTGCGTGGCTGACGGGGATCAAGTAGCCTGAAGCTAACGATAGGCATCTTTGCGATTGGCAATCACCACAACGGTAACTTGGCGGGTGTCATCAGCAACCTCGTAGATGACTCGGTAGTCTCCAACGCGCACCCGCCAAGCATCCCTGCCGGAAAGCTTCCTGCAGCCATCGGGCCGCGGGACCTCGGCAAGACTCTCGAGTACAGCGAGCACTCGGTCCTGCTGATCGGCAGAAAGCTTTTCGAGAAGCTTCTGCGCTGACCGCAGAACGTCGACCGAGTACTTCACGATCCCCGCCCGGCCCGTAGTTTCCGCGCAAGACTTTCAAGGGATATGGATTCCTGTGGGCACGACTTTGCTTCGTCGTAGGCACGAATATCGGCGAGTTCGTGAAGTTCCTCGACGATCTGGTGCCATTGCTCGATCGAAAGCACCACGTCGGTTGGCACCTGCTGTTCATCAACGACATATCGGGGAGTCACGGCATCCATTGCAAGCACCGCATGTTTCTAGGGTTCGCTAAGGATAGCCCGGCCAATGGCACTTCCGCCAGCATGTCCGCAGCCATTTTCGAGCTGATGGGCGGATGGTGCGGCTGGTGCGGCGTTTCCCGGCACCCAATTGGCGGCAACCGGAACGGCTGCCCTGCCCCCTGCAGTGGCGTTTTTCTGACGTCGGCGCAGAGTCTCTCCGAGTCCGGCCGCCTGGCGGCTTCGTGGATTTCTCGCGTCGGGCTGGGGTCAGAGGCTGTGGATGTCGATCGCCGGCACACTACTCGCGGGATACCGCCCCCCGCCAGCAGGCCCCCGTCGCGCAGCAATCCAGGTCCTGCTCAACGATGAAATGGGTGAACCGTAGGCCGTCGAGGTGCTCTGCCACGAATGGGCGCACGCGCTGGCCTGGAACTTTTCACTCGACCGGCTGGCCAAGACGCCGGGGATCAATCCCGTGGAGTTCGACCGCGCCTGCCATGACGAGGCCTGGGGCTGCGCCTACTCGCGGGTCTGGAGGGCCTATCTGGACGTCATCCGGCAGGCGGCCTGACGGCGGTTCCCGTGGGGCCCGAAACTGTTAGGCAAAGTGTTAGGCGCAGGCGTTTTGGCGCAGGAATCACGCGCCGAGCCACACGCGCCCTTCCCGAGGAATTTGCACAATCGCGATACGAGCGCGACTTGACTGTGGGTTCTATTCGCACTCACAATCCGTTACCCGCAAGGGCGTGCGGGTTCAAGTCCCTCCTCCGGTACTCTAGTAAAGTAGGGATTAGAAACGGGGAGGATGTTAGTCTCTCGGCGCGTCGCCGCAACAAGTCGGACCTCCCCATGCACCCAACGACCGGCACCGGCCAGAATGAGTCTGACGGGCGGCCCACCCAGCGCGAACTGGTGCTCCTGAGGCCATTGGCGCGGCAGTTCCCCAACATCGACGCGGCGTATGCCGAGATCGCGCGGCTGTCGGCGATCCTCACCCTGCCGATGGGTACCATCCACGTCATCAGCGACGTGCATGGCGAGCACCGCAAGCTCCGCCACATCATCAACAACGCATCGGGCACGTTGCGGCCGCTGGTGGAGCGGCTGTTTCGCGACCGCCTGACGCCGGAGGAATTTCAGGCCTTCCTCACGCTCATCTTCTATCCGGCCGCGGTCACGGAGCGGCTCGAAGCCGAGGCGACCGACCAGGAGCAGGTGCGGGAATTCTCGCGGCGGACGCTGCAGCACCTCTTCGAGCTCGTTCGCGTGCTCGCCGCCCGCTACAGCTTTAAGCGGGCGCTGCGGGTCTTCCCGCCGGAATACGTGGAACTCTACGCCGAGCTCCTGCACGAGCCGACGGCCGACCGCGGCCGCGAATTCATCGACGCGATCGTCGACCAGTTGCTACGGCGCGGTCGGGCGTTGCATCTGGTGCACATCACGTGCCGGCTGGTCCGCAATCTTGCCGTGCACGAACTGATCATCGCCGGCGACTGCTGGGACCGGGGGCCGCGGGGCGACCGCGTGGTCGACTACCTGCGGCACCAGCCCAACGTGTCCTTCGTCTGGGGCAACCACGACGTCGCCTGGCTGGGCGCATGCCTCGGCCACGAGCCACTGATCTGCCACGTGCTGCGGATTTCACTCCGCTACCGGCGGATTGGCCAGATCGACGAGGGCTACAGCATTCCCACGGCGCCGCTGGAACACCTGGCCGCTACGGCCTATGCCGGCGATCCCTGCACCTTTTTCCGGCCGACGGTGTCGGGCCTGCGGCCGGACGACCTCGTCGCCCGGATGCACAAGGCAGCGGCGATCCTGCAGTTCAAGCTGGAGGGGCCGCTCATCGCGAGGCACCCGGAGTGGGGCATGGACGATCGGCGGCTTCTGCACCGCATCGACTTCGCGGCCGGCACGGTGGCCTGCGACGGCGGTGTCTATCCGCTCCGCGACACGCGGTTTCCGACGATCGATCCGGCCGACCCCTATCGGCTCTCGCCGGAGGAGGCCGATTGCCTGGCCCGGATGCGGCACTCGTTTCTCCACAGCCAAAAGCTCTGGGAGCACGCGCGCTGGATCGTGCGGCATGGAGCGATGTCCCTGCGGCGCAATGAGCATCTCATCTTCCATGGCTGCGTCCCCTCCGATCAACGGGGAGAGTTTTTGCCGATGCCGATAGAGGGCCGCATGCATCGTGGCCGGGAACTCTACGACGAGATCCAGCGCACCGTGATCCGGGCGCTCGAGGAGCGCCGACCGGAGCAGCTCGATGTGCTCTGGTACCTCTGGAGCGGGCCGCGGTCGCCGCTCTTTGGCAAGGACCGCATCACGACGTTCGAGCGGTGCTTCGTTGCCGACGAGCGGACGCACCACGAGACGAAGGATCCATACTTCACGCTCATCCACGAGCCGTGGTTCTGCGAGAAGGTGCTGGCGGAGTTTGGCGTCGATCCGGTGGAGGGGCTGATCGTCAACGGCCACGTGCCGGTGAAAATCGAGGCTGGCGAATCACCGCTGAAGCGGAGCGGCAAGGCGATCACGATCGACGGCGCGTTTTCGGAGGCCTACGGCGACCGGGGCTACACGCTCGTGCAGGAGGCCGACCGGACGCTGCTGGCACTGCACCACCACTTCGACTCGATCGACGCAGCCGTCCGCGACGGAGTCGACATCATCCCGACCATCACCGTCGTCCGCGAGCGAGAGCAACCGCGGCGCATCGCCGACACCGAGGCAGGTGAGCAGTGCCGCTGCGAGATCGAACTGCTTGAGCGGCTCATCGAGCTCTACCGCACGAACGCGCTGGCGCAGACGGCGTCGCCCGTCGGATTCCACCCGTAGCGACCGCGGCAGGTGCGTGATCACGCGGTGGCGCGGACCTCGAAGATGTTATGGCCGTGAGCCGGCACCGCGCCGGATCCTGCCATCGCAAGTTTCTTTCCGGGAACGGTGCGGGGCCGCCGTCACGTGCCGGGCAGCCGCCAGATCGAAGGATAGAACAGTCACCGGCACTTCTGCAATCGTTTGCCGGGTCACACGCGGTGACCGGGATGACTCAACGAGCGGTTGGCGGGTGTCTGGCGTCTCCGCCGATGGGAAGCGTGCCGCACGAGGCCGCTGCCTGGCACACCCCTTCGAGGGACAAGAACTTTTGTGCTCCCGGCTCACAGACGGGGCTGCGAAGCTCCCTCACGGAAGCGCATTCAGCCGGGGAATACTCGGGTAATTTCTCGCTGGCCTTGGTGGCCGTCGAACGCCACACTCCCCGTCCCCTGCCCCGCCGCCGGCGGCGGCTTCGATGGGTTTCCGATGAAACACGAGCCACGCATGGACGCGCACAACCATCCGCCCCTCGGTATTTCGGCGATCTCAGTGCACCAGTCTGCCTGGGAACTGGAGAACGACTGGTTTGGCGAAACGATGCCCCGCAAATTCGCCCATCACACCGGGATCGAGGCCCGCGGGATCTCGCTCGAAGACGAGGTGACGATGGGCCAGCACGCCGTCCGCCGGCTCCAGCGGGAAACCGGCTGCGACCTGGCAGACTGCCGCGGCATCGTGTTCGTGTCGCCCTCCTTCATTCCGCCAGCGATAGCAAGGCGACATCTCGACCCTGAACAGGCGGCGAATGAACGGCCGCGTCATGCCGCCCGGCAGCTGGCCCGCCGGCTCGGCATGCGGCAGTGCCGCACGATCGGCCTGAACTGGTTTTGTTGTGGCTACAGCCGGGCGTTTGCGGTCGTCAGTCGCCGCTGGGCTCCGCGGCTCGCCCTGCGCCACGATGAATACCTGCTCGTCGTCACCGCCAGCCGCATCAGCCGCATCACCGACTTCGGGTGCCGCCAGACCGGCGGCCTCTTCGGCGACATGGCCGCGGCCACGATGCTTGCGCCCGTGACGAGCCACAGGCATCCGGTGCATTTCGAGGTCGTCCATGCCGACGCCGAAAAGCAGCCGGCCGAGCGGCCCGCGTTCGATTTTCACGTCCGTCCCGGTGTGCCCGTTCCGGTCCCGGGTGGCGGAACGGTTCACGCCGACGAGCGGCTGGTCTATTCACTCGACGGCATGGCGATCGCCGAGATCGCCCCGCGGGCCATGTCGGCCGCTGCCGGCAAGGCGCTCGCCGCGGCCGGTCTTTCCGGTGGCGACGTGAACTTTGTGGTGCCGCATCAGGCCGGTTCGGGGATCGTCCGCTTCACCGGCATGAAGCTCGAGGACTACGGCATTCATGGCGAACTCATCAACGGGCTCACCCGCCGCACGGGCAACGTTAGCGCCTGCTCGCTGCCCCACGCCCTCAGGGAAACCTGGGGACGGCTCACCGGGCTCATCGCCTGCCCCACCGCCGCGGTCGGTAGCCCCGGCAGGCCCGAAGTCTTGCAGGGCTGCATCCTGCTGCGGTCCACGGCGTTTCACGACCGGCAGGCCGCCGCCGCGGCCTGACGGTACCAGCGGATGAGGGCGTTGGTGGAACCGTCGTGCCCCAGCGGTGGCTCCGTCTTCGCTTCCAGTTCCGGCACGATCCGGTTGGCGAGCACCTTGCCGAGTTCCACGCCCCACTGGTCGAACGGATTGATGTCCCAGACGCAGCCCTGCACGAACACGCTGTGCTCGTAGAGGGCCACGAGGCTGCCGAGCACGCGGGGCGTGAGCTGATCGGCCAGGATCGTGGTGCTCGGGCGATTGCCCGGAAATGTCTTGTGCGGCACGAGCGCCTCCGGCACACCTTCGGCCCGCACCTCCTCCGCCGTCTTGCCGAAGGCGAGCGCCTCGGCCTGCGCGAAGACGTTTGACATCAGCAGGTCGTGGTGCCGGCCGATTGGGTTGGCCGACCGGGCAAATCCGAGGAAGTCGCAGGGAATCGTCCGCGTGCCCTGATGGATCAATTGGTAGAAGGAGTGCTGGCCGTTGGTGCCCGGCTCGCCCCAGAAGATCGGGCTGGTCTGGTAGTCGTCGATCACCCGGCCATCGAGCGTCACCCGCTTGCCGTTGGACTCCATCGTCAGTTGCTGCAGGTAGGCCGGGAACCGTTTCAGGTATTGGTCATAGGGCAGCACGGCGATCGTGTGGGCGCCCAGGAACGTGGTGTTCCACACGGTGAGCAGCCCGTGCAGCACCGGCAGGTTGCGGGCAAACGGGGCCGTGCGGAAGTGGGTGTCCATGGCGTGGAAGCCGGCGAGCATCTCGGCGAAGGCTTCCGGCCCGATCGCCAGCATCGTGGAGAGGCCGATCGCCGAGTCCATCGAGTAGCGGCCGCCCACCCAGTCCCAGAAGCCGAACATGTTGGCCGTGTCGATGCCGAAGGCCGACACCTCGGCGGCGTTGGTGGAGACGGCGACGAAGTGCCGCGCCACGGCAGCCGGATCGACGAGCTTCGCCAGCAGCCACTCCCGCGCCGACCGGGCGTTGGCCATGGTCTCCTGCGTCGTGAAAGTCTTCGACGAGATCACGAAGAGCGTTTCGGCGGGATCGAGATCGCGGGTGGCCTCGACGAAGTCGGTGCCGTCGACGTTGGAGACGAATCGGAAGGTCAGTTGCCGATCGGCGACGTGCCGCAGCGCCTCGTAGGCCATCACCGGCCCCAGGTCGGAGCCGCCGATCCCCACGTTGACCACCGCACGGATCGGCTTGCCGGTATGCCCCTTCCAGGTGCCGCCGCGGATCTGCCGGCAGAAGGCCGCCATCCGCCCCAGCACCTCGTGCACGTCGGGCACCACGTCGCGGCCGTCACAGAGGACCTTCTCGTCCCGTGGTGCACGCAGCGCCACGTGGAGCACCGCCCTGTGCTCGGTGGAATTGATCTTCTCGCCGGCGAACATCGCGTCGATCCGCTGCCGCAGGCCGCAGGCCTCGGCGAGCCGCAGGAGCAAGCTGAGCGTCTCGTCGGTGATCCGCTGCTTCGAATAGTCGGCATGCAGGCCGCAGGCGTCGATCACGAGCCGCTCACCGCGGCCGGGGTCGGTGGCGAAGAGGTCACGGAGGTGCGTGCCGCCCTGGGCCGCGGCGTGCGCTGCGACCTTTTGCCATTCGGGCAGGGAGGCGCGGCTGGGGAGCGAGTGGCTGGTCATCGGGCGGTTCCTCCGGCAGCGGTGACCGCCTGCGACTTCTTCACGATCACCTCGAGCAGCTCGTTCCAGCTCTTTACGAAGGAGTCGGCCCCGTCCTTTTGCAGTTTCCCTCCCAGGGCGGCGATGTCGATGCCGGCCCGGCTGATGGCGAAGAGCGTCTCCTCGGCGGAGCCACCGCCGGCCGACACGATGCCCGACAGCGAGCCGTGGTCGGCGAAGGCCAGCAGCGTCTGCTCCGGCATCGTGTTGACGGTGTTGGGGGAGGCGAGGGCCGAGACATAGAGCGAGTCGGAGAGCTTCGGATCCTTGGTGCCGGTGCTCGCGTAGAGCAGCCGCTGCGGCAGGGCGCCGAAGTTGGCGAGCCGCTGGAAGCGGTCGGCGGCGAGCAGGTCGCGGTAGGCCCGGTAGCACTGCTGGCCGATGGCGATGCCCAGCCCGTTGGCCAGGCCCGGCGGCAGCTGCGCCGCCGTCGCGCCGTCCCAGCGGCTGATGAAGAGCGAGGCCACCGAGCAGACCTGTGGCGACAGCCCGGCCTCGATCCGCCGGTCGATGCCCCGCAGGTAGGCCTCCGCGGCGGCGAGGTAGTGCGCGGTCGTGAACAGGAGCGTGACGTTCACGGGCACGCCGGCGAAGATCGCCTCCTCGATCGCCGGCAGGCCCTCGGGTGTGCCCGGAATCTTGATGTAGAGGTTTGGCCGGTCGGCGCGGGCATGCAGGTCGCGGGCCGCGGCGAGCGTGCTGGCGGTGTCGTAGGCCAGCGTGGGCGAGACCTCGAGCGACACCCAGCCGTCGAGGCCGCCGCTGCGGTCGTGGATCGGCCGGAAGAGGTCGGCCGCGCGGCGGAGGTCTTCGATCGCCAGTTCAAAAAATAGCTGCTCGCCCGCGGTGCCCTGTTTCACCTTCGCGGCGATGGCGGCGTCGTAGAAGGTCGTGTTCTTGACCGCCGAATTGTAGATCGTCGGATTGCTGGTCAGCCCCGTCACCGACAGGTCGCGGATGTAGCGGGCCAGCGTGCCGTCGTCGAGCATGCCGCGGGTGATGTTGTCGAGCCAGAGGCTCTGCCCCAGCCGATGGAGTTGCTGCGTGGAGTTGACCATGAGAGATGACCTTCGAATGGAGGAGAGCGGCACGAGGCGATCGAGTCTGTTGGCGGAGTTATACCCGACGGCACGCCGGTGATGCACCGTCGCCGCGGTCGTCTCCCGGATCTCATGCGCATGGATCAGGAAACGGGCGACCATCACCGGCCGGCGTGATTCCGCGGCACATCAGCGTTTGATCTGCGTGGCCAGCATCTTGCGGATGGCCGGCCCGTAGGGCGGCCGCATGCCGGCGAGGACCTTTTCAACCAGCGCCGACGTCGGCTCGCTGTAGACGGCCTTGCGGTGGCTGAACCGGTGGAAACCCTCAATGCCGTGGTAGGTCCCCATGCCTGAGGGGCCGACACCGCCAAACGGCAGTTCCGTCATCGCGATGTGCATGATCACGTCGTTGACGGTCACGCCGCCCGAGGTGGTTTGGTCGAGCACGCGATTCTCCTCGGCGCGATCGGCGCCGAAGTAATAGAGGGCCAGCGGCCGCGGTCGGGCATTCACGAAGGCGATCGCGGCGTCGGTGGTCGTGTAGGTCTGGACCGGCAGGATGGGGCCAAAAATCTCCTCCTGCATCACCCGCATCTCGTCGGTGGGGTCGAGGATCAAGGTGGGGGCGATCTTGCGCCGGGCCCGCTGTTCCAGATTCTCGTGCGCCGGATTGACCTCGATCACCCGGGCGCCCTTCGACCGCGCGTCGGCGACGAGGGCCTGCAGTCGATCGTAGTGCCGCTCGTTGATCACCGACGTGTATTCGGGGTTGTCCAAGAGTGTGGGAAACATTCGTTCCGCCGCCGCGGTGGCCCGGGCGACGAACTCGTCGCGGAGGTCGCCGGGCACCAGCACGTAGTCGGGCGCGAGGCAGATCTGGCCGGCGTTCATCGTCTTGCCGGCCAGCACGCGGGTGACCGTGAGATCCATGTTTGCACTGCGGCCGATGATCACCGGCGACTTGCCGCCCAGTTCGAGCGTGAGCGGCACGAGGTGCTCGGCGGCCGCCCGCATGATGTGGTGGGCGACGGACGTGGCGCCGGTGAACAGAAGATGATCGAACGGCAGCCGGCTGAACGCCGCGCCGACGTCGGGGCCGCCGCGGCAGACGGCGATCTCCGTCTCGGCGAACGCTCCGGCGAACATGCGCGCCATGAGATCGGAGGTGGCCGGCGTGTGTTCGGAGGGCTTGAGCATGCAGCGGTTGCCCGCGGCGAGGATGCAGGCGAGCGGCGCAAAGGCGAGGTTGACCGGAAAATTCCAGGGGGCAATCACGCCCACCACACCGAGCGGCTGGGAGCGGACTTCCGCCCGGGCGCCGAGCCAGCCGAGGATCGCCGGGCTCGTCCGCCGCTTCTCCGGCTTCATCCAGCCGCGGAGATGGTCGCGGGCGTGCTTGAGCGGGCCGATCGAGCCGGAGATGTCGGTGAACTTGCTGAGCAGGGCCGGTCGGCAGCCGAAGTCTTGGTCGATCGCGGCGGCGATCTCGTTTTGGTGATCGACGAGCAGGCCGATGCAGCGATCGATCCGGTCAATCCGCAATTCGGCCGGGGGCGGGCCGTCCCGCAGAAAGGAGGCCCGTTGCCCGTCGAGCACGGCCCGCATCGCCCGGGCGTCGGCAGCAGTCGACTGGTCTGCGGGATTGAGCGACGGGTCTGGTGGAACGTGGTCGCTGGAGTCGATCGCTCGGGAGGCTGTCATTTCAGGGTGCGCAGGTACTCAACGACGTCGAGGAACTCGTTGGGAGAGAGTGTCGCCGCCAAGCCCTCGGGCATGCTGCTTTGCCGCAGCTTGGCCCGCTCGTCGATCTCGGCGACTTTGATCGTCTTCTTCTCCTTGCCGTCGAAGATCACGACCTCCTCTGGCGTCTCGCTGACGAGCAGGCCGGTGATGTTGCGGCCGTCATCCGTGAGGATCGCCGTGGAAAGATACTTATCGTCGACGGCCGCGTTGGGATCGATGATCGATTCCACGAGTTTATAGCTGTCGAGCCGCTTGCCGACCTGCGTCATATCGGGCCCGAGGTCGGCCCCTTCGCCTGCCACCTTGTGACAATTGATGCAGACCCGCCGGAACACCAGCTTGCCGCTGGCGGGATTGCCGCCCGTGACCAGCGCGATCGCCTGCATCGCCTTGTTGCGCTCCTCATCGGTCTTCGGATCCTTGCTCGTGAGGACGGCCATGTGCGGCTGGATTTCGGCGGCCTTCTTGTCGAGGCCGAGCACGCTCTCGAGGATCTTCGCCGCCGGTGAGCCCTTGGCGGCAAAGCTCCCCGCCTCGTAGGCCTGCTTCCAGACGGCGACATGGGCACCGAGCGCTGCATCGCACGTGTAGGCAACGTAGCGGTCGGAGGGCTCGAGATTCGCCGCGGCCACGACGGCCGCCATCGCCTCCGGCGTGCCGTAGAAACTCAGGCCTCGCACCGCCTCGGTGCGAACCCGCGGGTGTTCGTCACGAGCCTGTGCGATCAGGAGTTGCTCCGCACCAGCGATCCGCTCCCGCTCGTCGGCGAGCACCCGCGTGGCCGCCGCCCGGGCGTCGGGCGTCTGCGCCTTGAGCACGTTCTTGAGCAGGCCCTCGTCGACGGCATGGAAACACTGCTCCAGCCAAAGCACCTCGGTCCGCAGCCGGTCGGCCTGGGGATCGGAGGCAACCGCGGTCAGCCACGCCTTCGCGGCGGCGAGCACCTCGGCCTGCGGCCGCGCCTGGAGGTCGGCACGGGCGCGATAGCGGGTGCGCCATTCGGGCGACTTGAGTTGCTCGAGCACTTCCGGAATCGACTTGCCGGCCTGCGTTTCGGGGGTCAGTAGCGGCTGCTCCTTGTAGACGAGCCGGTAGATGCGGCCGTGCTTGTGGTCGCGATTGGGGTCGCGCTGGCTGTACTGCATATGGCCGATCAGCGGGTTAGCCCAGTCGCCAAACCAGAGTGCGCCATCGGGGCCGATCTGCGGATCGACCGGCCGGAAATGCTTGTCGGTGCTCTTGATCAGGTCGAAGGGGGTCTTCGGATCCTTGGGATTGTGCCGCACCCGCTCTCCCTTGTAGCCGGCGCCGTCGTCGGAGATCGTCCAGCGCGGCATGCCGTTGGTGTTGATCACGCAGGCATAGAGAAACTGGTCCTGCACTTCGGCGGGAAACTGCCGCGTCCGTAGGAATTCGCTCCCCACGACGGGCCGCATGCCCTCGGTGTTGAAGACCGGATTCATGCCCTTGCGGCCACCGTATTGGCTGCCGGAGAGGGGCGTGTCCCAATGCTGGCTTGCACCGGTGCCGTCGCCGCAGATTCCCTGCCCCCATTCGTTGAAGACATAGCACCACGGATTGCCGTACCCCGGCGTCTTGAAGTGGCGGATCTTCCAGGTGCGCGGGTCGAGCACGAAGGAGCCCGAGGCGCCGAAGGTTCGGAACGGTCCCCACGGTGTCTCGAGCGTCGTGCTCATCGCCACGCCCTCGAGCATGTGCAGCAGGCCGGCCGGGCTGGCCTCGAAGGCACCGGCCGTGTGGTGCGTATCTTCCGTGGCCCAGCCGTCGAGCACGTGAACCACGACGTCGGCCTTGTCGTCGCCGTTGGTGTCTTGCAGCCACAGCATCCGTGGCTGGTCCATCACGAGCACGCCGCCGTTGAAAAACTGGAAGCCGGTGGGGCAGTGCAACTGGTCGTAGAAGACCGTGCTCTTGTCGGCCAGGCCGTCGTTGTTCGTGTCTTCGAGGATCACGAGTTTGTCCGCCGGCTTCGGGGTGCCCGGCTGCCACTGCGGATAACTCGGCATCGTCGACACCCAGAGGCGTCCCTTGGAATCAAAAGCCAACTGCACCGGGTTGGCGATCTCGGGGAATTTGCTCTCGTCGGCGAAGAGCTTGATTTCGAACCCCGGTGGCACCGTGCAGGTTTTGATGAGCTCCTCCGGCGGCAGGATCACCGGGCCCCCCTCGGGATTCTCGCTGTAGGCTTGCCGCGGCTCGCCGAACCGCGTCTGCGGCAGGAACAGTTCGCCGGTGCCTGAATCGTCGGGAGCAGCGGCCACCGGCTTTCCAGCGGCGATGTCCCAGACCCGGGCGTCGCGGACGGCCGCCATGTTGCGAAGCTTCACATACTCGCGAGGAAAGGTCTCCGTGTCCCAGGTGCGCCGGCCGCCGTAGACATACCAGCCGTTGACCATCCGGTAGTCCTGCACGTGGACCCACGACTTGTCGTTCACGGCGGCCCGGAGTGTCGCGAAGGCTTCGGCGCCGAGCTGGTTCGACGCCGGGGCGCCGAACAGGGCCCGGTCGAGCGCTTCACCGACGACCCGGTCGCCGGCGTCGTTGACGTGGCAGCCGTTGATCGTGAACTGCAGGCCCGGCTGGGCGGCAAACTCCTGTTTCGTCACGTCGAACAGGTCGACGAAGGCGATCCCGCGATGGGCCGCGAAGTCCTTGGCGGCAGCGGTGTAGAGGGCCAGATTTCTGTTCTGGGCGTCGGCATCGGGCAGGAGCCGGTCGCCGCTCGGCTCGACGGCGATCGGGGAGACGATCACGAACCGCGGCGCCGCCCGCGTGTCATCGCGGGGATACTTCTTCGTCATCTCATCGAGCAGCTTGCCGTAGTCGGCCTTGAATTTCGCGACGCCCTCGGGGCCAGCGAATGCCTCGTTAAACCCGAAGAAAAGAACATAGGTGTCGGCGCCGAAGGCGCTTATCGGATCGTCGAGTTTTGTGTAGTCGCTGGCCCGCTGGCGGTTGCCGACCTCGTCGGCCGGGCGGGCGAAGTTGCGGACCACGAGGTGCTTGCCGGGGAACCGCTGGTGCAGGAGCGTCTCGAAGTGCCCGAAGAGGTTCATCCGCTCGGCGGTGGAGTTGCCCACGAGGGCGACCCGTTCGCCGTCGAGAAACTCGAGCGGCAGGCCGCTCGGCGGCAGAGCCGGACGCGCGGGACGGGCGGCTGGCTTGAGAAACTCGCGGGCCGTCTTCAGAGGGTCGGTTTCGGGCTTCGCCGTCTCGTTGGCGAGCGCATCCAGATGGCAGTTGAAGCCGATCACGAGTGCCGCCGTCGCGCCGATGGCGAGCCGCGCGAGCCGAGGGATCATCCGGGGTGCATGCAAACGCATCGCTGTTTCCTGCGAGGGAACGGAGAGTGAAGGAGGGTTAGGCGAGTAGTTCTTTGATCACGTGGGCGTGCTCGACGCCGGTGAGCTTCTGGTCGAGGCCGAGGTGGCGGTAGGTGAACCGCTCGTGGTCGAAGCCGAGCAGGTGCAGGGCCGTTGCATGGAAGTCACGGATATGCACCGGATTCTTGACGATGTTGTAGGAGAAGTCGTCGGTCTCGCCGTAGATCATGCCGGGCTTTGCGCCGCCGCCAGCCATCCACATCGTGAAGCAGCGCGGATGGTGGTCGCGGCCGTAGTTTTCCTTGGAAAGACCGCCCTGCGAGTAGATGGTACGGCCGAACTCACCGCCCCAGATGATGAGTGTGTCGTCGAGGAGCCCACGGGCCTTGAGGTCGTTGACGAGGCCGTAGGAAGCCTGATCGATGTCCCGGCACTGGCTTGGCAGCCGGCCGGCAACATTGCCATGCGTGTCCCAGTTGTTGAGATAGATCTGCACGAACCGCACACCCCGTTCCACCATCCGCCGCGCCATCAGCACGGTGTTGGCGAACGAGCCGGATTTTTTTACCTGATCGCCGTACAGCGCGAGCGTGCTTTCCGACTCGCTTGCCAGATCGGTCAATTCAGGCACGCTCGACTGCATCCGAAACGCCATCTCGTACTGCGCGATTCGGGTGCGGGTCTCGGGATCGGCAATCTGCTCGAGGGTTTGCTGGTTGAGTGCCTGCAGGCCGTCGAGCGTCTTGCGGCGCACCGCGCTGGAGACACCGGGGGGGTTGTTGATGTAGAGGATCGGGTCGCCGGCGCTGCGAAAACTCACGCCGGCATACTCGCCCGGCAGATAGCCGCTCGACCAGAGCCGGGCGCCGATCGCCTGCACCTGTTCGGTGTTGGTCGGTTTCGCCACCAGCACGACGAACGTCGGTAGATCCTTGTTGAGGCTGCCCAAGCCGTAGCTGGCCCATGAGCCCAGGCAGGGGCGGCCCGAGATCTGATTGCCCGTCTGCATGTAGGTGATCGCCGGCTCGTGATTGATCGCCTCGGTGTGCATCGAGCGGATGAAGCACATCTCGTCGACCATCTTGGCCGTCCACGGCAACAGTTCGCTAACCCACATTCCGCTTTGCCCATGCTGGGAAAACTTGTATTTCGAGGGCGCGATCGGAAACCGCGACTGCCCCGAGGTCATCGTCGTCAGCCGCTGGCCGTTGCGGACGCTCTCCGGCAGGTCCTTGTCGTACCAGTCGTTCATGACCGGCTTGTAGTCGAACATGTCCTGCTGCGGCGGGCCGCCCACCATGTGCATGTAGATCACATGCTTCGCCTTGGGCGCGAAGTGCGGCCCGATCGCCCCGGCGATCTTTTCGAGGCCGGCAGCCGGAGCGGTCGCGGTATTGCCAAACGCCGCCTGGTCGCCCAGCAGGGACGCCAGCGCCGCGCCGCCGAGCAGATGGCTGCCGCGCTCGAAGAACCGCCGTCGCGTGAGGTTTAGGCCAAGCTCGTCGAGCGGGGAGCGGATAGGGGCGGTCATATGGGTTTCTCCTCGAAAAAGGTGACTGTCACCTTTTTCGCTCCTATTTGCAGAGTACTTCGTCCAGGTTCATGAGTTCGTTCGTCAGCATCGTCCAGCTGGCCAGCAGCACCGGATCGGCTGCTCGGGGCTTCGAATCGCCCACCGCGATCACCTGCTTGGCGTCGTCAGGGTGGTCCTTGTACCAGGCCATGAGGTCGGCGAGTGACTGCTTCACGACCGCGACCTCGTCGGCGGTGAAGGGCCGGGCGAGCAGCCGCTCGGCGATGAATTCGATCCGCGACTCGTCGGTCTCGCCGCCGATCTCGAGCGCTCGGTCGGCCAGCGCCCGGGCCGCCTCGACAAACTGCGGATCGTTGAGCGTGACGAGCGCCTGCAGCGGCGTGTTGGTCCGCTCCCGCTTCACGCAGCAGTTTTCGCGCGAGGGAGCGTTGAAGATGTCCAGCGAGGCCGGCGGGGCCGACCGCTTCCAGAACCAATACATGCTGCGACGGTAGACGTTCTCACCCTTGTCGCGGTTGTACTTATTCGTGTTGCCGCCCATCGACACGGCCTCCCAGACGCCGTCGGGCTGGTAGGGCTTCACGCTCGGGCCGCCGATCTGCTTGACGAGCAGGCCGCTGGCAGCAAGGGCGTGGTCGCGAACCATTTCCGCGTCCATGCGAAACCGCGGACCGCGGGAGAGCAGCCGGTTGGCACTGTCTTTGGTGAGTTTTTCGGGCGTGGCCGCGGCACTCTGCCGATAGGCCGCGCTCGTCACCATCAGCCTGAACAGCTTCTTCACGTCCCAGCCGCTCTCGATGAACTCGATCGCGAGCCAGTCGAGCAGTTCGGGATGGCTGGGCAGTTCACCGGTGATGCCGAAGTCGCCGCTCGATCGGACGAGGCCGGTGCCAAACACCTCCTGCCAGAACCGGTTGACGGTCACTCGCGAAGTGAGCGGATGGTCCTGCAGCAGCAGCCACTGAGCGAGGCCGAGCCGGTTTTTCGGCAGATGGTCAGGGAGTGGCGGGAGGACGTCGGGCGTGTTGGCCTCGACCTCGTCGCCCCGCTTGTCGTACTCGCCGCGGTTGAGGACAAAGGCCTTCGCCATCGCAGCTTTCTCGTGCATCACGTGGGCGACCGTGCCACGCTTGCGAATCTCGGCCATCTCCGCGTCGAACTTGGTAACATCGGCCGTTGCCGCCTTGAACGGCTCGTCAAACGTCGCCAGCCACCAGCCGTAGAGCGTGCCGCCGGCCTTGACCCGTTCCTCGGGCGGCAGCTTGACGATCTCTGCGATTGCCTGGGCGCGGGAGAGGCCTTCGATCTCGCCGGCCGAGAGACTACGGCCCCAGAGCGACAGGCTCGCCAGGCCGACAGCATGGGCTGTCGCGCCCTTCGCGCGGCCGCCGATCACCAGCGGCACCTCGGTGCGAATCGTGTTCTTCTTGAATTTGTTGTTTTCGACTTTTTGCTTTTGCAGTTTGCCGTCGTAATAGATCTTCACGCCCTCGGCCTTGCCGGAGCCGTCGTAGGTAACGGACACGAGCGTCCACGTGTCGGACTTGAGCTGGTTTTTCGCCACCACCTTCAGGGCATCGTCCGGGTAGGAATGGACAAGGTGCATCGCGATCCGCCGGCCCTGCACCCAGACATCCCAGCCGCGGAAGGCGTTTGCATCATCCATGCGGGAGATCACGGCATAGGACGAGTCGTTGGCCGGAACGCGGACCCAGAAGGTCACGCTGAACGCCTGGTCGTGTTCGAAATCGCCACTACCCGCAAGTTCGCCGGCCTTGCCGTCGAGCAGAATGGCGGGCATGCCGTTCGGGCCGGCCTGCCAGGTGGTCGTCGGCGTGAGCGGGAGTTCGGTCTGCTTGCCGGCGAGCAGAACGCGGGTGGTGCTCCCCTGCCCTTCGTCGAGGGGCAGATCGACGAGCGGAGTGTCCTGTGGCAGCGACTTGGCGACGATCGCGGGAGTGGCCGCTTTGATCCATGACTCGAACTCCGGTTTCGCGGCGGTCTTGCGGGCCTCGACGGCGGTCTTCGCCGACGGCAGTTCTTTCTCCAGCGCGGCAAACCGCGACCGGTCTTCCAGCTTCGGCACCGGCAGGATCGGCGGCGTGTCTTGAATGTTGCCGTCCCTGGCGGCCTGTGTCGTATTGTTAAAGAAGGCCGAGAGTTCGTAAAACTCCTTCTGCGTGAACGGATCGAACTTGTGGTCGTGGCAGACGGCGCAGCCGGTCGTCAGGCCGAGCCAGACGGCCGACGTCGTCTCCGTGCGATCCCGCGCGTAGAGCACGATGTATTCCTCGTCGATGATGCCGCCCTCGTTGGTCGTCATGTTGCAGCGGTTGAAGCCGCTGGCAATTCGGTTGTCGAGGATCTGATCGGGCGTGGCGTTGAGGCCGTGGTTGCTCACGAGGTCGCCGGCCAACTGCAGGATCGTGAACTGGTCGAACGGCATGTTGCGGTTGAAGGCGTTGACCACCCACTGCCGGTAGGTCCACATCTCGCGGTAGTTGTCGAAGTGGATGCCGTGGGTGTCGGCGTAGCGGGCGTAGTCGAGCCAGTGGCGGCCGCGGTGCTCGCCCCATTCGAGGCTCGAAAGCATGGTGTCGACGAGCCGGTCATACGCGTCCGGATGCGGGTCGGCCACGAAGGCATCAACGACGGCCGGCTCTGGGGGCAGACCGGTGATGTCGAGCGCGAGCCGGCGGGCAAGCACGCGGCGATCGGCCTCGGCGGCCGGCGTGAGCCCCTCGGCTTCCAGCCGCGCGAGAACGAACCGGTCGATCGGATTCCGTACCCACGTCTCATTTTTGACCGCCGGTGGCTCGGGCCGCTGGGGCGGGATGAACGACCAGTGCGGCTCGTACTCCGCCCCCTCGGCGATCCACCGCTTGAGCAGTTCCTTCTGCTCGCTCGTGAGCACCTTCTTCAGGCTCGGCGGCGGCATCACCTCCTCGGGATCGTCGGAGAAAATGCGGTCGAGCATGACGCTCGAATCGGGATCGCCCGGGGCGATGGCACCCGACTCGATGGCGGCATCCCGCTGATCGAGCCGGAGATCGGCCTTGCGACTGCCGCTGTCGGCCCCGTGGCAGGAGAAGCAGTTCTCCACCAGGATGGAACGGATGTCCTTGTTGAAGGAAGGTGATTCTGCCGCGGCGGCCAAACTCGCGAAGGCGATCAAGCCCGCGAAGGCGGCCAAGCTGGCAAAGGCGGCAAAGCCGGCGGAAAGGATCAAACTCACGGGGCGACGCATACGACCTCCTGGTTGCAGGCAAACCACGCCGACTGGGCAGCGATGCATTCGGCTACGAAATCCAAGGTTGTCGGCGTTGCGCTCCGCCGCCAGTAAAATGTTCTTCCATCATATATAGCACATCATTGCAGCACACCACGGCGGCCGCGGCCGGCCGGCGAACGCTCGTAACCCACGTCCAGCAGAGGGTTTACGCCGCCGATCCACTCCGGGTTTCTTGTTCCTCACCCCACGAGCGACTCAGCCTGCGCAAGCAGGTTTGCAAAAGGCACTCGGGCCAACAGGCCAAAGGCGGCATGCCTGCCCAGCCTTTCGCGAGTGGTGGCGGGGCTGGTGAGTCCGCCGAGAAAGCGAGCCAGTTGCCGGGGAGTGCTGAGCGACGCCCGACCTTCGGCGATCAGACTCTCGATGGCTGCGGTCTGCTCGGCGGTGATCGCCGGCACGTTCGAGGCAGGGATTTCCCGGGGAACGCCGCCCCCCGCTTTCGCGGACGCAGGCTCAGCGTCGTCACAGCTCGTGCAGCCGCCACACCGCACATCCGCCGCGTCGCCGGCCTGCGGGCCGACAACTTCACCAAAATACTGCAGGAGCCGGCGGGTGAGGCAGCCGCGATCCCCGGCGAAGTCGAGCACTCCCTGCAGCCGCTCGAGATCGCGGGCTTCGCGGACGGCAAACAATTTCTGCATCGACCGGGTGAGCTCGTCGAGATCATGCCGCTCTGACCCATCATGACCCGCCCCGCTGTTCAAACGGTAGCGCTGCCGGCTGCCGCTGGGCCTGAGCTCGAGGCCGCCCGAGTCTGCAAGCCAGCCGAGTGCCTTCACGATGCGGTCACGCGGCTCGGCCAACTCGGCTGCGGCGTCGTCGGGATCGAGCGTGGTCCACTTCGTGCCACGCTTGCCGCAGTGCAACAGCCGTTGCAGGAATGCCTGCCGCTCGGGAGTGTGACCGGCCAAGACTGCCGACTCGGGCCTGAGCAGCCGAAACTGATAGGTGGCATAGAACGAACCCAGCGGCCGGAGAACCCCGGCCAGTTCGAGATGGGTGAGCACCGTTTCAATCACCAGCGGGCGGATGTCCGTGGCCTGCGCAAGTTCGTACAGCGAGATGTCGAACTCGCCCGGCTGGCGTTTGGGCTGGAGTTTGTGCTGGCGTTTTGTTGGGGATTCATGCTGCGCTGCGGCCGGCGACAGAAGCTCCTCGAGTAATTGCCGAAGCGCCTGCGGTGTGGGCGTGTCGCCGTAGGTGAAGTTGTCGAGCACGATCCGATCGTCAGCGCAGGCCAGCAGTTCACAGACCGAGTGCTGGCCGTCGCGGCCAGCCCGGCCCGTTTCCTGGGCATAGTTTTCCAGGGTCTTCGGCAGGTTGTAGTGGTAGACCCCGCGGATGTCGGCCTTGTCGATGCCCATGCCAAAGGCGATCGTGGCGACGATCGTGTCGACACGGCCGCCCATGAATGCATCCTGCGCGTCATGCCGCTGTTCGTCCGGCAGGCCGGCATGGTAGGCGAGCGCCTCCAGCCCATTCTTCCTCAGGTGACTCGCCACATCTTCCGCGGTCTTCTGCAGCGTCACGTAGACGATCGCGGGTCCCTGCTGTTCCTGCAGTCGGCTCGTCAGCAGCCTGAGCCGATCCCTGTCGGCGCAGGGGGTGACCCGGTAGGCGAGGTTTGGCCGGAGGAAGGAATTCTGTACGTGGTCTGCCTCGGCGATGCCGAAGGCCCGCCGAATGTCGGCCGCGACCGCGGGTGTCGCCGTGGCCGTCAGTGCCAGCACGGGGCTGATGCCGAGATCCTTGGCTACGTGCGCCAGCCGTAGGTATTCCGGACGGAAGTTATGCCCCCACTCCGAGATGCAGTGGGCCTCGTCCACTGCCATCATCGCGACCCTGGCCCGCGCAAGCCGCGCGACGAACTGCTCGCTCATCAGCCGCTCGGGCGCGATGTAGAGCAGTTTCAACGTGCCGCTGCGGATGCCGTCATACACGCCCGCCGCCTCGGCCGGGCTGAGCGAGGAATCGAGCCGCGCCGCCGCAATGCCCCGCGACTGGAGCGACTCGACCTGATCCTTCATCAGGGCGATCAACGGAGAGATGACAATCGTCAACCCGTCGAGCAGCAGGCCGGGGAGCTGGTAGCAGAGCGACTTGCCGGCCCCCGTGGGAAAGAGGGCAAGCGCGCTCCTGCCGGCCAGCAGCGACTGGATCACCTGTTCCTGTCCGGCTCGGAACGTTGCATGCCCAAAAGACCGCTCGAGGACGGCGTGCAGATCGTGGGGCATGGCAGGAATGTCCGGGGGTTGGCGTCGAAAGAAGTATACATGCGTATATATGCTGTCAAGGCATCCGGCGTCCCGTCGGGCAATGCGTGTCACGGAATTGGCCCTGACCCGTAGACTTCTGTCGTAAAGAACATCCAGGGTTCCGGAGGGCTCTCCCGTGCGTGTCGCTGGCGTCCGCGTCGTAAAGAGGTCGAGGGCCAGGCCCTGCTCCGCCGCTGTGCTTCTTATCCTGACAGGTCTTTTTCTCGGAGGCACCGGCATGACACTGGAAGACGTCTGCGGCGACGATGCTCCGACAGGCCCGCGGGCGGCGGCGTGGAAGCGGGTCGAGACGGCGCTGGCAGAGGGCAAACCAAAGACGGCGGCCGAGGCGCTCGCCGGCATCGAGCAGGCGGCCGTGGCGGAGAAAGCCTGGGCGGAAGCCGTCCGCGCGATCGCTACCCGGGTGATCACGGAGACCGGCGACCGGCCTCCCGATGATCCCGAACGGCTGCTCCTCCTGGCGACCGCCGTGGAGCAGGCGCCGCCGGAGACGCGGGGTGTGCTCGAGGCGATCTGCGCGAACTGGACGTGGGGCTTCTTCATGAACAACCGCTGGCGGTTTGCCCAGCGGACGAGCGGCGGCGCGGCGGATGGCGATCTGCGATCGATCACCTCCTGGGATCTTCCGCAGATCGTCGGCGAGATCCGTGCGCGATTCACGGCAGCGCTCGGGGCAAAGGACGCGCTCCAGAAATTACCGGTCGCCGAGTGGAACGCGATTCTGGAGCCGGGCACGATGCCCGATGCCTACCGGCCGACGGTCTGGGACGTGGTCGTCCGCGACAGCCTGGCCTTCGCCGAGTCGGGCGAGCGCGGACTCGTCGACCCGGAGGACGCGTTCGAAATGTCGGCCGACGGGCCGGCGCTCGGCACGCTCGATGAGTTTCTGGCTTGGCGGCCTGCCGAGGATCCGGCGGTGACCGATCGGGAGTCGCCGCTGATGCAGGCGGCCGGGCTCTACCGCGAGCTGCTCGAATTTCACCAGCCTCAAAAGAATGCCGCTGCCGACCGCACGCCGCTGCTCGCCGCCGATCTCGATCGGATCCTCTGGGCCGCCGGCCAGGCCGTCGGCGAAGATCTCGCCGACCGCAAGCAGCTTGCCCTCGAAGCGTTCATCGCGCGGGCCGGCGACCATGAGACGGCCGCGTTGGCACAATTTCACCTGGCGAACCTGCTCCGTGAACAGGGGGATCTCGTCGAGGCCCGCGCTCTTGCCGCGCAGGGTCTGGAAGCGCATCCCCAGAGCCCCGGCGGAAAGCTCTGCAAAAACCTGATCGCCGAAATCGAGTCCAAGGCGCTGGCGGTCTTCGCCGAGCGGACCTGGGCCCGGCCGTGGCCGGTCATCCGCGTGCGCTACCGCAATCTCACCGGCGTTCATCTGCGGCTCGTGAAGGCCGACTGGCTCGAGCGGCTCCGCTCCGGCAAATCCCACTGGGGCTGGCTCGACGACGCCGAACGCGCGGCGCTCCTCGCAGCGGCGCCGGCCAAGGCCTTCCCGGCCGAACTGCCGCCGACCCCCGATTACGAGGAGCGGTCGCACGACATCCCGGTGCCGCAGGATCTCGCGCCCGGCAGCTATTGGGTGGTGGCCAGCCACTCAGCCGACTTCGGCGAGCAGGACAACGTCGTCGCGGCCGGGCTCGTCTGGGTGAGCCGGATCGCCCTGGTGACGAGTGGCGCCAATCCGCGGACGGGCGAACCGCTCGCGGGGCATGTCGTCGACATCGCTTCGGGCGAGCCGATCGCCAATGCCAGCGTGCAGCTCTTCAGGCACGAGCAGCAGGGGAATCCGCCGCGGTTCACCGCCGGCCAGACGGCGACGACCGACCGCGACGGACGCTACGAACTGCCGGCCGAGCAGGGCCGCGAGGTTGCGCTCTTCGTGAAGGCGGCCCTTGACGGCCGCGATGAAACAGTGGGCAGCGAGCCGACGCATGTCTGGCAGCAGGCCCCGCCCCAGACCCACAACACGATCGTGCTCATGACCGACCGCGGCATTCACCGCCCTGGCCAGATCGTCTTCTACAAGGGCATCCTCTGCCACAGCGATCCCGAGCAGGGTAAGTATGCCGCGCTCGCCCGCACTCCGGTGCGGGCGGTGCTCCGCGATGCCAACGGCCGCGAGGTGGCGAAGGCCGAGCACGTGACGAATGCCAACGGTTCGTTCCATGGCAACTTTCCAATCGCGTCGGCCGCGCTGCCCGGGCAATGGACGATCCTCGTCGAGGGGCCGGCCGCGGCGGGCGTCGCAAACGTACGGGTCGAGGAATACAAGCGACCGAAGTTCCAGGTGCAGCTCGCCCCTCCCGCGGCCGACGTCGTGCTCGATCGCCCGGTAACGCTCACCGGCACGGCGACCACGTATACGGGCCTGCCCGTCGCCGGCGCGAAGGTTCGCTTCCGGGTCGAACGCGAGATGCGGTTTCCGATCTGGTGCCGCTGGTTCTTTCCGGGGCTGCCGTTCGGCGGTGGCGCGGCAAAGATCGCCCGCGGGACGGCCGTGACCGATGCCAATGGCGGGTTCACCGTGACGTTTCCGGCCAGGCCCGACCGCACCGTGCCGCGGGAATCGGCGCCGGTGTTCACCTATGCGGTCACGGCGGACGTGACCGACGCGGGGGGCGAGACGCGGAGCGACGAGCGGCGCGTGTCGGCCGGCTATGCGGCGCTGGAGGCGACGCTCGCTGCCGAGAGGTGGCAGGAAGTCGGCACGAAGGGCGAGCCCGCGGAGGTGGCGATCACGCTCGCCACGCATTCGCTCGATGGCGAGCCCCGAGCGGCCACCGGCATGCTGAAACTGTTCAAGCTGGTCCAGCCGGCGGAGGTCGCGCGGGGCGACGCATTCGAATCGGAACCACGGCCGGTGCCGCAGCCGCGGCGGCGGGGCAGGGTACGGCCCGCGCGGATCGATCTCCCACAGCCGCGGCCTCAGGAAAATGATCCCGCCGACCCCGAGACCTGGGCTGCAGGGGAGGTCGTGTTCACCGAGAAGGTGCAGACCGACCCGGCCACGGGGAAGGTGATCGCGACGGCAAAGCTGCCGGCGGGCATCTACCGCGCGGAATGGGAACTGGAGGCGAGCGATCCGTCGGTGAAGTCGCGGCACACGATCGAGGTGATCGATCCGGCGGCGATGCGGTATCCGGTGAAGCGGCCATTCGTGCTCACGGCGCAGCGGCTCACGGCCGAGCCGGGGAGCGAGTTTGTCGCCCTCGCGGGCACGGGCTATGACCGCGGCCGCATGCTCGTCGAGATTTCGCAGTCGGGCAAAACGCTCTCACGGTTCTGGACTGAGCCAGGGCGGACGCAGTGGCCGATCTCCGTGAAGGTCGGCCCGGAGCACCGCGGCGGATTCTCCGTGCGGGCATGGCTGGTCCGCGACGGCCGGCTCCACCTCCAGACGCTGACGGTCGACGTGCCCTGGACCAACAAGCAGCTGTCGATCGCCTGGGAGCGGTTCACGCGGCGGGTCGAGCCGGCGGCGCAGGAGGTCTGGCGGGCGAAGATCAACGCGGCCGGTGATCCGGGTGATCTGGTGGCCGCCGAAATGGTGGCGACGCTCTACGACCAGTCGCTCGACGCGCTGGCGGGGCATGACTGGCCGGGCGGCCTCTCGAATCTCTTTCGCCACGAGTGGGATTCCCGCGTGAATGCGTTCTCCAACGGTGGCTACCCGCTCAACCAGATCCGTGGCGGCTGGGCGATGCCCCAGGAACAGGTCGAGATCACCTACCGGGAGCTTCGCGGCGAGTTTGGCCCCGGCAGCTGGGGCGGCGGCCGGCGGATGCGGGGGATGATGATGGAAATGACGACGATGGCAGCGCCTGCCGCGGTCGCGATGGATGCGGCCGCCGAAGGTGTCGCCACCAACGGCATTCTCCGAAAAGACAAGGCTGGGCGTGGCGAGGGTGAGTCGCCGCCGCGACCGTCGAGCGCGACGCCGCCTCCACCGCGGAAAAACCTCGCCGAGACGGCGTTCTTCCTGCCGACGCTCACGTCGGGCGCCGACGGGATCGTGACGATCGAGTTCACGCTCCCCGACACGCTCACGACCTGGCAGTTCAAATCGCTCGCCCACGATGCGACGCTCCGCAGCGGCACGCTCCTCGACACCTGCGTGGCGGCCAAGGATCTGATGGTGGAGCCGATGGTGCCGCGATTTCTCCGTGAGGGCGACGTGGTCGAGATCCCGGTGAAGGTGAGCAACCGCTCGACGGGCAGGCTTTCCGGTGCCGTGCAGTTCGAGCTTGCCGACGCCCGCACGGGCGTATCCCGCGATGAACTGATCGCCACGGCCCGGTCCCAGGGCTTCGATCTCGCGGCCGGCGAGTCACAGCCGGTGTTCTTCACGGTGAAGGTGGCCGAAGGCACCGACGCCCTTCGCTATCTCGCCACGGGTTCGGCCGGCCGGGCGAGCGACGGCGAGGAGGCGCTGCTGCCGGTGCTCTCGAAGCGGGTACTCGTGACGGAGACGGTGCCGATCACGATCCGCGGCCCAGGCGAGAAGCGGGTGGTGATCGAGCGGCTCGCGAAGCCGGCCGACACGATTCTGAGCCAGTCGCTCGTCGTGCAGGCGACCTCGAACCCCGCATGGTATGCCGTGCTCGCGCTGCCCTCGATCATGGAGTCAAGCGACGAGAGCACTGAGACGCTCTTCACGCGGCTCTACGCCAACACGCTCGCCCGGCACATCGCGACGCGAGACCCGCGGATACAGAAAATCTTCGAGCAGTGGAAGGGAACCAAAACCCTCGAAAGCCCGCTCGAAAAGAATGCCGATCTCGTGAAGACGCTCCTCGCGGAGACGCCCTGGGTGCGGGAGGCGGTCGACGAAACGGAGGCGCGGGCGCGGATCGCCCTCTTGTTCGATGCCAACCGGGCGGCCGACGAGGCGCAGGCGGCGCGTGCCCGGCTCGAGAGCCTGCGGAATGGCGACGGCGGCTGGCCTTGGTTTCCGGGGGGCAACACCTGCGACTCGGTGTCGCTCGGGATCATCGCCGGATTTGGCCGGCTGCGGGCAGCCGGCGCCACGATCGACGTCCAGCCGGCACTCGCCGCGATCCCCTGGCTCGACGGCCGGCTCATCGAGGAGCAGAAGCGGGCCGCAAAACTCTGGGCTGACAAGCCGGCGGACGTCGTGCTCACGCCGATCGGCGCATTCGCCCTCTATGCGCGGAGCTTCTTCAAGGAAGACGCGGCTCCGCAGGGGGAGGCGGCGGCGGCAGTTCGCTGGGGTCTCGACGTCGGCAGGCAATCCTGGATGAAGCTCGACGCCCGGCGGTCGCAGGGGCACGTCGCGATCGCGCTCGCTCGGTCCGGCGACCGCGAGACGGCACGGTCGATCATCGACAGCCTCAAGCAGCGGAGCACCGGCCTCGACTCGCAGGAGGAAAATTGGCAGGGCATGTGGTGGCGGGATCTGCATCCCGGCTGGTGGAGCTGGGCGCACGCGCCGATCGAGACGCAGGCCGTGATGATCGAGGCCTTCGACGAGGTGGCGGGTGACAGGCAGTCGGTCGAGGCACTGAAGGCCTGGCTGCTGTCGCAGAAGCGGACGAGCCGCTGGCCGGGCAACCGGGCGACGGCCGATGCCGTCGGGGTGCTGCTCGGCCGCGGCGACGACCTGCTGGCAGCGTCGGAACTCGTGGCGGTCGATGTCGGTGGCGACCGGGTGGAGCCGAAGGGGGCCGAGGCGGGCACCGGCTTCTTCGAGGAACGATTCGTGCGGCGGGAGATCACGCCGAAGCTCGCCACCGTGGTGATGAAGAAGGCCGATGCGGGCATCGCCTGGGGCGGCATCCACTGGCAGTATCTCGACGACATCGCCAACGTGCCGGCTGCCGGCCGCGCGGAACTGGCGATCGAGAAGAAACTGTTCGTGAAGCGGTTCACGAAGGCGGGCCCGGTGCTCGAGCCGGCGGCCGCAGGGGCCGCGACGAATCTCGAGGTCGGCGACGAACTGGTCGTGCGGCTCGTCGTCACGAGCGACCGCGACTACGAGTTTCTGGAATTGTCGGACCACCGGCCGAGCCTGACCGAGCCGGTCGACGTGCTCTCCGGCTGGCGATGGGGAGACGGCGTCGGCTGGTACGTGGCCCTCCGCGACGCGAGCACGCAGTTTTTCTTCGAGCGGCTTCCCCGTGGCACGCATGTCTTCGAGTATTCGCTCCGCGCGGCCCATCGGGGCAGCGGCTCGAGCGGCTTCGCGACGATCCAGAGCCGCTACGCCCCGGAGTTCTCGGCCCACTCGGAAAGCATCCCGGTGGAGGTGCACTAGCGCCGGCTGGCAGCCTGTCGTGCTGGCTTCACGGAAAACACGAGCATCCTGCTCGTGTTTCCTTGGCAACCTCCGGTTGCTGGTTCAAACCCGGCCCTCCGGGCCTGGCGTGCTATCCTTCTACTCATGGCCGACCGCGAACACTCTCTCACCAATGAACTCGCCCGCGAGCGCAGCCGCGAGGCGGCCGACCGCACGCTCCTAGCGTGGGTGCGCACGAGCCTGGCGATGATCAGCCTCGGCTTCGGCATCGAGCGGCTGGGCCAGGCCGCCCTGGCCTTCGATGGCCGGATGACTGGATTCTCACCGCTGAAGACGCGGCTCTTCGGCGCGGCGCTGATCGCGTTGGGCATCGCGGCCACCCTCGCCGGCATGTGGGAGCATAAGCGGGTGCTCCTGTCGATTGCTGAGGAAGATTACCGCTATTCCGAACGGCCGCCGATCGCCCGCTACATGGGGATCGCGATCGTGATCGTGGGGCTCGCGGCGCTTGCGTTGATGCTGGTTCAATTTGCGAACCCGGAGGCAGCCGGCCCAGCCGGCCTGCCATCATGATTCCATGACCTGGTCGCACGTCTATGACCCCCTGGGGTCGCAACTGCTCTCCACGCTCGTGGCGCTGTTGCCGCTGGTCATGCTGCTCGGGCTGTTGGCGTTCGCCGGCTGGCCGGCACAGCGGGCCGCGGTCGCAGGGCTCCTCACGGCGCTGGCCATCGCAATCACCGTCGTCGGGATGCCTCTCGATGCGGCTGTCGCCGCGGCCCTGCATGGTGCGGCCTTCGGCCTCTTTCCGATCGGCTGGATCATCGTGGCCGCGATGTTTCTCTACTGCCTGTCGGTGGAGGCGGGGGCGCTCGAGGTCATGAAGCGGTCGGTGACGCGGCTCTCCGCCGATCATCGGGTGCAGTCGCTGTTGATCGCATTTTCATTCGGGGCGTTTCTCGAGGGTGCGGCCGGGTTTGGGGCGCCGGTGGCGATCTCGGCGGCCCTGCTCACCGGCGCCGGATTTCCCGCGCTCGAGGCCGCCTGCCTCGCGCTCATCGCCAATACGGCGCCCGTCGCCTTTGGTGCCCTCGGCACGCCGATCATCACGCTCGCGAAGGTCACGGGCCTCGACGAGCAGGCCATCTCGGCGCTGGCCGGCCGGCAGTTGCCCTTCTTCTCACTGGTCATACCGGCCTGGATGGTCTGCACGATGGCCGGCTGGCGCGGGCTGGTCGGCGTCTGGCCGGCGGTACTTGTCTGCGGCGCGTCGTTTGCAGTCGTGCAATTCGCGATGGCGAATTACGTTGGGCCCGCGCTTGTCGACGTGGTTGGCGGTGTCGTCAGCCTCGTATCGCTCGCCATGTTTTTGCGGGTCTGGCAGCCGCGAGAATGCTGGCGATATGACGGCGTGGCCGCGCACGCCGCGCAGACAGCCGACGTGGATCACATGCATGCCCAGCATGACACGCCCCGTACGATCGCCTGGGCCTGGATGCCGTGGGTGTTTCTCTCGGTGGCCGTGTTCCTCTGGGGGCTGCCGCCGTTGAAGGCGGCGCTCGAGGGCCGGAGTGCCGCGCCGGCTACCGTGGCGGCGCTCCTGCCGCCGGCCGTCGTGGCCCCGGAGTTTTCCGTGCCGCGGCTGGACGGCCGGGTGGCGAAGGTGCCGCCGGCCACGCGTGAGCCGCTCGAGATCGAGCGGGCGGTCTACCGGCTCAACTGGCTCTCGGCGGCGGGCACCGGCATCATCTTTGCGGCGCTCCTCGCCGTGCCGTGGCTGGGGATTTCCTGGCGGCGTGCCGGGGGGATCTGGTGCGATAATTTCTCGCGGCTCTCGGTGTCGCTGGTCACGATCGCGGCGATGCTCGCACTGGCGTTCGTCACCCGCTATTCGGGCACCGACGTGATCCTCGGCCTGGCCCTGACGCAGTCAGGCCCGCTGTATCCGTTCTTTGCGCCGCTGCTCGGCTGGCTCGGCGTCGCGCTCACCGGCAGCGATACCTCGAGCAACGCGATGTTTGGCAGCCTGCAGCGGGTGACGGCCGAGCAGTTGGGGCTCGATCCGCTCCTCATCTGCACGGCCAACAGCACCGGCGGCGTGATGGGGAAGATGATCGACGCCCAGAGCATCGTCGTCGCGGCGACCGCCACGGGTATCTACCGCCAGGAGGGGGCGATCCTGCGCCGCGTCTTCCCGCACTCGCTCGCGCTCGCCGCCCTCATGGGGCTGCTTGTGTGGCTCCAGTCGGGGCCGCTTGCCTGGATGGTGCCGTGACGTAATCGCCCCGCTCGAGCGCGGGCAGGGTGATCGTGCCATCGGCTCCCGGCGGGATCTGCAGCACGAGGGCGGCGACGGCCCAGGCGTCGGCCGTCGCGCAGCATGAGCCGCGGACGGTGACCGACGGCCAGGCGGCGGCGACGACCCGCCCCGTGCGCGGGTCGAGCGGTGATCGTCCAACGCGGCATGTGCTCGTGGCCAGTGCCTCGCCGGCCTTGAGGTCGATCACCTGCCGTGGCTCCGCTCCATCCGCATGCCGCAAGCGGACCCGCCAGGGGGTGCCGTCATTCCTGGTGCCCCACGCCCGTACCTCGCCGCTGACCTCGGGGCGATTGGCGGCGGCTGGGCGAGTGGCAGGCCCGTCGCCCGGGGCTGGGATCCGATTCGGGCCCGGCTTGCCGTGATCGGGGCCGAAAAAACGCACATTGCCTCCAGTATCATCCGATGATATCATTCGTACAAGCATGGGAAAAAAGCACCGACGCACGCTGGCCTCGATTTTCGAGGATCCCGTCAGGGCGAACATCGCCTGGCAGGACATCGAGGCGATGCTGGATGCCGCCGGCGCGGAAATCACCGAGGGAGAGGGATCGCGAGTGCGGATTGCCCTGAACGGGGTCCGGGCCGTGTTTCACCGGCCGCACCCTGAGAAGGAAACAGACAACGGAGCCGTACGGTCTATGCGACGGTTTCTGAAGGAGGCGGGAGTCAATCCATGATGGAATACAAAGGCTACATCGGCGTTACCGAATGCGACGAAGAGGCCGCGATCATTCACGGCGAGGTTATCAACACCCGGGACGTCGTCACTTTTCAGGGCGCGAGCATCGCCGAGGTGAAAAAGGCGTTCCACGAGTCGGTGGATGATTATCTTGCGTTCTGTAAAGCACGTGGCGAGGATCCGGACAAGCCGTTTTCCGGCCAGTTCGTCACACGAGTCTCGCCCAGCCTGCACCGGCAGGCTTCTCTCGCGGCGGCGATTTCCGGCAAGAGTCTGAATGCGTGGGTCATCGAACAGATCCACGGAGCGGTTGCGCGGATCGGGCCAATGAAAACCGAAACTGTGAAGAAGTCTTCTGCAAGCGGCCCGAAGCGAGCATGCCGAAAGCCCGCTCGCCGAAGGGGCAAGAAAAGCGAACAGCACGCCTAACCTGCCCCAGAGTCAGGGTGACGGCAACCCCATCGACCGCTCGGCACCGGTCACACGCGTGCTGAGGTGCCGTTGACCGCCGAAGCGTGGGCGACCGGCGAGCGTTTGCGCGAGGGCGTAGGCGAGCAGGAGCGACGAGGCCGCCGTGACTGCCGCGACGATGAGCATTCGCGTGCGGTCGCGAAATCCGGCTCGCCGTGCCGCCCACGCGATGAACGGCAGCCACTGGATCGCGTGGATCACGACGCCGTGCGGAAACTTCACCACCCCGGCCTCACCATAGATCTCGGGCGACAGGCCCGCGGCCACCCGCAGGTCGCCGTACGCGCTGATCCAGATGCCGAGCAGGCAGGAGATCGCGAGGAGCACGAGCCCCGCGCGGGCGGCCAAGAGCATGTCGGCGGGGAGCGGCGTTGGCTGCCGGAAGAAACGGATCGTGAGGTCGAGGATGACGAGCGTCACAAAGAGGATCAATCCTCCCATCAGGTCATAAAGAAACGAGTCGAGCGGCGTCTGCCGGTTGAAGTGGCTGGCCACTCCCCGCCACCGCTGCAGGTCGATCAGCCCGACCTCGATGAGCAGCGCCCAGGCCGTGGCCGCCGCCAGCCAGCCATCACCGCGCCGCCACGGCAGCTGCGACCAGACCCAGCCCGCGGACAGGCACGTGAGACCACCGGAGATGCCGAAGAGGATCGGCTTCCGCCAGGTCACAGGCCCCTCCCAGGGGCCACCGACCGCCGCCCAGACAGCCGCGTGTGCCAGGCCGCTGGCGACGAGGATCAGGCCGACGATGGCCAGCGGCCACGCGCGGCGGTCGTGCCACCAGCGGGAGTCAGCGGAAGAATGTGCGTCGGCATGCATGCTGCTGGAAGTGTAGGCGGTTCTCGGCAACACTGCTCGGCATGAAAACACGCACCTTCGGACGGACGGGCTGGCAGGTTTCCGAAATTGGCTTCGGCGCCTGGGGCATCGGCGGCGGCCAGTGGGGCGGTGCCGACGACACCGAATCGATGGCCGCCCTCCACACGGCCCTCGATTGCGGCATCAATTTTTTTGACACGGCCGACGTCTACGGCGACGGCCTTTCCGAGCGGCTCATCGCCCGCCTGCGCCGCGAGCGGAAGGAGCCGTTCTACGTGGCCACGAAGGCGGGCCGCCGGCTCAACCCGCACACCGCGGCGGGTTATTCGGCGGAAAACCTCCGGGCATTCGTCGATCGCAGCCTGCAGAACCTCGAGATGGAACGGCTCGACCTCCTGCAGCTCCACTGCCCGCCGACCGAGGTCTACTACCGGCCCGAAGTCTTCCAGGCGCTCGATAATCTGGTGACGGCCGGAAAGATCCGCTTCTACGGCGTGAGCGTCGAAAGGGTGGAGGAGGCGCTCAAGGCGATCGAATTTCCAAACGTGCAGTCTGTACAGATCATATTCAATCTCTTCCGGCTGCGGCCTGCGCAGCTCTTCTTCGAGGAGGCGCTGCGGCGGCAGGTGGCCGTGATCGCGCGGGTGCCGCTGGCGAGCGGCCTCTTGAGCGGCAAGTTTTCTCAGCAGAGCGAGTTTGCGGCGGGGGACCACCGGGCGTTCAATCGCGAGGGCGCGATGTTCGACAAGGGGGAGACCTTTTCGGGTGTCGATTATGAGGTGGGCCTTGCGGCCGTCGAACGGCTGAAATCCCTCGTGCCGCGGGGGGCCACGCTCGCGGAATTCGCGCTCAAGTGGATCCTGTCGTTCGAGGCGGTGTCGTGCGTGATCCCCGGCGCGCGGCGGCCGTCGCAGGTGGAGGACAACGCCCGGGCCTCCGATCTCGGGCCACTCGACGCCGACACGCTGGCCGCGGTGCAAGTGATCTACGACGAAGCCATCCGGCCGCTCGTGCATCACCGCTGGTGACGCTGCTCTCTGGGGAGGCGGTCGGCGGAAGCCTGTCCGACTTTTAAGACCTGCGACTCCCGATGCTGAGGAGGCGGTCGGGGGCACGCGCAGGAGACGCAGACAATTGCGACTCACGGACGATTCGCCATCGTCCACGGGCCTCCTGTAGCAATTTCCGCGGCTCCGAGCATGTCACCGCCGGCGAACAATACGGCCAGCCGGCTCATGCAAGAAGATGACAGGCTGAAGCCTGTCCTACAGGTTCATGCCGAGGAAGCCGCCGGCGGCGTCGCTGGCGGCCTGCTCACGGGCGAGCCGCTCGAGGGCCCGCGAGAGATCGCCCGCGGCGATGTAGCGGTCAAACTCCACCTCCACCGCATGCTTCACCGAGAGCGTGAGCCACTGCACGGCCGGCTGCGTGAGCCAGTCGCAGGTCTCCTTTTCGAGCCGGATGTCGAGATCGCTGCCGACCGTCTTGCGATCGAGTTCGTCGGTCAGGAGCGTGCCCTCGAACGTGAACTGCACCCAGCCAATGGCCGGGTCGTTGGTGAAGTGAAACCGACAGCGGGCATTCGTGAGATAATAGGCGTTGCGGGTGCCGTGGCTGGCAACGGCCCGCTGCATCCGTTCGAGCCGGGCCCGAAACACCGGCGAGGCGTCGAGCGGAATGTCGAGCCGCGGCACACCGCGGAGCGGCGTGCAGTCGAACGTGATCGCGACGGAAGGATGCACATCATTCTCACTCATGGAATCAGAGTCTATCCGATGATCCTCAGGCTGGCAGCCTGTGTCGCGTGCCTGCTCGCCATGGCCGCCGGCTGCACGCTGGGCGGTCCGGTGCGCGTCAGCGAAACCCGTCGGCTGATGGGCGTGCCCTGGACGATCACGCTCCATGCCGCCTCGGCAACCGCCGGAGAGCAGGTGCTTGGCGAGGCGTTTGCCGAGGTGGAGAGGCTCGAAGCGATCCTCTCCGACTACAAGCCCGAGAGCGAACTCTCGCGGCTGTCCGCTGCGGCGCCGACGGCCGCGGTGCTGCCGGTGAGCGCCGACCTCTGGCGGGTGCTCGACCGCGCCGTCGAGATCCGCGATGCCACCGACGGCGCCTTCGATCCGACGGTCGGGCCGCTCACCACGCTCTGGCGTCAGTCGCGGCGGTCGGGGGTGATGCCGCTGCCGGAAAAACTGGCCGCCGCCAGGGAGGCGGTGGGACCGGATGCCCTGCGGCTCGACCGGGGTCGTAAGGCCGTGGCGCTCGAGCGGCCCGGCATGCGGCTCGATCTCGGTGGGATCGGCATGGGGTATGCGATCGATCGCGTCTTGGAACTGCTTCGCAGTCGGGGCATCCGCGCGGCGATGATCGACGCCTCGGGCGACGTCGCCGTGTCTGGTCCACCGCCCGGCACCGCCGGTTGGCGGATCGATGTGGCGGCACTCGACCCAGCGGCGACGACCGGGGCACAGGAGACGCTGCTGCTTGTGAACGCGGCGGTCACGACCTCGGGCGATGCCTTTCAGGGCGTGGAGATCGCGGGCATTCGCTACAGCCACATCGTCGATCCGCGAACCGGCCTCGGCGTGGTGGGGCCTGCGGCCGTCACGGTGATCGCCCCCGATTGCGCGACGGCCGACGCGCTCGCCACGGCGGCGAGCGTTCTCGGGCCCGAGGCGGGGCTCCGCGCGGTCGCGGCGGAACCGGGCTGCGCCGCCCGGTTTGTCTGGCTGGAGGCGGGAAACCCCCGCGAAACCCGCTCCCCCAACTGGCCCACCCAGGCTTCCCAGACCGCCGAGTAACTGGGCCGACTTTGACGATTCCCCGAAGTTTGCCGGCTGTGACGCCGATATCCCTTGTGCTGTCGCTGCGCCTGGGTGCACGAGTTGCAGACGTGGAGTCGGGGGGCCCCACGCTGGGAATGGTCGCGTCTCCGCGACCTGTTCCCCCTGGGCGCAGCGGCGGCATTTTGAGCCGGTTTTTGGCTCGACAACTGTTGACCGTTGGAACTGCCCCCCGTGCATCGCACCATCCGAACAACCTGGGTGATCCTGACGAGCGTTTCGCTGCTCGCGGGAGGATGTGCGCCGCGGCAGCCGTTCTACTTCTTCGAGGACGGCGACCTCTCGCACTACGTCGGGGCGATTCAAAAACTCGAATATCCGGATACGGAGCAGCAGCCGCTCGACGAGGCGGCCGGCACGACCGAACCGCTGACGCTCACCAACGCGAAGTTCGACCAGATCTGGGAACTCTCGCTCGAGGAGGCGATCCGCACCGCACTCGAAAACGGCAAGGTGCTCCGTAACCTCGGCGGCCGCTTCGCAAGCTTCGGCGGGCCGCGGCCGCAGACCGGCGAGCCGCCGGTGTCGCTGCTGACGGCGCCGGCTCAGACGCCGAGCATCTACGACCCGGCGATCGCAGAGACCGATCCGTTCCGCGGAGTCGAGAGCGCGCTGGCCGCATTCGATGCCCAAGTGTCCGCCAGTTCGACCTGGGAATCGGGGAATCGTCCACAGAACGTCGATCCGATATTCCAGACATTTCTGTTCGTGCCGGTGCTGAAGACCGTCAACGGCACCAATTCAGTCGGCCTGACCAAGCGCACGGCGACCGGTGCGCAGTTCGGCGTGTCGAACAGCATTACGGCCGCCAATACGAACAACGCCTTCCGCGACGTCGATACGACGTGGACCACCGCCTACGACTTCAGCTTCAACCAGCCGCTCTTGCAGGGGGCGGGTGTCACCTACAACCGCATTGCCGGCCCCGACACGTTTGACAACGTCTTCGGCAGGCCCAACTTCCGCGGTGTCCTCCTGGCGCGGATCAATGCCGACATCTCGCTGGCCGAATTCGAGTCCGGCGTCCGCAACCTCGTCAGCGATACCGAGCAGTCATACTGGGAACTGTACTTCGCCTACCGCAACCTCGAGGCCCGCAAGGCCGGCCGCGACAGTTCGCTCGAGGCTTGGCGGAAGGTGCATGCCCTCTACGTGGAGCAGTCGCGGGGTGGCGAGGCCGACAAGGAGGCTCAGGCCCGCGAGCAGTATTTCTTCTTCCGTAGCGAAGTGGAGCAGGCGCTCACGGACGTCTACCGCTGCGAAAATCGACTCCGTTACATGATGGGCATCACCGCCAGCGACGGCCGGCTGATCCGGCCCGCCGACGAGCCGACCACGGCCCGGATCGCCTTCGACTGGCAGCAGTCGCTCGTCGAGGCCCTGTCGCGGTCGGCCGAACTCCGCAAGCAGAAGTGGGTGATCAAGCAGCGTGAACTCGAGCTCACGGCGGCCAAGAACCTGCTGCTCCCGCGGCTCGACCTCGTCGGCCGCTGGCGGTTCCTCGGCACGGGCAAGGAATTGATCAATCAGGATTACCAGCCTTTTCCGCAGCCCGGGCCGATCGTCGGCGGACAAGTCACTGACAGCCTCGAGGGTACCGATGCCTATTCCTCACTCTTGAGCGGCAAGTATCAGGAGTGGCAGGCAGGGGCCCAGTTCCTGATGCCGCTCGGCTTCCGCCGCGAAATGGCGACCGTGCGTCACTTCCAGTTAAGCCTGGCCCGCGAACGGGCACGGCTGCAGGACGAGGAACTCGAGGCCTCGCACGCGCTGGTCGAGGCGGTGCGAAATGTCGACACCAACTTCTCTCTCTCGCAGACCAACTTCAACCGCCGCGTGGCCGCCGAGCGGCAGGTGGAGGCGGTGCAGGCCGCCTATGACGCCGGCACCGTCACGCTCGACCAACTGCTCGACGCCCAGCGGCGGCGGGCCGAGGCGGAGAGCTCCTACTACCGCGCCCTGGTCGACTACAACCGCTCGATCTCGCAGCTCCATTACCGCAAGGGTTCGCTGCTCGAATACAACGGCGTGTTTCTCGCCGAGGGTCCGTGGCCGGGGAAGGCCTACTTCGACGCCCACCGTCGGGCCCGTCAGCGCGATGCGAGCATCTACCTCGACTACGGCCACTCGCGGCCGGGTGTCTTCAGCCGCGGAGCGATCACGCAAAACTTCGAGTCGGTCGGTGCCGACGCCCAGGCCGTGCAGTTGCCACCCCGTGACCCGTCGACCCGCGAAACCGAGCAGCAGGTGCCACGGGTGTTCCCCGGCACGCCGCAGGAAAGGTCTGGATATGGAGCTCCCGAACTGCTCCCCACGCCGCCCCCGATGGCGATCCCCGGAACGATCCCCGGCACGAGCGCGAGCCTGCCGCCGGCGGTGGGAGGTCGCGACGAAGCGCTGCGGGCCGTCGCCCACTGGACACAGGATGCCCTGCCGTCGGCCAACGCGGTCACGTCGCCCGACGTCGCCGCGGCGACGCAATTGAAGTAGGACAGGCTTCAGCCTGTCGCCGATCGGCAAAAACGTGGCATGCCATCCGACAGGCTGAAGCCTGTCCTACTGTGGCAACGCCACTGCCTCGACCGCCTGCTGGAAGGCGGCAGGGTTCTGCCGTCGGATCCGCGCCGCCTGCTCTCTGGCCGCCGGTGTCGGACAGGCGGACAGATACCCCGCGACGGCCCGGCGAACGAGCGGATCCTCCGCGCCGAGCGTGTCCCAGAGATTCGCCACGTCGTCGACGGCGTCCCATGCCTGATACCGGGCAAGATCGATCGCCGCGGCGGCGGCCACCACGGGCCGGGCGAGCAGCGCGGCCGTTGCCGCCGCGATCCGATCGCGCGGGATCGAGCCGCCGAGGTTTTCCCAGGCGAACCGCAACGCGGAGAGCAGGTGCCTCTGGTCGACGGGCCGGGCGTCCGGCCCAAACAGGCCGCGGCTGTCGAGATGCTCGAGGCCGCGCGGCCCTTCGGCCACGAGGATGCCCCCCATCAGGCCGTCGAAGCCCGCACGAAAATCGTCGCCCGGCGCCTCCAGGGCGCGATGCAGGACGTCGAGGCAGGCAGCCCGTTCGGCCGCGTCATCGACGCTCGCCGCCACGAGGCCGAGCGCGAGTCCATAAAAGCCGCGCCGCCGTTGGTCGATGCCGGGCTCACCGACCCACCCGCGAAGTTTTTTCCTGTCGAACGCGTCGGCGGCTTCCCGCACCGCCTCGAAGGGGGCAAGGCCAAACTCCGTGAACGCATCCTCCGCGATAGCGGGTTCTGGATGTTCGAGCCGCTGGGCAAACCACCGGAGCCGCTCGGCTGCCGGCGCCGTCATGGCCGGCGCCGTGACTATGTGGGCGAGCACCGCTTCATTGGCCGCGAGTGCGGTCCAGCGCGGCGGCGCGTCCGCCGTGGCGAACAGCACCGCCGTTCCCGCCACCGGGCCGGCCACGCGGGCCGCCACCATTTCTCCGGCGCGATCCCGTGCCTTGGGCTGTAGCCCGCGCAGCACCTGATGAATCTGAAACCGCTGCGTGGGGAACCCGGCTGCATCCGCCGCCGCACCTCCATCCGACTCGCCCACGGCCACGACCGCCGCGGCATCACGCCGCTCGGCCAGCGACTGGCCGACGACGCCGCAGAACGGGCAGGCGGAAGCTGGTGCGGCCCATGGCGGCAGGCAGAGTGTCAACAGGATCGCAATGCGGCGGCCAGCGGCCTGCCGCCGGAAGCGGGCGACGTGGTGATCGATGACGTGAAGGGCATGCCGGGTGACCATGCCCTCAAGCGTACGTTGCGGCGTTGCCCGGCCGCTCCTTCTGCATCCGCTGCCGCCAGTAGGGCGTGGTGCAGAGCAGCAATTTTCCCGTGCCCCGGTAGACGTAGGCCCACTTTTGTCCGGAGAGAAGGTAGCTGAACCACGACTTGGCGGGCCTGCGGACCGACAGCGAGACACCGCTGGTGTGGGCGATGACGAACGGGCCGTCGGCGATGAGCTGGTCATCCACCAGATCGACCTCCTCCACGGGGCCGTCGACGGCGAGCACCACCTGGCCATCCCCCTTGAGGGCGGTCTTGTACCAGAAGAAACCCTGATCGGCCCAATACGCGGTCCACGTCCGTTCGCGGTGCACGGAGAGCTTCACTTCGCCGTCACTCGCCCAGAAGCATTTCGTGTCGAGGATCCAACGCTCGCCCGGCTTCACCGCCATGAGGTGGTAGCCGCCGAGCGATGAATCGAGATACACGGTGCCGGTGCCGCTGTAGCGGGGCCGCAGCGCCGATTCATCGGAGAAGAGCGACACCCACCACGACTTGAGCGAGGGCAGTGGCACGTCCATCGTGACGGTGCCCTGCATGTGGTTGAGGGCGCCCCGCTCGGTGCGGACGTCGTCGTCGACGAGCCCCACCTTCACCCAGCGCATTCCCTCGGAGTGCTCGACCTCAAACGTTGCCATTGATGTCCACCTCTGCTCCGCGGGTGACGCCGTTCTTCGTCCAGTCGCAGCTCCAGCCGGGGAAGGCGATCTGCGGGTAGGGATCGGGATCGATCGGGCTCTCCGACTCATGGACGATGTCGAATTGCCGGTCGGCGCGAATCTTTCCGAGCCGGAAATACTTCGTGGTGTGCTGTGTTTTCGGGTCGAGTCGGACCTGGCCGCCCGGGCCGTCGAATGTGAGTCCGTCACGAAATGCCTGTCGCACCGCCTCGGTCTCAAACGACCCCGCCCGCTCGACTGCCTGCTTCCAGAGCTGCACGAGGCAATAGTCCGGCTCCATCGGATCGCCCGTGACGCGGTCGGAGCCAAACTCGTTGCGAAAATCAGCGACCCACCGCCGATTGTTCTCGCTCGGCAGGCTCTGGTAGTAGCAGGAGGCGGCGTAATGCCCCGTCACCTGCTCCGGCAACAGGCTGCGGAGCTCGTCCTCGGCGATGCTCGTTGATACGACCGGCACCTTGGCGGGGTCGATCTTTGCCGCGTGGAGGGCCGCGAAGAGCCCGAGGTTCGAGTCGCCGTTGACCGTGTTGAGCACGCAGTCGGCGCCGGAGGCGAGGATTGTCTTCACGGCCGGACCGAAGTCGGCATGGCCGAGCGGGTAGTAGGCCTCGCCCGCCGGCTTCAGGCCCTTGAGCGCGAGGTATTTCTTGGCAATGAAGTTGGCCGTGCGGGGGAACACGTAGTCGGAGCCGAGCAGGAAGATTTTCTTTTTCATGCCGCCGCCGGCGCCCGTCAGCCAGTCGATCGTCGGCAGCACCTGCTGGTTGGGCACGAGGCCGCCGTAGACGACGTTTTTCGACGACTCGTTGCCCTCGTACTGCACTGAATAGAAGAGGAGATTGTCGCGTTCCTCGAAGAGTGGCAGCACGGCCTTGCGGCTCAGGCTCGTCCAGCAGCCGAAGACGGCGACCGCCCCCGCGTCGAGCACTTGTCGGCTGCGCTTCTCGAAGAGGTCGGTGCGCGACCGCGGATCCGGGGCAAGGGCATCGATCTGGCAGCCGAGCAGGCCGCCGGCCGCATTGATCTTTTCAAAGGAGAAGAGTTCGATGTCGCGGAGCGACGTCGCGCTGATCGCCAGCGGACCGGTCTGCGAATGGAGCATGCCGACGGTAACTTTCCGGGCCCGCGGAGGAATTCCCAGCGAGCAGCCTACGAACAGAGCCGGCGATAGCGCCCGGGCGGCCGCGAGTGTCGCCGCCACGCCGCTCTTGACCGCAGACCGTCGGGAGATCGAAGTCGTCGTCATGGTCAGTCCTCGTTCATCCGGCGGTAGAGTGTTTCGAACGCCTCCGACGATACGCTCACGTCGCCGCGAAACGGCTGGTTCATGTCGACGATCAGAAATATCATCGTGCCGAGATAAGCGGCGAGAATTCCACCGAGCACGAGCTGCGTGAGAAATCGCATGTCGAAGAGCCAGCAAATGGCGAGGTTGAGGACCGCACCGAGGATCATCACGTACCACATCGAGGCGGGCAGGGCCGACCGGACCGAAAAGAGCCGCATCCGCCGGCACTCGAGGAAGTGGTTGAGCTGCCGCATCGCCTCGGCGTGGAGGATCTCCTCCGCAGGGGTCGTGGGCTGAAAGTCGAGGAGCCGATCGTGGAACGCCTCGGCGCGAATCGTGCCCTCTTCCGGAACGATCCCCTTCTGCTGGAGCGGCCAGGCATACTTGATCACGTAGCGGGTGTAATCCCGCAGCAGCCACCGCAGGTTTTGTCCGTAGGGATCCGGGTAGCGGGAGACGTCTTCGTAGAGCGCCGAGAGAGCCGCGGCTTCGCGGGTGACATTCGAGCCCGCGTCGGCGACGTTTTGGTAGGCGGTGACGGCGATCAGACCGAGGAGGAGGCCGTAGAACACGCAGAAGCAGGAGAGCACGTAGCCGACGATGTCGTTGGAGCCGGCGGTGTGCTTGACGAACTGCCGAAGGATGGGCCGCAGAAAGATCGCCCCCAGCCAGTAGAAGCCGACGAACACCGCGATCGAGAGCAGCGCGAGGTTCCGAGTGGGGATCTCGTAGAGCCAGGAGAAATCCATGTTCATGTGCGGCCGCTGACCTTCTGTCGCTGGAAAGCGAGGCCGCCACCATTGCCGCCTCGGAGCAGGATGGTACCAGCGGCCTCCGGTTCGTGCATCTTTTCGACGGACGTGTTGCGTGCCGGCATGATTCAGCCCCGCATGATTACTGCACGGCCTCGCCGTCGAGCGCGTAGATCGCCAGATGCTTGCCGTCGGGACCGCGGAGCTCTTCGAGGCGAAACACGCCCGAGACGGCCACTGGACGGATCGAAAAATTCGCGGTTTTACCGGGCTGCATGCGGACCACGATGCAGTCGTAGAGGGCGGCCCCCGGGCCGAAACAGCACTCCATATTGTCACGCACGAGCACGAACTGTGTGAGGCCCGTCTGCTGGAAACTGGGGAGGATGTAGCCGCGGATCCGGATCCGTTCCTGCTCCAGCGCCGTCACCCGCTTCGGCAGTAGATCGCCGGTGAACGGGGCCCCCTTCTCCATGTCGAACTTGATGTCGTCGAAGGAGACCTCCCGCGGCTGGCCGGTTCGTACCGGAGGCAAGGCCAGCGTGGAACGCTCGCTGGACGCCGCTGCCCCCGGCGACACTGAGGCCTGCTTTGCCACGGGCGTGGGGGCCGCCGGCGATCCACAGCCGGCGGTGCCGCCCAGAACAATCGCGACACCCACCAGCAGCGCACCGCTGGCCGTGAGGCCTGGCGCCGAGGAGCGAAGGATTTGCGGGCGGACAAAATTCCCAGCCGGCGTGTTCCGCGTGAAGCTACCGTGCACTCGCGTCCTCCAGATGGTAGAGCACGCCACCGTCGAGCGCAGACGTGCCGGCGGGCCGCACCGCGAACCGGCCGGCGATCTTCGTGAGCCGGGGCGAGAACGGAATTCCGCGGGGATCGCTGAGCTGCACGAGCACTCGGTCGGTGATCTTTGGATTGCCGCCGAAGCAGCAGTCTCCCTGATCGCGGACGAGCAGAAACTGCGTGATCCCCTGCTGCTGCTTGCCGGGATACATGTAGCCCTTGAGCAGCACGTTGTGGCCGTCCATGGCGCGGGCTGAATCAGGCACCGCGTCGGGCGGATCCCCGTCCAGCGGCTGGAGCGACGTGTAGTTGAGCCGCTCATGGCCGGCCGGCAGTTCGGCGGCATAGACCATCGAGAGACGGACGATCCCACCGACGAAGCAGGCCGCCGACAGCACGATCGCGGCCAGTGCCAGCGGCCTGCCGGTGAGATCCTCGGGCCGCGCGGCGATGTCGCGAAGCGCGACCACGCCGAGCACCGTTCCGAGCACCGGCACCACCAGCAGCCACCAATCGAGCAAGGCCAGCGGCGACAAGAGCGCGAGCACCGCCGCAGCGATCGTCGCGCCGCCCAGCGCGCGGTAGCGGTCGGTGGCATCCGGAGGGCCGGCCTCCGGGTCGGGAAGCTGGCGGGGTGTTTCGAAGAGACCGGTGGCCATGGCGGGATCAGCGGGCGAAGGCGGCGTTTATTTGGGAGCTGTGGTGGATCCGGATGCGGATCGCGGACCCGGGGGCGGTCGTGAGGTCAGCGCCGATCGGGAAAAGACGGCGATCGCCAGCACGATCACTGTCCACGCGGCCCACTTGATCGCCTTCCAGCGGTCCAGAGCGGCGGGGGACGCCGCAGGCAGGGTGGCGTCGGCCGCCGCCACCGTGGCCGTTTCGTCGTCGGTGGCATCCTCGTCGGCGATCACCGGCGCGATCCGAGCCGCCAACGCCGCGTCGTCCGCGGATGGAGCGGCGGCTGTGTCTACGGCCGGCGAGCGTCCGCCCGGCGGCTCGCCGGCGTCGCCGTCTGCGTCGTCGGCGCTGGCCGCAGCGCCGGCCGGGGCATCCTTGCCGCCCGACTGCGGTGCCAGCGCCCCCGCAAAGCCGGCGAGCGTCGCCGCCCGCCGCACGGCCTCCGGATCGATCTGTTCGAGTTTCGTGATGGCGACGGCGGCCTCCGGAAGCGGACAGGCCTTGAGGTAGTTCACCACCGGCTCCCGCACGAAGATGTTGTCGGCGGTCGCCTGCTCGAAAAGCAGCGTCAGCCGCCCGACCACCGACCAATCTTCCCAGCGGGCGAGGTCGGCGATGACGAGATCGGCAAGTTTCGGCTCGTCGAGCAGGAGCCGCAGCGACTGGAGCACTCGCTCCCGCGGCACGCTGTCGGACTCCTCGCCGAGGAACCGCAGCGCCATCACCGCCGCATAGGTCTCGGTGAAGGGCACGTCACGGTCCTTCCGGTCGAGAAACAGGTCATCGACGAGATCGAGGCCTTCCGTGCCGCGGAGCGTCACGTAGCAGGCGATGAGCGCATCGAGCCCCGACCGCACCTCGGCATTGGCCTCGGAGATATTCTCCCCCTTGAGGATCGCCGCAATCCGTTCCGCATCCGCCTTGGTGCCGCAGGCGCCGAGCATCGTGGCGTAGAGCCGGCGGCGGTTGGCCTGCACCTTCGGGTTTTCGATCCACGCCAGGAGTTGGGTCGGATCCATGCGGCTTTCGAGCCCGCGCACATCGTCATAGGGCGCGACGGCGAATTCATCGTAGGCATCGCGTGCCAGCGTCTCGTCGGGGTCCTCCAGGTGCTGCTGGAAGAACGCCAGCCGGTCGGGCCCCTTCTCCGGCAGGTCGCCGAGTTTCCTCAGGTAGGCGACGGCCTTCTCGCTCAACTGAATCGGGCTCGACCAGACGAGGTTTGGCGGCTCGATCCCCATGAGCAGGAAGAGCGATCCCACCGGCTTCTCCTCGAGCATGATCGTCTCGATCGGCTTGCCGTCGGCCCCGAGCAGCCCGGCGTCGTCGACGAGCGGAGCGCCCTTGAGCACCTCGACGACCGCGAATTTCCCCTTCGGCAGCGGCCCCTCGGCCCGCGGCGAGAGCGAACCCGCCGCCGGCGGCTCGACGAGCCTGGCGATCACGGCCGCCTGGCTCTGCGCGATCTCCTGCGCAAAGGTGAGCGACACGGCGGAGCAGAATGGGCAGGCCTGGGCGCGGGGAATCTGGCCGACGAGAGTCGCCGCCAGCACCACCATCGCCATGAGGAAGCGGAGCGTTTTATGCATGCCCGTCATTCTACCGGCGGCCGCTCATCCCAGCCACTTGGCCACGTCGGTGCGGTAGGCGGCGATCGCGGGCAGCAGCGCGGCGGCGATGGCGAGGATCACGAGGAATGGCACGAGCAGGGCTTCGGCCAGGGGCGCAGCCGAGAAGATGCTCGCCGAGACGCCGGCGTTGGTCGTGATCAGGGGGCCGATCGCCCCCACGAGCAGGTGGCCGAGCAGCCAGCCGGCCAGGCCGCCGCCGACGGCGAGGAGCACCGCCTCGATGAGCACGGTGGCGAGCACGTGCCCGCGGCGGGCGCCGAGCGCCCGCATGATCGCCACGTCGCGGCTGCGCTCGAGCGACGAGCCCACCATGCTGACGAGGATGCCGATCGCGGAGACGAGCACGACCAGCGCGGTGACAAGCAGCAGCAGCAACTCCAGCGGTCGCACGAAGAGATCGAGGAGCTGACGGATCTCGGCGATGGGCAGGGCCGCCTGCCCGTCGCGGCCCTCGTTGATCGCGGTCCGCAGCCCCATGGCCGTCAGTTCCGCCGGCAGGCCCGGCAGCGATGCGGTTTCGAGGAGGATCGCCGTCACTTCGCGCTGCGCCTCCGGCAACGGCGCGTGGCCGGAGGGATGCACGGCGGCAGGGGCCGGCTCCGGCTGCGCCGCAGCGTCTTCGGGCAGCGGCTTGGCGTGGCCATCCTGCAGATAGAAGCCCTCCATGTTCACGAACACACCGCGGTCGATCGGCGTGTCGGTTCGCGCGAGGATCCCGACCACCTTGAAGGGATCGTGCACCTTGCCGTCGTCGGCGCCGTGCGTGGGGGCGAAGTCATCACCGACCTTCAGCCCGAGGTTCGCCGCCACGGTGGCGCCGAGCACGCCGCCGAAGAAGTCCTCGTCGCGGAAGTTGCCGCCGCCTGAGAAACGGTAGGCCTCGCCCGTGCCGCGTTTCAGCCGGTCGAAGAAGGCGGCGTTGGTGCCGACCACGCGGTAGCTGCGGTAATAGTCCCCCATGCAGATCGGCACGGCTGTCTGCGTGCTGGCCGCATAGGTGCCGTCGACGCCGTCGGCCCGCTCCGCTGCCGGCAGGAACTGCTGATAGAACGGCCAGGAGATGTTTTCGATCGGCCGGCTGATGAAGTAGACGCTGTTCAGGACGAGCTGCAGCGGGCTCCCCTTCGCGCCGACGATCATGTTGTAGCCGAGCCCGGAGCCCGACTCGAACGCCTTGTTGACGATGCTGCCGGTGACGAGCGTGGCGACGACGAGCGCCACGCCGAGCGCGAGCGAGAGCGCCGTGAGGCCGCTGGTGAGCAGCCGCTGCCGGATGTTGCGCCAGGCGATGCCGAGCAGGCTCATGCGGGCCTCACGGCGGCGCGGGCGGCGCGGTTGAAGTCCTCGAGCCGCAGGCGGCGGGGAAACTGGCCGGCCACCTCCGGCGCGTGGGTCACCACCAGGAGGGCCACCCGCTCCTCGGCGCAGGTGTTTTTGAGCAGATCGATCACCTGCTGCTGGTGGGCCGGATCGATGCTGGCCGTCGGCTCGTCGGCGAGGATCACCCGCGGTCGGTTGGCCAACGCCCGGGCCACCGCCACCCGCTGCTGCTGGCCGATGGAGAGCGCGGCGGGCTTGTGGTGGAGCCGGTCGGCGAGCCCGACGGCCGCGAGCAGCCCCGCGGCCCGGTCGCGGTCGGGGCGGCCCGACCCGAACGACATCGCCACGAGCACGTTTTCCAAGGCGGTGAATCCGGGCAGGAGATTGAACTGCTGGAACACGAGGCCGAGCTGGTCGGCCCGCACCCGGTCGCGGCGGGCCTCGTCGAGCCGCGTCAGGTCGATCCCGTCGACGACCACGCGGCCGCTGTCGGGCCGCATGATCCCGGAGATCACGTGCAGCAGCGTCGACTTGCCCGAGCCGCTCTGGCCTTCGAGGGCGCACTGCTCGCCGGCGGTCATCACGAAGGAGTCGACATCGAGCACCCGCACCGTCTCGCCACCGGGGAGGGGGAACGATTTGCGGACGTCGTGAAGTTCGATGACGGGGGCGGGCATGGAACTGAGAATGAAGGGATCGCTGCCGATTGTCAAAGCGTACCCGTGATCGCTGCCGGGAGCCGGGATCGGCGGAAGCTCGCGGAGCGGTGCGCCGCGGAGGCGAAAACTGCCTGCGATTTGCGGGGCAATTGAGCAGCCGCGTTCACGCGGTGTATATTCCGCCGCCCCCCGGGGGCCGTTTTGCTCGCATCGTCGCGGCGCCGGCCTGCCCCCACGTTCGTCCCGCCCTAGGAGAACTGCCGTGTCCATTCGCGTCGGCATCAACGGATTTGGCCGCATCGGCCGCCTCACCTTCCGCGCCATCTATGAGAAGTACGGCCTCAAGGGAGACGTCCAGGTCGTCGCCCTGAACGACCTCACCGACGCCAAGACCAACGCCCATCTCCTCGAATTCGACTCCAACTACGGCCCCTTCAAGGGAACGGTCGGCTACGAGGGCAACGACCTCGTCGTCGACGGCCAGAAGATCAAGGTCTTCGCCGAGAAGGATCCGGGCTCGATCCCGTGGGGCAGCCAGGACGTGCAGATCGTCGTCGAGAGCACCGGCTTCTTCACCGATGCCACCAAGGCCGTCGCCCACAAGCGCGACAGCGTGAAGAAGGTCGTGATCTCGGCCCCGGCCAAGAACGAGGACCTCACGATCGTGCTCGGCGTCAACGACTCGATGTACGATCCGAAGAAGCATCACGTCATCTCCAACGCCTCCTGCACCACCAACGGCCTGGCCCCGGTCGCCAAGGTGCTGCACGAGCACTACGGCATCGATCGCGGCCTGCTGACGACGGTCCATGCCTACACCAACTCGCAGAAGACGGTCGACACGGCCGCCAAGGATCTCCGGGATGCCCGGGCCGCGGCCCTCAACATCGTGCCGTCGAGCACGGGCGCGGCACGGGCCGTGGGCCTCGTGATCCCGGAATTGCAGGGCAAGTTCACCGGCATGGCCTTCCGCGTGCCGGTGGCCACGGTGAGCGTCGTCGACTTCACGGCGCTATTGAACAAGGAGGCCGCACCGGCCGACATCAACGCCGCGATGAAGAAGGCGGCCGAGGGGCCCCTCAAGGGCATCCTGCGGTACACGGACAAGGAACTGGTTTCGACCGATCTCAAGGGGGATCCGCACAGTTCGATCTTCTCGGCCGTCGACACGATCGGCCTCGGCAACCTCGTGAAGGTGGTCAGCTGGTACGACAACGAGTGGGGCTACTCCAACCGCGTTGCCGACCTGCTCAACTTCCTCGAAGACAAGGGGCTGTAGTCTGCTCGCTCCGCGAGCAGACCCTGACCGCCTCCGGGGGCAGCGGCCTACCGGGTTCGCACCGTCGCGTCGGTCTCGAATGACTGGCCGTCGAACGTGGTGAGCCGCACGAAGAGCCGCACGTGGTCGGCCGCGGGCGGCGTGCCCTGCCAGGGCAGCCGGAAGTGCAGACCGCGGGCCCGCGAGGTCCGCCGGAAGTGGGCGAGCGCGTCGGCCGAGGCGATCTCCCACTTGGCGATGCACGCCCCCTCGCCCGTGCCACCGCCGCCGGCGGGGTCGAATGCCGAGATCGTCACGTCGCCGGCCGCAGACACCAGCCGCTCGTCGCCGTCGCGCGGCTCGAAGACGATGGCCAGCCCGTCGGTCGTGCCATCGCCGTCGCCGTCGAAGCATTCGGTCTTCCCGGGATTGATCACGAGGTGCGTGATCTGCCCTTCGACGGCGAGGCTTTCCTCGTGCGAGAGCCGCTTGATGGCAGGGGCAGCGGCGCCGCGATCACCAGGGGCGGCGGGCAGCGGCGGCGGCACGCCTTCGAGCGCGGGGGGAAGAAGCGTGGCCGGGGCGGCGGGATCGCCGGCAGGCGGCCCGAACCGGGGGCCATCGGCGGAACCGGATCCGGCACCCACGGGGCCGACCGGCGGCACCCCCACCGGCTCCGGCAGCTTCAGTTTCAGTGGCGGGGGAGCGATCGTCGGCGCGCCGAGGAGCGACCGGGCGGGGCTGGCAATGCCGGGGGGCAGATCGATCCGCGTGGGCAGCGACGCGTTTGGATCGACGATCCCCAGTTGCTTCTTGAGGCTCGTGTTCTCGCCCGCGACACGGTCGAGCCGGGCGCACTTCTCCTGCAGTTCATCCTGAAGGAGGTAGATCTGGTCCTCCTGCATCCGCAGTTCGCGTTCGAGCAACTGCTGGCTGATGTCGGTCTTGCAGCCGGCCATGAATGGCACGACCGACAGAACGAGGACCGCTGCGATTCCATTCGCGATTCTGGTCATGATGCGCCTCCTGCGCGTCAGACGGTCGAACTGGTCTCAGTCTCAGTCTCAGCCGATGCTCTTCACGTCGGCCTTGGCGGCCGGCATGTGTTCGATGACCTGGTCGATCAGCCGGTAGTCGCACGCTTCCTGCGCCGACATGAACCGGTCGCGATCCGTGTCCTGCTCGATCTTCTCGAGCGGGTGCCCGGTGTGCTTGAGCAGGATCGCATTGAGCTTGTGCTTGATGTTCTTGAATTCCTTGGCGTGGATCATGATCTCCTCCGCCGTGCCCTCCATGCCGGCGAGCGGCTGGTGGATCATGATCCGCGAGTTGGGCAACGCCCGCCGCTTGCCATGGGCGCCGGCGGTGAGCAGCACGGCCCCCATCGAGGCACACTGGCCGATGCAGTAGGTCGCCACGTCGCAGGTCACGAACTGCATCGTGTCGTAGATGGCGAGGCCCGCCGTGACGCTGCCGCCGGGAGAGTTGATGTAGAGGTGAATGTCGGACTTCGGGTCGTCCGATTGCAGAAACAGCATCTGCGCGACGATCGCGTTGGCGACCTCGTCGTTCACCTGCGAGCCCAGGAACACGATGCGGTCCTTGAGCAGGCGGCTGTAGATGTCCATGGCCCGCTCTTCGCGGCCGCTCTTCTCGATGACATAGGGGATCAGCGGCATGGATCAGTCCTTCTCTTTTTCGTCTTCGGCCACGGGCGGCTTGCTCAGAATCTCGTCGACGAGCCCGTATTCCTTGGCTTCGGACGCTGTGAGGTAGCGGTCGCGGTCGGTGTCTTTGGCGATGCGGTCCAAGGGTTGGCCGGTGTGGCTTGCCAGGATCTCGTTCAGAACCGAACGGGTCTTGATGATCTCGTCGGCCTGGATCTCGATGTCGCTCACCTGGCCGCCCACCTGGCCGTAGGGCTGGTGGATCATCACCTTGGCATGCGGCAGCACGTAGCGCTTGCCCTTGGCGCCGCCAGCCAGCAGCACCGCTCCGCCGCTCGCGGCCAGACCAACGCAGTAGGTGGCCACCGGGCAGGAGAGAATCTGCATCGTGTCGTAGATCGCCATCGTCGCCGTGACGCTGCCGCCGGGCGAGTTGATGTAGAAGTGGATGTCTTTGCGACGGTTCTCGCTCTGCAGGTAGAGGAGTTTCATCACCAGTTCGTTGGCGTTGCCGTCGTAGATCTCGCCCTGCAGCAGGATGATCCTGTTTTCCAGGAGCAGATCGCCCAGCGTCATCTGCCGCTGCCGCTGGTAGTCGCGGCTCGCGCTGGAGTTTTGCGGGTCGTTGGCCATGGAGTGTCGGGGCTGCCTTTGCATGTGTGTCTCGCTTCCCCTTATGCCCTTTTGCCCGGAGTGCGGACGACCGCCTCGGCGTGCAGGGCCGTCGGAATCTCCTCCTCGCCGACGAGCATCCCGCAGACCGCATGGTCGACGGCATCGGTGTCGGGACGGGGAAACTCGAACGGCATGTCGGTGAACTTCGCGTTTTCGGTGACGACGTCGAGCGTCTTCCGCTCGATGATCTGGTTGCGGAGCACGTCCATCAGGCCCCGCTTCTCGAGGCTGGCCCGCACGCGGCGGGGCGGTTCACCCGATTGGGCGGCGATCGCGCGAATTTCTTCGTCGTAGTCGGCCGCCGAATCGGCGATCGACTGTTCCTCCGCGATCCGCTCGAGAATGAAGTGTTCCTTGAGCGCCCGTGCCGTGCTCGCCATCACGGACTGCCGTAATTCGTTGACATGGCGGCGGATCGAATCGTCGTCAAAACCGCTGCGGCGGAGTTCGAGGATCGAACGCTCCAATTCCCGCTGGCTCTGCCGACGCAGCAGATCGGGGGGCAGATCCCAGTTCGCCGAGGAGGTGAGGGCGCTGGAGACCTGCTGTCGCACCTGGCGGCGGCGATGCCATTCCAGCTGGCTTTCCAACTGCTTGCGGACCGCGTCGCGGAGGGCGTCGGCCGATTCGAAGCCGCCGAGCTCCTCGAGCAGTTCCGGCGTGAGTTCGGGCAGTTCGAGTTTCTTCACCTCGAGAACCGTGAGTTCCAGCGTGACGTCCTTGCCGCGCAACGTCTCGACAGCGGCCTCGTTCGAAACCTTCACACCGGCGGTGACGGTCGTACCGGCCTTGGCCTTCTTCACGAGCGCATCGAAACCGGGCAGTTCGGCATCGGCGAACGAGAGCTTGGGGCGGATCACGATTTCGAGTTCGTTGGCCTCGGAGAGCAGTTTGTCGCCGTCCAGAAACCGGAGATTGGCGACGATCATGTCGCCCGGGGCCGGAGCTCCGTCGTGCGGCACGAGCCGGCTGCGCTCGCGGAGGATGTTGCCGAGCGCCTCGGTGACGTCGTCCGTGGAAATCGTCCGCGAGGGCCGCTTGATCGACAGCCCCTTCCACGTGGGCATTTCAAATTCGGGCCGGACCTCGATCGAGAATTCAAAGGTCATCGGGCCTTCGTCGGGCAGCACGACGGCGCCGATGTCGATGTCTGGTTCGCTGATCGGCGAGAGCTTCTCCTGCTCCGTCACCTGCGACATCGCCTCCGTGAGCAGCTTTGAGCGAATCTGGTCGGCCAGTTCGGTCTTGAAGCGGCTGCTGACCAGCGACCGCGGTGCGCGGCCGGGACGGAAGCCCGGCAGCAGGGCGCTGGGCATCAGTTCGGCGACCGCCTCTTCCAGATGGCGATTGATGTCCTCCCGCGGGATCGTCACCTTCACCCGCCGCTGGCAGGTCGACACCTTCTCGATTGCGACATCGAGTTTGAGCGGCTGACGGGCGGACTCGTCGGCGGCGGCATCGGAAGGGGCGAGGGCAGTTGCGGAATCAGACATGAAAATTTCCCGGCAGGGGCGAGGAGGATGGAGGTGAGATCGCCGCCCGGCACGCATCTCACGACGTCGAGCCAGAGCTGAAGAACGGAGGAAAGGAAGCGGGTGATGGGATTCGAACCCACGACAACCACGTTGGCAACGTGGTGCTCTACCAACTGAGCTACACCCGCGAACGAAACGACGTGCATGACCGAGGTCATGACCGCCTTGGAACCCGGCGATTATAGAGGCACCCGGGGTCGCCGCAAGATCACCCTCTGGGTAAACGTGGTTTTCTGCGGAATCTGGGGGGATCGAATTGGACACCCCTTCCGGTGGGTTAGAATCGGTGCATCGCCCTTTTTTGTGGTGTTGCCTCCATGAATGTCCTGTTCGTCGTCATTGCCCCCAAATCCAAGGAGGGCACTTTCACCGTGCGGCTCCCGGTCGTTGTCGGACGCAGCGAAGAGGCGAAGTTTCGCATCCAGCAGGATCGCGTCAGCCGCAAGCACTGTGAGTTCTTCGCGACGGATGGCGAAGTGTTCATTCGCGACCTCGGCTCGACGAACGGCACTTTTCTGGAAGACGAACAGGTCGAGACGAGCGTGAAGACTCCGGTGGCATCCGGGGCTATCGTTCGCGTCGGCAGCCTTACATTTCGTGTCGAATACGCGGCGGCTCCCGGCACGCGAACCGCCGCAGTGCGGCGAGCGGACCGTGATGCATCCGATGTGACGGTCGGGATGAAGCAGGCAGCAGATTCCGAGCATCTGCGGGTCGAGCATGCCGTCGAGTCCGTGGTCGATTCGGGCGTGCCGGCTCAAACGCTGCCGGATCAAGTGCTGCCGGAGGACGGCTTTCAGCCGGACACGGAGAACGCCGCGGAAGCGGAGGACGCCGTCGCCGAAGAAAGCGCGGCCGTCGATGTGCCGGCAGCGAACCCCGAGCACCAGAAAGATGCGTCGACGAAGAAGCCTGCCGGCAAAGGCTTCGATTTTCTGGCGGCGGAGCCGGTGGCCGAAGCAGCGGCCGAGGAAAGCCCCGCCTGGCCAGGTGAAGCTGCCGCTGCCGATGATGGCCCGGCCGACGACGAAGAGCTCGGCGACTTCTTTAAGGGACTCAAGTGAAAAGCCCCGCTCGCCGCGTCACGACCCTCGACCTTGCAGCCGCCAAGCGCGACGGGCGACCGATCACGATGGTCACGGCCTACGACTGGCCGACCGGCCGGCTCGTCGATGCCGCCGGCGTCGATTGCGTGCTGGTCGGCGACAGCGTGGCGATGGTCGTGGCCGGCCGATCCTCCACGATCCCCGCCACGCTCGAGCAGATGATCTACCACGGCGAGATCGTCGCGCGGGCCGCATCCCGAGCGCTGGTCGTCGTCGATCTGCCGTTCCCGCTGCAGCATCTGGGCGTGCGGACGGCGGTCGAGTCGTGCGCTCGAATCCTCAAGGAGACGGGCTGCCAGGCGGTGAAGCTCGAGGGTACCGCCGGCCAGGCCGACGTCATCGCGGGGATCGCCGCCGCGGGGATTCCGGTGATGGGGCATGTGGGCCTGCGGCCGCAGGCGGTGCATCAGTTGGGCGGCTACCGGATGCAGCGGGACGTCGAGCACCTGATGGCCGACGCCCGTGCCGCCGCCGACGCCGGCGCGTGTGCCGTCGTCCTGGAATGCATCCCGCGGGAGATCGCGCGGCAGATCACGGCCGCGATCGCGGCGCCCACCATCGGGATCGGTGCCGGGCCGGATTGCGACGGGCAGGTGCTCGTGCTGCACGACCTCGTCGGCCTGTCGCTCGATCATGTGCCGAAGTTCGTCCGCGCCTACGCCGACACGAAGACGGCAATCGCCGACGGTCTGGCCCGCTGGCGTGCGGATGTCGAGGCGCGACTGTTTCCCGGGCAATCCGAAACGCTCGGATAGCGGAGGCTCCGTCGGCGGCCCTCCGCGAGGCGAGCGTTACGGCAGGACGACTTCGTCCGAGATGATCACGGGCTTGCTCGTCGACACCGGCGAGGGCAGATTGCTCGGCATCGGTCCCGGTGCGCCGCCCGGTCCGGCGGGCAGACCCGGCACCACCGTGCCGCCGGCACCCATCGGCATTCCGCCTTCGACCACGGCACCCTGGCATTCGTTGCAGTCACCGCCCGCGACATGACCACCCGGCGCGAACGATGCCGATTGGCACGGCGTCGCCTGACCGCAGGTGGCGGGCTGACCGCAGGGCCGCATGGCCGGGGCCATCGCCGCCTGCGCGCCCGGTGGCACGAATCCCGGCGGCAGGTGACCGAAGCACTTCTCGTACTTCCAGACCTCGAGGGCGATATACCGCTCGTTGAGCGATTTGCAGCCGGTGAATCCCGCGGCGATCAGCACCGCAGTTCCGAGCAGCGCGCGTCTGTTCCACTCCGTCGTACGCATCGACCAGTCTCCCTGAATAGTCCTGCCGAACGTGACCGTCCGGCGAGCCGCGCCCCGGGCACATTCCCGGGACTCGCAACCCTACCCCACGGCAGGCGCGCAGCAAGAAAAATTCGGGCCGCAAGGGAGCGGGCGCGGCGGCCCGTTGGGAAACCTTGAGGGTCGTGCCGGATCAGCCCTTGCGATGGCGGATACGGGCCCTCATGCGGCGCTTCTTCTGGCCAAGTTTGCGCCGACCCTTGCCCGTTTTCTTAACACCCATGCTCGTCTCCAGACTCCTTGAAAATCCAATGTCGCTGCGGTGAAGTTGTAGAATGCGGGGCTCCCCACTTGCAAGGACCGGCCTCCCGCGGCGAAGTTGGGGGAGCATCGTCTCATGGCACCCGGCAGCAGCCGCATGATCGTTTTCTTTCCCACCTACGCGCGGCGCATGCCCGGCGAGGGTCGCTGGCAGGCCACCGTGGCAGGCATGGTGACCCGGCCCCTGCCGCTCCGGAGTCGGCGGCGGGCGCTGGCGATGGCGGTGCTGAAGCGGCTCCTGGACCTGGACGATGTGCAGGTCGAGTCGGAGGTTTTTCAGCGCCGCGCCGACGCCTTTCTCTTCCAGCGGGTGGCCGGGCAGCCGGTGCGGATCAGGCTTGGCGGCCAGATCATCGATGCCGGCCATACCGACCGGACCGGACATTTCCGCACTACGTTCGAACTCGACGCAGCCACTGCCGCGACGGGCGCGGCCCATTGCGACTGGATCACCTACGAAGGTTTGATCGACGACGAGGAATCGATCGGGCCGGCCGACGTCGGGGCGGCGGCCGCCGATCCCGGAGCGACGCCGGTCGGAGGCCGCATCCAACTGATCGATCCGCAGGGCTTGTCGGTGGTCAGCGATATCGACGACACCGTGAAGGTGACGAACGTCGCCAATCGCCGCGAGCTGCTCGCCAACACGTTCGTGCGGGAATTCCAGGCGGTGCCCGGCATGGTCGATGTCTACCGTCGCTGGCAGGACGGGGGCACCGCGTTTCACTACGTCTCCGCCAGTCCCTGGCAGTTGGCCACGTGCCTCGGTGGATTTCTTGGCGCCACGGGACTCCCCGCGGGCTCGATGCACCTCAAGCTCTTCCGGCTCAAGGATTCGACGCCGCTGGGCCGTCTGCCGTTGCGGAAGCGGTCGAAGCGTCGGGCGATCGAGCAGATCATGGAGGAGTTTCCCGGCCGCCGTTTCCTGCTGGTCGGTGATTCGGGTGAACGGGATCCGGAGGTCTATGCCGCCATCGCCCGGCGCCGGCCCGAGCAGGTGGCCGGCATCGTGATCCGGCAGGTGGAGGGCAAGGCACCGCGAGAGAAGATCCGCTTCCGTCTCGACCGCCTCGCCCGCCGTCTGCCCGCCGGCACGTTCCGGGTGTTCGTGGAGGCCGAGGAGTTGGCCGACGTGTCGCCGCTGTAGGACAGGCTTCAGCCTGTCGCCGACCAGTGCCGGATTCGAAATGCTTCAGCCTGTCGCCGACCAGTGCCAGATTCGACAGGCTGAAGCCTGTCTTACCAGGGGCTGTCGAATGCGTTCTGGAAGTGTTCCAGCACCGGCCGGCCTTCCGGCCCGTTGAACGTCACGGTGACGACGTCGATCCGCACCCGGCAGTCTTCGAGCCGATGCCGCCGGATGTAGGCGTTGGCGAGTTGGGCGATGCGCCGCTGCTTCTGGTGGCCGACCGTCTCCGCCGGATGCCCGTGGGCGGTGTCGCTGCGGGTTCGGACCTCGACAAACACCACCGTGCGGTCGTCGAGCACGATCAGATCGATGTCTCCGCGGAGCACGGGTTCCCGTCGGGAGATGATCCGGTAGCCGATGCCGCGCAGGTATTTGGCCGCCTCGTCTTCTCCACGACGGCCGAGTTCGTCGCGTGAAGCCATGGCCAAACCCGCCCGGTTCAGGACTTCGCGGTCGCCTTCTTGGCCGCCTTCTTGGCCGCCTTCTTGGCGGGCTTCTTCGCGTTGGCCTTGTCGCCCACCAGATCGTCACGCTTTTCACGGAGTCGCACCGACTTGCCGACACGATCACGGAGATAGTAGAGCTTCGCGCGACGCGCCACGCCCGACCGCTTCACCTCGATCTTGGCGATCTTGGGCGAGTGGAGGGGAAACTTGCGCTCGACGCCCTCGCCCGACACGATCCGCCGCACGGTAAACATCTCGCGGCTGCCCGAGCCGCTGCGGGCGATCACCACGCCGTTGAAAATCTGCACACGCTCCTTCTCGCCCTCGAGAATGCGGGTGTGGACGTCGACGGTGTCGCCGATCGAAAACGCGTCGACGTCGGCCTTCAGGCTCGAGGCTTCGACATGGGAAAGGATTTTCTGGCTCACGGGATACTCCTTGGGGAATGAATGCTATGGGCTCGCCGCTCGGTCGCAACCAGGGCCTGATCGTGCCGCCACTTTGCGATCCGCGCGTGATCGCCCGACAGCAGCACGTCGGGCACTTGCAGGCCGCGAAACTCACGCGGCCGTGTGTATTGGGGGCCTTCCACGAGCCGCTCGGCTCCCGAGAAGGAATCCTGGCGGGCGCTCTCCTCGTCGCCGAGCACGCCCGGCACGAGCCGCGCGACGGCATCGACGATCACCATCGCCGCCACCTCGCCACCGGAGAGCACATAATCGCCGATCGAGATTTCGTCGGGCTCGAGCGTCTCGCGGATCCGCTCGTCGAAGCCCTCGTAGCGTCCGCAGAGCAAGACGATCCTGTCGCGGCGGGCAAGTTCCTCGACGACCGACTGATCGAGCCGCCGTCCCGCCGGGGTGAGCATCACGAGGTGCCCCGCATCGGCGGCCTGCTTTCGCACCGCTTCCACGCAGTCGACGACCGGGCCGGGCATCAGCAGCATGCCAGGGCCACCACCGAACGGTCGGTCATCTACCTGCCGATGCACGCCTTCGGCGTAATCGCGAATGTTCACGACGCGGATGTCGAGCAGGCCGTTGGCCTGCGCGGCCCCGAGCAGGCTCCCTTCGAGGAAGCTCGTGAACATCTCCGGAAACAGCGTCAGGATGTCGATGCGCATGGACATGGGGCAGCGTCGGAAGGCGGCAGCATCAGGATGCCGGCGAATCCTCGGTCGGTGCGGCTTCGGGCGGTGTCGCTTCAGGAGCGGCTTCTGCGGCCACGACGACTTCGGCAGCCTGCTCAACGGCCGGCGCGGCTTCCGCTGGCTGTTCGGCCGACGGCTCGGCCTTCACCTCGGGGACAAACGCCGGCGGGCCCGGGTCGGGAACAATCCGTGGCATCGCAAGCTTCGCGCGGGCCAGTTCCATCTCCTTGAGATGAGTTCCCTTGGGACCATACTTCTTGATCAGCACGCGAACCGCCACGCTCGGCTGGGCGCCGACGGACAGCCAGTGCTCGAGGCGGGGGCCGTTGAGGAGGCAACGCGCGTCGGTATCGGGCACGAACGGATCATAGGTGCCGATGACCTCGATCTCGCGGCCGTCACGCGGGCTCCGCTTGTCGGTTGCACAAATTCTGTAAAAGGGGCGGTTCTTCCGGCCCATCCGCTTCATTCGAATCGCCACAGACACGTTCAGGCTCTCCTCGGGAGGGAATTTCGAGCCTTTCAGCGTACCCGACGCGGCCCCAAACCCAAGCCCACCTCCCGGAGCGGCTTTTTTTCGCTGCTTTTTGGAGACAGGGCGGGCTCCGGCCCGCGGATTGCCACCCGGTTTGGTCCCAGAATGGACCCAGATTGGTCCCGGTCTGGTCCGGAGAGAGGCCGCCCCTGGCGATCAGCGGGTCTCGCGCTTCTTGCGGCGGAGTTCCTTCTCCCGCTGTTTCTTTTGCTTCCGCCGGTCTTCGGCCGAGAGACGCTTGCCGGTGTCGCCCTTGGGCCGGCCGAGGCGGGCGGCGGGATTGGTGAGACCGGCCTGCAGTTTCTGCACTTCCCGCATTCGGTCCCGCATGCCGAGCCCCGCCATGCCCTTCATCATCGCCGCCATGCCGTCGAACTGCTTCACGAGGTCGCTCACCTCGTTGGGCTGCACGCCCGCACCGGTGGCGATCCGGCGGCGGCGCTGCTGGTCGATCGTGCGGGAGGGGTTGCGGCGCTCGCCGGGCGTCATCGAATCGATGATGCCGAAGAGCCGGTTCATGTCTTTCTCGAGGTCGGCGCCCGCGAGCATCTCCTGCATGCCGCCCATGCCGGGGATCATGCCGAGCACCTTGCCGAGCGGGCCGAGCCGCCGGGTCTGCAGGAGCATCTTCTTGAAGTCGTCGAGCGTGAATTCGCCGGCCCGCAGCCGCTCCTCCTGCTCCTGCATCTCCTCCTGGTCGAACTTCCGCTGGGCCTCCTCGACGAGCGAGACGACGTCGCCCATGCCCAGAATCCGCCCCGCCATGCGGTCGGGGTGGAAGTCCTCGAGGGCCTCGATCTGCTCGCCTGTGCCGATGAATTTGATCGGCACGCCCGTCACGCTCTTCACGGACAGCGCCGCTCCGCCGCGGGCGTCGCCATCGAGCTTCGTCATGATCACGCCGTTGAGCTCGAGCGCCTCGTTGAAGGCCTTTGCGCTTTTCACGGCGTCCTGGCCGGTCATGGCGTCGACCACCAGATAGACCTGGTCCGGGCCGACGGTGCGGTCGATCCGCGAGAGTTCCTGCATCAGCGCCTCGTCGATCGAGAGGCGGCCGGCCGTGTCGAGAATGACGACGGAGATGCCCTCCTTCTGCGCGCGGGCCACGCCAGCCTTGCAGACTGCGACCGGATCGGTGACGCCATCCGGCGTGTGCACCGGCACGTCGAGTTGTCGCCCGAGCACAGCCAACTGCTCGATGGCCGCCGGTCGCTGCAGGTCCGCCGCCACGAGCATCACGCCGCGGCCCTGTTCCTTGATCTTGCGGGCGAGCTTCGCGCAGGAGGTCGTCTTGCCGGAGCCCTGCAGGCCGCAAAGCATGAGGATCGTCGTCTTGCCGTCCTCGAGGTGGAGCGAGTGGTCCACGGGCCCCATCAAATTGATGAGTTCGCGGTGCACGATGCCGATGAGTTGCTGCGCCGGGTCGAGCGACTCGAGCACCTTCGCGCCGACGGCCTCCTCGGCCACGCGGTCGAGAAACTGGTCGACGACGTCATAGGCGACGTCGGCCTCGAGGAGTGCGGTGCGGACGCCGGCGAGCCCCTCCCGCATGTTCGCCTCGGTCAGCCGCCCGCGGCCCCGGAGCGAGTTGAAGGCGGACGACAGCGAGGCGGACAGCGATTCGAACATGGCGGCTCCGGAAAAGACGGCGTATGGAGCAGCCGATTATAGCCGTGCCGGGACGGGGGCGGACTGAAGGCCCGCCCCAGCGTCATGCCCGTCGATCTCCCGACGCGGTGGGAGACGACCAGCCGCGAAAAAACCATCGCCCCCCCGGTGATGAACCGCTCGAATCGGGAGCGGGCACACAACGTGCCGCTTGCCCGATGCGTGGCCGGCAAGAGCGGCGCATCACCGGAGGGGCGAAGGCCTGCGGGCCGCCTGGGAACGAGCGGCCGCAGGTTCGAATGGTTTTTTGAACGATCAGCTGAACGTGCCCGGCTCGCCCATCACCGGCAGCGACGAAGGGGACGACATGATCGTGCCCCCCTGCTCGCAGCACGGGGCGGGCGTTCCACAGGGATCGCAGGCGGGAGCACAGGCCGGTGCGCCACAGGGCGGGGCCATCGGCGCGGCCATCATCGGCGCTGCGCCACGGCCGCAGCCGCCACCGGCACCGCCGCACGGCGAGCGAAACTCCATGAACGAGGGGCTGCGGCAGCCGCTGCCAGAGCCGCCGAAACAACTGGTGCATCCGGGGGCGGCCACGAGGCTGCCGAGGACGAGTGCCAAACAGACGGTACGCGACATGATTACAAAACTCCACCGCTTCCACGGCCGGACGGCCGCGACGACGTGATGCGTCGTCCGAGACGACGCTCAAGAAACCTAGCTCACGTTCAGGCGCGGGGCGTCGAAACGCCAGGAAATTTTTTGCCTCGGGAGGCCGTTGGTAGCGGTTGCGCCGGCTGTGCGCGACATGCGTCTTCCAGCGTGTTGACGGTGCCGAATCGTGGCCGCCTGCGTTCGGCATCCGGAAAAATTCCATGCTAGTGTTGTTGGACTTCGGTCGCAGGACGGTCGACGCAGGCGGTGAAACAGGACAATTCGATGGCGATTCAGCATCCTTCTCTTTCCAGCGGGCACGGGCGTGGCTCGGTGCGGCCGTTCACGCGGGGGTATTGGTTTGCGGCCGTGGTCGCGTTGATCGCGACCGTGATGCTGGTCGTGTGGAGTCCGCGGCCATCTCACGGTGCTGATGCTGCGTCGGCAGAAGCGTCGACCGGCGTAGCGACATTGGTGTCGCTCTCACAGCCCGGCTCACGAGCACTGCGCACGATCGATCCGATGCCGCACGAGAGTGTGCCGGAATCCGCCGAGCCCGACGTCTGGTGCGTGAGCACCCGCCGCCTGCCGGACACCTGCCGAGTGCCGCTGTCGCCAAATCTCGGCATCGAACAGTTCGTCGGACAAGGAACCGAGCGGAGCTGTGGCCGCGGTCGCTGGGAGCGGTCCGATCTGACGCGGCTGCTTGGCAACGACGGCAGCGAAGGTCGGAAGCCGCTCGTCATCTTCATTCATGGCAACCGTTATGATCCGGCGTCGGCCAAGCAGCAGGGGCTGCTCATGGCTCGGCACTGTGCGGCAGCCTGCCCGGGGACGGGTGGGGTGCGAACGGTGGTTTTCTCCTGGCCGAGCGAGCAGCAGGGGCTCCTTCTGAAGGACGGCCGGGCAAAATACGAGCGGGCGTTTTCCGAGGGCCGTTACATGGCCTGGCTCCTCGGTCAGATCGATCCCCTGCGGCCGGTGGCGATCGTCGGTTACAGCTACGGCGCCCTGATCACGCTCGAGGGCCTGAAGAATCTCATCACCGCCGAGCAGGCGGGCCGCACCGACCTGCAGCCCTGGCTCGATCGGCCGGCGCCGACGAACCTCGTGTTTATCGCGGCCGCCGTGCGGTGCGATGCCTTCGCCCCGCGCGGCCCGTATCGTCACACGCTCGACTGCGTCGACCGCGTGTCGCTGATCACCAATTCCAGCGACGACGCCCTGCGGTTCTTCCACCTGCTCGATCGCAACACCAACGTCGATGCCTTGGGCTACGTGGGCATGCCGCGGCGGTGGCTGCCGGACCACGTGGAGTTTTCGGCAGTCGACGGCGGCAACATCATCGGCCGGAACCACGGCCTGCCGCTCTATCTCTCGTCGCCGTCGCTGACGAAACGGCTCTGCACCGCCGCAGCGTGCGGTTTGAATGCCGAGTAGGCTGGGCGACGGTGCATCTGCTGCCATCGCAAGACGCCGCGGTATCTTCGGCTCCCGATGCTGAGGAGACGGTCGGGGGCACGCGCAGGAGCCGCAGACAATTGCGACTCACGGACGATTCCCAATCACCCACGAGCCTCCTGTAGCAATTTCCGCGGCTCCGAGCATGTCACCGCCGGCGAGCAATGCGGCCGGTCTGCTCATGCCAGAAGATGACAGGCTAAAGCCCGTCCTACTTTCCGGAGTGCAATCGTCGTGTCGAACAGGCTAAAGCCTGTCCCACTTTCTCAGCCGGTCTTCGCCTGCTCTGCGAACCACTCGGCCGTCTTCGCGATGCCCTCGGTGAGCGACACGGTCGGCCGCCAGCCGAGCACCTGCCCGGCGAGCGCGGCGTCGACGAGGTTCGACCGCAGATCACCCGGACGCGCGGGCCCGTACAGGGGCTGTGGCAGTGTGGCGGAGTGACCGTGGCGGGCCAGCGTCGTGGCCACGGCCGCGCGGATCAGCGTCTCCAGTTCGTTGACATCGGTGCCGATCCCCGTGCCGATGTTGAGGCTCGTGAGCGTCTGCGGCTGCACCTGCGGCAGGTCGCCCGTGAGCGCGATCACGTTGGCCCGCGCGACGTCGGGGCCGTAGACGTAGTCGCGGATGTATTTTCCATCGCCGTTGATCGTGGCCGCCTGTCCGGCGAGGAGCTTCTTGCAGACAATCGCGACCACGCCCGCCTCGCCGTGCGGGTTTTGCCGCGGCCCGTAGACATTCGAGTAGCGGAGCGCCACGGTCGCGAGCCCGTGCTCGGTGGCGAAGAATTTCAAATATCGCTCCCCCACCCACTTCGTGATGCCGTAGGGACTGACCGGATTGGCGGGCGTCGACTCGGGGGCGGGTGACGTCACGTCGCCATAGAGCACGCCGCCGCTCGAGGCGAATACGACCCGCCTGCAGCCCTGTTTGGCCGCCGCGTCGAGCACGTTGATCAGTCCGATGCAGTTGACCTGGGCGTCGAAGAGCGGTTCCCGCACCGACCGGCTGACCGACATCTGGGCAGCCTGATGGCAGACGGCAGCGGGCCGCTCCTGTTCGAAGACCCGCGCGACGGCCTTGGAGTCGACGATGTCGACCACGTGCAGCGGCACCCCTGGCGGCAGGTTGTCGCGAGAGCCGCTGGAGAGATCGTCGATCACGGCCACGGCATGGCCCGCCGCGAGCAGGCCGTCAACGATGTGACTACCAATGAAACCAGCACCGCCGGTGACGAGGATTTTCATGAAATCGATCTTTCCGATGACGGATTCTGGTCAGCCATGCGGCACAAAGGCCCGGTGCGAAGAACGGAAACAAAACGCTGTCAGCAAATCAGTGACAGGGCTTGGTTTCCAGCCAATTGCGTGGCCGCGCGACGGGCATGATAGTAAAGTAGAGTAGTTCCGTCGTGAATTTCCGGCAGCAGTCCCGGATATTCCGGACGTCTCGGATGTCGTCATAGAGCGGTCGATCTTCATGAGCAAGCAAGCGGTGTGTGGAGCGTTGCTGTGGATGGCCGGTGCCTCGGCGGCTGCCGCGGCGGCTCCCGACTTCGCCCGGGAGGTCCGTCCGGTCCTCTCCAACCGCTGCTTCAAGTGCCATGGCCCCGACGAGGGCAACCGCGAGGCCGGCCTGCGGCTCGACCTCCGCGACGAGGCCCTGCGGGAACTCGATAGCGGCACCCGGGCGGTCGTGCCGGGCCACCCTGACGACAGCGAACTCGTCGCCCGGATCACCAGCACCGATCCCGACCTCGTGATGCCGCCGCCGCACACGAAGGTAGCGCTCACCGACAACGAAAAGCGGATTCTCGCGGAATGGGTCGCCGCCGGCGCCGACTATGCGCCGCACTGGGCGTTTCAGAAGCCCGCGCGACCAGCCGTGCCGGAAGCCAAGGCTGACGCGCCGCAGACCGGCTGGCCGAAGAACGAGATCGACCGCTTCGTCCTCGAACGGCTCGAAAAGGAGGGGCTCGCGCCGAGCGCGGAGGCCGACAGGGCCACGCTCTGCCGCCGCGTTCATCTCGATCTCGTCGGCCTGCCGCCGTCGCCCGCCGAACTCGATGCCTTCAGCGCCGACACTGCACCCGATGCCTACGAGCGGCTGGTGGAAAGACTGCTCGCCAGCCCGCGGTATGGCGAACGCTGGGCCCGCCGTTGGCTCGACCTTGCCCGCTACGCCGACACCAACGGGTATGAGAAGGACCGCGATCGGCCGATCTGGCCCTACCGCGACTGGGTGATCCGCGCCCTCAACGCCGACATGCCGTTCGACCAGTTCACGGTCCGGCAGATCGCGGGCGACCTTTTGCCCAATGCCGCCACCGACGACGTCATCGCAACCGGCTTCCACCGCAACACGATGCTCAACGAGGAGGGGGGCATCGACCCGCTCGAGTTCCGCTATCTCGCGATGGTCGATCGTGTCGGCACGACCGGCGCCGCCTGGCTGGGGCTCACCACCGCCTGCGCCCAGTGCCACACGCACAAGTTCGACCCCATCACCCACACCGACTACTTCGCGCTGATGGGTCTGTTGAACAACGCCGACGAGCCGGAGTGGCTCATCCCGAGCGCGGATCTCGACACGCGGCGGGCGGCGATCACCGGGCAGATCGAGGGCCTCTGGAAGACGCTGCCCGGCAAGTGGCCGCTGCCCGCGGCGGTCGCCCCCGAACAGGTGGCCGGAGGTTCGGATGCGCCCACGCCGCAAACACCGCCCGATGAATCCAAGCGGGCGGTGCTGTTGGCCGCGCGGTTCGATGCCTGGAATCGCGAGGAATCCGCGTGGGCCGTGAACTGGCAGGTCGTGCGGCCGTCGGCGCTTGAGACGAACATGCCGCACCTCGTGCTTCGCGACGACGGCTCGATCCTCGGCAGCGGCGACATCACGAAGAGCGATGTCTACGAGATCGTGCTGCCGGCGACCGACCGCCCGGTGCGGGCGATTCGGCTGGAGGTGTTGCCCGATCCGAGCTTGCCAAACCATGGGCCTGGCCTCTGCGCCTACGAGGGACCGAAGGGCGATTTCTTCCTTTCCGAGTTCGAGGTGAACGTGGGTGACGCCCGGTCCAGGATCGCGAAGGCCACGGATTCATTCGGCGGCCATGCCGCGCACAGCAAGAGCGCGAGCAGCGCGGCGGCCGCGGTCGACGGCAATATGTCGAGCGGGTGGAGCACCAATGGCGGGCAGGGGCGGCCCCATGCCGCCGTCTTCGAACTGGCCGAACCGGCGGCAGCCGGCACGCCGCTGAAGGTCACCATGCGGTTCGAGCGGCACTTCGCCTGCCCGCTCGGGTGTTTCCGCATCTCGGTCACCGACGAGGAGGCCGCCGAGGCCCGCGGCCATGCAGCGCACGAGGAGGCGGTGCTCCTGAAATCGCCAGATGCGCGGACGCCGGAGGAGCGTGAACTCATCTTCCGCGGGTTTCTCGCGGCGGCCCCGGAACTCGCCGAGCCCGTCAAACAGATCCGGCAGCTCGAAAACAGCCTGCGCGACGGCACGAAGTCGCTCGTGCTGCGGGAGCGGCCGGCCGACAATCCGCGCAAGACATTCCTCCACCACCGCGGCGAGTTCACGCAGCCGAAGCAGGAGGTCGCGGCCGCCGTGCCCGCCTTCCTCCCGCAACTGCCTGCCGACGCACCTGCCAACCGGCTCGCGCTGGCGAAGTGGCTCGTCTCGGCCGAGAATCCGCTCACCGCCCGCGTGACGGTCAACCGCCACTGGCAGGCCTTCTTCGGCCGCGGCATCGTGCCGACGCTCGACGACTTCGGCTACCAGAGCGAGACCCCCAGCCACCCGGGCCTGCTCGACTGGCTCGCCGTCACATTCGCGAACGATTACGGCTGGTCGATGAAGAAGCTCCACCGGCTGATCGTCACGAGCGCCACCTACCGTCAGGCTTCCGTAGTGCCGCCGCAACTCGTCGAGCGGGACCCGAAGAACGGGCTGCTCGCCCGCGGGCCGCGGGTGCGTCTGGAGGCGGAGGTGATCAGGGATTCGCTGCTCAAGTCCGCAGGGCTCCTGTCGGAAAAGATGTATGGCCCCGGCGTCCGTCCGCCGCAGCCCGAGGGCGTGACGGAGGTGGCCTATGGATCCCCCAAGTGGAACGCGAGCGGCGGCGAAGATCGCCATCGCCGCAGCATCTACACCTTTCAGAAACGGACGGCGCCGTTCGCGATGACCACCACGTTCGACGGGCCGACTGGCGAGGCCTGTCTGCCCCGGCGCGACATCTCCAACTCGGCGCTCCAGGCCCTCACGCTCCTGAACGATCCGATGTTCGTGGAGGTGGCCCAGGCCCTGGGCAGGGCCGTGATGCAGGCCGGGCCCGACGATGCCGCACGGCTGCGGGAACTCGCCCGCCGCCTGCTCTCCAGGGAGTTCGACGCCGAGGAGACCGAGGCCATCACAAGGTATCTGGCCATTCAGCGGCAGCGGTTGGCGACGGGTGAAATCAACGCCGCGGAGCTCGCCGGCGGCGCCGCCCCCGACGCCGCCGAACGCGCCGCGTGGATGCTCGCCGCCCGGGCTGTGATGAACCTCGACGAATCGATCGTAAAACGGTGAACCCATGAATCCTCTCGACATTACCCGCCGCCATTTCTTCAAGGACTGCGGCATCGGCGTCGGCAAGATGGCGCTGGCGGGCCTCTTGGCCGAGTCGCTGGGCCGACCTGCTCAGGCGGGCGGCCTCGATCTCGGGCGCTCGCCGCTGGCGCCGCATCCGGCTCATTTTCCGGGCCGCGCGAAGGCCGTGATCCAGCTCTTCATGGCGGGAGCGCCGAGCCAGCTCGACATGTTCGACTACAAGCCGCAGTTGGCGGCGATCGAGGGGAAGCCGATCCCGCCCGAGGTGATCGGCGGCCAGCGGTATGCGTTCATCCGTCCCGATGCCGCCGTGCTCGGGCCGCAGTTCAAGTTTGCGAAGCACGGCCAGAGCGGTGCCGAGATCTCCGAGGTGCTGCCGCATCTGGCCAAGGTGGTCGACGACATCGCGTTCGTGAAGAGCTGCCGCACCGACCAGTTCAACCATGCCCCCGCGCAGGTCTTCATGAACTGCGGTTTTGCGCAGCCCGGCCGGCCGAGCCTCGGGTCGTGGGTGACCTACGGCCTCGGCAGCGAGAGTCGCGATCTGCCGGCTTTCATCGTGATGAGCACGGGCGCGGGAATCAGCGGCGGTAGCGCCAACTGGTCGAGCGGCTTCCTCCCGAGCCTCTACACCGGCACCCGCTTTCGCAACGCCGGTTCGCCGATCCTGAACGTCGATTCCCCCGACGGGGCCGACCGGCGGCTCGCAGTCGACACGCTCGACGTCGTTTCAGCGCTCAACCGCCGCCGCCTTGCCGTCGACGGTGATCCCGAGATCGCCACGCGGATCGCCAACTACGAGATGGCCCACCGGCTGCAGACTTCGGCGCCGGAGCTCATGAGTCTGGCCGATGAGTCGTCAGAGACGCTCGCGCTCTATGGCTGCAAGCCCGAGGAGGCGAGCTTCGCCCGGGCCTGCCTGATCGCCCGCCGGCTCGTGGAGCGGGGCGTGCGGTTCATCACCATCTACCACGAGGGCTGGGACGGCCATTCCGACGTCTCCGGCAACGTGAAGGGCAACTGCGCGAAGACCGACCAGGCGTCGGCCGCACTGGTGATGGATTTGAAGCGTCGCGGCCTGCTCGACGAGACGCTCGTGGTCTGGGGGGGCGAGTTTGGGCGGACGCCGATGGTGGAGGCCAGCGCCGTGCTCAACCGCTCCAAGGGCCGCGACCATCATCCCAATGCCTTCACGATGTGGCTGGCCGGCGGCGGCATCAAGGGGGGCATCTCCTACGGTGAAACCGACGAACTCGGCTTCCACATCGCGCGGGACGAGGTGCATGTGCACGACCTGCAGGCCACGATCATGCACTGCCTCGGCCTCGACCACGAGCGGCTCACCTACCGCTACCAGGGCCGCGACTTCCGGCTCACCGACGTGCATGGCCACGTGGTGAAGGGCATACTGTCCTAAGCATGGTCATGGGGCTGGTGTAAAAAAATACTTCACCACCTCGATGATCGTCACCGGCACCAGCGACAGCACGCGAAGCGCGCCGTCGGCGAGGGCTGTGCTCGCCGCGAGAATCTGGCGCCGGCGGTCGGCGGTGAGCGGCACGGCTGCGCCCTCCCGCAGTTCGGAGATGCGGTAGGGCAGCACCGCCTCGGGAGCCCCCTTGGTCTCCAGCACGCGGCTTCCGCTCGGAGTCGAATGGGATCTCGAACACCGTCGGCGTTCCAGGATCGTCGGCTGTCGCGGCATCCGGGCGCATCGACTTCATGAAAGCAGAACCGGCGGCTCGAAATGGAAACAGGATCGCCAATCGTAAAGCCGCCAGTCGGACGTGCCTTATCCGGTCCCTCGAAGCGAGCGGAACGCCTGATGGGACAGACGCTGGGTAAGCTCCTGCCGATCCCGCTGGCGGGCAATCTGGCGGGCGACATTGTGACCGATCCGCGTCGTTGCCCGATCCACGGCTGCGATCCAGTCGGAGTCGATCACGGCAGCCACGATCATGCCGCACCCTCTCGTTTTCACCAGGATCCGGCAGACCTTGTCGACGCCGCCCTTGGGGCCGTTGTGGTCCTGGAGAAACACGACCGTCTTCTGGATGCGTTCCCCGAATCGCGACAGCGCAAATCGCAGTCGCCGTTCGATGTGGTCCGGCAGGTCCTTGGGCCGCCGCGCGCCCTTGTCTTTCAGTTCCCAGATCATGCGTGCCTCCTGTGTATGTCAGCGAGTAACCCGATACATCGACATTCATAGGCTCCGCCTGCAGATTGGCAGAGCCGATAATTCCTTGCCGTAGCATCGAAAATACCTATGATTAGGTTGGCACCATGGACTGGATCAACTACCACCACCTGCTGTATTTCTGGGTGGCTGCCCGCGAGGGCAGCATCACCAAGGCCTGCAAGAAACTTCACCTCACGCAGCCGACGGTGAGCGGGCAGATCCAGGCGCTCGAAAAGTCCTTGCGGGCCAAGCTGTTCGATCGCTCCGGTCGCTCGATCGCCCTCACCGACACGGGGCGGATCGTGTTCCGTTACGCCGACGAGATCTTCGCGATTGGACGCGAGTTGCAGGATGCGCTGCATGACCGACCAACCGGTCAGCCCGTGCGATTTGCCGTCGGTGTGGCCGATGCCCTGCCAAAGGTGCTCGTGCATCGACTGCTTGCCCCCGCCCGCGAGATCAAGGAACCCGTGCGTGTGACCTGCATCGACGGCAACCCTGAATCCCTGCTGGCCCAACTCGCGCTCCACGAACTCGATCTTGTAATCAGCGACTTTCCCGCGAGTCCACGTCTTGGCATGAAAGCGTTCACGCATGCGCTCGGAGGCTGCGGAGTCACGTTCTTTGCACGTGACGATCTGGCGCGTGAATACCGCAAGGGATTTCCGGCATCGTTGACCGGGGCCCCGATGCTGCTGCCGATCGGTAATACGACGCTGCGCCGATCACTGGAGCAGTGGTTTGACGAGCGCGGCATCCGACCCCGAATCAGCGGAGAATTTGCCGATAGCGCGCTGCTCAAGTCATTCGGGGCTGCCGGCGACGGCATCTTTGCCACACCGACGGTTGTCGAAGACGACGTCAGGCGAATGTATGGTGTGAGCGTCGTGGGCCGGGAGGAGTCGATTCGGGAACGCTTCTACGCCATTTCCATCGAGAAGCGGCTCAAGCATCCCGCCGTGGTGGCAATCTCCCAGGCCGCCAAGCAGCGTCTGTTTCGGGGCGATCTCGATTCGCAGGGGCGATCACGCCCCAGACCATAGCGGTCTCACACCACTCCCCTTGTTCGCCTTCATCATGACCGGCAAGGAACGTCGTGAGTGCCGGGATGTGGGCGTTCAGGTGAAACGCCAGATGTCGAGCACTATGACCGTGGGCGGGTCGTCCAGAACGTCGAACAGTACTGCGAGCGGAGCCACAACGCCCAGCCGCACCGTGTCCTAACGTGACTCACCAAAGTCGAGCGGATCACGAGCCAGCCAAACATCGATCTCCCTGACACCGCGAATGAGATCACTGGCCTCGTCCATGCCACGAATCAGCGATAGAAGCTTTTCGTCAGCCTCGGGGGCCGAAAAACGAAGTGCTTCACCGCGGCTCGATGCTCCCCAGGATCTCATTGAGAGTCCGGCCGGATCGCCGTGCCCCTTTTTCACCACCGCCCGGGTTCCAGCAACGCGACAAGCGGCAGCCTCTGGAGCACAAGCTGCGTTTGGTTCCCGTCGTAGACCAATGCCAGGAGATCGAGCGGCTGCTGTGCGCTGCGGCAGGCGTAACGATTGACGCCGCCGCCCTCGCAGCCGCACGCCCGCGGCCCACCCACCGACTGGGGCGAACTCGTGCACCGTTCGATTCGACGTTCACTAACCAACGGAGAGGGCGGGATTCTTTCGGGCCTCTTCTCGACCGTTTCGGATTTTCGGCGATTCCTGACGCAATGTCCATGCCTGTCAACGACTTGTGATCGTTGGCTGGCGTTGGATCGAAGCGGCCCGCTTGGGGCAAAGTCAGGACCCTTCAGCAACGTTTCAGCAACGTCTTCCGGGGCCATGCCGGAGAGGGTTGCCCTCTCCGCTCGGGGTTTTCGCGGAACCTGTGGTCCCGCGGTCGTGCCGGTGTCGGCGGCGAAAGGGGGTGCGACATGATGCACCTTCGCCAACCGATTGTGCCTCCCAAGGAACGGCCGCTCGCCGTCCTGATCCATGCCCGGTTCTCCACCGAGGAGCAGCGGCAGTCCAGCATCGACGACCAGATCACCGCCTGCCGGGCCTTCCTCACGAGCGGCCTCTACCGACACCACACGAAGGCCGGGGAGCTGTTCGAGTCGGCCGTGGACGCCGGCGTACGGGTGATCTGCCCGTCGGACTACATCGACACCGCCGACGACGACTGGCCGGATCGGCTGAATATGTGCCAGATGCAGCACGCGCGGTCGAACTTCTACACCCGGCAGCGGATCGAGCGAGCCCATGACGGCTTGTGGGCCCGTGGTGCCGCCGTCGGGCAGGGTAGAGGCGGCCGCGGCTCTCCAGGCGTGGCTGCCGGATGCGGCTGGAGGTAAGATTCCAGTATGGCAAACGCATCAGCCCCGTGGGCTCCGACAGCCGATCGTCTCAGCACGGCCGTAAAGCGGCTGGTGGCGGCGACACAGCCAAGCCGGATCATTCTTTTCGGTTCCCACGCCCGCGGAGATGCTGACGACCACAGCGACGTCGATCTGCTCGTCGTCGAACCAGCCGTGAGCGATCGCTACGAGGAGATGGTCAGGCTCAATCGGGCCTTGAAGGGTCTGTTGATGCCGGTCGATCTTCTCGTGGTGAGCGAGCAGGAGTTTGAGCAACGATCGAGCACGCCCGGCACCGTTGAGCACACCGCCCGTCGCGAAGGCCGAGTGTTGTATGCCGCTTGATCGCCACGACGTCCTGCTCCGCAAGGCGAAACAGGATGAGCTCGTCTTGGAGCGGTTGCTCGACGATCGCGACGTCGATGACGACACGCTTGGTTTTCACGCGCAGCAGGCTGCCGAGAAGCTGCTCAAGGCTGCGTTGGTGTCCCGCAAAGCTGACTATCCGCGAACCCATAATCTCGGGGTGTTGATCGAGTTGCTCTCCGATGCCGGCGTCACGCTGCCGGCTGACCTAGCGGATATCGATCGACTCACGCCGTTCGGCACCGTGTTTCGGTATGACGAGGTGCTTCCGCAGGGCGGGCAGGATCGTTCGAGATGGCTCGGTTGGATTCGGGGCCTACGAGCATTCGTCGAGGCCGCAATGGACTGATTTCTTGACGCTTCTGTAGCGATGCGTTGAATCGTCGATGAAAGCCGGCCGGGCGTGGAAGCTCGACCGGCGTTTTTGTTTTCACACGGCAGGGGCGGCGCCATTCCTGCCTTCTTTTTTTCATGGAAGGTTCCATGGTGAAAATCACCACGTTCAACGGCCGGCCGGTGCGGCATGTTCGCTACAGGCCAGACGGCACGGTGATTCTGAAACTCTACGAGCGGCGGCCCAGCGGCCGCGCTCGTCATCTCCGCGTATCGCTGGCCCAGTGGCTGGCGGGCCGCGGTATCTATTTGTTGGAAAGCCACGCGACGCCGCGGGCCCAAGCCAGGCAACTCGCCCGGCGCTGTTGTGGGTGACGAAAAAGCCGCTGTTTTTGAAGCCGTAAGCAACCGGGAATAAGCGACTTTTCCGAACGGGTAACTCGCTTATTCCCGGTTCCCTATGCCTGCGGTGTTTTGCCGAACTGTCGCAGAAAACGGGCAGTCAGAATCGATTGCCGGAATCTCGAGGCCGAAGGATAGCCCGGTCAATGGCACCTCCGCACCGGTCTTCCGGCTGATGAGCGACTTGTGAGCCTCGGGAGGAGCGGCCCGGGCGTCCGGAGCGGGTTTCTCGAAACGCCCCGCACCCGCTTCGGTGGCGTTTTTCTGGCGTCTGCGCAGACCGCGTCCCAGTCGGCCGTTCCCGGGGCTTCGACGCCTCGCGTCCGACGCCGGTCAGAGGCTGTGGATGTCGATCACGGACAGCTCGTCTATCCATCCCTGAAAGATTGCCCGGTCGTCATGGACCTGCACGAACTCTCCCCAGTCGGTCGGCGGGCCACGGGCGGGAGAGAGGGGCGGTGGTTCGAGTGGTTCGCCGAGGTGTGTCAGGATCTTCCGGATCGGCCCCGGATCGGTGATGAATGCGATCAGCCGGATGTCGCCGCCGCAGGTGGGGCACGCAAGTGGAAACTCCTCACCCACCCGGGCCATCAGCTTGGCCCAGGCAATCCGAGACGTGTCGTGCGAGCGGGGCTTGTGACTCGGATTTGCGTCGCAGCATCCTTCCGTGGCATGACCGTCGCCCCCATGCCCGCCGGTCACCGCCTCTTGGCGCTTTCCGACGTTCCCGATCGCAAGCGACGTGACGGCCCGCCTGAGCTTGTGGTTGGGTGCAAACACCCCGTGATACCTGTGCCGATGCTTGCGCGGCGGCGGCACGAGATCGGCGAGCCGGTCGAGAAACTCAAACGGCGAGAGGTCAACGACGCCGTTCGCCCCCGGTCGCGTGGACGTTCGCGAGCGGCCCGGGCCGACCCAGTTGGCGGCTTTGTGTCGGGGGAGCACGTGGCGGACTTTGGTTACGCGGCCGCTTGCGTCACGTGTCACAGAGAGTCGCTCGAGCGCAAAGGGTGGCCGGGCGCAATACCGCAGCAGGTGCTCCAAGCTCTGAAAGTAGCTCGGCACGTCGCGGTCGATGAGCGTGATCCGAACACTGGCATCGACTGAAAACCCGCTGTTCTCCCAGGCGAGCATGTCGGCGGCGGCAGCGGTGTCGAGCAGGCGAGTGAGCCTGAAGAAAGCGGATCACGCGGCGGCGCACCCGCTCGGTGAGCGCGGCCAGATCGGCCTGGTTGATCGGTCGGGCCGGCAGGAACGCCGGTCAAACCCCTGGCCGCAGCCCGTGCAGAGGGCACGGCCGAAGTGAGAAGCAGAGGATGCCGCACTCGAGATACCCGCGGAGTTCCTCCTCGACGTAGCCCGGCACGGGACGCTCCGCCTTTGCGGGATGCCGCTCTCCGCCAGCGGGCCCCCCGGAGCGCAGCGATCCAGGCCGCTAGCGCTTCCGGTGCTCACGCCCGAGAAACCGGAATCGTTCTGTCTACGACACCTCTCGACGCCAAAGGCCAAGCTCATGGCCCGGGTGGGCGAGGAGTTCCCGCTGCAATGCCTGGTTCGCAAGCGGGCGAAGGCCTGTTGTGCGGTCGCCAAACAGCCAGCGGTGCCGAGACGGGCCCAGAGCCACACCCCATCGAACGCTCGTCGCCCTTCAAACGCATGCGGAAGTGTTGTTGGCCGTCCTATCCTTCAGAAAAACGCCACTGCAGGGGGAAGGCACGCGTTCTGGGAACGGCCTGCTGGGGCCCGGGAGACTGGAGCACGCGGCTCACGAGCCGCTCATCTGCCGGGCAATGCTGGCGGCCGTTCCATTGACCGGGCTATCCTTCGCGAATGTGGGGACTGGCGTGGTATCACGCCCATTTCAATACGCCGTACGATCTTTCCCTGTGGCCAGCCAAACTCGACGGCGGCGTCGATCGGCGATGAGCGGCGCTGCCGCGCGACATCGAAGCGCGGAAGTGTATATGGGTGTTGATAATCGAATGGTTATTCTGATTTAGGTGGAATGCTCAGAGGACGTTATCCATGGTTGAATTCACGATTCGGGGCGAGGAATTCTGGACCCGAATGGGGCGAGCAGTGGAAAAAGTCAATGAGCGGCTGCGAAAGACAGTCGGTGTCCTCGAGGCAGCCGGTGTGCCCTACGCCGTGATCGGCGGCCACGCCGTGCGGGCCTGGGTGGCGCAGGTCGACGAGGCCGCGATGCGGACCACGCGAGACGTCGACATTCTCGTTCGCCCGGCCGATCTACCCGCGATGGTGTCCGCCATGACAGCCGCCGGGTTTCATCATCGCAACACCTCCGGTCTCGACATGTTCGTTGAGCACCCCGATGCTTCGGCCCGCGACGCGGTGTATGTGCTGCTTGTCGGTACGGTGGAGCGGGGGGGCGAGCCCAATCCCGATATCGTTCCTGGGGTTCGCACGGATGACCTTCAGACGGTCGCGTTGGAGACGCTCGTGCGGATGAAGCTCAACGCGTTTCGTGACAAGGATCGTGTACACGTCAGGGACATGCTTTCGCTGGGCATGATCGACGCTTCGTGGCTCGACCGGTATCCGGAGCCGCTGCGTCCGCACTGCTCGATGATCCCGAGGGGTGAACTCTCCGGCGCCGTGCCTCGGCAGGCCGGTACGTTCGACATCGCCGGCGTGCGGCTCATGTGCGCGATCTCCGTGCAGAACCTCGAAGACTTCGCCGTGCGGCGGCGGCGGGACGGCATGGCCGCCAAGACGGTCTCTACCGAGCTGACGATCGTTCGGCAGTGGCTCAACTTCGCCGTCACCCGCCGGATGCTCACCATGAGCCCGTTGGCCGGCACGAAGCCCGTGAAGCCGAAGCCGGGCCCGTGCCGCCGGCAAGGGGAAGGGGAAGGCGGGCCGAGTCGCCGGCGACGTGGGAGCTGATACCCGTGACAAAACCCACCCGGCGGCGGGTGGCTCAACAAAGTTTCAGCACAGTCATGGAGGTCAACAATGACTCGCTGTGCAATGAGCCTTGGATTCCGGCTTGAAAAGCAGGCCCGTTCGATTCGACGTTTACCAACCAACGGAGAGGGCGGGATTCGAACCCGCGGTCCAGCTTTTGACCGGACACGTCTTTAGCAAAGACGCGCATTCGACCACTCTGCCACCTCTCCTCACTCGCACAAATCCCCATGGACGTGGGGGGCAATGCAGGGCACTATTCTGGACGCCAAAGCCGAGTCCCAAATCCCCATGGACGTGGGGGGCAATGCAGGGCACTATTCTGGACGCCAAAGCCGAGTCCCGCAAGGAGGCGCCTCGCATCATGTCGATTCACGCCCGCACCGCGGCCGCCTGTGCCGCCGCGCTCTGTTTTGCCGGCTTCATTTCCGTCAGCGCTCCCGCGGCGGAGCGGATGTCGGCGGCCCACGCGAGCATCCAGGCGGCCGATGCCAGCCGCCACGTCCACGCCCTGGCCGACGATGCATTCGAGGGGCGTGAAGGGGGCCGCCGCGGTGGCCGGGCGGCCGGCACCTACATCGTGGGAACGATCGAAAAACTCGGTCTCCAGCCGGCCGGCGACAACGGCACCTTCTTCCAGAGCTTCGGCGGGATGCGGAACATCCTCGCCCTGCTGCCGGGGAGCGATCCCTCCGTGGCCCACGAACTGGTGATCGTGGGAGCCCATTACGACCATGTCGGCTACGGGAATGCGAACAACAGCTACGGCCCCACCGGCTTTATCCACAACGGGGCCGACGACAACGCGTCCGGCGTGGCCGGCCTGATCGAGATCGCCGAGGCCTTCCAGCACCTGCCCAGCCGGCCGCGGCGGTCGGTCCTATTCGCATTTTGGGACGGCGAGGAGAAGGGATTGCTCGGCTCATATCACTTCCTGCGGGTGCGGCCGGCGGCGCTGTCCCAAGCCAAGATCGTGTTTTCCGTGAACCTCGACATGATCGGCCGGCTCCGCGGCCAGCGGGTTGAGGTATTTGGCACTCGAACCTCTGCGGGCCTGCGGATGGCGGCCCTGCGGGCCAACCAGACAGTGAATCTCGAACTCGTCTACGACTGGGAGATCACCGACGACTCAGACCACTATCCCTTTATCGCCGCGGAGATTCCGACCGTGATGTTCCACACGGGTCTCCATGACCAGTATCACCGTCCCAGCGACGACACCCATCTCATCAACTTCGCCGGCATCGAGCCGGTGACGCGGCTCACGCTCGACTTCGTGACGGCAATCGCCGATGACCCACAGCCGGCGCGGGCATTTCGCCCCGACTGCCGCAAGGAGTCGGCCGCCCAGCGACAGGCCATCGAAGCGCCCGCCGTCGCGGCACCGATGGCCGGGGGACAGCGGCCGCGGTGGGGCATGGGCACGCGAAGCGATCCAGGCGAGCCCACGGCTCCGGTCATCGTGCGGGTCACTCCCGGCTCGCCAATGGCCAGGGCCGGCGTGCTTCTCGGCGACCGGGTGATCGCAATCGATGGGATGGAAATCGCCAGTCAGGCCGACATGCTTGCGAAGCTGGCGGCGGCGGAAGACCGCGTGACTCTCGAGGTCGACCGCAAGGGACGAGTCGTGAGGCTTGAGCCAGCCATTGAGGCCGGCGTGGCGGTCGAAACGAACAAGTAGAGGGCGTTCTGCGAGGACACGACCTCAGTCGTCGTCGTCGTCTTCTTCCTCTTCCTCTTCCTCGTCTTCATCCTCCCACTCCTCGTCGTCGTCTTCCCAGTCTTCGTCGTCGTCTTCCTCCTCGTCCTCTTCCTCTTCTTCCTCTTCTGCTTCGTCTTCTTCCTCTTCCTCATCCTCTTCTTCGTCTTCGTCTTCGACTTCCTCCCACTCGTCGTCTTCTTCTTCCTCGTCTTCGTCCTCGTCCTCTTCCTCGTCGTCCTCGAAGTCGTCGTCTTCTTCCTCGTCATCGTCGTCGTCGTCATCCTCGAAATCATCCTCGTCGGCCTGGGCGGCGAGCGAAGACCTGTCGGCACCGGGGGAAACCGCGGTGTCGAAAAGCTCCTCTGCAGCCATCAGTTCGGGAAGTTCGTTCCAGGAGAACACGTCGGCGGTCATCACGTCCTGCTTCCCTCTGGGACTCGTAACAATCGTCACGGCAAAACCTCCTCGAGTCTGTTCGCCGCAGGGTGAGCGGCGGCGAACGAAAAACGGAACAAAAACACGACACTATCCGAACATCGGGTCCGCGGAATCCGCCGGTGCTTTCACACCGCGGCGCCTCTTGTCGGAGCCCTATCTTCGGTCATTTCTGTACCCGATCGTGCGAAATCGTCAAACCGCCTGGCCGAAAAATAATTTCAGCGCTGCAGCAGACCGAAAATCGCCCGACTGGGACGGGAAAGTGTGTCCACAGTCCGCGGGGAGTGCAAGTGTTTTTCGCAGCCGCGGCAGCCGGTGTCACGTGGAGGGGAGGTCGCCCTGCTCGGCGGGCTCGGCAACGCGAGATTCAGCCGCCTGAAAAGCGGCGTCCGGCAGTTGCGGCAGGTCCTCGATGCGAGCGAGTCCGAAAGCCCGTAGAAACCGACTGGTCGTCTGATAGACGTTCGGACGGCCCAATTCCTCCGTCCGGCCCCCGATCGCCACGAAATCCCTGTCCAGAAGGTGCCGAAGCATCTCCTCGCACCCAACTCCCCGAATGGCCTCGACTTCCGCCCGAGTGACGGGCTGTCGATAGGCGACGATGGCGAGCGTTTCGAGGGCCGCCGCGGAGAGCCGCGTTTCCGGAGGCGTTGCCAGAAGCCGCCGCACCCACGGGCCAAATGGGCCGCGGGTGAGCAGCTGAAATCCGCCGGCGAGCTGTTCGACGCGAAAGGCCGAACCGGACGACTCCTGCAGTTTTTTGAGTTCCTTGAGCAGCGAACGGGCGCGGGTGCCATCCGTGAGCCGGGCCAGTTTTGCGAGTCTCCGCGGCGACAGTGGCTCGCGGGCAACGGTGAGCGCGGCTTCCAGTCGGGCCAGTTCCTCCGACCGGAGGTAGGGCCCCGGAGCGATCTCGGCCCCGGCATCCACGGCCGGCTTGCGGCGGCGAGCCGGCCGGCGGCGGGGTTTGGCGGGGGTCGCCACGGGCGGCGTCCAGATCCTAAGGGCCGTCTGGCCGCGGGTGCGGCCGAGTTGCTGGGGCATTCGCAGCGAGGCTGTTGGCTTGCGGCGCATAGTGCGACCTTACTGGAAACGCCGTGTCTGGGCCGGCGGAGACTGCCCCGCCGGGGGAGCCGCGGCCATCCGCTGCTTCCAAAGCTGCACCTGCTCGAGCAGGTTGTGCAGGGCCGAAACTGGATCGGGCTCCGACGCTTGAAAGACCCGCTGCAACTGCCCGGAGGGATCGGCAGCGACGCGGCAGGAGCAACGCTGCAGCCCTCCGGCATCGGTGCCTGGCGCACATTCCAGCGAGAAGGCCCCGAGCTCCACGAGACGATCCTCGATCTCTTTCCGCGTGCCGAGGGACCGAGCGGCCCGTTGGACGCGTGCCACGTCGACCGGCGCCGGCTCAGCCGGGCTGACCGCCAGGATGGTGGGCGACGGAACGACGGGCGTTTCCGCGGCGCCGCCGAAGGCGTGCAGGATCGATTTTCGCGCCGGATCCCAGATGTGCCGCCGCGCGGACAGCCGCAGGTCGGGCGGAATCTTGTGGGAGAACATCGCGATGAGCGGCACCACCAGCATGCACGCAAAGAGCAGCGACGAGCGAATTTTCATGGCGGATGGCTTTGCTTGGGGGGGCGGGAGGGTAGTGGGGGATGCAACTGGCCTGCAAGCCCGTCCCAGCCTCATTCCCCCGCTGACGCAGCCGCTTCCGCCGGAGTGGCAACCACGATCGGGCGTTGCTTGAGCTGGCCGCCGTCGGCTGTTTCCGGCGGGGGCCCGTCGAAATGGGCAACCCCCGGCGCATAGGTGACCGGGGTCGATTTGCGGCCGTTTTCCAAGAGCCCCCGGATCGCCTGCTGCACGACCAGTTTTTCGAGTTGCGGCCGCAGCGATCCCGCGGTGACGTTTCCGGGCTCGATGCCCGTCACCACGACCACATGCACACCGAACGGCGTCACGAACGGCTTCGACAGCTCCCCCTTCGCCAGCGCAAACGCCTCGCGGGCAAAGTCCTCGTTCAGCCCGCCGGTTCGCGGGAAATATCCGACGTCGCCCCCGTGGCGGCGGCTCGGGCCCACGGAATATTTTTTGGCCGCCTCGGCAAACGTGATCGTGCCCTGCAGGATCTGCTGGCGAATCGCCGTGGCCCGACGCATCATCTCCGGCACGGCATCCGCGCCGCGGGCCGGATCAGGCCGCAGGATGATGTGGCTGGCCCGCACCCGCGTGCCGTCGAGTTCGCGACGGTACTTCGCGAACATGGCCGCCAGGGCGTCGCTCGTGAGTTGTGGTGTGAGCAGTTTATTGAGCGCCAGTTCCAGTTCGATCTGGCTGCGAAGCGACTGCTCGTCGCGGCCCGACTGCGTGAGGAAGGCCTCGAACGGAATCTTCCGGTCCGTCAATTCCGACCGCATGCGCACCATGACCGTCGACACCTCGTCCGCATCGACCTCGATCTTTTCCGCCTCGATCACCTTTTTGAGCAGCCGCTCGTTCACCAACTGCTCCAGTGCCTCGGCCTCCACCCGGAGGCTTTGTTCGGGCGACCGGATCCGTTCCGCACCGGCGCGGCGGAGGGCGACGTCGAGTTCCGAGCGGTAGATCGGCAGGTTGCCGATCCGGGCGATGACGGTGGCGGTCGGGGGCCGGGGATCGTCGGCGGCTCGGAGCCGGTGCGTGCCCGCCGTCAGGACGAGCGGAGCCAGCAGGACAACCGCCCGCAGCATGGAACGCCGCAGCATGGAACGCCGCAGCATGGCAGTCCGGGGAAGAAACGCGGCGGGGATGGGGCCGAAGCTGGTCATGGTGGTGTGGCGTCAGCGTGGTGGCAGCAAAACATCGTGGATCGCAAAATCAATCGGCACTTCATGGATCGCAATCGGCAGTTTCCAGCGCACCCGAAGGCCACCCTTTGCCACGGACGCCGGCCGGGCAAACTCCGCCGTCGCGGTCAGCCCCTGGTCGCTCCGGTTTCGCACGGTCTGCACGAGCGGTCTGGTCGCGGTGCCATCGGCGGCCACGAGTTCCAGCGGCCGCTCGCCGAGCCACGTCCGGTGCGATGCCAATGCTTCCGTCGGCGAATCGTAGGCGATCGTCGCCGTGACCAGAAGCCTTTCCTGTCGCACGGCGACGTCATCGAGAATCACACGTGCCTCCCCCAGCCGCAGGGTCCGCGGCTGCCAGGGGAGATCCTGCGGCCGCTCGATGCCCGCAAACTCGAACGCGTGCTCCATGCCGGTCACCCAGACCATGACCGTGCCACGCAGGATGGCGAGTGACTCTAAAGGGAGTGCCGGCTGTGCGAGGGCCACCGGCAGTTCGAGCCAGCGACGATTCTTCGGCACGGCCGCCTCGAGGACGGCAGCCCGCTGTGCCGGGGGCATCACTTCGCCGTTGGCTCCCTCGGCCACGATCGACTTCAGCGGCAACTTCACCACCAGCGGCGCGGGGCCGTCTTGCCAGGCCATTCGCAACCTGACCCGCACGCCCGTGGCCGCTGCCTGCGTGCCGCCGATCGGCTCGACTCCGGCGACCGTCACGTCGACGTGCCCGCCGTCGACGGCCATGGCCGCCGCCTGTCCCTCTAATTCCCGGCGGATCCCGCGCAGGCGAAACGCCGCCTCGCCGACCGTGTCCCTCCCGGCTTCCGTGATTGCCGGCAGCGCCGTCGGCCCCAGCGCCACCAGCGCCCGCTCGGCGGCATCACGAGTCGCCAGCGACCCCGACCCGAGCGCCTGCACGAGACGGTGCACCGCGGGCGCGGCCGCCGCTGAAGGCCCGGCCTCTGCCGCAGGTGCGGCTTCCGCCGGCGGTACGGCCTCCGCCGGGGCGGCAGTCTGAGCCCGCGCGGCCGGGCAGCAGGCGGCAGCCAGCAGTGCGACCGCCGCGAGGCGGCCACAGATCGGCAAAAGTGTTTCGTTTCTGGTCACGTGAGACTCTTCCAGCCACAATGCCTGGTAGACCATGCACTCGAGCAGTGCGGCAGGATTTCCGTCGCGACCACCGACTCAACAGTATGGCAAAAATCGCTATCAGCCTCTGCGGTGAAGGCCGTGGCCATGCCACCCGCATCGCCACGCTCGTGGAGCACCTGCAGACCGAGCATGAAATTCTGATTTTCACGTCGGCCGATGCGCTGGAATTTCTGTCACGGCGGTTTTCTGAGGCTGGTTCACCGGGTGCGGGCCGACCGCGCGTGCGGCTGGTCGAGATTCCCGGCATCGTCTTCCAATACTCGGGCGGCCGGCTCGACGTGCCGCGGTCGATCGCTGCCGGGCTCGACTACCAGGCCCGGCAGGTGGGGCCGCTCGTCGACAGGCTGATCCGCGAACTCGATGCATTCGGCGCCGACCTGGCTGTGACCGACTTCGAGCCGGCGCTGCCGCGGGCGGCCGCCCGTCAGGAGATCCCGCTGGTCAGCGTCGACCACCAGCACTTTCTATTGGCCTACGATCTCGGCGCGTTGCCGCTGACGCTCAAGTGGCAGGCCTGGTTCATGAGCCAGGCAGTGTGGATGTATGTCAACGGTGCGACCGACACGGTGGTGTCGGCGTTTTTTCGGCCTCCCCTCCGCCGCGGCTGGGAGCACGTGGTGCAGGTGGGGCCGCTGTTGCGCCCGGAGATTCTCCACGCCCGTCCGCGTGACGATGGCTTCATTCTCAGCTACCTCCGCCGCCACACGCCGTTCGAGGCGGTCACGGCCCTGGCCGACTGCGGCCTGCCGGTGAAGGTCTATGGCCTCGGCCATCGCGAGCGTGTCGGCAACGTGTCGTTTCACGCGATCGACGAGCGGCAGTTCGTGGAGGACCTCGCTGCCTGCCGCTGCATGGTCTCGGCCGCCGGCAATCAGTTGATCGGCGAGGCCCTGCATCTCGGCAAGCCGATGCTGCTGCTGCCTGAGCGGGCACATGCCGAGCAGCTGATGAACAGCCACTTCCTCACCGACATGGGCTGTGGCGACTTCACGCTGCTCGAGCAGGTCACCCGCGAGCGGGTGCGGTCATTTCTCGACGGGCTGGAGCGGTTTTCACCGTCGCTGGCGGGCGTGGCGGGCCGGATGGACGGCACGCGCGACGTCGTGCGGGTCATCGAGCACAGGCTCGCCCAGCATGTCGACGGGGCGGTCAGCGCGGCCGCGGAGCCAGATGCCGCACGATCGCCGGGATGATGGCCCGCATGGCCCGGCCGCGGTGGCTGATCACCGATTTCACATCCGGGGCGAGGTCGCCGAACGTGCGGTGATATTCCGGCACGATGAAGAGCGGGTCGTAGCCGAAGCCGCCGGCGCCCTGGGGCGCCTCGGCGAGCAGGCCACCGCAGACGCCCTCCGCGGTGGCCACGATCGCGCCTGACGGATCGGCGAGCGCCGCATGGCAGGCGTAGTGGGCAGCACGGTCGGCGTCCCGATGCCGCGCGAGCCGCTCGAGCAGGAGCGCATTGTTGCGTTCGTCGGCCCTGCCGTCGCCGTTGCCGGCCCCGGCGAACCGCGCCGAAAAGATGCCCGGCGCCCCGCCGAGCGCGGGCACGACCAGGCCGCTGTCTTCGGCGAGCACCCAGGCCCCAAGGGCCCGGGCCTGCAGGCTCGCCTTCAACGCCGCATTCTCAGCGAAGGATGTGCCGGTCTCCTCGACCTCGACGGCCAGCGGTTCATCCGCGAGCGACCGGCAGGCGATGCCCAGCGGTTCGAGCAGCAGGGTCAGTTCCCGAAGTTTGCCGGCATTCGTGGTGCCGAGCACGAGCAGTGGCGGAGGGATGGCAGTCATGCGGGAGGTTGTACCAGTGAAAAAAGTCTGCGGAAGACGATCCCGTTCGCCAGGAACCGTGCGGCCCGGGGGGTGTCCACTCGGATCAACGCCCGGAAAGGATGGGGTTTCGCAGTTTCTCCCCTGCCCCCCTTGCCGAATCGCGTGCGGCGGCGAAGGGTTGCTCCGCCGAGGCAGTCGTGAGAGCGGTCCCCGCTCGCCCGAAGGCCCCTGGCGGTCTTGTTTCGGAAGACGAGTTGCTGGGCGCTCCGCCGCTTTGCGGAGCCCCGGCGCAGCGTAGGCCGACGTGGATCAACGCCGACTGGCGTTTCCCCACAGCGGCCTTTTTGTTGCGCCGAAAAGCACTTTGGCGCGCCTGCAGGCGCACCGGACGCCACCGATCCGTCGCTCCCTCAAGGAGTGTGTGGCATGTCGTCGCTTTCGATCCTCGTCCGCTCCGTCTTTTTTTCCACCCTCACGGCAGTCATCGCCGCTGTCGTTGTCGTCGCTCTGGCCGCGTTTCCCGCCCGTGGCGACGTGGTCTTCATCGGCTCCGGCACGTCGAGTGCGGGACGGCCCGTCGAGTTCAAGGCCAAACTCTTGATCAGCGGCAGCAATCTGACCGTCACCCTCGAGAACACGTCGCCGACCAACTCGGTGGAGGGTGCGGACGTCCTCAGCAGCTTTTATTTCGACATCTGGAACGGCACGAGCCGGCCGACCCTGAACTACACGAGCGCGACCGGCTTCGTCTACCAGGTGCGGAATGGCACCAACGACCTCGAATTCAAGTACACACCGCAGACCTTCACCCAGGTCAGTGGCATCGCCAGCAACCTGAAGGCGGTCAACAACGGCGATGCCTCGTGGCAGTTTCGCACGCTGGATCCCGCCTTCCATCCGGGGCTTGGCTTCGGCCTCGGCACGGTGGGCAACTCCAACCTGTCGCCAAACGGCTTCACGCCGGCGATCGTCGGCCCGCCGGGCAACACGTTTCTCAACTTCGCGATCTACAAGGGGGGCGACATCAATCCCAGCGGCGTGCTCAACAACAGGTATCTCGTCAAGAACAAGGCCACGTTCACCTTCAGCGGGGTCGCGGGCTTCACCGAGGCGAATATCGGGAGCACCGCCGTGTTTGGCCTTGGCACCGGCCCCGACTCGGTCATCATCGTGCCGGAGCCGGCAACCATCACGCTGGTGGTCGCCGCTGTGGCCGCCGTCGGCGCAGCCATTTCGCGACGATCCAATAGTAGGCCTGCTCCGTCACGCCGATCTTCTTGACCGCCTCCAGGACGGTCTTGCCCCTATCCACCTCTACCTCGATCTCTCGAAGATTGGGGATGATCTGCCCAGTTCCTTCTTTCCGCGTGGCATTCATTGCCTCCCTGGGATCGCCGCTCGCACTCGAGAGTCCGTCCCGAGCTACGTGGTACTCGGCAACGCGCAGGAGCGCCCGGGAAATCTGGTCCTCGTATCGACCGTTGAAGTGCTCGTTCAGCTTTGCATACAGATAGCCGCGGCTCTGGAGCATAAACTCGCCATGATGCGAGCTCGAGGCGCCGAGGCCGGTCAGTCGATAGACGCTCATTCGTTCCTCAAGGCATCTGAACGTTCCGCGCTCGTAGAGCAGCATCGCGATTGCGATATCGCCGCTCGCGACCTTAGCGAACCATGGAGGAAGAATCGGTAGCACGTTTCGGAAGACCATTGCGGCTGTTGGAATTCCCCATCTCTCCAGCACGTTCTCTGCGGTATAGTCATACTGCACATATTTCATGTCCTGCGGAGTGATGAGCGTTAGCCCGCTCTCCTCTGCCCGGAAAGAGCAAGGGTGAAAGCTCAGCACACATCCGGCATCCGCGTCCATCAAATCAACTTGCCTTTGCAACTTGAGCGGGTCGGTCCAGTAATCGTCGCCGTCGCATAGTGCGATGTATCGACCTTTGGCAGCAGATATCATGTCGCCAACAAATGCGTAGCCGCGAAGGCTGTACTGATTCTGCGTCTGCGTAATAGTCTTGATCAGACTTGGATATCTTTGCTGATATTGTCGTACGATGGTCGTCGTCGAATCGGTGGACGCATCGTCGTGAACGATGATCTCGACGCGAAAGCGAGTCGTCTGTGCCAGAAAGCCTTCGAGCGCGTCCCGAATGTACCTCTCGTGATTGAAGGTGAAGCAAAGGACGCTCACAACCGGCGTGACGTCTTCGGGCCACGCTTGGTCGGCGATGCTCGTTTCGATTGCGAGAAGACCGTGCGTGTAATCCGTTGGTGGTTCGGTTGAAACCTTCGACACGGTTAGCACCTCCTCACACGCCATGTTGATCCGGGATTTCTCAGATCGCCACTCCCCGAAACGCTCTGGGCCGAGTGATGGTGCCAAAAAGTGTGTCGCCCTGCCGCCGGACCGTCAACAGTCGGGCCGCAGGGACTCCCTGACCCACCAACCCTTGGAGCAACCGGCTACCCCGGAGTAGATTCAATTCAACCCCAGCGCTGCACTTTTCGACCGCCCCGCGCTGCACTTTTCAACCGGCGTTCACACGTCAGACTCTCCGAACTCACCGACCAGACGGCCCTGTCTCGCGATATCGGTGTCTATGTCTCGCAGGCGATTGAGCGTTTCGAGCGCAGGCGAAATTACCCGATCGATGTCCTTCTTAAGCTTTGAGCGGAGAGCTGGATATGAACCCATCTTCCCCACAAAAACCTCTCATCATTTTTGGGGCCGGCCAGATCGCAGAAGTCGCCTGCGCCTATTTCGCCGATGAAGCGTGCCAGGAGGTGGTTGCTTTTGTCGTTGATCCGGCGTTTCGGCAGACCGATGCCCTTTTGGGCAGGCCGGTTCTTGACCTGGCTGAGGCCGTCAGACGCTTTCCTCCTCAGGTGGCTGACGCCTTTGTCGCCATGAGTTTCCGTGGCGTGAACCGCCCGCGGGCCGAAAAATGCCGCGAGCTCGAGGCCTTGGGTTACACCCTCGCCAGTTTCGTCAGCCCCAAGGCTCATGTCTGGAGGGGTTTTTCCGTCCAACCCAACTGCCTGATCATGGAGGCCAACGTCATTCAGCCGTTCGTCACCATTGGCAGGAACTGCATTCTTTGGTCCGGAAACCATGTGGGGCACCACACCGTCATCGAGGATGATGTGTTCGTGGCGTCCCATGCTGTGATTTCAGGCAACTGCCGGATTGGCGAGCGTTGCTTCATTGGCGTCAATGCGACCCTCAGGGACAATGTCTCCATCGGTGCGGGATCTGTCATCGGCGCTGGAGCCCTTGTTCTTGGATCTGCGCCCGAAGGTTCTGTCTTCATGGGCGAGGCCACGCCGATCAGTAGGGTGCCTGCGCATCGGCTGAGAAATATATGATCCATGGCCTAGATCATTCAGGGCCAGATCCTTGATCCCGCCACACACCCCTTCGCCTATTCCCATGCGCCGGTGCCAACCGCGCTGGTCCTCGATCACCCGGCGTGCCCAGGGCGGTCATGCTTGAGGACTCCCCCGAAACGCTCCAGTGCCCGCCCTTGGACGGACGAGAGAGCTGATCACTCCGCTCACGCGCGCTACTCAGTCGGAACACCGTTGCGGAGGGGCCATCGACCGGGCTAACCTTCATGAACCGGGGTACTTCAGACGCCAGGGTCAAGGAGTCAGCAATGAAAGTAGTTGCCACCATGAGCTGCATCCCGCGCACGGCGTTGGCTTACGCAGAGGCCGTCTGCCCGCATGGATCAGCGAGGTCATTCATGCAGATTTGTGCATCTTTGCCCTTTACGCTGAAAAGGGACCCGTGGGGTACTTGAACGAGATCATGTCGTGCGATCGCATTCCCGAAGTCGGAATCCGGACGGGCAAGTCGCTCCTTCCGAGAGCCATGGCTTACCAGAGAACATTTGATCTTCTAAATCTTCATTGTGGCGGAAGCTTTCAGCCCTTGTTGCATCTCCTCGAGTACCGGATCGGAACAGGATACTGGCTCGGGCCTGTGTACAAGGGAATGCCGGGGGAAGCGAGAGAACTCTCCCGTCAGACGTTTCCTCGGCTCGTGCGTTCGATGCCGTTAAGGGCACTGTCATGGGCAGGCGTAGCCCACTGCCCAGATCGCTGTCTCGCTGCCGCGCTCCGCGTCAGTCGCGTGTTGCTCATAAGGACGCGATTGCGGCTCTGGGAGGAACCTGAAGGCGACAGCCGGATTCCGGAGCAGGCCATGGGCTGCTCATGCTCGCGAGATCACACGGCTCAATGTGTCGCAAGGTAAGCGGTCGTGAGTAATCCTATCTAATGCGTATTGCAGTCATGCAGCCTTACTTCCTGCCCTACATCGGATATTGGCAACTACTCCGAGCGGTGGACACGTTCGTGGTCTTAGACGATGTCAATTACATCAACCGTGGTTGGATCAACCGGAACCGGATTGCTGTAAGTGGTGAGCCATGTTGGATGACCCTGCCCTTGGTCAAAGCGAGTCAGAATAAATTGATTTCGGAAATCGACCTTCTTCCGGATGATGGTTGGAAGAGTCGCTTGATGAAGAAGGTGGAAGCCTCCTATCAAGGGGAGCTTTCATTTCTGCCCACGATGCGACTCTTCCAGGAATTGATGGAATGCGCCCAAGGAAATCTGAGCGCTTTTGTGGCCGGATCAATCCAGCGGATGTGCGGTCGGCTGGGATTGGCTACCGAGATCATCCCGACCAGCCACATTTTTCCGAAGGGGGATCTCAAAGGACAGCATCGAATTCTTGATATTTGCACCACGCTGGGAGCTGACGAGTATCTGAACCCTCCCGGCGGTCGAGATCTTTACGATTCAGTGTTGTTTGCCGACAGCGGGATCGAGTTACTGTTTCTGGATGCTCCAAAGATGGAACTTGGGTTAAAATCTGGATCGCGTAGTGGAGAAACACTTTCCTTGCTGGATACCCTTATGATGAATCCCCTGGGTGACATCCAAACGGCGTTGTCGCAATTTCATATTCGCACATAATCGCATGATATTGGAAAACGGTTTCATGTCCGGTTCTGTGTTCCTGTTGAAATCATTGAGGATTCAACGGAGTTGTGAAAGCGCCGATACAAACCCAGTCTTGGTCTCAGAGTCCCCAGTCTCATCCGCATCCAGTGAAATGCATAGACAATGACGCCTGTAATAAATCCTCACTATCGCTGCCCAGAAACCCATCACAGCCTTGTTTTCGAGGGAGCCCTTGACCCGTTTGGAAAACCTATGGAGGGAGTGTTTCGCTCAACGGATGGCAACAACACTTACCCAGTGAAGTCTGGAATACCCATCGCTCTCGATATTATGGTCATATCGAAGGGGTAAGTCCGGAGGCTAAGGAATTGGCGTCACGAGCCAGAGAGGCCTCAGGCAAAAGCATGTATCGCTGGCTAGATGCCGCCATCAGGGCAGCTGCCTAAAAAAACAACTGGAAAGTTGATGCGTTTATGTTGAAGTGGATTAAAAAAGGTCTCATCTTCAAGCCGGACGGGTCAAGGTCGTGGATGAAAACCCATGCACAGGTTCCCTACACGGTTGAATTGGAAAACGTGCTCCGAACTTATTTTGCGACAAGGGAGCAAATCGATGACCGGAGAATGTTTCGAAGCTACAGCGGATTTGTCGATCTTGACAAAAATGATTTGAGTAAAGTGATAAATATAAGCCAATCGCCCATCGTTCCGTTAGGCGGTAAGGGAGAATTTGACGAGTTCGGCTCGATGGCGGGTTCAGTTATTTTTCACGCAGGGGAGTATCGCCTCTATTATTGCGGGTGGACCCGGTGCCACTCGGTGCCTTACAATTGGGCAATAGGTCTTGCGACGAGTCAGGACGGACTCACGTTTCAGCGATGCGGACCCGGACCGCTTCTCGGCCCTGCTTTAGATGAACCATTTCTTCAGGCGTCCCCTCTTGTCTATAAGGTTGCCGAAGACGACTGGCACATGTTTTACCTGTCAGGGGTTAAGTGGTTCGAGCATGCCGGCAAGCCGGAATCGCAGTATCTTTTGATGCATGCCCGATCCCAGGATGGCTTACAGTGGCTGAGAGATGGAAGAGCGATTATTCCTCCAGTTGTGCCTGATGAATGCCAGACAAGTGCTAGCATTTTTCAGATGAACGGGAGGTATGTCATGCTTTTTTCCTATAGGCATGGTGCCGGGTTTCGAGAAAAACCAGAAAAGGGTTATCGAATCGGCTATGCCACTTCGACTGATCTCGTAACCTGGCACCGAGACGATTCCAACGCCGGTTTGGAGGTCTCGCAAAGCGGCTGGGATTCAGAAATGGTGGCTTACCCGCATGTATTTGATTTAAACGGTCAAATCCACATGTTTTACTGCGGAAATTATTTTGGAAAAGAAGGGTTCGGGTGGGCCACACTCGCCAGCTAAATGGATACCACGAAACACTTGCATGTGGGCCGCCCAAACTTGGGAAACAGGGAGCGATTCCTCGAGCGAGTCAACGAGATTCTGGATCGTAGATGGTTGACGAACCACGGGCCAGTAGTGCAGGAGTTTGAGAGCAAAGTAGCCGACTTTCTCGGAGTCAAACATGCAATTGCCATGTGCAACGCCACGGCAGCCATTGAAATCGCGTGCCGCGCTCTTGGCCTCAAAGGCGAGGTGATCGTTCCCAGCTACACCTTTGTCGCCACGCCCCATGCCTTGCAGTGGCAAGAGATAACGCCCGTGTTTTGCGACATGGATCCAGTGACGCACAATATCGATCCGACCAAGATAGAGAGGCTCATTACGCCGAGGACAACCGGGATCATCGGCGTGCATGTGTGGGGCAGGGGATGCAAAACAGAGGCCATCGAGGAAATCTCAACGCGTCGAAATCTGAAAGTAATGTATGATGCCTCGCATGGCTTTGGGTGTTCCAAGGGGGGGCGGATGATCGGTACGTTTGGCGAATGCGAGGTCTTCAGTTTCCATGCGACTAAGTTCATAAATTGTCTGGAAGGCGGAGTCGTTACACTGAACAACGACGACCTGGCCTACCGCATGCGGATGATGACGAACTTTGGCTTCACTGGCTACGATCAGGTGGAGTATCTCGGCATCAATGGGAAGATGAATGAAATCTCTGCGGCCATGGGGTTAACCAATCTGGAGGCGGTGAACGATATCATCGCGGTGAACCGCCAGAACTACGAGGCGTATCGATCTGGGTTGACTGACGTGCCAGGAATTTCCGTAATCAAATACGATCCCGCCGAGCGGAACAATTACCAGTATGTCGTGATTGAGGTGGACCCGGAGAGGTGCCGCCGCAGCCGCGATGATATTGTCAAGACCTTGCATGCGGAAAACATTATTGCCAGAAAATACTTCTGGCCCGGTTGTCACAATATGGAACCGTATCGCTCCCTGCAGCCTAACGCCGGACTTCTCTTGTCCGAAACCGAACGCATTGCCGCCCGCGTCATTGTGTTACCGACCGGGCAGGCGGTAGCGAAAGAGGCGGTCAGTCGAATCTGCGAAATCATCCGCAAAGCGGCGATGGCAGAGCATCGGACGGCAAATAATAAATAGTGCGTCAGTATGTAATATCCAATCGGCAATGTGCATCACTGCTCAACAAGGGCGTTGTTTCTTCGGCCCACACCTTCGCGAGATCTTCTGGCCCGGCATGTGTGCGGAGAAAATCCAGCTCGTTCCGAATGGCGGTGCCGTTTAAGGGAGGCAGGTCAGTCCCCTTGAACTCAACGGACAGCCTCCCCGTGCTTCGCACTCCACTGCTCGAAGGGCCAGGGGTGTTTCTTCGAGTTGGCGTGATGAGGATCAGCGGCCGTAATCTCCGGCGAGCCGTTCACGAGGCGATCGACGACTTCGACCCCCTGCATGAAGGAATGGTCCTGATTGCTGACCTCGTATTTCCAAGTACCGAAACGGCCTCGGGAGTAGACTCCTCGCTCTTCAAAGAACGGAATCAACTCTGCCAGCGACTCGTCTCGATGCAGCCCCGGCGTGGGATAGCCGTAGCCCGCCCGAAACGACCAGGTCGAGACGATGTCTTCCCGCTTTTCAATGAGCCGCGTATTGAGGGCCCCTTGAATGACCTCCTCGAGTAGCTGCTCCTGGTTGACGGGCTTATGCGGCGACTCGGAGACCTCCGTCATCAGCGACCAGTGCGTGGTAATATCGGGCACGTTGTAGGGCGAATAGTTGCTGAACACCGTCACGCGGTAGAACGGGCAATTGTCCTCCGGAAAATACATCCAGCATTTGGTCGCCAGTTCGTCGCGGGGCTTCCCTCGCAGCCCGAGGCCGAAGATGTGCGACGCGGAATACAAAAGCCCCCGGTCCGCAAGCGGCTGCAAGCGTGACTGGCCGGTGAGCCGGATCAGTTCGGTGAGCGGAACCGTGGAAATCAGGTGCTCGTAGCCAAAACGTTCGCCACTTTCCGTGACAACCTCACGCTTGCCCATGTCGATGCTCACGACACGGGCATTCAGCTTGATTCTCGCCGCAGGCAGCCGCTTGGCGCACGCCGACCATATCGCCCCCGTGCCGCCGTGCTTGGGAAATTGGAACGTGTTGTTGGGCCCCCACGACAGATCATCTTTGCCAAGGGCCAGATTGGTGAGCACGCGGCTCAGGTCCGTGACAGCCACCCGCTCCCCGACCCAGACGGCATTCATCATTTCCGGCGGAAAGGCCCATACCTTGAAGTTGTATGGGAGCATGAACACCTCGGCGAGGCCCGGGCCGAAGGTGGCGTCGATCCATTCCCGAAAGTTGTGCGGCTTTGGCCGGGGATGCTGTGTGATCTGCAGGAGCCCCTGAAGGCACTTGTTGAGATCCTCGGGCGGCAGGTGGCGAATGTTGTTTTGGAACGGGTAGGGGATGAACCGATCCCGCATCCAGACCCACGATTCGCGCTGATGATGCAGCCAGCCGTCTGTGCCGAGAAACTCCACCATGGCGCGGTCGAAGTATTCATAGTGCGAGAACTGCACATGGCCGCCGATGTCCCATGTGAAGCCTTTGTCATCGAGGAACGACGTCGCCAGGCCACCTGGCTCAGGAGCAGCTTCGACAATCTGCCAGTCGTGGACCCCAAGTTCCTGAAGCCGTCGTGCTGCCCCGAGCCCCGTGGGGCCAGCACCGAGAATGAGATAACGGACAGTCACCATACCTGTACAGCCACCTATTTGTGCGGAACCGGTCTCTTTCCCATCACGTCCTACTTCAGCTTCCGAAGTTCCAAAAGCATGTCCGTGCCCCAGTGGACGACATTCATCAGATTGATGCTATTGCTGCCGCCTTGCCGCTCACGAAACCGAATGGGCACGTAGACCCACCTGACGTCCGGCGTTTTCTTGAGGATGAAAGTCAAAGCCACGTTGTGAATGTTGAAAGACGCAGGAATGCGATTGAGGGCATTGACCATGGTATCCCGACGGATAAGTCGATAAGGAACATTTGGGTCCACCATGTCGCGGCCGCTCAGTAATGTAGCGCCGAGTCGGCATAGTTTGGAAGTGAACGCCCGCGCGGGGCCGTCATCGCGCCGCACCCGTTTTCCGAAAACACAATCAGCGTTATCCCGCTGTATCCAGAACTCCGGAAAATAAGCGGGATCGCACTGGCCATCGGAGTCGATTTGGAGAATCCACTCAACATGAGGGGATGCCACCGCGGCGTCATAACCCAGCCGACAAGTGCGACCATGGCCTGAATTCGTCTTATCGACGACAACTATCCGCTTTGGATGAATCACTTCAAGACGCTTGAGCACCTCCATAGTGGAATCGGAGGACCCGTCGTTCAGAAGAATAAACTGGTAGTCCACGCCTTGCTTGTCCAACTGTCGCATCCACGAGCCGATAACGCTCTCGATGGTGGCCGACTCGTTGAAAACGGGGATGACGATGGCCAAAGGCGATTTCAGCAATGCTGCGACGGAGTCGGGGCGTAGAGAAACAAGAGGCATGGCGCTGACTGAGTAGTGGGGTTCTCGTTCGTGCGGCAGTCATCAAGGCCTGTCGTTAGAAATCACAGGCACGGGAGATTTGCGGACGAGGCACTCGTGCATTGTATTAGTGATTCTTATAGATAACTACAATCGGAGCGCCCAAGGCGTAAGCTGTAAAGACAGGTTTCATTTCTGGGCTCATGGTATGCGGCACGAACATATAAGCAGGATGTGTTTTGTTGTCGATTTCATGCGGTAACATGAGGTAATCGTATCGCGCGGCGTTGTGATCCGCTATGGCGATATCATTTCTTAAATATAACCTGGCAATGTGAACGGGTTCCGCGATCTTCACGATGCTTCTTGGTGGCGCATTTTTATTGAGCCACTCAGCCCCGTCCTTGAAGGCCGGGCTATAAAACAGATCACTTATGTTGTTCGCATAAACCCCCCTTGGCCCGCCGACCAGCTCGTTGTAATAACAGAACTGATAAGGATGGAGTTGTATATTTGCAATGAGTATGGGCAAATAAAGCGCTATCAAGACAAGCGAAAGAAGGGCGTGTTTGTAGACAGCTGCGAGCGAACCCATTAAGTGGAATGTCCGCATGTATACATATGTAGCTCCGTAACCAGCCATGATGCATAGGGCCGGGACAGCTTCAAGAAACAGCCGTATTCCACTGTAAGTAACGTTCGTAAACATAAACTTACCAACGACGACAATAAACCAAATAAGTACAAGAGGGGATATTTTGTTTTTTGAGGCTACGGTGTCTTTTGCCATCAAGAAGAATCCCACAACCGCGAAGGCAAGAATGACCAAAGGCGCGGATATGCCAAGGCATCCAGGCGCATAATGCCAAGGGACATTCACGCCGGAGGTGAATATTGTCCCAAAATAAGAGACTTCAATCCTTTGCAATGGGATATCTCTTAAGAAATGTCTTAACATAGCGCGGAAATGATTTATGGGATGAAGCCATAAAAAAGGCCAACTGGCATAGATGGTGGCGAGGGTCATTCCAGGTAAAAGAAGCCACTTCTTGTTCAGGAATATCTTAAGGCAATCTAAGTTCTTGTTTGCGACGATCAGCCAGGCGATTAATAGAAGCGGGATAAACAAAGCATTGATTTTTACGTTTATGCTCAAGCCAAATATTATGGCCGCTGTAATAATCCAGGTAGTTCGTTGTGTCTCGTAGGCCCTGAGCAGAGAGAAGATCGAGAGGAAAAAGAAGAAGGCTAGGGGAATATCTTTGACTAAAATATGTGAGAAACCGACGAAGCTTGGGAATAGTGCCAGGGATGCTGTAGAGATAACAGCAGTCATTAAATCGAAGTACCTTAAGGAAAAGAGGTAGAGTAAGAAGAGCAGCATAGTGGCAAACAGGACAATGCTGAGATGGTAGGCAGAGAATTTGTCTAGCCAGCCAAGGGTGTCGTGAAATACCTGTTTGGTGAGCGCAGCAAAGATGTTCGCAACGGGGAGGTAAGAAGCCGGCTGTTTCAGGCTATATTCAGGGTTCAGCAGCTGGCCGTTGAGCGGGTTAGTCGTATCATAGTGAAGGTACTTAGGATCAAAGGTTTCAAAGAAATGAAGGTTGATCTCTCCGGTATCAAAGTTTTCGAGAGAGTCCCAGTCAACGCCATAATGTGAGATGGTAATAATAGCGAAGAGAAAAAATGTTAAAGCAATCAGAATCCCCGGGAAGAGGTGATTTTTCATAAGGGGTTCTTTTACTCGGTAATGCGATCTGGTAATATCTTCTATGGATAGGAAAAGGTGATTGGGTAGCAAGCGAGTGTTCAAGAGGGAATGCTTTTGTGCCAGCATGACAAACGTTTAGTTGTTGTCTGGAGAGGGCAGGCTTTCCTTGAGCGGTGCATGCAAAGGTTTGTTCTTTTTCATTTCATTGTCCACATGGCGGGGTGTCTACCAATTCCGGCCAGAGCCGAGCCTGAAGGTCGAGATGGGTCGCCGCCAAATCGGTCAGCGAATCCCGACCGGGCAGGCCGAAATCCTCGCCGCGTACACGTCCACGCCCCTTGGGCGGGGACACCGGTCAGGTCTAGGCACCAGCAACGTCAAAGGAGCCATTGACCTGCACCTCTGAATGACGCCGGACCCAAGTTAGGGTTTCGCCGATCAGCAGACCAGCCCTGTGGGGTTGCGGATGCGCAGTCGGAGCAGCCGCACAGGGCTGCAGCTTCGAATTCAGCGCGGCCGCCAACAGTCTCCTTTCGCCCAATGGCTTCACTCCCGCGGTCGTGGGCCCCTCGGACAACGACTTCATCAACTTCGGGATCTATCAAGGGGGCGACATCGACCCCAACGGAGTCCTCAACAACAACAACAACTACCTCGTGAAGAACACGGCAACATTCAGGTTTTCCGTGGCGAAAGGCTGCAGCTCCGTAAGTCGTCAAAGGAGAGATTTCAGCGCGCAGAAACCTGCTGTTGTTTCGGCGGCGGGTTGGGCGAGGAAAGTGCGGCGAGCTGGGCAGCAAAAAAGGAACGGCCCGGGTCTTTCGACCCGGGCCGCCCTCGTTCCCAATCGTTTCCAGCCGCGTTCAGCAGCCTGTCATCACTCGCCGCGGAGGCGTTACTCGCAGCAAGGCACTTCGCGGTAGACCGTCTTCGGCACGCACTTGGTCACCGTGTAGGCGACCTTCTTCGGCACCATGCGGACGACGTCGACCGTCTTGGTGTAGTGAACAGGACGCGTGGTGCAGACGGGCACCTGCTTGGTGCACGTTTCCTTCACCATGGTGCAGACCTTGTAGCACTCCTCGCGGGAGCACTGCTCGGCCACCATCTTGCACACCTTGTGGGTGCAGGTCTTCACGCGTTGCTCGGCAACCATCGTGCAGACCTTGTACTCACAGGTGCGGACCTGTTCTTCCTTCACCATCTTGCAGACCTTGTAGCAGCAGGTGCGAACCCGCTGCTCGGCCACCATCTTGCAGACCTTGTAGCACCGGACGCGCTGTTCCGGAACCATCTTGCACACCTGGTAGGTGCAGTGGCGGACCTGCACTTCCGGCACCATGCGGCAGACCTGGTACGAGCAGGTGCGAACACGCTGCTCGGGGACCATCTTGCACACCTGGTAGGTACGGACCCG
>JAPLNR010000068.1 GCA_026401035.1 Planctomycetia bacterium | reverse complement strand
TCAGGGTCACACTGTCGGTCAGCGTCACGCCACCCGTGTAGAGCTGCGTGCCGGTCGTCGACACGTTTGCGCCCAGGCTCGACGTCCCGCTCACTGCGTAGTCCACCACGCCGCTGATCGCACCGTTCACGACCGCGTCGCCGGTCACCGTCAGGTTCTTGCCACCACCGGTGATCGTGCTGCTGTTCGTGACCGTCGTGCCCGTCAGCGTCGTGTCCGCACCCAGCGTCACCGCATCGCCGTAGGTCTGTGTGCCGCTCGTCTTCACCGAGCCACCGTTGATCGCCGTCGTGCCGCCAGCGTCGGTCGAGAGGCTCGTAAGCGCCGTCGTGCCGCCCACCGCGCCGCTGAACGTCGTCGTGCCGCTATCCACGATCGACAACGCCTGCGCACCGTCCACCGTGCTCGAAAGCGTGATCCCAACGCCCGTCAGCGTTGTGTCCGCACCCAGCGTCACCGCACCCGTGTAGGCCTGCGTCCCAGTCGTCGTGATCGACGCCGCGTTCACCGCCGTCGTACCCGTCACAGACAGGTCGGCCACACCAGCCACGAGCCCGCCGAACACCGCAGCACCGTCAACCGTCAGGTCGTTCCCGCCACCGGTCACAGCCGCGAACGTCACAGTCGTGCCCTGCGTCGTCGCATCTCCTGTCAGCGTCACCGCGTCGCCGTACGTCTGCGTGCCCTTCGTCGTCACCGTGCCGGAAATCTCGGTCGTGCCGCCACCACCAGTGGCAAGGTTGTTGACATTCGTGATCCCAGTCAGCGTCGTCGTGCCTGAGAAGTCCAGCGTCAGATCGTTGTCATTCCCGTCGACGCCAGTCGTGAACGTGCCCGTCGTGCCGGTCAGCGTCACGCTCCCACCGAGGGTCACCAGGCCCGTGTAGCTCTGGCTGCCCTTGGTCGTCAGGTCGTTGGCAAGCGACGTCGTCCCCGTCACCGACAGGTTGTCGACGCCCGTCACCACGCCGCCGAACACCGCGTCGGCATCCACCGTCAGGTTTTTGTCGCCACCGGTCACACCCGCGAACGTCACCGTCGTGCCCTTGGTCGTCGTGTCGCCCAAGAGCGTCACCGCGTCGCCATACGTCTGCGTGCCCGTCGTCGTGACCGCGCCTGTCAGCGTCGTCGTGCCGGCCGCGTCCGTCGACAGATCATTGATCCCCGTGAACGTCGCACCGTCGATCGCCGTCAGCCCGCTGAAGTTCAGCACCAGGTTCTTGCCCGCACCGACCACACCCGCCGTGAACGTCGGCGTCGTGCCCGCAAGCGTCACCGTCGCCGCACCCAGCGTCACCGCACCCGTGTAGGTCTGCGTCCCAGTCGTCGTGATCGATGCCGCATTCACCGCGGTCGTACCCGTCACCGAGAGGTCGGCCACACCAGCCACGAGCCCGCCGAACACCGCCGCACCGTCAACCGTCAGGTCGTTGCCGCCGCCGGTCACAGCCGCGAACGTCACCGTCGTGCCCTTGGTCGTCGTGTCGCCCAGGAGCGTCACCGCGTCGCCATACGTCTGCGTGCCCGTCGTCTTGACCGCGCCCGTCAGCGTCGTCGTGCCCGCCGAGTCCGTCGACAGGTTTTGGATCCCCTTGAACGTTGCACCGTCGATCGCCGTGGTGCCGCTGAAGTTCAGCACCAGATCGTTGCCAGCTCCGACCACACCCGCCGTGAACGTCGGCGTCGTGCCCGCAAGCGTCACCGTCGCCGCGCCCAGCGTTACCGCCCCCGTGTAGGACTGCGTGCCGCTGCTCGAGACGTTCGCGGCGAGCGTGATTGCGGCTGACTGGATGTTTACAACGTCGGCCCCGGAAGTGATCTCCGCGTTGATGCTCGTCGACTCGACACTCGCCGAGACGGACAGCGAATCCTCGATCCCGGAACCAGCGCCGACCGTGAAGGACTGTCCACTGGATCCCGTGCCAGTCACCACGATGGCGTTGACGCCTGAAACCGCGAATGTCTTGTCGACCGCGAGGTCTGTGCCACTGACCGTGTAGTCCAAGCCGTCACGGACGAGAAAAGCTGCGTCGTCGGCCGCGGCCAAGGAGATGCTGAGGGTGCCGCCCACGTCGAGCGTCGCGGTCACCGCCAGCATCGACCGATGCTCGAGCGACTCAACCTCGAGGGCGGAAGGCCGCACAGAGCGGGTGCGACGGCGGCCGATGCCTCTGCCCCCAACGGCATTTTCTGCCAATCGGCGCGAGAGAAAACCGCGAAAGAGGGCCGACATCTGAAAGGGACGTCGGCCGTTCATCGTGGCTTTCTGCTCACACAGTACGGGGGAGAGACTGGCGGGGGCTTGATCGGCAGTCGTAGGGCTGTTTTACGGCCAAACAGCCCGTTTTGTTCAGATCAATGAGAATACTTTGCCTGACCGGAAAGAGCGCTGAATCGGTCTGTCAGAATGGCACTGCCCTGCGAAATCGCTGTTCATATGGGCCGATTCCTCTGATTCTTCCTGAAAATGCGACCCAAACGGGTTTTCTGGCAGGCTGGGGGGGCAGCGCGGCATCGCCAGATGGGGCACCCAACCGCCGGGGGAGCCCGGCTCGCCACCCGCCAAACCGAGCGGAAACCGGTCAGGATTTGCTGCTTCTGCGGCGAATTAGAACTGCACCCTCGTGAGGCGGGTTTGGCGGCCAAATCGCCAGTTGTACATGGCCCGAACTTCGCCATCGAACCAGCGATCGACGCCCCCGCCGATCGGCGAGACATAGGCGAAAGTCATCGTGGAGCGAGTGCCGCATTCCAGGTTAAAGCCGACCATGCCGTTGATCATCGACAGGCTGCCGAGATCCTCACCAATCTGATACCCCGGCTGGCACAGCACATCGTAGGGGGTGAGAGACTGGTTGAAGTGCACCTCCATGATTGGGGCGAAGCCGGTCAGCGTCGCGGACGGATTGTTGTTTTTGTAAACCCAATAGCCCGCCGAGAGCCCGACGTACATGAACGTGGGATACGTCAGGCGTCCGGCATAGTTCTCAGGCTGCTTGATGTCGTCGGTGAGCAGCACGTTTGCGTAGGCGGGATTGCCGTTGGTGTCGACGTCGATCTGCAGAAGCGTCTGCGTGAAAAACCTGTCATTGGGGGCCCAGAGGAAACCCATGAAAGGCATCGCATGGACCGACTCGTTTTCCACCAGCACGAGATCTTTTCCGGTTGCGATCGTCGGGCCGACCCCGGTTGACTGGACGGAAACGCTGTTGGCAGTGGGGCACATCACCTGCATGCCCCCGGTGAGGGCCCAGGTATCGGAATGTTGGATCACCGACTTGCCAATAATGGAGATGTTGCCCAGTTCAACGTCACGGTTGTTGGTGATGCCGGCACCGGGACTGGCGTCGTACCCCTGAACGCTGGCGAGCGTGGCCGCGAAGGGAGTCCGAATTTCGATCGATGTCCAGCCGTCGAAGAAGGTCTTCTCGAAGCCCGGCATAAAGCGGTTCACGTCGGCCCGCAGACCCGGCGCAAAGTAGGAGTTTTTGAAGTAACTGTAGTTGAAGAAAACGCGGTCTCGGGGCAGCGGGCTGAGGTTTTCCGAGATTTTGACGAAGCCGACGTTGAAGCCCGGAGTGGCGCTGGCGGTGTCTACGACGTAGTTGTAGTAGGCGAAGGCGTCGTAGGTGCCGGTCTCGCCGTTGGCAAGCGCGCCCGACGTGGTCGGCGTAAAGACGGTCGTGCCTAGAGCGTTGCCAGTACGATTGATGAATTCCTGTTGCATCGCGGCATCGACGCTGGGGGCGTAGCCAGCGGTCGGCCCGACGATCGAACCCGCGCCCCCCGGCGGGATGCCCGTCGTATTAAAAGAAGGTGCTCCCGGGACGAGTCCCAAGGGCACAGCTCCCGGCACCACGCCCGGTGGGTTTGTGGGGAGGCTTTGGATATCGCGGTACGTCTGCGGAAATTCGTAGATCGCCCCGGGAGTCGCTCCGGTCAGAAGTGTGCCGGCGTTCGACGGCGTCATTCCCTCCCCGAAAAGCACGAGTCGATCGATGGTGGCCTGGCCACCGCTGCCGCCGGGACCGCACCCGTCGCCAACCATGTTCGGAATATTCGAGAGCGCCTCGCGGAAACCGCCCACGTCGGCGTCGGCGAGCTCCCGGCCAAGATCTGGCCCGCGATCGGCTTCTCCGGCGGCAGCGGCCTGGTTTCGGAAATCTGGCAGAGTCGGGGAACCCGGTTCGCCGGCAGCTTTGGGCTTGGTGTCAGGGGGCTGCGTGCCAGGAGCGGTTCCTTCAGCATTACTCCAGACCGGCGGCTTCTCGGCTGGTGCGCCGGCCGTGGGGCTCTTCGTAGCTGGCGGGGCGGCTGCTGGCTGCTGGTCGCCTCTGGCAGTCGCGGCGCAGAACAGCGTCAGCGCCGGCAGCACGACTATTACCACGAGAAAGTTTGTCGCCTGGCGAAAATGGCACATGAGCGCGTCGCTTGGCATGCCAAGCGTAATTTCGTTCCGTCGTGCCATTGATCGCCCATCCCCCAAGCGTTCAATCGACCCCGTTCGATGAAGCGCTTGATCCCCTTCCCGGCCGCGGTCAGCCTTTGCTGGACCCGCGTTCCTTGCGGCATCAAATAACCGGCACAGCCCGAACCTTCGGCATAATCGTCGCCTCCTGGCGATCACCAGGATCGCAAAAGGCGCACTGCCGAGCGAACTTACTTGGCGGGCCTACTTGGCGGGCTGGGCCAGCGCGGCCACCGGCAGCGTGATGTAGGGAACGATCGAGTCCGGGGAGACGGTGGGGTGCTGGGCAGTGCTTTCATCGTCGTCCACCAGCGTCATTTCCGGAACCTTGCGCAGCACGTAATCGACCACCTCGTCGAGCGATACGACGCCGTCCGGTCGCTCCGCGTTCGTCGCATCGCCTGCTGCGGTCCGTCCCATGTCTGCCGCCCCATCGAGTGCCTCGAGTAGCGTCTTCGTGAAGGCGCCGTGCCCCCAGGCGCCCGATTCCTGGCTCGGTTCCTCGTCGGAGGCGGCGGCAAGCACGAGAATCATGTTCTCCTGAAACTCCCGTACCGCGGTGCTGCGGGCCGCCGGTCCGAGCGCGCCTGAGTGACAGGTGTCGACGATCGCCAGTTTGCGGCAGGGGATCCGCTGCAAGACGTCGAAGTCGTCCCAGGTGATGCTGCCCGCGGGAGCCGCCTGCGGATCCTGCCCGGCCGTGACCGCGAGTTCGGCATCGTGGCAGAGATAGGAATACTTTCCCTTGTCGTTCATGCCGTGGCCCGCGAGGAAGACCACCAACAGATCGTCCGGCACGATCTCGTCGCCCACCTTCTCCGCAAGCTCTTCGATGGCCCGCTTCCAGCCGGTGCGGGTCACCTCCTGATTGACGAGGATGGCGTCGGCGGTGAGGTCGTAGAGCCCCAACGTCCGCCGCGAGAGCGATTCGCGAATCGACCGCGCATCCCCCACGGCGAAGGTCAGGTTCGTAAGCCCAAGTTCGGCGAAGCGATCGGAGTTTGCATAGCGATTGACGCCGCTGGCCAACAGGTAGAGCCTGGGGGTGCGCGCCTGCTTCGGGGCTACTGCCGGCGCATTGATCGGCACTTCGCGCAGCTCGGTCGGCCCCTCGGCGGCGGCGGCAAATACCTGCACGAGATGCTGTTGCTCCTTGGGCAGCGGGAGATCCCAGGCATAGACGGTGCGGCGCGGTCGGCCATCGGCTGCCGGCCGCTCTTCGATCACGCGGGGTTTTCCGGGGGCCACGACACCGCTCGCGTAGGCCGTGATCCGGGAGAGGGTCGTCCCGTCCGGGGTATCCACCTCGGCGGTCACGACGATCGATTTTCCATCCGGCGATGCGCCGGGCTTCGGATCGAGAATCCGCACCTCGGGGGTCATGGCGATCTGCTGCGGCAGCACGATTGCCGAACTCTCGGGCAGCTCGCGGCCGGAATCGCGGAGGGCCGCGTCGAGGCTCCCCGCGGCAAGCAGCCGCGACATCACGTCGGGCCGCTCCAGCCGGCGACGAAACTGCTGTGCCTTGAAAAACCTGGGCAGTTCATCGAGGCCGCGGTTGACCAGCCAGCCAAAGAGCGTGTCTCCGTTGGCGCTGGCCGCGTAGTAGCCCCGCGGCGTCCAGTAGGCCCATTCACGATTGGCAGCCAGATGCAGCGCGGCGATGTTCTCCCAGGCTGGCAGCCGCTGGAAGATCTTTTGATCGTTTTCGAGACGACGTGTCGAAAAGGCCACTTGGGCATTCCACGGCACCGTCGGCAGGGCCGCCGCGATCGCCGCGGCGTCCTTGTGCGCGGTGACATCGCCGGCAGATTCCGTCCAGGAGATCTCCGTGATGACGTCGCCCGCGCGGACATCCCTTCCTGCCAGCGGCCCGGCGCCTTCGACCGCGTCGACCACCGCGCGGCCATCCTTCACAGACACGCTCACGCCCCAGCGATCTTCGATCGGGCGATCCCGGTCTAGTCCGGAGAGCGACCAGAGCATCGCCAGACCATCCCCGCCTCCCGACGCGAGCCAGCGGGAATCCGCGGAGACGGCCAACGCGAGCACGCCATCCTCATGGCCGCGAAAACGCCGGACCAGCGGACAGGCGCCCTCGTCAACGAGTTTGTAGAGAAAGATGCCCCGATCCGCGCCGATGGCCACTGCCCATGGCGTCTGTTCACCGGTGCGATGAATCCAGGCGAAGGCCCGGCCCCGGCTGCCGGCCCGCCCCTGCCAGTCGAGTGACAGTTCGATGCGACAGGAAGGCTCTCCGCCTTTCAACAACTGCCAGACCTCCAGCCCTTGCTTCGGATAGGTCGGCTTCGGCTCGATCGACCAGCCGCCGGCGCTCCCTGCCGCCGGGAGCCAGTTGCTCTCGTTGCCAACCTCCGCGTTGGCCAACATCTCGAGATTGAACGCCGCTTCCAGCGGTGCTGGTTTGCCGTCAACGCCGGCCTGCTGGGTTGAGATCGCCAGCCGGCGCGGCGGCGAGGTTGCCTCGGCATCGGCGGCCGGCGTGCTAAATGCCACCCGGGTGATCGGCCGGCCCACGCCACCGAGGGCATTCGCCGCGGCCAAGGGATCGGCTTCGGGCTTCACGTCGTCCGCCGCGGGATCGACGTCTGCGGTCAACACCTCGTGGGCCCGCCCACCGGTCCACGCCAGCGTCTTGCCATCGGGGCTGAACCGCACCGCCCGCACAGGCTGCGGCATCGTGCGTGACGCGATCTTCCGAAGCGGCGCGACATTCCAGATCTCGACCCGCGGGGCGGCGCCCCGGCCGTCCGCGGCCACGCTCACCGCGAGCCGTTTTCCATCGGGGGAGAGAGAGAGCGCTTCGGCCAGGGGCCGGATCTCGATCTCCACGGGCTTCGCTCCACCATCGGGAAGCCGCCAGACTCGGACCAGTCCCGAGAGATCCCCGGAAGCCAGGCAGGTGCCATCTGCCGACGCCGCCAGCGCGGTGACCACACCCAGATGCGGCTCGGGCAACCGCTTTCGCTGCCGCGGATCGGTCAGATCGACGAGTTCGAGTTGCCAGATCGGCTTGGCGGCGGTGGCGGGCGATACCAACGTCGGCAGCACGGCGCGTCCGGCGCCAAGCGTCACGACGGGCCGCAGCGGAGGCATCGAACGCAGTGCAGCGGCGCCCTCCTTGCCAAGCCGCTGATCCTCGCGGGCGGCAAGTTCCACGGGCTTCCAGGCGGCTGCGCGATCCCAGGCAAAGGCCTGCCCGTCGAGATCCTGTGATACCAGCCAGCGGCCATCAGTCGTGAAGTCAACCGCCGTGACACTCTGCCGGTGACCGACGCGGTCGCCGCCGCCCAGCGTGGCTGCGAGCGAGCCGTCGGCCGCCTTGAGCACCAGGATCTCACCGGTGCTTCCCATCGCTCCGCTGCCGGCCAGCGCCACGAAACCCTGCTCTCCCCCCGCTTCGCCCTTGACGGCAGCGGAGACGGCGATCGTCTGGATCGCCCCGCGAGTGCCACGGGCCACCTGCCAGCGCAAGGCCCGTTCCCTGGCCCGGCGACGCGCGATGTTCCGCGTCACCCGCTCTTCGGTACCGTCCGCAGCGTCGGGAAACGCGTCACCTGCGAGAGTCCAGACCATCGCCACCTTGTCGCGGCCGCCGCTGATGAGCCGCTGCGAATCGGGCGTGAAGGCGAGTGCCCGCACCTCGCCGGTATGCCCCGGGAGATCCAGCCGCAGGATCGGATCTGCCTCCTCGCGGCCTTTTTCGGCAGCCGGCGGTGCGGCAACCCCGACGCTGGATGCCGCGAGGCACGCCAGCAGAAAAACCCACAATGCCTTCATGAACATGCACTCACGAGACATGGTTGGCCGCTCCTCGCGAAGAAGATGACTTTTTATGCATGACTAGCCCTTTTCCTTGTGGGTGTAGACGCCGTCCCAGTCGGCGGCCGGCGGCTCTTCGCGGAAGTGGGCAATGCGCTCCAGATACATCTTATAGATCACCCGCTCGGGATCAGTCGCCGCCAAATGCTCGAACGCCGCCTGGGCCGCATCCCAGCGCTGCTCACGAAACAGGGCCAGCGCCGCTAGATGCTGTGCCAGGCAGGCGGCTGTTGCGGAGTCGACCTCGCCCACGAATCCCAACGGCTCATAGAGCCGCACCGGCGTGTCCTTGCCCTTCACGCGAACCAGGTCGATCTCGCGGCTCACCAGCCCCGGAACTGCGGCCTGCGTGTATTCCGTGACCATCAGGTTGACACCGTACTGCTTGGTCAGGCTTTCCACCCGCGACCCCAGATTGACGGCATCGCCCAGGACCGTATACGCCATGCGGAAATCCGACCCCATGTTGCCGACGTTCATGATGCCCGTATTGAGCCCGATGCCGACCCGGATGGGCTTCCAGCCCCGGGCGAGGAAGTCTTCCTTCAGGGCGTCCATCTTCTTCACCATGCCGAGCGCGGCTTGTACCGCCCGTCTGGCATGGTCGGCATCGGGGAGCGGCGCGCCCCAGAAGGCCATGATCGCATCGCCCATATACTTGTCGATCGTGCCGCGGTGCTCATGGATGACGTGGGTCATGGGGCTCAGGAAGGAGTTCATCAGCACGGTGAGCGTCTGCGGCGACAGGCCTTCCGAGATGGTGGTGAACCCGCGTACGTCGGAAAACAGTACCGTCATTTCCCGTGATTCGCCGCCGACGGTCACCGTCTGGCCGCTTTTACTCATCTCGGTGACCAGTTCGGGCGGGATGTATTGACCAAACGTCCTGGCAATCTGCTGCTTCTGGCTGCGCTCGATCAGGTATTGGCGAAATTCCACCACCAGATAGCTGAGCCCCAGTGCCAGCAGGCCATACGACATCGACAGCACCAGGCCGTCATTCACGTACAGCCAACTGGCAAGCAGGATGAAGCCGCTGCCCAGCGCTGCCACGCACAGCCCACGCAGCAGCGGCCGGGGCAGGAACAAGCTGAGCAGCACCATGCTGATCATCAGAGTCAGTGGCGGCAGCGCGTCAACGGCCATGCCAGCCACTTGCAGCGGCGCTCCCTTGAGGATGGAGCCGATGATGTCGGCGATGATCTCGACTCCGTAGACCATGCCCACGGGCGTGTCGAACCAGTCGTGGGACACCTCGGACGTGTCGCCCATCACGACGATTTTGTCCTTCACCCAGAATTCGAGTTCCGCCCGCTCGTTCTCGTCCAGTTGCGAGATGTCGAGAAACTCAAGCGCCGTCAGCCCCGCCGACTGACTGAGAAAGCGGGTTCCGGTCGGGAGTGGCGGAAAATCGATGGAGAGCCTGCGCTCGTGGTCCAGGGGCACACGCAGGTCGCCCAGCACCAGCGTCGTGCCCTCGAGTTTTGGCTCGACGCCCAAAAACAGGGCGGCGGCCTTCACCGCGAAGGGCCAGCCCCCTCGTTCCCCGATCGGTTCCGGGTGAATTTTGAGACGCGAAAGTATCGTGATGAGGTTGGAATTGGATTGGATATTCGTATAGCCGCTGTCGGCGGCCTCGTCGAGGAGCGTGGTCGGGCGGTTGATCTTCACGAATTCACCCGCGCGAAACTCGGCCTGCGACACCAGCAGCGTGTTTCCGGCGTCGCTGAGCGCCCGGGCCAGGGCCGGGTCCTCGCCGTAGGAACTGGGAAAGTCCATCAGCATGTCGACGGCGATGACCCTGGCCCCCAACGCCTTCAGATTGGTCACGATCGCGCCGATGTCGGTGCGGCGGAGCGGGAAGCTCTTGTAGGCCTCGAAGAACGGCTCGTCCGTGTTGACCAGCACCACTTCCGACGCCGGCGCCAGTTTCTTGGTGTCGCCGAAGGCCAGCCGCAACTGGTGGCGGAAGGAGAGCGTCTGATCCTCGAGCAGCGCGAACCATTCGAAACGTTGGGCTACAAGGGCGGACAGAAAAAGGGCGACGGTGACAAAAACGTCGTAACGCGTGGCTCGTCCGGTCATGGCATTTTCCAAAAAAGGCTTCCAGCCGCTGATTCAGCCGGCGGGTACGCGGCGGACGATGACGGCCGTCAGGTCGTCGCCTTGGCGCGTGCCGGCCGAGAACTCGACGACGGTCCGATAGACAACCCGGATGAATTCGGCCGCTGGCAGACGGTGATGCTCACGGATGAGGTCCGCAATCCGCTCGGTGCCAAACTGCTCCCCGTCAGGGCGGTCCCACTCGTAGAAGCCGTCGGTCAGCAGCACCAGCATGTCACCGGGAGCCAGTTGGAAGACGGTTGCGGCGTCATACTCGGCCTCTGGCATGATTCCCAGCGGCAGGCCGTGCGTTTCCAGTTCCCGGACGGCGCCCGTGGCCGCCGCGTAGACGAGGATCGGGCCCTGCCCGGCGCTCAGGAACCGCACGGTGTGCTCCGCCGGCGCGAGAAAACCGAAAAATGCCGTATTGAATTTCCCATCGGGCAGGTCGAGGCAGAGCAGGTCGTTGACCTCCGACACCACCCGCTGGAGATCCCTCGTCTGTCGGGCGGTGGCCCGAAACAGGGCGCGTGTTTCGGCCATGATCAGCGCCGCGCCGATGCCGTGTCCTGTGGCATCGGCCAGCGTAATTGCCAGGCTGCCGTCGTCGAGTGGCAAAAAGTCGAAACTGTCTCCGCCGGTCTCGTCGGCCGGCTGGTTCCAGCCGGCGATGTCGTAGCCGGCCACCTCCGGATTTTCCCGGGGGAGCAGGCCCTGCTGGATGTCGCGGGCGATGTTCAGGTCGCGTTGGATTCGCTGCTTGTGGGCGTATTCCTGCAGCAGCATCTGCCGCTGGACGGCGACTCCGGCCTGCGCGCCGAGAAAGCGGACCAGTTTCTCGTCGTGACCGTCGAACTGCCCGCTCCGCTTGTTGAGCACCTGCAGCACGCCGACCGTCGTGGAGTCATACCCGCGCAACGGAAAGGCAAGCATGTTGCGGGTGCGGAAGCCGCTCTGCCGATCAAACTCGGGGTTGAAGCGGGGATCAGCGTAGGCATCGGCAAGCGTGATCACGCTTCCCGTTCGGGCCACCTCGCCGGCGATGCCGCGGCTGACCGGAAAGCGGATCTCCTTCATGGCGGAGTCTTCGATGCCGGTGGCCACGCGGCTGTAGAGTTCCTCGGTGCCGGTGTCGTAGAGAAAGACCGTGGCCCGCTCGCAGTCGAGCACCGTAGTGGCCGCCGTGGCGATGGCCTCGAGCAGCGGATCCAGTTCGACGGTCGCGCCCAACTGGCGGGCCACCTCCAACAGATGCTCGAGCGCGGCGATTTGCTGGCCGGTCTCGCGCGGGGGCGACGTTTCGGGGATGCCTGTCACGGAGATGCCTCGACACATTGGGGAGTGACTCGTCGAAAACCGCTTCTCAATCTAAGCGGTCTTCGCGGGAAAGTCCGCACGAGTCGCTCACCGCCGGGATTGCACGTGCGATTCGTGCGTCGGCCCCTTTCAGGGAATCGTGTCCGATTTGGGGGTGCGGCTTGCCGCGGGTGTCATGGAATCAGTAGGTTACCGTGCATTCTCCAGGTAACGATCTCAACACGGCTTCGGTCAGGAACAGGAATTACGCTCAGTCGATGGCGGTACTGCTCGACATTAAGAATGCCTCGAAGCGGTATGGCGACCAGGTGCTGCTCGACCGCGCATCGGCGACGATCACCGATGACGGCAAGATCGGGTTCGTGGGCCGCAACGGTGCCGGCAAAAGCACGCTGCTCCGGGTGATCCTCGGTGAGGAGGAACTCGACTCGGGAGACGTGATCCGTCATCCCCGGCTGCGGCTTGGCTACCTTCGCCAGCACGATCCGTTTCTGCCCGGCGAGTCGGCGCTCGAGTTCCTGATGCGCGACAGCGGCCAGCCCGACTGGAAGTGCGGCGAGGTCGCCGGCCAGTTCGAACTCAAGACTCCCCATCTGGCCGGACCGGTCCAAAAACTCTCGGGCGGCTGGCAGACCCGCGTGAAGCTCGCGGCGCTCCTCCTGCACGAGCCAAATCTGCTGCTGCTCGACGAACCGACGAACTTCCTCGATCTGCGAACGCAGATCCTGCTCGAGCATTTCCTCCGTGGCTATAAGGAGTCATGCCTGATCGTGTCGCACGACCGGGCTTTTCTCGCCGCCACCTGCGACCAGACGCTCGATCTTGCGCAGGGCAAACTCACGGTGTTTCCCGGCAAGGTCGACGCATTCCTTGTCTACCGACGGGATCAACTCGCCCATGTCGAGCGGACCAACGCCGCCGTGCAGGCCAAGCGGCGGCAGCTCGAGGACTTCATCGCGCGGAACAAGGCCCGGGCATCGACCGCCTCGCGGGCCAAGTCGAAGAGCAAGCAACTCGACAAGTTGGAACTGGAGGAGGTGGCCATCGACGCCCCGACGGCCGCGATCCGCTGCCCGTCCGTCACGCCGCGGCAGGGGCCGGCCGTGCGGTGCCGCGATCTCGCGATCGGCTATCCCGAGCACACCGTTGCCGACGGCGTCGACGTGGAGATCGTCCATGGCTCGCGGGCCGCGATCGTGGGCGACAACGGCCAGGGCAAGACGACGTTCCTGCGAACGCTCGTCGATTCGCTGAAGCCCGTGGCCGGCGACGTGAAATGGGGCTATGGCTGCGAGGTGGGCATTTACGCCCAGCATGTCTACACGAGCCTCGAGGAAAACCAGACCGTTCTCGAATATCTCGAGCGGGCGGCGAACATCGGCACCAAACAGCAGCAGATCCTCGATCTCGCCGGCGCGATGCTCTTTCGTGGACAGGCCGTCGAGAAGCGGGTGAGCGTGCTTTCTGGCGGCGAGCGGGCCCGGCTCTGCATGGCCGGGCTGCTCCTGGGGCCCTTCAACGTGCTCGTGCTCGATGAGCCGGGCAACCATCTCGACGTGGAGACGGTCGATGCGCTGGCCCAGGCGCTGCTCGACTACCGGGGCACCCTGATCTTCACGAGTCACGACCGGTCATTCATGAAGACGGTGGCGACGAACGTGATCGAGGTCAAGGACGGCCGTGTGACCAACTACCTCGGCAATTACGGCCAGTATCTCGACTCGGTCACCCGCGAGATCGACGACGCCGAGGCGGCCGACGACAATCGCCGCCCGGCCGCTGCCGGACGCAAGCCCCCTGCCCCGCAGCAGGCTGGTCGCGCCGCTCCCGGCCGGACCGATCGTGAGGCCCGCAAGGAGCTGGCCAACCTCGAGCGGTCGATCGCCAGGTTCGACGCCGAAAAGCGGCCGCTCAACGAGGCGTTGCTCGCGGCGACCGATCCTGCCGAAGCGCTGCGGCTTCACACGGCGCTGACGGCCGTCGTGGAAAAGCTGGCGGCTGCCGAGGAACGGTGGCTCGCGATTCAGGAGGAGTTGGCAGAGGCCTAGCCCCGGGCCGGAGTGCGGCCCTGAACTTCGACGAATTTCTGATTATCCTGAAGCTCGGATCACCGGTTCGACCCCACCGCCAGCTGGGGCGTGTCGCGACGTTCCCTGTAAAGCGCTCCCTGCAAAGCCTGTAAAACCTGCAAAGCCTGTAAAAATAGTTCGATGGACTCACTCAGTCGCCATGAGCAGTTGCTGCGGGTTTTCCACCTGATCGACATCCTCTTCAGTGCCCGGCAGCCGCTTTCCACGGCCGAGCTGAAGGATCTGCTCCGCGGTCGGGGTGTGATCGAGGAGATGTCCGACAAAAACATCCGCCGCGATCTCGAGTTTCTGGAAAAATTCGGCTACGCCGTGAAGCGGTCGCGGAAGCGGTCTGCCCGCGGTGCGGCCTGCCAGGCCTGGTCCATCGAGCCGGGCCGGGGCAAGGTCGAACTGGTCGCGCCGGCGATCTCGCTGCCCGAACTTCTCTCGCTGGCCGTCGCCCGGGATTTCCTGGCCCCGCTCGCGGGCACGTTTTACTGGCGCGGCATCAGCCAACTGATCGCCAAGGTGGAAAGCGTGGCCACGCCCGAACTGCTCGAGTACGTGGAAGCCCACCGGGAGGGGCTCGTTGTGCATCCGAAGCCCGCGGTTGCCAAGTATGGCGCCCGCACGCTCAACGCGATCAACCGGGCGATCCGCAATGCCCTCGAACTCTCGATCCGCTACACGAGCCTGGCCGACGATAAACCCAAGACCTATGTAATCCATCCGGAGGCGCTCGTCCTCTACGATGGCAGCATCTATGTCGCGGGCTACCGGGCCCCTGCCGCTGCAAAACGTGCACCCAAGGGGGCCACAGCGGGCGAGATTCGCTTCTTCAAACTCGACCGGATCGCCGACGCCAAGCCGTCGACCCGCACGTTCGTGCGCCGCAATGAGCCAGTGGAGGCGTTGCTTGCCGACAGCATCACGATCTTCCGTTCCGCCGATCCACCGCGGCGGTATCGGCTTCGCATCGATGCGTCCCGCGCCCGCTGGGCACGCGAGAAGCCCTTTCATCCGCGGCAGCAGGTGCGGGAAGAGGCCGACGGGGCGGTGATTCTCGAGATCGAGCGGGCCTGGGATGACGAGATGATCCCGCAGCTGCTGGGGCTTGCCGACTGCGTGGAGGTTCTCGAGCCGGAGGACGTCCGCGAGCGGATACTCGAGATTGCCCAGCGAATCGCCGCCAAATACATGTGTCGCCACCTGCGGTCGTTCGAGGAGATCTATGCGGCAAGGCGCTAGATCGTGGACCGGTATACCAATTGGGTGCTGCCTCCGGAGTGAATTCTGATGCGCTGGTTCTGGATTGATCGCTTCAGGAAATTCGTCCGCGGCCGGAGCGCGACGGCCGTCAAGAACGTGACGCTTGCGGAGGAGCATCTGCACGACCACTTTCCCGGCGTGGCCCTGATGCCCAACACGCTGGTGATCGAGGGCATGGCCCAGACGGCCGGCCTGCTCGTGGCCGACTCGCTCGGCTTCAAGATCCAGGTGGTGCTGGCCAAGATCGCGAAGGCCGACTTTAGGTTCGATGCTGTTCCCGGCGACACGATCGAGTATGCGGCCAAAATCATGGAGACGATGGACGGCGGATCGCTCGTCAGCGTGACGAGCCACGTGGGTGAGCGGCTCCACGGCGAGGCAGAACTCTTCTTCGCCCATCTGGAGACGGGCGTGGTCGTGCCGCGGCTGTTCAAGACCGAAGAGATGCACTGCTGGCTCGACAGTCTGCGGATCTACGACGTGGCCGTGAACGAGGATGGAAGTCCCGTGGTGCGCGGAACAGGCACATGAGAAGCTAGCCGACTCCGCCTGCAGACCGCTTGTACAGCAAACGGCCTACGCCAGCGGGCGCTCGCGCGACGCAAGTGCCTCCAGCGGCACGGCTATCCAATCGGGCCGGTTCTGGAGTTCGTAGGCGAGTTCGTAGACCGCCTTGTCGAGCTTGTAGATCGCCAGCAGGGCGTCGGCCGTCGCCGGGTCGGCGGGCCACCAGGGCTGGCCGGTCGCGATCGTACGGTAGGCATCGAGGTAGCAGTCTTCCAGTTCGCACAGATTCTCCGCGCGGTAGACGTCCGCCGTCGTCCGCGCGACGTGCCGCAGCAGGTAGTCGAACGACCGGCACATGCCGGCGACATCTTTGCAGGCGGTCGTCTTCGCACGGCGTTCCGCAAGCGAACGGCCCGGCTCCCCCTCGAAGTCGATCACGAGCACTCGTGGGGCGGTGTCATGCCCGAGGCTGTCGACGAGCACCTGGCCCAGATGATAGTCGCCGTGCACGCGGATGTGCCGGGCCGTCACGTCGAGCGTCGCGAGGCCTTGCAACTGGCCGATGATCCTGTCGCGGTTGTCGATCGCCGCGATCAGTCGTTCTCCAATCGCCGGCGGCAGCCGTGGCAGACGGGCTGCCGCCAGCGCAAACACGTTGCGGGCGTGCTCCACCATCCGCGCTGCCATCGCCTGCCGCTCGGCCGGCGTTCCAGACACCGGGGCAAACTCCGGGAGTTCGGGGCGGGAACCGAGCGCACGGTGCATCTCACCCGTGGTCCGCCCGAGCGCCGCGACGATGTTCAGGATCGTGGTGCGGGCCGATCCGGCGAGACCGCCCTGGCCCAAGAGGGCGACGAGTCGATCCCAGCCGCTCGTGCAGCCCGCGGCGAACGCATGGACGGTGGCAATCGCGGTCGATGCAGATGGCCCGCTGCTCGAGGCGTATTCGAGCCAACCATACAGCCGGGGCGTGGAGGGCCACGACGCTTGCTTCGCGAAAAATTCCCCCAATTCCACCTCAGGCTGGATGCCCGGGTGGCATCTCCGCAGCAGTTTCACCGCGTATGCCTGGTCTGCGATGTTCACGAGCAGCGACGTGTTCGAAGCGTCGCCGCCGAGCGGCGTCACGGTGACCGGACCGGGGGGCGGCGACAGAGTGGCCGTGGGATGGCCGATGAACGAGCCCTGTTGGCCGTGCGCTACGCCGCCGGCGAGAGCCGTGCGCACCAGCCAGCCCGCAAATGCCGGCGTCGCGGCTGCGTCGGCGCCGGAGCTGCGATCCGTAGCCGCCGCGTATCGGGAGCGGTCGCCCGTTGCTGTGTGTACATCGACGAGGGCCAGTGCGGTGTCAGTATTCGGGAGCGAGACGGCGTCGTAGACGACGATGCCGTCGAGGGCCACGCCCTTGTCCGCGAACCAGCGGGCGTGTGGCAGCCAGGCGGCGATCTGGGAGGCGCGCGTCACGGGGAAACCAGTTCGAGGCGGTAGACCTGCACGGGGTGCTCGGGCGTGCATTCGATCGTGATCGCGTCGAGCGGCCACGTGGCGTCCTCTCCCGTGAGCAGATCGTGGGCGTCGATCGACTCCACTTCCCCCAGATCGAGCGCCTTCGGGTCGAGCGACAGGAGGCCGCTCCGCGGCGTGTCCGGCTCCATGTTCACGACGACGAGCACCCGGCTGCCGCTCGCGGGATCGTATTTGCACCAGGCAAGCAGCTGCGGATCGTCGATCGTCTGGATGAGCGGCGGCCGGACCCGGTGCATGGCCGGCTCGGTGCGGCGGATCTCGTTGAGACGCCGGATGAACGGGGCGAGGCTGTCGGGGGAATCGATGGGCCAATGCTTGATTTCATACTTCTCGGAATCGAGGTATTCCTCGCTGGCGGGCTCCCGCGGCGTGGCCTCGAGAAGCTCCATCGCCGGGCCGTAGATCCCCCAATTGCCGACGGAGAGCGCCGCCAGTGTGAGCCGCACCTCGAACATCGCCGCGCCGCCGCGTTGGAGCGTTTCGTGCAGGATGTCGGGAGTGTTGGGCCAGAAGTTCGGCCGGAAGAATTCGGCCACCGGCGGTGTCGTCACCTCTACCAGATAGTCGGCTGTCTCCTCCTTCTCCGTCCGCCATGTGAAGTAGGTGTAGGACTGCGTGAAGCCGAGCTTGGCGAGGCGATACATCGTCTTCGGCCGCGTGAACGCCTCGGACAGGAAGAGCGCGTCGGGATGGGTGCGATGGATGTCGGTGATCAGCCATTCCCAAAACGCAAACGGCTTGGTGTGCGGGTTGTCGACGCGGAAGATTCGCACCCCCTTCTCCGCCCAGAACCGAAACACGCCGCCCAGCGCCTCCCAAAGCTGCCGCCACTGCTCCGACTGGAAGTCGAAGGGCACGATGTCCTGGTATTTCTTCGGCGGATTTTCCGCGTATTGGATCGAGCCGTCGGCCCGGTGGCGAAACCATTCGGGATGCTCCTTCACCCATGGGTGATCGGGCGAGCACTGCACGGCCATGTCGAGCGCGATCTCGAGGCCGAGCGCCTCGGCGCGGCTGCGCAGCCGCTCGAAATCGTCGAGTGTCCCAAGCTGCGGATGGATCGCCGTGTGGCCGCCTTCGCGGCTGCCGATGCCCCACGGGCTGCCCACGTCGTCGGCCGTGGCGTCGAGCGAGTTGTTGCGGCCCTTGCGAAAGGATGTGCCGATTGGATGGATCGGCGCAAGGTACAAGACGTCAAAGCCCATTCCCCGTACGTAGTCGAGCCGGTCGGCCAGATCGGTGAACGTGCCGTGCCTGCCGGGCGGGCCCCAGGATCTTGGAAAGACCTCGTACCAGGCGCTGAACCGGGCCCGCTCGCGATCGACCCATACCGGCCGTGGTTGATCGAGTTTCGTTTCGTCGCGGCGATCGGCATAGCGGGTCATCAAGTCCTTGAGGCGGTCGCTCCGCGCGACATCCGCCCAGGCCGGTGACCTCAATTGCATCGCGAGCCCGTCGATCTCACGGGCCTCCGCGGCGGGCGCGGTATGGGCGGAGGCAGTCACGATCTGCGCACCGGCGACGAGCTCGACCGTGAGATTTTCACCCGCCGCCTCGCGGCGGCCGAGGTCGCGGAGCCAGGTGCCAAAGGCATCGATGCGGGCCGAGATGAAATAGTGCCACAGCCCGATCCGGTCGGCGATGAACGACGCCGTCCAGCGGTCATTCCCCTGGCACTCCAGCGGCAGCACAGTCCACTGTCCGGTGTCGCCATGCCGCACGTGGAGGCGGCATTCGAGTTCCTCGTGGCCGTCGCAGAGGATGTCGGCTTCCACCGTCACCACGTCGCCCCGAACCCGCTTCACGGCAAACCGTCCCGCGTCGATCTCGGGGCTCACACGATCGATCGCCACCCGCCGCCGCAGGTGGTTGGAAAGTTCCGACATTTTCTCCGGCACGGCTGTCTCCGACGCTGCTCCGCCTGCACACGATCCATTAAACTCCGCAGCAGTGTACGGACTGCTCCGGGCAAAACGCGACAGGAATTTTTCGTTTGGAACGCACTCCGACAACCGCCTCACCGCTGGCCGCGACGGTGGCGCTCGACGTGCCGGTCGGCACACGGCTCCGCTCCGCACTGGCCTGCCTGCCTCCAGGCGGGCCACCGGCGGCCGGCTGGCCGCTCGTGATCGCCTTTCATGGAGGGCAGAGCCATCCCGAAATGATGCGGCGATTCTCTGGACTCGACGTTCTGGCGGCCTGCGGACGGGCGGTGGTCGTCTATCCGGCCGGGACGGGCTCCCGTGAGAGCCTGCTCACCTGGAACGGCGGCAACTGCTGCGGCGAGGCGCTGGCCGACGGCTCCGCGGATGTGGATTTTGTCAGGCAGTTGATCGTGGCGGTCGCGGGCCGGCTGCCGATCGACGCGGCCCGCATCCACGCCACCGGCATGTCGAACGGGGCCATGATGGCCTATCGGGCTGGGGCGGAGTTGGCCGGGCAGATCGCGTCGATCGCGCCGGTGGCCGGGCCGTTGGCGCTCGCGTCGATCGCGCCCGTGCGGGCCGTGCCGGTGCTCCACTTCCATGGCACGCTCGATCAGTTCACGCCGCTCGAGGGCGGGATCGGCCGGCGGAGCGTCACCCGTGTCAGTCACCGGCCGGTGCTCGAAGGCGTGCTCGAATGGGCGCATGCGAATGGCTGCCCGGCCGAATCTTCCCGTGAAGTGATCCCCTGCTCCGACGACGGCATCACGATCGAACGATTCACCTGGGGCCCGGGCCGGAGCGGCAGCGAGGTCGTCCTCTACCGGCTCGAAGGTGGCGGCCATACCTGGCCCGGCCGGAAGCCCGACTCGTTCCTGCTCGGACCATCGGCTTTGTCGCTCGATGCCAACCAGATCATCTGGGAGTTTTTCAACCGCCATCCGCTCGAGACCGTCGTTGGCGAGCGTCACCCAATCTCCGGGCACGGAAGTCAGCAATCAGGGCCCGGTTGATCAAGCATGGCCAGTTCCTGTTCGGCATGGCATGTGCATTCCGGAAAGTAGGACAGGCTTCAGCCTGTCATCCCCTCGCCTGTGCCGCTCACCCGCATTGGTCGCCGGCGGCAGAAGTCTCCTTCGCGATGCATTTCCGGCCTCGGGCCGGCACAGTTTTCTCCGCTGACGACCTCCGTCGCTGCTGACCTCAGAAGGTCGAAAGTGCATACGCTCGTCGAGCTTCAGCCGACCGCCTCCTCACGGGCGGCTTCAAGGAAATCGATGGCTGCGTCACTCCTCAAGCGCAAGACCGGCAGCGGCATGGTGAAGTGGCGGCTCCACACGCACTTGGAGGTCGACCGCTCCATCCCGATTCGCATTGATGTCACCCGACGGGCTGGCGGCCCGGCCGTAAGCCGACGCTGCGGAGCTCGCTGCAGGTTTTGGGAGATGGGATGAGTTGCTTGCGCACAAAAGGGAAGTTGCAGTTGCAACCTCCCAATTCATGAACGCTGCGCTGGTCGATGTGATTGACAGGCTAAAGCCCGTCCTACTTTCCGGACAGCAAGCGCCGTGCCGATGCTCCCACCAACAGCGATACGACGTGGGCCGCGATCCATGGTGCCAGCTGGGCGAGTCGCACCGCCCCGCTGACGAGCCAGGGATGGCGCACGGCCCGGGCCACGCCGCGGCACCGCGCATGATGCGCGGAGAAGAGGCGGTCATGGCCGCTGCGATAACGGTCGGCCATCACGTGCGGCCGATCGGCGGCGAGGGCGGCTGCGGCGAAGATCCGTGCGTTGGCCAGTGCCCAGCCCATGCCTTCACCCGTGAAGGGTTCCACATAGCCCGCGGCATCGCCGATGCGGAAGATTCGTGCGTGGACCCCCGCGACCAGCGGTGAACGATGCGTGAGGGGCGGCGTGGCCCGCATGTCGGCTGCGTGGAGGGCGGCCGACGACACTCGCATACCGCTGCCATCGAGCGACTCCGCGAGAAGTGCGACAATTGCATCGGCCGGCCGGCCGGCGGCGGCGATGGTCGCGCGGTCGATCGCGGCGGCGATGTCGATTCGGCCGTCTTCGAGCCGCACGATCCCGACATACCCGCCGCGGCCCACGGCCATCACCAGTTCGCCGGCGGGCAGATCGCTCGCCGCGGCGGGCAGCGTTGCGCCCAAGCCGATCCGGCTGGCGGCTGCCACGGCGCGTTGGCTGCGGAGCGGCTGGTTGTCGGCGGTCGCCTGCGGGGCGGTTGGATCGATGCACGCATCGATGCGCACATGGTCAGCCAGCCCGGCCGCAATCACGGCGTGGTCGCAGGCAATGGAGAGGGTTGGCTCCGCGCCGACGGCCCGACCCGTCAGGCAGACACCATCGACAGCGTCGGCGAGGGATGTCACCAGGAATTCCGGCAGCCAGTGAACCCCGGCCTCGACGGCCCGCTCCACGAGGATCGTGTCGAGCGCCTCGCGCGACAGCGTGGCACCACCCAGCGGCACGCGGGCCGCCCGGCCACCGGCCACGATCCGTACCGCCGCGAGCGGCACGGGGGCCGGATCGTCTCCGGAAAACACATCGAGCGCCGCGAGTTCGTGAAGGGCGGTGGCTGACAGGCAGCAGCCACAGACTTTGGCCCGCGGCATGTCCCCTCGATCGACCAGCAACACGCTCCGGCCGGCGCGGGCGAGCCGCAGCGCGGTGGCCGAACCACCGGGGCCGGCGCCGACCACGATGAACTGCCAATGGCGGCCGGCGGCGTCGGCATGGCTCAACGTGGCCCCGATCATGCGGTGCCTCGATCGGGCCCGCGCCGCCACTCGATGACCGCCCGTTCGGGCCAGGTGCGCCGGAGCGTGGCGGTGGCGAGGCCTGCCCGGGCGAGCAGGCTCCGGTATTCGGCCGGCGTCCGCGCGGAGCGGACGGAAAGGGGCCCGTCGACCCGCGCCACCCGCGATGAAGAGAGGACCATGGTGCCGAGGACGGCCAGGATGAGCCCCGCCCGGGTCCGCAGCAGATCGGAGATCACGATGCCCAGTCGGGCCGCGTCGGCCAGCGACCGCAGCACCCGTTCGGAGTCGGCGTCTTCGAGGTGGTGGAGAAAGAGGGAACTGATGGCGATGTCGCAGGGCGGACAGCCATCCGCGACGACGTCCCGCACCGCAAATTCAACGCCTGTGACACCCGCTCCGGCGGCTCGCGCCGTGGCCCGGTCGACCGCCCGCGCACTCATGTCGATGCCCGTGACGATCGCGGCCGTCCCCGCAGCCGCGCTCCCCTGCGCAGCGGGGCCTCCCGGGGCAAGCAGACGGTTGAGACGTGTGGCCAGGGCGATCGTCACATCGCCGCCACCGCAGGCAACGTCGACCACCCGCAGCGGCCGCGGCAGCGTGGGGCCCGACGTCGCGATGCGGCCGATCGCCCGCGCGAATTGCGCGGACGTGCCGGAGAAGGCGTTGATCCGCGCCAGCGCCGAGAGCGCATGGAGATGCTCGGATTCAGCGAGCGCCGGATCGTCCATGAGTTCGGCATGACGCGAGGGCGCAACAGACCAGAGACTCAAGGGCACACCTCTCCGACGAAACGGCGAAGGCGCCGCCGACGGCTGCGCCTGAACTTCGCACTATACAGTTTCATTCGCCTGGCCGCCGGTTTAGGGGCCCGGCGGACAGGGGAGCGTTTGTCCCCCCTCCTCGAACACGACCGGAGCGGCCATGGTCATGCCTTCCGTGCAGTCCTGCGGACAGGGGTTCGTCTGCGACGTCATGACGGGCGCTGCGGGCATCACGCCCATAGGCACCGCACTGGCGGGCACGACTCCTGGCGGCAATGAAGGCGCCCCGGCGAGGGCCGCAGGCTGCACGGAGGCCGCCTGTGGCTGTGGATACACCGGCGGCGCATAGGGCGGCGCATAGGCGTAGTCGTTGCGGTGGTGGGCGCAGCCGACACCCGCGAAGAGGATGGCAATGCAAACGCTTGAACTGGGTCGTATCATGACGGCCTCCAGATGAGGCGCGGAAGGGTAGGGAGACAGGCACGGCGGGGCAATGCCAGTGGCCGGCCGCGTCCCGTTCGCAAACCGCTTTCCGCTTGTCGACCGATCCACCCTCAGCGAGCAGGCCCCTTCTTTTCGAAGAGGGCGATGCTGGCCGTGAAGCCGTGCAGGCAGTTGTGGGGGCCGATCGGACCGATTTCCCCCTGCGCGAAGAAGCCGGCAGTCGGGATCGGCCCGAGGCATTCGGCGACGCAGCGGGCGTCGTGATGGGGCTCGTCGAAGAGCCGGGTGCCGCGGCCGTTGCAGGTGAAGACGAGGGCGCCCGCCGGCTCCCCGAACGTGCCGCCGTCGCGAGTCAAAAGTTCCACCAGATCCTCGTGTGCGCTCTCGGCGTCCCGCACGTGAAACTGCACGGTCTGCCCGACACGGATTGTGTCGCCGATGGCGAGCACGCCCATGTCGGGGTCGGCGCCGAGCACGTTGCGCACCAGAAAATCGCCGCGCTGGAAGTGATCCTTGTATTCGCTCGCGGCCCGGCCGAGATGGAGCGAGGTTTTCACGAGCTCGCGATCCGCAGGCGAGAGTTCCGCATAGACCTCCCGCAGCCGCTCGAGTGCCGGTCGACCGCCGAGTTCGACGATCAGGTTTTCCTCCGACTTGGTGATCACCAGCGGCCGCCCGATCGGCCGGCAGCCCTGCGAGACGACAGGACGGATCCGTACGCCGCCGCCGATCACGACGCCGACCGCGCCCGAATCGTATGACCGTGTGCCGACCACGAGCGTGTTGCTGCCCGGCTTGAAGCCGCCGCTGGCCATGCCGCCCACGATCGGCACGCCGGGATGGTCCTCGGCGAGTCGCTTGATCAGCTTGTCGACCGGGAATGAAAACGGATCGGCAAGGAGCAGCAGCGTGGCATCCGCCGGCCAGTGCGCGTCGAGATGCGCAGGCCAGCCGATGAACATGCCGCCATCGGCCGTCTGCGAGTATTCAAGCGACAATGGCACGATCTCGGCACCGGGCAGTCGCGCGAGCCAGACCGTCACCGCCGGCCCCGACTCGTATTCCATGTCGCCGGCAAGCACACCCTCGGCGGTGGCGGCGATGACCGTCGGCACGCCGATGGCGTCGGCCAGTCCCTCCATCGCCGGGCGGATCGTCTCTTCGTAAGCCTTCGACACGAAGACGACGGCGAGGTCGACATACTCTGCCGCCAATCGGTTGCGGGCCTCCGTCGATGCCTCGCGGATGGCAACGTCGAGTTGCGGAGCCGTCGAGACGCCGACCGCGCAGGCCATCGTATCGGTGGGGTGTTGTGGCGGTGATGCGTCCGACTGCATGAAGGCTCCGTCTGCTCGGTTTTCGTCCGGGGTCAGATCACGATTTCCGCGAACGACGACACCGGCTCATGGTCGAGAAGTCCGCCCGGCTCGCGATTGCCGGGCCGCAGGGCCAGCGCCGTCGCCATGCCCGCCTGACGGGCGGCATCGAGCTCGGCGCCGATGTCGCTCACGAAGAGGATCTGCCGCGGCTCGAGTCCCATGTCGGCGGCGATCGTGGCGTAACTGGCCGCCTCGCGTTTTGGACCCGTGGTCGTGTCGTAATGGCCGCGCAGGTGCGGCGTGAGGTCGCCGAAAGCGGTGTGTCCGAAGAAGAGTTTCTGGGCCTCGTTGGAGCCCGAGGAGTAGATCCGCACGTCGAGTCCCGAGTTGCTCCACTGCTCCAGCGCCGGCGGCACGTCGTCGAAGACGTGCGCGACGAGTTCGCCCGACTCGAATCCGCCTCGCCAGATGAGTCCCTGCAGGGCCTTGAGCGGCGTGCTTTTCACGTCGCGGTTCATGAGATCGATCGCCGCCAAGGCCAGCCGCGTGGCGTCGCCCGCGTCGGCCCCCGTCTCGGCGGCGAGTTGGGCCGCGATGTCGCGCACCAGCGGGTCGCCGCCATGCCGTGCCAGAAAGGCACCGACGTGCTCCTTTGCAAACGTGAAGAGCACGTCCTAGACGAACGCGATCGATGACGTCGTGCCTTCGACGTCGAGCAGGATCCCCTGTCCGCCGAAAACGATCACGAGGCGGTCCTTCCCGAGGGCTGAATCCATGCCGGCCCGAAGCAGAGCGGCTCGTAGCCTGCGTGGATGCCATCCTCGAGATAGTAGGGTGTCCAGCCGCTCATGTCTTGGAAGAGCCGGATCGCGCGGATTCGCCGGTCGGTGCAGAGATCGAACCAGTGCCGGGTGCCCAGCGGCACGCTGATCATGTCGCCCGCCCAAACCTCGATGCCAAAGACGGGCCGACCGACCGCGTGAATGTGAAACACACCCCTGCCCTGCAGGATGAACCGCACCTCGTCCTCGGTATGCGTGTGCTCCTTGTTGAACTTGTTCAGCATCACGTCGAGGTTGGGCGTGTCGGGATAGATGTCGACGACGTCGGCCGTCACGAAGCCGCCGCGGCGCTTGAGTTCCTCGATCTCCGGCGCGTAGGCCGCGAGGATCTTCTCGGACGGCGCAGCCGGATCGACGCGGTCTGCAAGCGGCCAGACGTCGTAGTCGATGCCGTGCGTGGCCAGAAATGTCTTGATCTCGGCGGGGTCGGTGATCCGTCGGGCTTCGGCGGGCACGGTGACGATGGCCATAAGGAATCCTCCCGGTTTTGAAAACGTGATCAGGTATGCGTGTGGGCGGCCGCCAGCATCCGGCTGCGGGCGACGACTTCGAAGAGAAACTCGTGGATCTCGATGTGGCGGCGGGCCTCGGCGAGATCGCGGCCCCAGGTGTAGAGGCCATGCCCGGACAGCAGGAAGCCGTGCAGCGGCGGACGCCTGGGATCGCTCCAGTCGGCCTTTGTAAACCGTTCGCGGATTCGCCCCGAGAGCTCGATCATGTCCTGGCTGTTGGCAAAAATTGGCACCTCCTCGGAGGTGTCGTGCGTGCCGATGCCCTCGAGCCCCTTGAGCATCTCGTAGCCCTCGATGCGGAGGCTGCCGCGGGCGAGATCGGCCCTCGAGAGAAGCGTGCTCCAGACCGAGTGGGTGTGGAGCACCGCGCCGACGGGCAGGCCGCCGAGGCTCGGCACCAATTCGGCGATGAGGCAGTGGAGGAGTGTCTCGGCCGATGATTTCTTGCCGGACCCGTCGGCGGGCCGGCCGTCGGCGTCGACGCGGACGAAATCGTCGCGGCCGAGTGCCGATTTATCCTTGCCGCTGACGGTGATGAGGAGCTCCAGGGGGGCGCGTGATGTGACCGCGCTGTAATTGCTGCTCGTGCCGAGCGACCACGATCGCCCATGAAACTCACGGCCAATGGCCCGCAACTGGTCGATCGAGTCCACGCCAGTCGCCGGCGGGTCGAGGGTTTTGATCATGCCCACAGAGTATTCCACCTTCCGGCGACCTGACAACGCCTGTGATCCGCCGCCGAAGGAAGCGGGCTCCGAGCGGAGCTCCTGGGCTGTGGCCTACAGGTAGGGCGAGAAGAGGCGGGCGACACCGTCGCGGAGGCGGATCGCCAGACCGCGGCCGTCGACTTCGGCGAGTGTCTTGCGGCGCGAGCGGGCGATCACGCCGGCGATGTGGGCGTCGATCCGGGCGGCGAGATCACGGTCGTAGGTTTCGACGTTGAACTCGAAGTTGAGCCGCATGCTGCGGTCGTCCCAGTTGCCGCTGCCAAAGAGCGCCCACGACCCGTCCACCACCATCAGTTTCGTGTGGTCGAACGGCGGCGGCGACATCCAGACGTTGCAGCCACGGCCGAGCACCTGCCAGAGCATCGCGGTCGAGGCCCAGCTGACGAGCGCGAGGTTGTTGTGGTCGGGCAGCACGATGTCGACCTGCACGCCCCGCATTGCCGCCACGTCGAGCGCCTGGCAGATGGCGTCATCGGGCAGAAAGTAGGGGGTCATGATTCGCACGTTCTTCTGGGCGGCGGCGAGGGCTCCCGCGAGCACGAGCTTGATCCGGCCGATGTCTGGGTCGTCGGGGCCGAAGCGAACACCGCGGGCGATGGCCGTGCCGGCGAACGCCAGGTCGGGCGTCCACGGGCTCGTGCCGGCGCCGGGATTGCCGTCGGCGTCGTTTGCCAGCGATTCGCCCGTCACAAACTCCCAGTCTTCGACAAACACCTCCAGCAGCTGCGCGACCACCGGGCCGCGGAGCGCGAAGTGCATGTCGCGAACCGGATGGCGGGGCTTGTGCACGAGCCAGCAGCCGTCGCGGATGTTGAGGCCGCCCGTGAAGCCCGCGCAGCCGTCGACGATCATGATCTTGCGGTGGTTGCGCAGGTTGGCGTACGGAAAATAGACCGGCACACTCGTCGGCAAAAACCGCTCCGCGCGAACGCCCTTCCCTGCGAGCACGCCCACGATCGATGGAAACGTGTAGCTCGAGCCGATGCCGTCGATGAGCACGCGAACCTCCACGCCCCGCTTCACCGCCCGGCCGAGCGCCTCGGCGAAGATCCGGCCCGTCGGATCGTTGTCGAAGATGTATGACGCCATGCCGATGCTCCGCTTCGCGGCGTCGATCGCGGCCAGCATCCGCGGATAGGCCTCGTCGCCGCCAGCGAGTGGCTCGATCGTGTTGCCATCCGCGAGCGGCCGGTCGGTCACCTGCCCGACGAGCGTCGCGAGCGAACGGAGCGGCGCATGGTCGGGGCCGATCGCCGCGCGGAGCCGGTCGGCGTCGGGCACCGCATGCCGCAGTTCGTGGGCGATGGCCCGGGTGCCCGCCCGCAGCCGGCTGGCCCGCGAGCGGATCCGGTTGACGCCGAGCACGGCGTAGGCGATCGCGCCGAACACCGGCGAAAGCCAGATGAGGCCCACCCAGCTGATCGTCGAACGGTTGTCCCGCTTCGTCAGGATCGCATGCACCGAGGCGGCGATGTTGATCGCCAGGATCGATGTCGCGAGCACGTGCGGCCAGAGCACGAGCCACCACCGCCAGGCTGTCGAGATGAATATTTCCATCGGAAAGTATGACAGGCTTCAGCCTGGCAGCTCTTCTTCAGTCTGTCGGTTGATTAAAAAACGTTCGGCACGAAGCGGCCGCCGCGGCAGCGTTTCAAGTAGGCGAGCGCCGCCACCTGGCCTGTCGTCTCGAGCGCGTCGCGGTAGACCGGGTCGTGAAAGCCCTCGATGTCGATGCTGCCCCGCCAGCCGCAGAGGCGCAGCGTGCTGATGAGGTCGGTCCAGTTCGTATCGCCGAAGCCGGGCGTGCGATGGTGCACGTACTGCACGCCGCCGCGGATGCCGTGGGTGCGGATCACGTCCCAGAGCACGGTCGCATCCTTGCCGTGGATGTGCCAGATGCGGTGCGCGTAGCGGCGCAACTGCGGCAGCGGATCGACGAAACTGACGAGCTGGTGGCACGGCTCCCATTCGAGGCCGATCACCGGGCTCTCCACCTCCGCGAACATCCCGTCCCAGGCCTGCGGCGCATGGGCGATGTTCCAGTCGCCGCTCTCCCATGTGCCCCGCTTCTCGCAATTTTCAAACGCGAGCCGGATGCCCTTGTCTTCCGCCCGCTTGGCCAGCGGCCGAAAGACCTCGCCGAACCGGCCAAACGATTCCGGCACCGGCCGGCCCGGGATTCGGCCGGCGAATCCCGAAACGATGTCGCAGCCAAACAGGTGCGCCGCGTCGATCAGTCGCTCCCAGTCGCGGACCGTTTCCGGGCTCGTCAGAGGGTTGCCATAAACCCCGATCGCGCTCACCCGCGGCGGCACGTCGCCGTCTGCCACGGATGTCGACCGCAGCACGCGGCCGACAGCCGCGGCGAGCGGCTCCACGGGGAAGTCGCCCACGGTCCGCCCGAACGCAATCTGAAACGTCTCGAAGCCGTGCTCGAGCAACTGGGCGATGACGTCGCCCGTCCGCTCGTGGGCGGGAACCAGGGTGCCGATCCGGATGTCTTCGTGGGCATGCATGGCGAAAGACTACGATACCCAAGGGCCCGCGGTACAATTGGCGACGATGAATAAGGCGTTTTGCAAGGAGCCCGTTCATTTCCTGCGGCGCAAGGGCGAACTGGATCGCTAAGCATGCGGCTCCTCAGCTGGAACATCCATAAGGGCATCGGCGGTCGCGACCGCCGCTATTCGCTCGCCCGTGTCATCGACTGCATCGAGGCCGAAAACCCCGACATCATCTGCCTGCAGGAAGTCGATCGTCACGTGCGGCGGAGTCATTTCGACGACCAGCCGCGGCTGCTCTCCCGCTACTTCCGCTGCCACTCGGTCTTTCAGGCCAACGTGCCAGTGGGGGGCGGCTCCTACGGCAACCTCGTGCTCTCGCGGTGGCCGGTCGAGAGCCGGCATCGGATCACGCTGCGGCAGGAGTCGCGGAAGCCGCGGGGCGCGCAGCTGCTCGTGGTCGATGCGCCGGAGGGCAGGCTGCACCTCGTGCACACGCATCTCGGGCTCGCTGAGCAGGAGCGGCACTGGCAGATGACGCGGCTCCTCGGCCACATGCTGTTTCGGTCCGCCGATCAGCATCCCACCGTCATCGTCGGCGACTTCAACGACTGGCGCGACACGCTGGCACCCGCCGCCCTGGCGTTGAACGGCTTCGCACAGGTGACGGCGCCGGTGGTGCGGTTTCGCACGTTTCCCGCCTGGCTGGCGATGGGATCGCTCGACAAGGCCTTCGTCCGCGGCGGGATCGACGTGCGGCACGCGCGGGTCGTGCGGACGAGCCTGGCAAAGACGGCGAGCGACCACCTGCCGCTGGTGGTCGATTTTCATCTGAAGTAGGACAGGCTTCAGCCTGTCATGACCTGTCTTTGCTCAGCCTGTGCCAACAACCCGCATTGGTCGCCGGCGGCAGAAGTCTCCTTCGCGCTGCATTTTCTCCGCTGACGACCCGCGGAGCTGCCGACCTCAGAAGGTCGAAAATGCAGACGCTCGTCGAGCTTCAGCCGACCGCCTCCTCACGGGTGGCTTCACGCAAATCCACGGCATCCTGCCGTTATTTGCTTGGCAACCTCCGGTTGCTGGTGCAAACCCGGCCCTCCGGGCCTGGCGCGAAAAGTAGGACAGGCTTCAGCCTGTCACCCTCCTGCTCGGCACATGATGTGCGCTACGGCAGGCAAGCGTCGCAAGAAGATCCGTGAGCCCGAGATCATGGGAGTCAAGTATTTCAAGAAGCTCTTGCCGCTCTTGGAGCAACTGCACTCTCGACGGCTGCGTCCGCGACAAGGCCGGCAATCGCCAACTGCACTGCGAACAGTCCGTTCGCTGATTCTCCTGTATCTCTTCAACCCAGTCGCCACGAACCTGCTGGATATGCCTGCGGAGACGATCGCGGTGCTGTACGAGCATCGCTGGACGATCGAGATCTTTTTCTGATTCTTCAAGCACATCCTGAGCTACAGGCATCTGCTCAGCCACGACGAGCACGGCATCGAGATCCAGACATACTGCGCAATCATCGCCTGCATGCTGTCAGCCTCTGGACCTGCCGCAAGCCGACGCTGCGGAGCTCACTGCAGATATTGCTACAGATCTTGGGAGCTGGTCTGCTTCTCCATCTGACGGTCGGGGGAACGCGCAGGAGACGCGAATAATTCCGCCTCACGGGCGATGCACAATCACCCTCGAGCCTCCTGGAGCACACCGCAGGTGGGTCGGAGAGCACACTTCCGCGGCTTCAATCCGCAGGAATCACACAGCGATCGCATTTTACCGCCGGCGATCAAGCCCGCGTGTCAGCACAGGCGCGGTCATGACAGGTCATGACAGGCTGAAGCCTGTCCTACTTTTCGGAGTGCAATCGCCGGGCTGAACAGGATTGGGACTGGCTGCAGCCTGTTAATCGCCGGCGACAGGCGGAAGCCTGTTCTCCTTCAACGATTCCTCGGCCGCCTTGATCGTCGCTTCGATGTCGGCGGCGGTGTGGGCGCTCGAGAAAAAGAGCGCCTCGTACTGGCTGCAGGGCAGATACACGCCGCGGTTGATCATGTTCCAGAAGAAGCGGCCGTAGCGGGCGGTGTCGGACAGGCTCGCCGTCTTCCAGCCGGTGACGGGTACGACCTCGGGCCCCTTCTGGAAAAACATCGTCATCATGCTGCCCACCCGCGCGATCCAGACTGGCACGCCGGCCTGCTCGGCGGCTACGCGGAAGCCGGCCTCGAGCCGCCCGCCGTGCCGCTCGAGTTGTTCATAGGGAGGATTGTCGCGCAGCTCCTCGAGCGTGGCCGTGCCGGCGGCGACGGCGAGCGGATTGCCAGAGAGCGTGCCGGCCTGAAAGACCTTGCCGGCGGGCAGGATGTGGTTCATGACGTCGGCACGGCCACCGTAGGCGCCCAGCGGCAGGCCGCCGCCGACGATCTTGCCGAGCGTTGTGAGATCGGGCATGACGCCAAGAATCTGCTGGGCGCCGCCGAGTGAAAGCCGGAAGCCGGTCATCACCTCGTCGAAGACGAGCAGGGCGCCGTGCGTTTGCGTCAGCCGGCGGGCGGCCGCGAGAAAGTCCGGCGTGGGCACGACAAGCCCCATGTTGCCGACGACCGGCTCCAGCAGTACGGCGGCGATCGTGCTGCCGCTCTTGGCAAACAAGTCCTCGAGTTCCTGCGGCTGGTTGTATTCGAGCACGATCGTGTCTTGCGCGGTGCCGACGGTGATGCCGGGGGAATTCGGCACGCCGAGTGTCGCCGCGGATGAGCCGGCGGCCACGAGCAGGCTGTCGACGTGGCCGTGGTAGTTGCCGGCAAACTTGACGATCTTTTCGCGGCCGGTGAACCCGCGGGCCAGCCGCACGGCGCTCATCGCCGCCTCGGTGCCCGAACTCACCATCCGCACTTTCTCGATGCTCGGCACCGCATCGATGATCAATTCCGCCAGGTGGCTCTCCCCCTCGGTAGGCGCGCCGTAGCTCGTGCCGGTGGAGAGCGCCCGCTCGATCGCCGCGACGACCCGCGGGTGCCGGTGGCCGAGGATCATCGGCCCCCACGAGCCGATGTAGTCGAGATAGGTGTTGCCGTCGATGTCGGTGAGGTGCTGGCCCTGGGCGCTCTTGAAGAAGATCGGCTCGCCGCCGACGCCGCCGAAGGCGCGGGCCGGTGAGTTGACGCCGCCGGGGATCAGCGTCTTCGCGCGGGCGAAGGCCTCGTGGCTCTTGGTGCGGACTGCTGCGTGTGGGGTATGCATAAGGAGGGCAGTCCTACTGTTCCAGTTTCTGTTTCGCTGTTGCCACTGCCGGGGCGGCATGTGGCCGGGAAGAATAGAGTTCGATCAGGCCTTCGAGAAGCGTGCGGCGTTTCTTCGTGAGCTCCGCCTTTTGGCCCGGGTTTGGCGTGGCGGCGGCTTTGGCGGCGAGAGTGTCGGCCTCGGCGAGGATCGTGGCGAGCCGCCGGCCGTCCTCGGCCTGTTCGCGGGTCGCCAGCGGCCTGAGCCGTTCGATCTGCCGACGGACAAGCGCGAGCCAGAGGGCCTCCTCGTCCGCCACCGGTTTCTTGTCGGCGGTCGTAGGGTGCAGGGCTAGTAGAGCCTCGAACGCGTCGCGGCAGGCCGAAGGGCTGTCTGCCTCCCGGTCGAGTGCGGCGCGGTAATCCCGCTCGATCGGCGAGAGCACCCTGGTGCCGACCACCCGGCGGCGGGCCCGTTTTTCGAGGGCGTCAAGGTCGAGCGTGCGGTCGAGTGCCTGGATCTCGGCGGCCCGTGGGTCGTCGGCATGACGTGTGAGAAAGGCCGCGATCGCGGGGCGGGCGTCGCGAAGGTCGGCCGCGTTGGCATCGGCGTCGGCCGCCACTTCGATCGCTTTGATCCGGTCGTAGAGCTGGTCGGCGGTGGGAGGCTGTATGAGCCAGTAGCCACCGAGGCCGAGCGCCGCCAGCGTGGCGCAGGCGGTCACGATCTGCCAGCGACGCTGCGCCGCGCGGTCGCGGTCGGCCTGTGTTCGTGCCGCCCGGTCGAGCTCCTCCACGGTGGTGAATCGGTTGCGTGTCGATCGATCGACGATGGTGTCGGCGCCGGCGGTCCGGCTCTCCGCGGAGACCGCGGTGCCGGCGTGGGGGGCCCGCTGGCTCATCGGGTGCGTCGGTTCAGCCGCCAGGCGGCCGGTGAAGCCCCGCGTGGCGGCCAATAGATCGACCGACTGGTCGGGCCTCGCGGCCGCTGGGTCCGGAGTCGCCACGGTCGGCCGTTGACTCCGCTCGTGGGCCGTCACGCTGCTGTGGGCGGCTGGCGCCGGTGCGGTGGTGTCTGGTTTGTTGGTCGGTGCATGCAGCGTATCGATCGCCGTTAAGAGTCGTCCCAGCGCCAGGGCGTTGGCCGGCCGGTCGGCCGGCTCTTTGGCGAGCAGCCTGTCGATCAGCGCGTCGAGTTCGGCTGGCACGTCGGCGACGACGGTGGAGACGCGCCGCGGCGGCTCGCGCCGCTGCTTCTCGATCACCTCAAGTGCCTGCTTGCCTGTGAATGGCGGCCGGCCTGCCAGCATCGCAAACATCACCAGCCCGAGCGCGTAGAGATCGACACGATGATCGACCGGCTTGCCCGCGGCCTGCTCCGGCGCCATGTATTCGGCGGTGCCGACGATACTGCCGTGGGCCGTGTGCCCGGCCGCGCCGAAGAGCTTCGCGATGCCGAAGTCGGCCAGTTTGACCGCGGCAAGGGCCTGGTCGTCGAGCGTGTCGACGGCCGCGGCGTCACCCTCGGCGGCTGCATCAGGCACGGCGATCAGCAGGTTCGCTGGCTTCAGGTCACGGTGGATGATGCCGTGATCGTGGGCCACCTTGAGCGCCCGGGCGATCGCCAGCGCGGCAGCGACGGTCTCCCGCCAGGTAAACCGTCTGCCCGACCGCAGGATCTGTTCGAGGCTCTGGCCACGCACCAGTTCCATCGCGAAATAGGGCTGGCCGTCCTCCTCGCCGAACGCGAGCAGCTGCACGATCCCGGGATGCCGCAGGCTCTTGAGGGTGTCAATCTCCGCGGTGAACCGCTTTCGCAGGCCGCTGTCGTCGGCGAGGTGCGACGAGAGCACCTTCACGGCCACCGTCGTTCCGGTGCCGGTGTCGGTCGCCTCGTACACGGCTCCCATGCCGCCACGGCCGAGCCGCGCGCCGAATGCATAGGGGCCCATCTGCGTCGGTTGCATGCCCGCAGGATAGGACGGTCAACGGCACTTCCGCAACCGTCGTATGGGTGACGAGCCGTGGATGAGCCCACGTCGAGCCCCCAGACCCTCCTGAACCGGATTGGCCCCGGGTTGATGGTGAACGCAATGAGCCGGATATCGCCGCCGCAGGCAAGGGCACGGCCATCCGTGTCGGGGCCCGTTTTCTGCCCGCGGCGTCAGTCTGGTCCATGAACGTCCCATTCGCCAGTTACCGAGTTTCGAGCAATGGCCAAACCCCCTTGGCCCGTCGGTGAAATGTTGTCCGATTGTCCTGTTGGCCAGCGCATTCAAATCGTTCTCTGGTCTCACGGCGATCGCGCGATAATCGCTATGCTCCTGCGCAGCGACAGCCTGTTCACCGATCAGTGAAACAACCGCATCGTCTTTCCCAGAAGGTTCAACACAGAGTCATTCCGCGATGATCCAGGTTCTGATACCCACGAGGCGACGCCCTGACTACCTTCGCGTGGCGTTGGAGTCGGTGAGGGCCCAATCAGCCGTTGGTCGCATCGGCACGGTTGTCGTCAGCGAGAACGGAAGCTCACGAGAGTCGGAGAAGGTCTGTCGCGAGTTTTCCGATTTGCCGATTCTGTACCTGTTTCAGGAGCCGGAAGTGGATGGTCTGGCTCACGCTCGCGCGCTGGCGATGATCGATCGGCATCCCTACACGGCGGTTCTCCATGACGACGACTGGTGGACGCCCTGCCACCTGGAGGTTGCTTTGCAGGCTTTGGATGCGCATGCGGAGTGCCAGGCGTTCTTTGCCAGTTATCTTGAGCTGTTTGACACGTGCCCTCCCCAATTGCATAGAAACGCTTGGCGGGTGTGGGTCGCCGCTGGAAAAGATTTTCGACCGCCGGTGCTGTTTCTCAACTTTGTCCAAGTTCTCGTCGCGAATCTGCTCGCAACTTCATTTCACTATTCGACTCTGGTTGCCCGGACGAATTCCTTCCGGCCGGCGACGTTGTCGATGTGTGACGGTGGTAATGCGTTTGATAACGACCGAATGACCCCGGTGTTGCTTGCAGATCCTGCCGGGCTGGCCTACTCAACGATACCTACGGCAATCATCAGAAGGCACTCGGAACAGGATTCGAACCAAGATGCGTTCGCGACGCTCGGCGCCTATCAGATCATGACCGATACAAGCCGTTGGATTCAGCAGCGTTGGCCGCGTCAATGCCAAGACGCCGCGCTGTATTTCAACGCAGCAGTTCAGGGTATCGGCGAAGAGAAACTCCGCAGTGTGTCTGGTGAGGCGGGTGAGCCTTTGCGGTCTTATCTGGCGGATGAATTGGGTTTCAATGTCTGGAGGCCGCCTGTGGCGAAGCGAAGCAAGCGAAGGCTTCGTCTTGGTTTCGGGGTTCGCCTGCGGGACTGGCGACGTTTCTTGCGTGCGCCTCGTCAATGAGCCGAAGTATTGAAGAATAGGGCGGCCAGCGGCACCTCGGTGCCAATCGGCCGGGCGAGAAGCAGCCGCTGAAGCAACGCCCAGTGCTGCTCGGGCTGGATGCGGCCTCTGGCCCGTGGCTTCGAAGAGCTCACAACCGACGCCCGCTGGCCGGATTTTTGGGAAGGGCTGCGCCGACAGTGAAAAACTGCTGGTTGAGCGGTCGCCTCGTCCTGAATGTAGAGCGGCCCACCTGCGTCGGTTGCAGGCCCGCAGTGTATCCTGCCGGCATGAGCGAAACCCACTCCACCCTGGTCCTGCCGCGGACCGCGAACCAGGCCCGTGGCCTCGCCCGGTATTGCCTCGAGTTTCTCGAGTCACCGCAGCCGATCGGGCAGGCCACGCTCGAGAGGCTCGAGCAGTTTCACCTCGACAGCGTCGGCTGCGGCGTGTCGGCGCTCGCCCTCGGCGCGAATGCCCCGACGGTGCTCCGCCGCGAGGCGCTTGGCTCGCCGGCGGCCGCAGGCACCCGCGGCGGCATCTGCTTCGGCTCAGCCCAGCCCTGTGCCATTGAAAAGGCAGTGGCGGCCAATGCGTCGGCCGTCCGTGAGTGGGACTCCAACGGCACGAACTTCGGCTACGACAAGGCGAAGGGGCGGACGGCCGGCGAGTTTGGCCACAACGACTATTACCCCGTCGCGATCGCGGCGGCCCGGGAGGCGGGGCTCGACGGCGATGCGACGCTCCGCGTGATGCTCTTGATCGACGAGATTCGCGGCCGGCTCGCCGAGGTCTTTGCGCTGCGGAAGTATGCGATCGACCACGTCCACCATGGCACCGTCGCATGCGCGGCCGCCTACGCCGCCGCCCTCGGCGGCACGGAAGACCAGATCGAGTCGGCGATCGGCATGGCTGTGGCCCACTATGTGCCATTTCGGGCGATTCGCGCCGGCCATCAGCTCTCCGATTCGAAGGGGGCGTCGGCGGCGCTCGCTGCGGAGGCGGCCGTGATGAGTGCCCGGCGGTCGCTGGCGGGGTTCGTCGGCCCGCAGGACGTGTTTCGCAACCCGCTCGCGATCTACCGGCTCAACGAGCCTTGCCCGAACGGCGAGAGTCCGTTCGATCTGGAACTCGGCGTGGGGGGCGACGCCTTCGCGATCCACGCGATGCACTTCAAGCTCGGCCTCTATGAGCACCAGTCGGCCGGGGCGCTGCAATCGCTCGTCGACTTGTTCACGGCGCAGCCCGAACTGGCCCGCGATCTCGATGCGCTCCACGCGATCAAGGTGAAGATCTATGAGCCGGCCTATTCGATCATCGCCGATCCGGCGAAGCGTTCGCCGACCACGCGGCAGTCGGCCGACCACTCGCTCCCCTACATTCTCGCGAAGACGCTGCTCAAAGCCCGCGACGCAGCCTCCCGCGGCGTGCCCGTCGGCTGGGATTCGCTGATGCTCTTGCCGGAGGATTATTCAAACGAGGCGATCCGCGATCCGGAGATCAAGCGGCTGATCGAGAGGATCGTGATTGAGCATGGTGGCCCGGCCTACGACGAAAAATATCCCGAGGGCATCCCGACGAGCGTGGCGGTCGAGCATGCGGCGCTCGGCCCGCTCGGCGGCGGCCTCGTGAACTTCCCGCTCGGCCATGCCCGGTCCGATGCCGCTCGCACCGCGGCGGTCGTCAACCTTAAATTCGACCGGCTCGTGGCCGGCGCAGTCGATGATCCCTCCACGCTCCGGCGGCGGATGCAACTCGCCGGCAAATCGCCGGGAGAGATCGCCGAACTCTACGCCTTTGCAATCCGATGCAGCACCCATTGAGCGGCTTGATTCCGGTCGACAAGCCGACCGGCGTGTCGTCGCGCCGCGTCGTCGATGCGGTGGCGCGGGCGCTTGGCATGAAGACGGTCGGCCATGCGGGCACGCTCGATCCGCTTGCCTGCGGCGTCGTGGTCGTGTGTGTCGGCCACGCCACGAGGCTCGTCGATTACCTGCACGAACTGCCGAAGCACTATTCGTCGGTGTTTTTGCTCGGTCGCTCGAGCCCGTCGGACGATTTCGAAACGGCGATCGAGGTCGAGGAGAATCCCGTCCGCCCGACGCAGGCCGAAATCGAAGCGGCCGCCGCGACGTTTCGCGGCGAGATCCTCCAGCGGCCCTGCGATTATTCGGCGGTGCACGTCGACGGCAAGCGGGCCTATCGGCTTGCGCGGAAGGGGCGGGCCGTCGAGCTGGCGGAAAAGCCGGTGCGGATCGACCGCCTGGAGATCACGGCCTACGACTGGCCGCGGCTCGGTCTCGACGTCGTCTGCTCGTCGGGTACGTTCATTCGGGCGATCGGTCGCGATCTGGCCGAGGCCCTCGGCACGAAGGCCGTGATGGAGTCGCTGGTGCGGACGGCCGTCGGTCCGTTCACGCAAAGTCAGTCGCTGCCGCTCGATGCGGTGACGCGGGATTCAGTCCTCGCTGTGATGCTCCCGCCGGCCGCGGCGATCCCGCATCTGCGTCAGGTCATTCTCGACGCCGACGAACTCGCCCGCGCGATCCGCGGCGGTCTGATCGCAGTGCCGGGCTCTCCGGCCCCGGCGCTCGCCGCCGTCGACGCCTCAGGCAGCCTCGTCGGCATCCTCAAGCAGCACGAATCGGGTGCCCACCGCCTGCGGCCGAATTTTCTCGGCGCGGGGTGACCACCGCGGCCCGGTTCTTTGTGCGAAAGCAGGGTGCCCTAGGCAGTCGGACGCCGTGCGGGCTCGCATGTTCACGAGCAGCCCGCTGGAGCAAAGGTGAGGGAAGCGACACGGGCCATGGGACTCGGGTCGGTGGTAGACTCGCCCAGCGGTTTCTATTTTTTCATGATGGCGTGCGTTTTCGAGGAGACGGTCATGGCCGTGATGCCCAGTGTGCGATTGTTTCTGGCGGCGATAGCGATTGCCGTGACGGCCATCGCTGCCAGCCCGGCCGCTGCCTTGGCGGAGAACCATCGGCTGCCGAACGTCGTCGTGATCATGGCCGACGATCTGGGGTTTGGCGATGTGTCGTGCAACGGGGCCACGCGGGTCAAGACGCCTCACATCGATCGGCTCGCCAGAGAAGGCCGCCGGTTCACGAGCGGCTACTGCTCGGCCTCGACCTGCACGCCCACGCGGTATTCGTTTCTGACAGGTGAATACGCCTTCCGCCGCCCCGGCACGGGTGTTGCTCCGCCAAACTCGCCATGCGTGATTCCCGTCGGCATGCCCACGTTGCCTGGCATGCTGAAACAGGCTGGCTACGCAACCGCGGTCGTCGGCAAGTGGCACCTTGGCCTGGGCAAAAACGAAACAGGTCCCGACTGGAACGGCACCCTCGCGCCCGGGCCGCTGGAGGTTGGCTTTGATCACTGCTTCATCCTGCCGACCACGAACGACCGAGTGCCGCAGGTATTCGTCGCGGATCATCGCGTGAACAACCTCGACCCGGCCGATCCGCTCTGGGTGGGGGATAAAAAGCCTTCACCGGATCACGTCAATGGCGTCGACCATCGCGATCGCCTCAAGATGGATTGGTCGCATGGCCACAACAATACGATTCATAACGGTATCGGACGGATCGGCTTCTACACGGGAGGCACTGCGGCGCGGTTTCGTGATGAGGATCTGGCCGATGCGTGGGTGGCCGAAAGCGTCCGCTGGATCAAGGCGCATGACAAGGCCCCGGATGCCAGGCCGTTTTTTCTGTTCCTTGCGTCGCACGACATCCACGTGCCACGTGCCGCGCACGAACGGTTTCAGGCCGCGACGCCGCTCGGGCCACGCGGCGATTGCATCGCGCAACTCGACTGGACCGTGGGGGAAGTGACGGCCGCGCTCGAACGGCTAGGCATCGCGAAAGACACGCTCGTAATCTTCTGCAGCGACAACGGCCCCGTGCTCGACGACGGCTATAAGGACGACGCTGTCGAGAAGCTTGGCGATCATGCTCCGGCGGGGCCGTTTCGCGGTGGCAAATACAGCGTCTATGAGGGGGGCACGCGCACGCCGTTCATTGCCTGGTGGCCGGGCCGGATCGCGCCGGGGGAATCAGACGAGATCGTATGCACGATCGACCTCGCGGCGAGCCTCGCGACGCTCGCCGGGCAGGCCATTTCCGCGGGTGGATTTCCCGACAGCGTGGACGTGCTCGGCGCCCTGCTGGGCGATGCCGGGGCCCGCGGCCGCACGGCGCTGTTGCAGCAGGACCACGGATCGTCGGGCCGTTTTGGCTTCCGGGAAGGAAAGTGGAAGCTGGTCCGATTGCCGCGGAAGATGGCCGGCAAGGCCGGAGCGAGTTCGGCGTTACTCGATGCAGCCCAAGAATCGCTCTACGACCTCGCAGGCGATCCCGGCGAAACCACCGACGTGGCGGATAAATTCCCCGACGTCGCTGCCCGTATGCGCCAATCGCTTGAAAAAGAACTCGCGACGCTCGAGCACTGAGCGGAATCGTCTTGTAATTGGGGAATGTGCTTGGGTGCGCAGCACCTCCGAATATCTCTTTGGCGGTGGTCGCTTACGTTGCTAGAATGGGGCGATGTGGCGGCTGCATGTCAGTCGCCGTCCCGCTGACCGACCATCACTGGTCCGCGATTCGGCCACCGTTCCGAATCGGCGACGCGGGTAGCCCTGACAGGACACGGTCACATGGGTTGCTCGAAGCACGTCTATCGCACGGCACTCTTCTGGGGCCTTTCGATTGCCGCCTTTGGTGCGGTGTGCTTCAGTGCTGCCGGCCTGATTTGCGCAGCCGCGCCATCCGCGGCAGTGGTTGCCCCATCGCAGCCGCGGCTCTCCTTCAATAACGACATCCGGCCGATTCTCTCCGACAACTGTTTCGCCTGCCACGGCCCGGACAACGCCAACCGGCAGGCGGGGCTCCGCCTCGACGTGGCCGATAAGGCCACGGAGGAATTGGAGAGCGGCACGCGGGCGATCGTGCCGGAGGACATCGATGCCAGCGAACTCGTGGCGCGGATCATCTCCGCCGACCCCGACAGCGTCATGCCGCCCCCTGAGGCGAAGATCGGCCGGCTTTCCCCGGAGCAGGTGGCGACGCTCAAGCAGTGGATTGCCGAAGGAGCAAAATACGAGCCGCACTGGGCATTCGTGTCGCCGGTCAAGCCCGGCCGCCCGGAAGGATCACCGGGCGTTCAGCCGATCGATGCGATCGTGGCGGAAAAACTTGCCAAGCGAGGATTGAAGCATCAGCCCGAGGCCGACAGGGTTACGCTCATTCGCCGCGCCTCGTTCGACATCACCGGCCTGCCTCCGAGTGCGGGCGACGTGGAGGCCTTCGTCGCCGACACATCCCCCGATGCGTATGAGAAACTGCTCGATCGGCTGCTTGCGAGCCCACACTACGGCGAACGGATGGCCGCCGACTGGATGGATCTTGCCCGCTACTCCGACAGCTACGGCTTTCAGGTCGACCGCGAGCGGCCCACGATGTGGCCGTGGCGCGACTGGGTGATCTCTGCCTTCAACAAGAACCTGCCGTACGACCAGTTCGCGCTCTGGCAACTGGCCGGTGATCTGTTGCCCGGCGCCACCGACGAGCAACTTCTGGCCACGGCGTTCAACCGACTTCACCAACAGGAGTGCGAAGGTGGATCGGTCGAGGAGGAGTATCGCGTCAACTCCATCAACGACCGCGTGACCACGTTCGGGACGGCGTTTCTCGGGCTCACGCTCGAATGCTGCCGCTGCCACGACCACAAATTCGACCCGCTGGCGCAGAAGGAATTTTATCAGTTCTTCGCCTTCTTCGACGACGTCGACGAGGCGGGGCTCTATTCCTTCTTCACGCAGTCGGTGCCGACGCCGAAGATGCGGATCCTCGATGGACAGGCGGCGACGGCGCTCGCGAAGGCCGACGAGGCCTGCGGCGAGGCGGCGGCTGAGTTGGCTGTGAGCGAGGCCGGCGTGCGGACAGCCGTGGCCGACTGGATCGCCGGCAAGGCGGTGATGCCAATCGCGCTCGACGCCGCTGGCGGAACAATTCCGGGCGAGATCGTCCGCTACTCGTTCGACGCTCGTGGCAAGGACGGGAAGTTTGCCAGTGGCCTGGGCAACAACGAGCCGGCGACATCACCCGCCGAGAATACGCTCGTCGCAGGCAGGCATGGCGAGGCGATCAGGCTTACCGGCGACCACCCCGTGCAGACACCAGTTGGTAATTTCCACCGCAGTCATCCGTTCACCGTGTCGCTCTGGATCAAGGCGCCGACAAAATATGAACGAGCCGTCGTGTTTCATCGCTCGCAGGCCTGGACCGATGCCGGCAGCCGTGGCTACGAACTGCTCGTCGCCGACGGCCATCTCCGCTGGTCGCTCATTCACTTCTGGCCGGGAGATGCCGTGTCGGTGCGGGTAGCGGAAGCGCTCCCTGTCGGCGAGTGGGTGCACGTGGCCGTGTCGAGCGACGGTTCAAGCATGGCGGCGGGCCTGAAGGTCTTTGTCAACGGCCATCCTGCGGCCACGGAGGTGGTGCGTGACAGTCTCACCCGCGAGATCACCGGCGGCGGGGGCGACCAGATCCGGATCGGCGAGCGGATGCGCGACAGCGGCTTCAAGGACGGCCTTGTCGATGACTTTCGCGTTTTCGATCGGCTGCTTTCGCCGCTCGAGGTGCGGGAGACGTTCGAGCCGGGAGCGATCAAGGTGGCGATCGCCGAGAGGCAGTCGGCGGAGTTGCTTGGTGACTATGTCGCAGCCGCCTTCGACGGCATTACGGCCGCGAAGCGGAAAGCCCTCGAGGACGCGCGGCGGTCCCGCGATGATCTTGCCGAGAAGCCGCAGGAGGTCATGGTCATGCGGGAACTGCCGCAGCCGAAGATGGCCTATGTGCTCGAACGGGGCGAATACAGCATGCGTGGCGCACCGGTCGAGCCGAACACACCGGAAGTGCTGCCCCCCTTCCCTGCCGACCAGCCGAAGAACCGGCTGGGCCTCGCCCGCTGGCTCGTCGATCCTGACCATCCGCTGCTGGCGCGGGTGACGGTCAACAGGCTCTGGCAGTCGCTCTTCGGCGTCGGGCTCGTGCAGTCGCCCGAGGATCTCGGCAGCCAGTCGACGCGGCCGGAATATCCGGAACTGCTCGACCTCTTGGCCTGGCAGTTCTCCCATCCGGTGGCGGAGGGCGGCTTCGGTTGGGACATGAAGCTCTTGATCAAGACGGCCATGCTCTCGCAGACCTACCGGCAGCAGAGCATCGCCGACGTGAAGACGATGGCCGACGACCCGCTGAATATCTGGCTCGCCCGCGGACCGCGGCATCGGCTGCCGGCCGAGATGATTCGCGACGGCGCACTGGCCGCCAGCGGATTGCTCGTCGACAAGCGGGGTGGACCCCCGGTGAAGACCTATGACATGCCGGAGTCGTTCAAGCCCTCCGCTGCCGACAAGGGGGAGGCGCTCTATCGCCGCAGCCTCTACACCTTCTGGCGGCGGACCGGCCCGGCCCCGATGCTTGAAAGCTTCGATGTACCGAAGCGGGTGGTCTGCGTGGCCAAGCGCGATGCCACGAACACGCCCCTGCATGCCTTCGTGCTCATGAACGGCCCACAATTCGTCGAGGCGGCCCGGGTGCTCGCCGAAACGCTTCTGGCGGACTATGACGGCCAGGCAGATCGCACACTCGACCGGGCGTTTTATCTACTGACCAACCGGCAACCAGACGATGAAGAACGGCAAATCATCCGCCGGATGCACGCCGAACAACTGGCATGGTATCGGGCCCACCCCGATGACGCGGCGAAACTGGTCGCCGTCGGCGATCGGAAGCCCAACGCCGCGTTGGCAGCCGTTGACGTGGCCGCTGCGGCCAGTGTGATCAACGCCCTGATGAACTACGATGGGTGCGTCGTAAAAAGGTGACAGCCACCAAATCTAGGCAAGATAGGCAGGCGAGCATGCGCACATTACCCAAATTTGGTGGCTGTCACCTTTTTTCGCGGCGGGAGTTGCTGAATTCGTTCGGCATGGGGCTGGGCGGGGTTGCCTTGGCGGAGATGCTTGGGAAGGCCGCGCTGGGCGATGGGCCCGCGGCGGATGGTGCCGGCGGCGTGCTGGGCGGATTTCATTTCCCGCCGAAGGCGAAGCGGGTGATCTATCTCTTTCAGTCGGGCGGTCCGTCACAACTCGATCTCTATGACCACAAGCCGCTGCTGAACGAAAAGGACGGCGAGCAACTGCCCGACAGCGTCCGCGGCGACCAGCGGCTGACCGGCATGTCAGGCAACCAGAGTTCGATTCCCCTGGCAGGCTCCCCATTCAAGTTTGCCCAATACGGCGAAAGCGGTGCGTCGCTCTCGGAACTCCTGCCCTACACGGCCAAGATCGCCGACCGGCTCTGCTTCATCCGCACGATGCATACGGAGAGCATCAACCACGGTCCGGGCGTGACGTTCATGCAGAGCGGCTCACAGATCCCGGGCCGGCCGAGCATCGGCGCCTGGCTCGACTACGGCCTCGGCAACGCCCATGAGGATCTCCCCTCGTTCGTCGTCCTGATCACGAAGAACAAGGGCGGCCAGCCTCTGATGTCGCATCTCTGGGGCTCGGGCTTCCTGCCGACCAAGCATCAGGCCGTGCGGTTTCGCTCCGGTGCCGATCCCGTTCTATACGTCAACAATCCGCCCGGCGTGTCTGCGGAGAACCGACGCCAGGTGCTCGACGGCCTCCGGCAACTGCACGAACATCAGTTCGCCGGCACTCCCGACGCCGAGATCACGGCCCGGATCAACAACTACGAGATGGCCTTCCGCATGCAGTCGAGCGTGCCGGACGTGACGAACTTCTCCGACGAGCCGGAGAGCGTCATGGAGATGTACGGCCCCGACGCCAAGGATCCGGGCACGTTCGCGGCCAACTGTCTGCTCGCGCGGCGGCTGGCCGAGCGGGGCGTGCGGTTCATTCAGCTCTACCATCAGGACTGGGATCACCACGGCGGCCTGCCCGGCGGCATCCGGTCGGAGTGCAAGCAGACTGACCAGCCGGCAGCGGCGCTGGTGCAGGATCTTGCCAGCCGCGGCATGCTCGAAGACACGCTCGTGGTCTGGGGCGGCGAGTTTGGCCGCACCAACTACTGCCAGGGCCTCTACAAACCCGGCGGCAACTTCGGCCGCGATCATCACCCGCGGTGCTTCACTGTCTGGATGGCCGGCGGCGGCGTGAAGCCGGGAATCACGTACGGCGAGACCGATGAATACGGCTACAACATCGTGAAGGATGGCGTGCACATCCACGATTTCCACGCCACGATGCTTCACCTTCTGGGCATCGACCACGAGCGGCTGACCTACAAGTTCCAGGGCCGCCGGTATCGGTTGACCGACGTTCATGGAAAGGTTGTGAAGGGCATTTTGGCGTAGACCGTCGCTGTGGCCCGCGTCGGCCCCCGATGGATCAAACGGTCTATTTCAGCGCATAGACCGCGATCGCGACTGTCATCAGCACGGCCGCTCCCAGGCGGCGCAGGAGTGCCTCGCGATCGACCCGTTGCTCGAGTTCGTGCCAACCCAGGTGCGCGAGCGCTGCACCGATGATGATCGACATCATCCCGCGGGTCGACTGGATCACGTTGCCGAAGACGGCGCCGGTGATCGCGAAGCAGGTGTAAAGCAGCGCCATCGACACGAGCCAGGTGACGGCGTACCGGCCCGCCGCACTCCAGTCGGCGGCGATCGGATCGGTTGCCCGTAGCGACTTGAGTGGCGAGAAAGGGGCGACGAGAATCACGAATCCACAGATGCCGCCGCAGACGGCGTAGTTCAACAGCATTGCCAGCCCGCCGGCCCGTAGACGGTCGAGCCCGCAGCCCGTCGAGAGCAGATCGATCAGCCGCACGATACAGAGATCGGCGAGGGCGAAGCAGAGGCAGGCGGCAAGCATCAGACCAAACGCCCGCGCCGGCAAACTGCCGCTGGTCTTCTGCAGGAGCGCCGTGGCCGACACGCTCAGCGCCACGGCGAGCCATTGCCGGCCGGTCAGTGATTGTCCGAGCACCGCGGCCACGATGGCGGCCAGGATGAAGATCTTGAGGCCGAGAAACGGGGTCAGTCGCGAGGCCTCGAGCCGCCGAAGCAGGTGAAACATGATCATCTGTCCAACGAGATAAAAGCCCGCCGCCGCCAGAAGCGCCGGCACGAGATCGCGAACGGGCGGCATCCGGCCGGGCCAGACGGCAACCAGCGCCGGCACGCAGACGATCCCCATCAGTAGATGCGATTGCACGAGCAGCCGCTCCGCGGCCGACTCCCTGCGGCCCGCGGGCTGCGCGAGCCCATGCTGTCGAGAGAGGAGGTAGGAGAGCGACATGAACGCCGCCGCGGCGAGTCCGGAGGCGATGCCGAGGGTCGGTGATTGCATGGACGTGCGAAAGGTGAAGCCCCCGGGGCGGCCTTCAGCTGCGATCCTTTCCGCGGAGGGAGTCCTTCAGGCTGATGAAGTCGGAGAGCAGGAAGATGACCGTGAAGAAGGCGAGCGTCACCTCCATCAGCGTGACGAGCTTGGCGGGGATCGACTGCGGCGTGATGTCGCCGAAGCCGAAGAACGTGAAGTTCAAGAGACTGTAGAAGAAGCAGTCGAAGAGGATTCTTGGCTCGGCGAGCCCCGCCGCAAACCCGCTGAAGCTTTCCGTTGCGACGGCCTCGAGCAGAAAAAAATCGAGCGCAAACGAGGCCGTGATCTGCGTCATGTTCACGCCCATGAGGGCGAGAAACTTGTGATAGGGAATCTCGTGGGAGGTCGCGAGCAGAATGTGCTGCAGGTTTTCGACGAAGAAGTAGGCTGTTTTCACAAGGGCGATGACCGTCACGAGCCAGCAGATAGCCGGCGGTGAAATCAGCTCTGCCCGCCAGAGTTCGTGCACGATTCCCGCCGCGGCCAGGATGACGAAGGTCTCAGTCGCCTGACGGGTGAGTTGGCTGGGTTGTGGGCGGGTGGGCATGCGGCAGAGTGTAGTTTGTCGTCCGCTTCGTCCCCAAGCGGTCTACAAGCGGCACGGCCGGAGTATTCGACACAACCGGAATGGATCGACGGGCTGGCTGGCCGCCGGGCGGCCGCCGCGGCAGGAACTGCCCTGTAGAGTTTGGATGGAAAGGACTCCCCATATGGCAACCGTCGATCGCCCTCTGCCCTCGTCGCTCTCTCCGCGCGCACCTTTTGGAGGCCGCTTCGGCGCCGCCAAGGAAGCCGCTGCTCCAGCCGCTCCGGCTCCCGAAGCCGCCCCGCGGGATCGCGTTCGCGATCTGACGGCGCTTGGGCTGCTCGCCGTCTGCGCGTTTCTGATCGCGGCACTGGCAACGTTCGATCCAGCCGATCCGCCAGCCGCGCGGGAGTTTCCACCGCATGCCCGGGCGACGAATGCCTGCGGTCTGCTCGGTTCGACGGTGGCGACGGGGCTCTTCGAGAGCTTCGGGCTCGGCGCGTGGTTCGTGGTCGGGCTTCTCGCCGGTCTCGATGTCATGCTGCTGAAGCGCTGCTCGCTTCCCGATCTCCCGCTGCGGGCCATCGGTGCCGTGCTCGCCACGGTGGGCGTCTGCACGCTGCTGGCAATGTTTTCGCCAGCCTGGATCTCCCGGCCGCTCTGGGGCCCCGGCGGCTCCACCGGCGCCACGGGTCGGCTCTTCGCCGAAGCCTATTTTGCCACTGCCGGCGCCACCATCATCGTGACCGCGATCACCGGCGCCGGCCTCTTTCTCGCCTGCGATGCCGTCCTGCTGCGGGCAGCCGCAGGGGCCAGGAGCCTCCTGGCGATCGTTGGCGGGGCGGGCAGTGCTCTCGGTCGGCGGCTGGCCACGCGGTCGGCTTCCGCGGGTGCCGACACCGACATGCAGGTCGCCGATCCGCTGGCTGGTTTCCCTGGCTTGCGGTCGCGGCTGGCCTCGCGACTCGGTGAAGAAGCCGCTCCCGACGGCACTGCTGGAGACGACGGTATCGAGCCCGCGGTCCGCGTGCGGCGTCGCGAGAAGCCGACGATCGAGGCCGACGAGTTCGAGGCCGCCGACGAGGCCGCCGAGGATACCGATGACGCCTCCGAGGCGAGCGAAGACTCCGAGGTTGTCGAGGAGGTTCGTCCGGCGGTGCCGGTCAGATCGCTCGTCAACCGCCGCCGCAAGCCCGAAGTCCTGCAGATGGCCCCCGATCCGGCGGCCGACTACGAACTGCCATCGCTCGAACTGCTGCTGCCAGCCGAGCAATTGCAGCTCGACGCCCAGGAGCAGGAGGTCCGCGAACGGGCCCGCGTGCTCGAGAAGACGTTCGCCGACTTCGGCTTCAAGGTCCGCGTGGTCGAGATCGAAACCGGCCCGGTCATCTCGCAATACGAGATCGAACTCGAGGCCGGTCTCCGCCTGGCCAAGATCGCAAACCTCGCCGACGACCTCGCCATCGCCCTCCGCGTGCCGAGCGTGCGGATCGTGGCGCCGATCCCTGGCAAGAACTCCGTGGGGGTCGAGGTGCCAAATACCGACCGCCAGATGGTCCGCCTCCGCGAGGTGATCGAGGAGACGCAGGCCAAGAGCCGCACGATGAAGATCCCGATCTTCCTCGGCAAGGACGTCGCCGGCAACCCGATGGTGGTCGACATGGCGAGCCTGCCGCATCTTCTGATCGCCGGCCGTACGGGCACCGGCAAGTCGGTCTGCTTGAATTCGATCATCGTCTCGATGCTGATGACAAGGCGTCCCGACGAGGTCCGCATGCTGATGATCGACCCCAAGATGGTGGAGCTCACGCCCTACAAGGCGCTGCCCCACCTCATGCACCCGGTCGTCACCGACATGAAGAAGGCCGAGGCGATCCTCGCCTGGGCCGTTGAAAAGATGGAGGAACGCTACACGCTGCTGGCCAAGGTCGGCGTGCGGCATCTCTCGCAATACAACCAGCTCGGCCGCGAGGAGCTCATCAAGCGGATCAATCCGGCCGGTGAAGAGGAAGCCGCCGCAATCCCGACGACGATGCCCTTCATCGTGATGATCGCCGACGAGATCGCCGACATGATGATGACGGCCGGCAAGGAGATCGAGCAGCACATCATCCGTCTGGCCCAGAAGAGCCGGGCGGTGGGCATCCACCTGATTCTCGCCACACAGAAGCCGACCGTCGACGTGATTACGGGGCTCATCAAGAGCAACTTGCCGGCGCGAATCGCCTTCCAGGTGGCCAGCCGCACCGATAGCCGCGTGGTGCTCGACGAGTGCGGTGCCGACCGGCTGCTGGGTAACGGCGACATGCTGTTCCTGTCACCCGGCACGAGCCAGATCCTCCGCGGACAGGGCACGTATGTCAGCGATGAGGAGATCGGCCGCGTGATGGCCGCAGTTGGCACCGAGGAGCCGCAATACGCCGCGGAACTCGTGAACCTGCAGCCGGCCCCGTCGGGCGATGCCCCGAAGGGCTCGTCCGGCAAGGATCGCGACGAGATGTACGAGGCTGCCGTCGAAGTGGTGATCCGCGAGGGCCGCGGCAGCGTGTCGCTGCTCCAGCGGGCCTTGGGCGTGGGCTACGGCCGCGGCGCCCGGCTCATCGACTTCATGGCCGAGGATGGCATCGTCGGCCAGTATGCCGGTTCCCAGGCCCGCGAGGTGCTCCTGACCTTGGAGCAGTGGGCCGAACGCAATGGCACGACGCCGCTGCCGGCTGATCCGGCCCCGCGCAAACTCAAGATCCAGCCGCACGCCACCGTCGCCACGGCCCCCGTTGACCGCGATGTCGATCAGGATGACGAGGATGACGAGGAAATCGACGAGGAACTTGAAGGCGAGGATGACGTGGAGGAGGATTGGGAAGACGAATCCGACGAATCCTCCGACCTCGACGCCGAAGACGATGCGGACGATGCGGACGAGGACGCCTAAAAGGCCCGGCCTGTGCGCACGATCGAAATCTACGACACCACGCTCCGTGACGGCTCGCAGGGCGAAGGCGTCAATTTTTCCCTCGAGGACAAGTTGGCGATCACGCGGCGGCTCGACGAGGCCGGTGTCGATTTCGTCGAGGGCGGCTACCCGCTCTCCAATCCCAAGGACGCCCAGTATTTCGCCCGCGTCAAGGATCTGAATCTTTCCCATTCGAGGGTGGCCGCATTCGGCATGACCCGCCGCCGCGGAATGACGGCCGCCGAGGATCCCGGCATGAAGGCCCTGCTCGATGCCGGCACCAGCGTGATCACGATCGTCGGTAAGACCTCGGCCTTTCACGTGGCCGAGGTGCTCGGCGTCTCCCGCGAGGAAAACCTCGCGATGATCGCCGATACGGTCGCCTACCTCACCACGGTAGGCCGCGAAGTGTTCTACGATGCCGAGCACTTCTTCGACGGCTGGAAGCTCGATGCCGACTATGCGCGGCAGACGATCCTCGCGGCGGCCCAGGCCGGGGCCACGCGGATCGTGCTCTGCGACACCAACGGCGGCACGCTCCCCGATGAGATCGCGGCGCTGACCGCCGCCGCCCGCGTGGCAATCGAACAGTCCGGCTGCCCGGTGGCCATCGGTATCCACTGCCACAATGACTGCGATCTGGCAGTCGCAAATTCGTTGGCCGGCGTCGCCGGCGGGGCGGCCCAGGTTCAGGGCACGATCAACGGTATCGGCGAGCGGTGCGGCAATGCCGACCTGATCTCGGTCGTCGCCAACCTGGCGCTCAAGCTTTCCGGCTACACGGTGCTGGGCGGCACCGGCATGGCCCACCTCACCGAACTCTCGCGGTTCGTCTACGAGACGGCCAACATGTCGTACCGGCCGGGCCAGCCGTTCGTCGGCTCGAGCGCCTTTGCCCACAAGGGCGGCATGCACGTCCACGCCGTCAGCAAGGCGGCCGAATCGTACGAGCACATTGCGCCGGAGGCGGTGGGCAATTCGCGGCGAATCCTCGTCAGCGAACTCTCGGGCCGATCGAACATCGCGGCACTGGTCACACGGCCCGACGTGAAAAATGACCGCACGCTGCTCGACAAGGTGCTGGCCGAGGTCTGCCGGCTGGAAAACGAGGGTTGGCAGTTCGAGGCCGCGGGAGCGTCGTTCGACCTGCTCGTCGACCGCTGCGCCGGCACATTCACGCCCCGCTTCGAGAAGCAGAGCTACAACGTGGTGGTCGAAAGCCGCGACGGACAGGACGTGCGGACCGAGGCGATGGTAAAGTTGCTGGTGGAGGGTGGCCAGCGGCACGAGGTTGCCGAGGGGGACGGCCCGGTGAACGCGCTCGACGCGGCGCTCCGCAAGGCCCTCGAAACGGTCTACCCCGCCCTCGCGCGGATGCACCTCCTCGACTACAAGGTGCGGGTGATCAACGCCCAGGAAGGCACGGCGGCGAAGGTTCGCGTGTCTATCGAAAGCACCGACGGCGAGACCGTCTGGGGCACGGTGGGCGTGAGCGAAAACGTGATTGAGGCCAGCTGGCTCGCGCTCGCCGACTCATTTCACTACTTCCTTTCCAAGTAGGGTGGTCTTCAGGCTGCCTTTCCGACAGTGCGGCGTGGCGAAAACCCACCGCTTCTGGCAATATTTGCCGCTCACCGAGGATTTCCATGCACGAACTGCCGAAGCAATACGACCACAAGGCGGCCCAGGCCCGCTGCCGCGCCCTCTGGGATGCCGGCCGCTACTGGCACGCCGAACCCGAGGCCGGTGCCGGTTCGCCGGACGGCAAACCGGTCTTCTCGATCGTCATACCGCCGCCCAACGTCACCGGCGCGCTGCACCTCGGCCACGCCCTCAACAACAGCCTGCAGGACATGCTCGTCCGCACGCGGCGGATGCAGGGGTACCTCACGCTCTGGATGCCTGGCACCGACCATGCCGGCATCGCCACGCAGGCCGTCGTCGAACGCCGCCTGCTCGAGGAGGAAAAACTCTCCCGCCACGATCTGGGCCGTGAAAAACTCGTCGCGCGGATCTGGGCCTGGAAGGAGCAGTATGAAAAGCGAATCCTCGGGCAGCTCCGCGACCTGGGGGCGAGCTGCGACTGGGATCGGGTGCGGTTTACGCTCGACGACCAATGTGCCGCCGCCGTCCGCGAGGCATTCTTCCGGCTCTTCGAGAAGGGCCTCGTCCGGCGCGGCAAGCGGCTCGTCAACTGGGACACGTTCCTGCAGACCGCCGTCAGCGACGACGAGGTGTTTCACGAAACGGTGAAGGGCCACTTCTGGCACATCCGCTACGACGTCATCGATCCGCAGCCGGGCGAGCCGACGAGCGTGACGGTGGCCACGACGCGGCCCGAGACGCTGCTGGGAGACACGGCCGTGGCGGTGCATCCGACGCCGGCAGCGGCACTTGAAGAGGCGGAGAAAGCGCTCCGGGAAAAGCGGGCCACCGCAGCATCCAAGGAGCATGCCGACATCGACCGGGCGATCGACGAACTCGAGACCCGCCGCCGCGAGCTGCTGCCGGTGCTCGAGGCGCTCGCGGCGATGGCGAAGAGTGGCCGAAAAGTGCGGCTCCCGCTGCTGGGCCGGGCGATTCCGCTCATGGCCGACGAGTGGGCGAAGCCCGAGATGGGCTCCGGCTGCGTGAAGATCACGCCGGCCCACGATCCCAACGACTACGACGTCGGCCTGCGGCAAGGCCTGCCGATGATCAACATCCTCAATCCCGACGGCAGTCTCAACGCCGAGGCGGGCCCCTACGCCGGCCTCACGATCCAGAAGGCCCGCACGAAGGTGGTCGCCGATCTGGATGCGGCAGGCCAGCTCGTACAGGTGGAAAATCGCATCATCGAGCTGGCACATTCCGACCGGTCGAAGACGCCGATCGAGCCGTTTCTCGCCGACCAGTGGTTCATCCGCATGAGCGAGATCGCCCAGCCTGCGCTCGACGCCGTCGCGCAGGGCGACGTGCGGATCGTGCCGGAGCGATACTCCAAGAGCTATCTCGACTGGCTGGGCGAGAAACGCGACTGGCCGGTGAGCCGGCAACTCTGGTGGGGCCACCGGATTCCGATCTGGCACGTGGAGGGTGTGGCGGAGGTCGATCTTGCCAGGGCGTTCGCAGGCCGGAAGACCGTGTCGTGGAAGACCGACGGCCACGGCGGCTGGCATGTCTGCTCGTCCGACGAATCACTCGGCGTGGACGCTGTCGATGGAAAGCCGCTCGTTCGCGATCCCGACACGCTCGATACCTGGTTTTCCTCGGCGCTCTGGCCGCACTCCACGCTCGGCTGGCCCGTGGAGACTCCGGAGCTCGCCTGCTTCTATCCCACGAACACGCTCATCACCAGCCGCGACATCATCACGCTCTGGGTCGCGCGGATGGTGATCATGGGCATCTTCGACACCGGAAAGATCCCCTTCCGCGACGTCGCCATCCATCCCAAGATCCTCGACCGCTACGGCGAGACGATGAGCAAGAGCAAGGGCAACGGCGTCGACCCGCTCGACGTGATCGACGCCCTCGGTGCCGACGCCCTGCGGTTTGGGATGGTGAGCATGGCCACCGAGACGCAGGACGTGCGGATGCCGGTCGAATTCCAGTGCCCGCAGTGCGAGGCGCGGATCGAGCAGACCGTGCAGAACCGTATGCTGCCCAAGATCGAGTGCCCGAAGTGCAAGCAGGCCTTCCGCACGCAGTGGGCGCAGAGCCCGGAGGATCTCGCCCTGCCCCGTGGGCCCGCGCTCTCGGAGCGGTTCGAGTCGGGCCGGAATTTCTCGAACAAGCTCTGGAACGCCACGCGGTTTGTCCTCATGAACCTCGAGGACTTTGCCGGCGAGGATCTTGCCTCGGGACTGCCGGTAGACGGCAGCACGGCACTTGAGGACCGCTGGCTCCTGAGCCGCCTCGCGAGCGTCACCCGCGATGCGACGAAGGCGATCGACGAATACCGCTTCGCCGAGGCGGCGCGGATTCTCTATGCCTTCGCTTGGGACGAGTACTGCAGTGCCTATCTCGAACTCTGCAAATCGCGGCTGGCTGACCCGGCGACCCGCAGGCAGGCGCAGTCGATGCTGCTCCTGGGGCTCGACACGATCCTGCGGCTCCTGCACCCGATCATGCCGTTTGTCACGGAGGAGATCTGGCAGCATCTGGCCCAAGCGGCCGGTAGCCGACGGATGCCGTGGGATACGGACGGCCTGGCGAAGTCGATCATGGTGGCGAAGTGGCCCGCGCCGCCGGCCGCCTGGATCGACGGCCGCACGGAGACGCAGTTTGGCACCTTCCTCGGCGTGGTCGGCGCGATCCGCGAAATCCGGGCCCGGCAGAACGTGCCGCCGAAGACCCGCGTGAAGGTGGCGATCAAGGCCCCGCGTGACACGGTCGACCTTTTGGCCCCGATGCAGGCCTCGATCGAAGCGATGGCGGCGGCGGAGATCACGGCGGCGGGGCCCGACGCGGCCGGTGCGGCCGGTGCGGCGACGGCCACTGCCCTGGGCTGCGATCTCTTCGTGGACCTGGCCGACCTGATCGACGTGGGGGCCGAGATCGTGCGGCTGACGAAGGAAAATGAGAAGACAGCCGGCTTCATCAAGGCAAAGCAGGCAAAGCTGGCCGACGAGAAGTTCGCGGCGAAGGCCCCGCCGGCCGTCGTCCAGAAGGAGCGCGAGCAACTGGCCGAACTGGAGGCCAAGCTCGCCAAGGGCCTGGCCACGCTCGCAGAATTGCAAAAGCGAAAGTAGGACAGGCTTCAGCCTGTCACCGCGTGAATTGCCCTCCGCGATCGGGTACCATAGTGCCCAGGTGGAGCACCTCAGCCGGAGTCGAATCATGAGCGTCCAAATGGAACTCTCGCGGATCATCATCAGCGAGATCAACGACCAGCAGGTGGTTTACCTCAAGGAGGTCGAGGGAGACCGCACGTTTCCGATCCTGATCGGCCTCTTCGAGGCGACGAGCATCGATCGCCGCGTGAAGCATCATCAGTCGCCGCGGCCCCTCACGCACGATCTGCTCGTCGCGTCGGTGGAACTACTCGGCGGTGAGTTCCAAGACATCGTGATCAGCGAACTGAAGGAGCACACCTACTTCGCCACGATTCGGGTGCTCAAGGACGGCGAAATGATCGAGATCGACGCCCGCCCGTCCGACGCGATCGCGGTGGCTGTCACCTGCGAGCCCAACCTCCCGATCTACGTCGCTGAGGAAGTGCTCACCGACGTGCTCGGGTAGACCTCGTCTCCCAGGTTCACCACGACCGGCGGCAATCACTGGCCGCCGGCGACTTCGACGCGGCGGGGTGAGCCCGTCGTCTTGCCGACCTCGACCTGCACCTCCTGATCCGTCCCAGGCGTTGTGGGCACACGGAGCGTGAGCCAGTTGCTCCCCTTCTCGAGCGGCACCGAGCCTGTCTGCGCGAGGTCGATCCGTTTGCCGCCGATCCAGGCGGCCGTGCCCTCGGGGGCCGCGATCCGCAGGTTCACCGGGCCGGCCCCGTCGACGCTGATCTCTCCCTGCAGCCAGAGCAACTGGAGGCCCGAGCCGTCGAGAGCCACGTGCTCGTCGAGCGGCAGGCCTCCGCCAGTCTTGCCGTAGGCGGATTTCCAGCGGAGCCCCGGCCCCTTCAGGACGAGCTTCTCGAACTGCTCGTCCGACGGGATCGAGTCGGCCTTCGGCAGATCGGTCGGCGGATTCTCGAGCAGCTTCCACCGCTGGATCGTCGGCGTCGAGCGGATCGCATAAGGGCCCGGCTTGCCGAGCTCCGACACGAACCGGGCGAGATCCAGGAATTCCTGCTGCGTGAGGAACGTCGTCAGTCCCTTGGGCATCAGCGACTTGCCCTCGACCTCCTCCTCGATCTCGGCCGTCGGAATCGTGATCACCTTGCCCGTCGCGTCGCGCAGCCGCACCCGCAGTTCATCGCGGTCGACGAGGATGCCGGTGTGCACCTCGCCCGAGTCGGTGATGACGCTGCGGGTGACATAGGCCTCCTTGATCGAGGCGTCGGGGTTGAGGATCGACGCCACGATGTACTCCGGCGGCGAGATCGAGCCCACGGCCGAGAGTTCCGGTCCGATGTTGCCGCCGGCCTTGGCGACGGCGTGGCACTTCATGCAGGCGATCTCCGTCCGTCGGAAAATCGCCTCGCCGCGAGCCGGATCCCCCTTTGCAACCACCTCGGCCGCGATCTTCACGATCTCCTCCTGCGAGGGGGGCGGCGGGTTGGCCGCGATGCCGGCGGCCTTGGTGAGCGCGTCGGCGACGGCCGGCTCGGTGCGGCCGGTGGCGTACATGTGCCGCAAAAACATTTTCGCCACGTCGGCCGACGGCGGCCTGGACGCAAGCGCCGCGGCGAGCTTCGCCGGGCCGTCTCGCCGGTCGAGCAGGGCGTCGAGTATCTCCGTCGGCAGCTTTTCTGCCGCGGCGGGCGTCGCCGAGGGGACTGCGGCGAGCACTTCCGCCACCCGCGCGGCGGCGGCGGCTGCGTCGAGCCTGGCCAGCGCCGCGATCGCGAACAGCCGCACCGGCTCCGGTCGATCGGCCGTGCAGAGCGATTCGATCGTGGCCTTCGCCTCGGGTGTGCCGAGCGTGGCGAGCGCGAGGATCGCCTGCCGCTGCTGCTCGCCGCCGGCCTTCTCGCCGGCGGCGAGCGTCTGGAGCGCCGGGATCATCGAGCTGTCGCGCCAGGCCGCCGCGAGCTTGATCGCCGGGATCTGGAGGCCGCGATCGGGGCCCTCCAGCAGCGGCCGCAGGGCGTCGAGACTGCCGGCGGGCTTGATGCCCCGCTCGACTGCCGCCTGCACGAGGCCCGCGCCGATCGTTCCCCGCTGGCTGCCGGGAATCTTCTTCGGCTCGAGAAACTCGGCGAAGAGCCAGCCGAGTTCCTCGGGGCCGCCGCGTTGCAGGAGCATATCGACGGCGTCGCCCACGCGGTTTTCCGGCAGCCGGCCGCTCTCAATGAGCGTCACCAGCGGCCGGGCCGAGCCCGACGCGCCGCCGGCCGTCACCGCCGGCACCCGCCGCGAGAGCGTCTGCATCGTCTCACGGAAAACATACGAGAGGTAGTCGTCCTGCGGCATCACGAGCGACTCGATCGCGATGTTGATCGCCTCCTGATCGCGGAAGAAGCTCAAGGCCCGCACCGCCTCAAGCCGGACGAGCGGATGCTCGTCGGCGACGAGTTTCCGCAGCCTGCCGTACGCGTCGCCCGCCCGGTCACGCCAGAACGAGAGCACGCGGGTGGCCGCCGCGCGGGCCTTCGGCTCTGGCGACGCGAGGATCCGGTCGAGCAGCGATTCGTTCACGACGTCCTGCCCCTGATGCACCCAGAGCGCTTCGACGAGGTGGTGCTGGGAGTCGGGATCCTTCGGGTCGAGCATCGCGACCCACTTCTCGAGTGCGGGAACCACCTCGGCGGTCGGGCGGGCCCGCAGTTCGGCCCGGGTCCGATATCGCGTGCGATCCTCATAGACCTTGAGCGCGTCGAGCACCGTCTCGGTCGGCTCGCCGGCGATCTGTGTCGGTACGACGAGCGGCCGGTCCTTCGCCTTCACCCGCCAGATCCGGCCGTGGAAGTGGTCGCGATTTGGGTCGCGCAACGAATGCTGCATGTGGCCGACGAGCGGGTTGTACCAGTCGACCACGTAGAGGCAGCCGTCGGCCCCAAACTCGAGATCGACGGGGCGGAAGTTGGGGTCGTTCGACTTGAGCAGCGGGTCGACCGGATCGGCCGCGAACCCCGCGCCATCGTCCCGCATCTTGTATTGCAGGATGCCCTGGAAGCCGATGCAGTTGTTGAGCAGGTAGTTGCCCTGGGCATCGTCGGGAAACTGGCGGCTGCTGACGAACTCACAGCCCGAGGTCGGCCGCCACTGCATCTTCAGGAACTGCTTCAGACCGCCGTGCTTCTGCGGATAGTCGACATCCCCGGAGAAGGCGGTGCCGAAGTAGTTGGTGCCGCCCGAGGCGTCGGCCACGAAATACTGTCCCCAGCGGTCGAACGTCTGGCCCCAGGGATTCGCGAAGCCGTACGACACGAAGACGTCAAACTGCTCCCGCCGGCGGTCGTAGCGGAAGATGCCGGCATTGGAGCACCGCTTCGGGCCGCGGATCGTCTCCACCGCCGTCTGGTGAAACGTCCCCTCCTCCATGAGCAGCCCGCCGGCCGGATCGCTCGCGAAGGCGCCGATCGCGTGGTGCGAATCGGCCGAATCGAATCCGTCGAGCACGATCTCGCGGACGTCGGCCTTGTCGTCACCGTTGGTATCTTTCAGGAAAACGAGGTTCGGCTCCTGCGCGACATAGAGCCCGCCATCGGCGACCTCGAGGCCGGTCGGCAGATGGAGGCCGTCGGCGAACACCGTCTGTTTGTCGGCCTTTCCGTCGCCGTTGGTATCTTCGAAGATCAGGATCTTGTCGTTGACCGGCACGCCGGGGAGGTATTGCGGGTAGCCGGGCATCGTGGCGATCCAGAGCCGGCCCTTGGCGTCGAACGTCATCTGCACCGGGTTCGCGAGCTCGGGAAACTCGATCTCCGAGGCGAAGAGATTCACCTCGTAGCCCTCCTCGATCTCCATCTTCGCCAACGACTCCTCCGGCGTGGTCGCGGGGGCGGGCGTCTTCGCGTTGGTCTCGATCGGGAGCAGGTCGCCGGTGCCCGAATCGTCGATCGCATCGGGCACGGATTTTCCCTGGGCCACGTCCCAGACCCGCCGGTCGCGGACGGCCGTCATCGCGCGGAGTTTCTTGAACTCCGCGGGAAAGTTCACCGTGCCGTAGGGATTCTTGCGGCCACCGTAGATGTAGCAGCCGTTGACCGCACGATGGTCGTAGAAGAACTGCAGGTTTTTCTCGTTCACGGCGGCGAGGAGTTTTCCGAGGTCGACCGTGGCCGCGGCCGGCCGCGGCCCAAAGAGGGCCTCGTCGAGGATCCGGCCCACCTCCCGGTCGCCATGCTCGTTCACATGGATGCCGTTGATCGTCCAGGGCTCTGCCGACTTCGCCATCTGGTCGCGGCTGGGCGTGAAAAGATCGACGAAGACCGCCCCCTCGCGGGCGGCCACCTTCCGCATGGCCTCGGTGTAGAGGGCGATGCGGGCGTTGTTTTCCGCGCCATCGGGCAGGCTGGGCCGCTTCAGGTTTTCATGTGCGAGCGGGGAGACGAGGACGACCTTGCGAACAGGCTTCTCGCCCCGGCCGGCTTTGTTCTCACCGGCGGCTCGGTCCCAGTCGCCGCCGGGCGAGGTGTAGCGGTCGATGGAGTACGGATCCTTTACAAATGCCGCGAGATCCTGTTCGAACTTCGCGACGCCCCCGGGCCCGGCGAACGACTCGTTGAACCCGAACATCGCGATGATGACGTCAGGCGCATGGTCCACCAGGTTGCTGCCGTGGTCGCGGAACCCCTGCGACCGCAGCCGGATCGTGAGTTCGTCGGCCGACCAGCCGAGGTCGCGGACGTAAAGCTCCTGCCGGGGAAACCGCGCATGGAGAAGCGTCTCGAAATTCCCGAAATACTGCATCCGCTCGGCGAGGGTGTTGCCGACGAGAATCACATGGTCGTGCGGGCGGAGTTCGAGCGTGGATGAATCCGCGGCCACCGCCCGGGACAGGCAGGCCAGAACCAGCGCCGTGAAGATGAACTGCAAACGGATGACTGCCATCATGCTGATCGCTCCAGATGCCATGCGGGACTGCCGCGTTCACTCAGCCGAAAATCTTAATATAGATATGAATCAGCTACCCGACTCACGGTCCTTTCGGCCGCGCCTGCCTGAACCCACCCATTTACCCTCCTTGCTGGCGGCGACGCGGAACTGTTGGCCGCGGCGCGCGCCGGCCGATGATTCAGGGTGGAAACGGGCTTGCCGGCCCGCTATTCAAGGGATCTCCGACCGACGCTCAACGCCAGGACCCAGTTCGCCCATGACTAGGCTGACCGCTGTTTTCGACGGCATACTCGCCCTGCCGATGCCCCTACTGATCGGCTTCCTGCTGCTCTATTGGGGATGCTTCGCAGTCGTTGTGCACTGGTATTTCGTCCCCTGGATCGCCGGCCGGAGCGGCGAGAAACTGGGGCAGCTCGAGGCCGAGGTGCCCGCCCAGATCGGCCTCGCCTTCGGACTGCTCGTTTCGTTCATCGCCATGCCGATCTGGGAGGAGCACGGCCGGGCGGAAGAGGCTGCCCGGACCGAGGCTGCCGCCTATCGCGAGATGCAGGAGGCGCTTGAGGATGACACGTCCGAACCGGCCAGAGCCGTGACTGGGCTCGTGCAGAAATCGGTGGAGTTCCTGGCCCTCGAAGAGTGGCCCCAGATGGCCCACCTGCTCACGCCCCGAATCGCCGCCGCTCCGCTCCGGGCCCTACGGAAAGTCATTCATGGCCTGTCCGACGAGCCGCTCAAGACCGAGTTGCGCGACCACTTACGGCAGGCCACGGAGGCCAGGCAGACGCGACTGCGCATCGCCGCCACTCGGCCACCGACTGCTCGCTGGGGCATCATCGGCGCGCTGGCAGTCCTCACCCTGCTCGGCGTGGGCTTGATCCACGCCGAGAACTACCGGGCCCGACGCATTGCCTTATCGATGGTGGCGGTGGGGATCACGTGCTGCTTCGTGATCCTCATGGCCTACACCCGGCCCTACATCGGTCAGTTTGCCGTCAAGCCGGATGACCTCATGCTCCTGGCCGACGAGATGCGCGGCGGCGCGGCGGTGGTTGCGTCCAGCACGGAAGCCCCGGTGCGGCGCTAGAGAACGCGAGCCGGCGCCCAAACTCACCCCGGTGGCCAGCCGAGTGACCTGCCACCGAGCAGATGGACGTGCAGGTGATCGACCGACTGGCCGCCGTCGCGGCCGCAGTTCACGACCAGCCGGTAGCCGTTGCCGAGACCGAGCTTCACGGCGAGCTTCGTGGCCACGCCGATGAGATGCCCGACGAGCGGCTCGTCGGCGTCGGTGAGGTCGGCGAGCGACGGGATCGGCTGTTTCGGGATCACGAGGACGTGCGTCGGGGCCTGCGGGGCCACGTCGTGAAAGGCGAGGCAGAGATCGTCCTCGTATTCGATGCGGGCCGGAATCCTCCGGGCGATGATCTTCGAGAAAATGGTATCCGGCATCGGCGTTTCCTTCGCGGCTTCAGGAGAGGCCAAAGGCTTCCCGCAGGACCTTGAGCGACTTCTCACCGTGCTCCGCGGCGACGACCACGTTGAGCCGGACCTCACTGGTGCTCACGAGGTCGATGTTGATCCCGCAATCGGCGAGCGGCTTGAAGAGCCGGTCGGCCACGCCGGCGTGGCTGCGGATCCCCACGCCCGTGATCGAGAGCTTGGCGACGTGGGGCACGTCGGCGACGGTCGCACCACGGGTCGCGGCGATCTTTTGCGCAACGTCGATCGCCTTGTCGCGGTCGCCGGCCGGCACGGTGAACGAGATCTCCGCCAGGCCGTTACGGGGATGGCTCTGCACGATCATGTCGACAAAGAGTCCGGCTCGGCCCACCTCCTCGAAGACATCGGCCGCCACGCCCGGTTTGTCGGGCAGGTCGGTAAAGGTGACGAGCGCCTGCGAGGAGTCGAGCTGGCAGTCTTCGATGGCGAGATCTTCCATGCCCTCGAGCCGCCGCACGACGTCGAGCGGGCTCGACTTCACGAGCTGCGAACCCGCAACGTCGGCTCCGCCGTCGGTCGTTTCGGCCTCCAGGCCGAAGGCCCTGTGGACGGCCTGCACGGCGGCCTGGGCGTCTTTCTTGTCGACGAGCACTGAGATCTTGATCTCGCTGGTCGTGATCATGCGGACGTTGATTCCCGCGGCCGACAGCGCCGTGAACATCCGGCCGGCGACCCCCTCCTCGCGTTCCATGCCGACGCCCACGACCGATACCTTCGCGAGCTCCGCATCGTGCGATACGCCCGTGGCAGCCAGCTGCCTGGCCACCTGATTGGAGACGTCGAGTGCTCCGGTGAGGTCGTCGGCGGGAACGGTGAACGAGATGTCGGCGCGGCCCCCCTGCCCCACGTTCTGCACGATCATGTCGACCGCGATGCCGGAGGCTGCCAGCTGCGAGAAGAGCGCGTGGCTCGAGCCCGGCTGGTCGGGGATGTTTTCGAGGGTGATCCGGGCCTCGTCCTTCGCGAGGGCCACGCCGCTGGCGGGCCGCGGCGTCGATTCCTCGGCGGCGAGAATCACCGTGCCCGGCACGTCCTTGAAGCTCGACCGCACGAGCACCTTCACGCCAAACTTCTTCGCAAACTCGATCGACCGCGGGTGCATCACGCCCGCGCCGAGGCTCGCGAGCTCCAGCATCTCGTCGTAACTGATCGAGGCGAGCCGCCGCGCCTCGGGGAGCATCCGCGGGTCGGTCGTGTAGACGCCGTCGACGTCGGTGTAGATCTCGCAGAGGTCGGCATCGAGGACGGCCGCGAGCGCGACGGCCGTGGTGTCGGAGCCGCCGCGGCCAAGCGTCGTGATGTTGCCATCCTGGTCGATTCCCTGGAAGCCGGCCGCGATCACGATCGCGCCGCCGTCGAGAATCTTCTTCACGTGGTCGGTCGAGATCGACTTGATCCGTGCCTTCGTGTGGGTCGAGTCGGTGCGGATGCCGATCTGGGCGCCGGTGAGGCTCACGGCCTTGTGGCCCAGCGACTGGATCGCCATCGCGAAGAGGGCCACGCTCACCTGCTCGCCGGTCGAAAGCAGCATGTCCATCTCGCGGGCACTCGGCCGGTCGGAGATCTGCTTGGCGAGGTCGACGAGCACGTCGGTCTGGTGGCCCATCGCGCTCACCACGACCACCACCTGGTGGCCCCCCTGCTGCCGCGCGATCGCCTTCTTCGCCGCCGCGAGGATCTTCTGGGGATCGGCCACGCTCGTCCCGCCGAACTTCTGCACCACGAGGGCCATCGACTCTTCCTCCCTGCGCCGCTGGGGCGCGATTGGTGTTGGCAACTAGCTTCCTAGAAACTCGCCCATCAACTTCCAGCCCGGCTCGATCGTCACCTGCCCCGCGGCCGCCGCGAGCTCGTCATACGTCCGCTGGCCCGACGGCGCGATGCCGCTGCCGGCCATGACGAACGGCACCGGACCGCGGGAATGCGTCTTCGTCGAGATGAAGGTCGGGTGGTCGGGGCAGACGAGAATCCGGTGGTCGCCCAGGCCCGCGAGGTGCTTCAGCAGCGGGGCGACGATCTTGGCGTCGATCTCCTCGATCGCCTTCACCTTCTCGGCGGCATCGCCCTGATGGCTCGCCTCGTCCGGGGCCTCGATATGCACACAGACCAGGTCGTTCGTGGCCAATTCCTCGATCGCCGCCCGCCCCTTGGCCGCGTAGTCGGTATCGAGATAGCCCGTGGCCCCCGGCACCTCGAGCCGCTTCCAGCCGGCGAGGGCGGCGAGGCCGCGCAGGAGGTCGACGGCCGTGATCATCGTGCCGCTCATGCCGTATTTCTTCGTGAATGGCTCCATCGCGGGCGCACGGCCCACGCCCCAGAGCCAGACATGCGTGGCCGGCCGCTGGCCGGCGGCGATCCGGGCCTTGTTGACCGGATGGCTAGCGAGCCAGCCCGCGCTTCGCGCCATGATGTCGGTGAGCAGCCGGCTGCCGGTGCCGCGTGGAAACGAGTCGGCGACCGACTTGTCCATCAGATCGTGCGGTGGCGTGGCGCGGAGGCTGCCGTCGAAAGGGGCCGAGCCGGGCCTGCCCCGATGCAGCAGAAGGTTGCGGTAGCTCACGCCCGGCTTGAACTCCCAGCCGGCAAGCTCCGGAAAGTCTGTGGCAAGGCCGCGCTGGGCGGCCGCGAGGAGTTCGGTCGCCTCCGCGGTCGTGACGTGGCCGGCAGTGAAGTCCTCCATGATCGATTCGCCATTGGCTTCGGCGATGGTCACGAGGTTGCACCGCACGGCCCAATCGTCGGGCCCGAGCGTGATGCCCTGGGCCGCGGCCTCGAGCGGCGCCCGCCCCGTGAAATATGCGAGTGGGTCGTAGCCCATCAGGCTCATGCAAGCCACTTCGGATCCCGGCGGCAGGCTCGCGGGCACGTGGTTGGTGAGCCCGACGCGGCCCCGGGCCGCGAGCGCATCCAGCGCGGGCGTGCGGGCCGCCTGAAACGGGGTCTTGCCCCCGAGCGACGCCTGCGCGACGTCGGCCGCGCCATCGGGGATCACGATCAGGTACTTCATGCTGGGGAATTCCTTCCGTGGAGTTGCGTTATTCGTCGAGCACGCCCAGGCAGACGCTCTTGCCGCGGATGACGTCCGACTTGTCGATCGCCGCGACAGCCTTCTGTACCGCGCTCGAGGCACAGGCATGGGTCATGATGACCAGCGGCACGCCCGCGTCGGCCGAAGCCGTCTCGGCGTGCTGGATCACCGAGGCGATCGAGATGCCATGGTCGCCCAGGAGGCCCGTGATCTTCGCCAGCACGCCGGGACGATCGCTCACGTTGATCCGCAGAAAATGCCGCTCGTGCGAGTCGACGTCCGCAAGCTTCGCCGCGGGAGAGTCGGCTGCAAGCAGGCCCGTCGTGCGAAACGTGATCGCGGCCCGGCCCACGACCGTGTCGATGATGTCGGCGACGACGGCCGAGGCGGTGGGCATCTGCCCCGCCCCGAGCCCATGGAAAAACATCCGGCCGACGGCGTCGCCCACGATGCTCACGGCGTTGTAGGCGCCGCGGGTTTCGGCCAGCGGTGTGCCGATCTTCACGAGCGCGGGAGCGACCCGCATCGCGAGCTTCCCGTCGCTGCGGCTGGCCACTGCCACGAGCCGGATCCGGTAGCCGAGTTCGCCGGCGTAGTTCAGGAGATCGAGATCGAGACCCTCGATGCCTGTTCGCGGGATCTCGGCCCAGGGCACCCAGACGCCGAAGGCGAGATGGGCGAGGATCGCGAGTTTCTGCGTGGCGTCGGTGCCGTCGACGTCCATCGAGGGATCGGCCTCGGCGAACCCCTTCTGCTGCGCGAGTTTGAGCACGTCGGCGTAATTGGCCCCATCCTCCTCCATTCGCGTGAGGATGAAGTTGCTCGTGCCGTTCAGGATGCCGCGGATGCTCTCGATCCGGTTGGCGGCCAGACATTCGCCGATCGCGGCCACGATCGGGATGCCGCCGGCCACGGCCGCCTCGAACGCGATCGACCGGCCGTGCTTCCGCGCCAGTTCGAAAAGTTCCGGGCCGTGTTCGGCAAGCAGGGCCTTGTTGGCGGTGACGACGTCTTTCCCGTTTTCCAAGAGTTCGATCATCATCGACCGCGCGGGCTCGAGGCCCCCGACGAGCAATGCGGCGACGGAGATCGATGGGTCGCGGGAAATATCGCGGATATCGGACGAGATTTTCCCGCCGGGCACCGGCACGCTGCGGGCCTTCGCCACGTCCTTCACGACGGCCCGCTCGACGACGATCCGCCGTCCGGCATGCCTCTCGATATGGTCGGCCGACTCGACGAGCAGGCGAACCACGCCCGATCCGACGGTTCCCATGCCGACAACACCGACCCGCACTGGTTCAGTCATTCAAATGCACAATTCTTTGAGGGAGTGGCCATTGATCGTAATGAGCGTAGCTTCAACGGGAAAGAATACGCCGGTTGCACTCGGCCGCGGCGGGGCTGTACCGTGTTGAATTCCACCCGCCGATCGCCTTGGAGCGGTTGTGCCGGTTATCCCACGGAGAGCCAGCCTTGGAAGCCACAGCCCGCGATTTTCTCGTCCGCCTGCTCGAAACCCCGAGCCCGTCCGGCTACGAGCAGCCCATCCAGCGGCTCGTGCGCGACTATCTCTCGGGCGTGGCCGACACGGTCACGACCGACTCGCACGGCAACGTGATCGGCGCGAAAAACCCGACGGCAGCGACGCGGATGCTGCTCGCCGGCCACTGCGACCAGATCGGCCTAATCGTGCAATACATCGACTCCGACGGCTACATCTCCGTGCAGCCGATCGGCGGCTGGGATCCGATGCAGCTGGTCGGCTCGCGGGTGACGATCTGGACCGCCACGGGGCCCCTGCCCGGCGTGATTGCCCGGAAGCCGATTCATCTGCTCACCGATGAGGAGCGGAAGATCGTGCCGAAGATGAAGGATCTCTGGATCGACATCGGCTCGAGTGACAAGGCCGATGCCGAGAGCGTTGTCCGCGTCGGCGACTCCGTGACGTTCGAGCTGAAGTTTCAGCCGCTCCGCGGAAACCGCGCCTGCTCCGTGGCGATGGATGACAAGATCGGGCTCTGGGTCGTGCTCGAGGCCTTTCGCCGGGCGGCCGCGGCCGGGCCCCTGCCCTGTGCCCTGTTCGTCGCCTCGACCGTGCAGGAGGAGATCGGTCTGCGGGGGGCGCAGACCAGTTCCTACGGCGTCGATCCGCACGTCGCGATCGCCGTGGACGTGACCCACGCGACCGACTGCCCGACGATCGACAAGAAATCGGAGGGGGACATCGGCCTAGGCAAGGGGCCGGTCGTCTATCGGGGCCCGAACATGAATCCGCACGTGGTGCACAGGCTGCTCGAAGTCGGCAAAAACCAATCGATTCCGGTCCAGCTCGCCGCCAGCGGGCGGGCCACACCGACCGATGCGAACGTGCTGCAGACGACCCGGGCGGGCGTGGCCACGGGACTGGTGAGCGTGCCCAACCGCTACATGCACTCCGCGGTGGAGACGATCTCGCTCGACGACGCCGACCGGGCGGCAGATCTGCTGGCCGGTTTTGTCCGCGGCCTCGAGGGCGGGATCGATTGGGCCCCGTAAGGCGTCTGCCAAAACGGCACGGGCGGCCGGCGGGTCCACGTGGCGGGTATTGTTTTTCCCGCGAATGGCGCCGGCGCCGCTGCTTTGGCACGCGGGTTGCTTCCGTGTGAGGCGTGCCGTTCAATGACTGCCAATCGATGCGGCTTCGGGACTTCCCGATCCCCACACAGCATCCCTGACAAGCGTTTCTGACCTTAGTTTCCGAAGGAGTTTCTCGTGGCCAAACAAATGGTGTTCGACGATGAGGCCCGTCAGCCGCTGCTCGCCGGCGTTTCGAAGCTGGCCCGCGCCGTGAAAAGCACGCTCGGCCCCCGCGGCCGCAACGCGGTGCTCGACAAGGGCTGGGGCTCCCCCAAGGTCACCAAGGACGGCGTGACCGTGGCCGAAGACATCGACCTCGAAGACCCCTACGAGAATCTCGGCGCCCAGCTCGTGAAGGAGGCCGCCAGCAAGACCAACGACGTCGCTGGCGACGGCACGACCACGGCGACGGTGCTCGCCGAGGCGATCTTTCGGGAAGGCCTCAAGATGATCGCAGCGGGAGCCGATCCGATGGCCCTCGCCCGCGGCATTCACAAGGCGGTTGAGGCCGTTGGCAAGGCGATTCTCGCGATGGCGACGCCGATCAACGAAAAGAACAAGAAGGAGCTGATGCAGATCGCGACCATCGCCGGGAACAACGACCCGACGATCGGCAACGTGCTCTCCGAGGCCTTCCTCAAGGTGGGGAAGGACGGCGTGATCACGGTCGAAGAGGGCAAGCAGGCCGAGACGACGGTCGACGTCGTCGAGGGCATGCAGTTCGACCGCGGCTTTCTCTCGCCGCACTTCGTCACCGATGCGGATTCGCAGACCTGCGTGATGGAAAACCCCTACATCCTGCTGTTTGAGGAGAAGGTGTCGAGCGCCAAGAACCTCGTTCCGCTCCTCGAGGCGATCAGCAAGGCGGGCAAGCCGCTGGTCGTGATCGCCGAAGACGTCGACGGAGAAGCGTTGGCCACGCTGGTGGTCAACAAACTCCGTGGCATCGTGCAGTCGGTGGCGATCAAGGCCCCTGGCTACGGCGATCGCCGCAAGGCGATCATGGGCGACCTCGCCGTGCTCACCGGCGGCCAGGCGATCTTCAAGGATCTCGGCATCGCCCTCGACGCGGTGAAGCTCAGCGACCTGGGCCGGGCGAAGAAGGTGATCATCGAGGCTGAAAACACGACGATCGTCAGCGGCGGTGGCACGAAGGCGGCCATCGACGGCCGCGCCGATCAGATTCGTGCCGAGATCGAGTCGACCACGAGCGACTACGACCGCGAGAAACTGCAGGAACGGCTGGCGAAAATCGCCGGCGGTGTCGCGCAAATCAACGTGGGCGCGGCGACGGAAACCGAGATGAAGGAGCGGAAGGCTCTCATCGAAGACGCCAAGAGCGCCACGCAGGCGGCGCTTGCCGAAGGGATCGTTCCCGGCGGCGGCGTGGCCCTGCTCCGGAGCGAGAAGGCGATCGAGAAACTCGACCTCGACGGCGACGAGAAGCTGGGGGCTTCGATCGTGAAGAACTCCCTCCGCTACCCGCTCGAGGCGATTGCCGCCAACGCCGGCGTCGACGGCCCGGTGGTGGTCAACCGTGTTCGCCAGATGAAGGGCAAGAACGACGGTTACGACGCTGACAAGGAAGAGTATTGCGACCTCGTCAGCGCGGGCGTGATCGACCCGGCCAAGGTTGTCCGCACGGCCCTGCAGAATGCCGCCAGCGTGGCGGCTCTCCTGCTGACCACGGAGGCGCTGATCACGGAGATTCCGAAGGCCGAGGAAGAGGCCGGCGGCGACGGCCACGACCACCACGGCATGGGCGGTGGCATGGGCGGAATGGGTGGCATGGGCGGTGGCATGGGTGGCATGGGCGGCATGGGCGGCATGGGCATGCCCGGCATGATGTAAACCGGAAACGATTCATCTTTTGCAACTTTTTTTACCTTTTTGGAGAGAACTGCTCATGGCTGCGAAGAACTTGAAGATTCATCCGCTCGACGACCGCGTGGTGGTCGAGCCCGTCGAGGCCGAGGAGCGGACCGCCGGCGGCATCGTGCTGCCCGACTCCGCCAAGGAGAAGCCGCAGCGCGGTCATGTGGTGGCACTCGGCCCGGGCAAACTGCTCGAGAGCGGACAGCGGGCCGCCCTGTTGCTCACCGTCGGTGACGAAGTGATCTACGGCAAGTATTCCGGCAGCGACATCGAGGTCGACGGCCACGAGGTGAAGATCCTCCGCGAGTCCGACATCCTGGCGAAAGTATTGTCGTAAGCTGATTCGCGGATCAGCCATCCATTCGTATTCACGTCCCTAACGAAACGTCTTTCCGAGGAGATCCAAGTCGTGCCCAAGCAACTGATGTTCGACGACAACGCGCGTGCCAAACTGCTCAAGGGAGTTGAAAAACTCGCCGGAGCCGTGGCGGTGACGATGGGCCCCACCGGCCGCAACGTCATCATCGACAAGTCGTTCGGCGGCCCGACCGTCACCAAGGACGGCGTGACCGTGAGCAAGGAGGTCGATCTCGAGGACCCCTTCGAAAACATGGGCGCGAAACTCGTCAACGAGGTGGCCTCGAAGACGTCCGATCTGGCCGGCGACGGCACGACGACCGCCACGGTGCTCGCGCGGGCGATCTTCCGCGAAGGCACCCGGATGGTGGCCGCCGGCTCGAATCCCATGGCCGTTCGGCGTGGCATCGAGAAGGGCGTGGCCGCCGCGGTGGGCCGGCTGATGGAGATGGCGAAGAAGGTCGATCGTCCCGAGGAAGTCGCGCAGGTGGGTGCCATCAGCGCCAACAACGACCGGGCGATCGGCGATCTGCTCGCCGAGGCGCTGCAGAAGGTGGGCAAGGATGGCGTGATCACCGTCGAAGAGGGCAAGACCACCGAGACCACCGTGCGGTTTGTCGACGGCATGCAGTTCGACAAGGGCTACATTTCGCCCTACTTCATCAACCGCACCGCCGAGATGGATTGCCAACTCGACGACGCGTTTATCCTGATCCACGAGAAGAAGATCTCGAACCTTCGCGATCTGCTGCCGCTGCTCGAGAAGGTGGCCCAGTCGGGCAAGCCCTTCCTGATCATCGCCGAGGACATCGATGGCGACGCGCTGACGGCGCTGGTCGTCAACAAACTCCGGGGCGTGCTCAATATCTGTGCCGCGAAGGCACCGGGCTTCGGCGACCGACGCAAGGCGATGCTGGGCGACATCGCCACGCTCACCGGCGGCACGCTGATCAGCGAGGATCTCGGCCTCAAGCTCGAGAGCCTCGATCTCTCGCACCTTGGTCGTGCCAAGAGCATCACGGTCGATAAGAGCGAGACCACGATCGTGCAGGGCGCCGGCAAGCCGGCCGACGTGCAGGCCCGCGTGCAGCAGATCCGCAACCAGATCGAGGCCACCGAAAGCGAGTATGACCGCGAGAAGCTGCAGGAGCGTCTGGCCAAGCTCACCGGCGGCGTGGCGATCGTGTCGGTCGGTGCCGGCACCGAGGCCGAGATGAAGCAGAAGAAAGCCCGGGTCGAAGATGCGTTGCACGCGACCCGTGCCGCCGTCGAAGAGGGCATCGTGCCGGGCGGCGGCGTGGCCCTGCTCCGCTGCCGCGAGGCGGTGGAGAAGGCGCGGTCTCAGGCCAAGGGTGATGAGAAGATCGGCATCGACATCGTGCTGCAGTCGCTCGAGGCCCCGATCCGCCAGATCGCTGAAAACGGCGGCATCGATGGCTCCGTGGTCGCCGACGAGGTCGCGGGTAAGGACATTCACATCGGCTACGACGCCAACAAGGGCGAGTATGTCGACATGCTCAAGGCAGGAATCATCGACCCGGTCAAGGTGGTTCGGGTCGCGCTCACGAACGCCGCGAGCATCGCCGGCCTGCTGCTCACCACCGAGGCGCTGGTCACGAATCTCGACAAGGACGACGCTCATAAGCGTCGTGCCGAGGGCAGCGTGCGATAATTTCACGCGTGCGAAGCCATCCCGGCCTTCGCACGCTTGGGTCCGCCACGAGTCCGATCGTGGCGGACAAACGGCTCGGGCCTCCGGCCCGGCGTCCAAGTGGCGCGCGGCGGCCGGACCGGATCGTGGGCGATGAACATGAGCGCACAGCGCGACTTCTACGAGGTGCTTGGCGTCGACCGGCGGGCGACGACTGCGCAGATCACCGACTCGTATCGCAAACTGGCTGTTCGGTATCACCCCGACAAGAATCCGGGTGACGAGGCCGCAGCCAACCGCTTCAAGGAGGCGGCCCGGGCCTTCGAGGTGCTCGCGGACGAAAATCTCCGCGCCCGCTACGATCGCTACGGCCACGCCGGCCTGCAGGGCGGTCCGCAGCACGAGTTCAACGACATCTCCGACATCTTCGAAGCCTTCGGCGACATGTTCGGCGGCGGCGTGTTTGGGGAGGCCTTCGGCGGCGGTGGTAAACGGCGAGGGAGCCGGGCCCGGAAGGGCCGTGACGTCTTTTGTACGGTTTCGATGTCGCTCGTCGAGGCGGCCCGGGGCGCCACGAAGACGGTGGAGTTTTCCCGGCACGAGGCCTGTGCGACCTGCGATGGCAGCGGCGCCAAGAAGGGTACGAAGGCTGCCGCCTGCGACTACTGTGGCGGCCGTGGTCAGGTGATCCAGCAGGCGGGTGTGTTTCGCGTGCAAACCACCTGCCCTGCCTGCCAGGGAGCCGGCAGCGTGATCCGCGAGAAGTGCCCCGACTGCGGCGGCGCCGGCCTCACCGAGGAGCATGTGGAACGTCGCGTGACCATTCCCGCCGGTGTCGACCGCGACGTGCGGGTGCGACTGGCCGGTGAAGGCGAGCCGGGCGGAAACGGCGGCCCGCCTGGTGACTGCTACTGCGTGATCGAGATCGAGGAGCACCCGTTCCTCACGCGGGACGGCCGCGATCTCCACTGCGAGGTGCCGATCACGTTCAGTCAGGCGGCGCTTGGCGCTACCGTGGAGGTGCCGACGCTCGACGGGCCAAAGCCGCTCGAGATCAAGCGGGGCACGCAGGCCGGCGACGTGATCCGCGTCCGTGGCTTCGGCATGCCCGAGGTCCGTGGCCGGGGGATCGGCGACCTGCACGTGCACGTCCACGTGGAGATTCCGAAGACGCTCTCGCCGAAGGCCGAGCAATTGCTGCGGGAACTCGCCGCCGAGGAGCAAAAGGCAGTGAGCCCGAGGCGGTCAAGTTTTTTCAGCCGGCTGGCCGAGTATTTCCAGCCCCCGGATGATGCCGATGCGGAGAGTGCCGAACCAGAGGAGAAGCGATGATGCATTCCGATGAACATGAAGCCGCCGCAGAGTCGGCGGGCGAGGAACAGGAAGCAGCCGGGCGGGAGGCCGCCACGCCCGAGCAGCAACTCAGAGATGCCGAAGACAGGGTGCTGCGCACCCAGGCCGAACTCGAGAATTTCCGCAAGCGTTCGCGGCGGGAATACGAGGACGCCCAGCGGTACCGCGAAATGGACCTGCTCCGCGACCTCATTCCTGTGCTCGACACCGTGCTGCGGGCCGTCGACGCGAGTGAAAAGACGACCGATGTGGAAAGCCTCCGGTCGGGATTCCGGATGACGGCCCAGCAGATCGAGAAGCTGCTCGACTCCCACGGCTGCAAGACGATCGAGGCCGACGGCCAGCCATTCGACCCGAACGTGCACGATGCAATCCTGCAGCAGGTCGTGCCGGACGCGAAACCGGGTACGATCGTGGGGGTGGCCAGCCGCGGCTACCGGCTCCACGACCGCGTGGTTCGTCCGGCCCAGGTGATCGTGGCGAAAGAGGAATAAAACAGATGCCGACATATGATTACGTCTGCGACGGCTGCGGCCATGCATACGAGCTCTTTCAGTCGATGACCGACGGCGTGAAGAAGACTTGCCCGAAATGCGGCAAGAAGAAATTGCGGCGGCTCATCGGCGCGGGGGGCGCGATCGTGTTCAAGGGATCGGGCTTCTACAAGACCGACTACCGCAGCGAGTCCTACAAGAAGGGGGCCGCAGCCGAAAGCGGCTCGTCCGGCAAGTCTGAAGGCGGGAAGTCCGACGGTGCCAAGTCGGATGGCGGCGGCAAGAAGTCTGACTGAAGGAAACGGAGCCCCATGCCACGCTGTCCCGTCTGCGACGCACACGTCGATCTGGAAAAGACGCCGACGGTCCCTTTCTGCAGCGACCGCTGCCGGCTCATCGACCTGGGCCGCTGGCTCGACGAGGCCTACAGCGTGCCCGATGTGAAGAATTCTTCCGACGAGGATGACGAGTCCGTCGAGTAGGACAGGCGGCGGAGTTAGCGCCTGAGGGAACGCCGCGTATACTCTCCGCCACGTCCCGCCCGGTCTTCAGAGGAAGCCTCCATGTCACAAGCCGAGAGCCCCAGCCACAATCACGGCCGCATCGTCCACGAGATCCAGTGGAGCGAGGCCCTGCCGTGGTGGATCCTGTTCCGCGCCGCCGGCACGGCCTTCGCGCCGACGGTGATCCTGCTGGCACTGCTCGGCTCGCTTGCGACCTGGGCCGGCTGGTCGATCGCCGACAGCCTGAAACTGGCCGGCGCTGATGCGGCAGCCGATGCGATTCTCGACGCCGAACTGGCGGGTGGTGGTGGCGGTGGGCTCGTCATCCCCGCTGCCGGCGGCGCGGTTGCGGCCGATGCGGCACTGGCACCGAGCAGCCGGGTCTTTCCCGCCCTTCACAATATTTTCGAACGGCTGCCCGCGCCGGTGTCCGACATCGTGCGGCTCGTGGGGATTCCGTTCCGGCCGTCTGCGACCGTGGCCCAAATGGGCGGGGCGCTCGCTCGGCTCGGCTGGTTTGTGCTCGTCTGGTCGATTTTCGGAACGGCGATCACGCGGCAGGTGTCCCTCAAACTGATCGGCGAGGAGGTTCCGGGCCTGTTGGGCGCGATCCTCTACGGGGCCCGCAAGTGGGTGGCCGCGTTCAACTCCGTTGCCTTCGTTCTCCTGGGGATCATCGCGTTGTCGATCCCGGGCGCCCTGCTGGGGCTCCTGATGCGGACGGAGTGGGGGCTGGCGGTGGCCGGGGCCGTGTGGCCGCTCGTGCTCGCCGGCGCGGTCGTGCTCGCCATCCTGGCCGTGGGCCTCGCCGCTGGCTGGCCGCTCATGGTGGCGGCGGTGGGTGTCGAGCGGGGCGACAGTTTTCAGGCGATCTCGACGGCGTTTTCCTATCTCTACCAGCGGCCGCTGCACTACGCTTTTTACTCGCTGGTGGCCCTCGCCGTGGCGATCCCGTCGTTGGCGGCGGCCGGGGTCTTTGCCGATGCGACCAGCACGCTGGCGCTGTGGGCCGCCAGTTTCGGGATGGGGCACGACCGCACGGCCGCGGTGCTGGCCGGGATCAATGCCGCCGGCACGGCGACCTCCGTGGCGGATCTGCCGTGGGGTATCAGGGCGCTGGGCTTCTGGACCCGGGGCCTCGAATCGCTCCTGGGCTCGTTCGGCTGGGGCTACTTCTGGTCGATCGCCACCGCCGCCTATCTCCTGCTGCGGCACGACGTCGACGGCACGGAACTCGACGAGGTCGTCCTCGACGAACCGGCCGAGTAGCACGGCACGCCTTCAGCCCGTGAGTGGGCTGGCTCAATCCTGTTCCAGTTTCTGACAGGCTGAAGCCTGTCCTACGGGGCGAGCCAGCGTTTCACGAGCGTCGGAAAGCCGCCGAGCAATTCTCCGCGGCTTACGACCGCATCGGCGCCGGCCGCCTGTGCCTCGGCGAGCCGCTCCTTCGCCACATGCGGCCCGAAGGCGATGAGTTGTGCGGCGTGTCCCGATGCGGCTCGCTGGGCATCGATGAGCGCCCGCAGCCTGACTACCACCACGGCGGGATCGCCCGCGATCGTCTGGAGGTCGAGCAGCACGAGGCCATAGGGACCGCCGCGTGGCTCGTCGTCGATGCTGCGGAGGGTTTCCACCCGGGCCGGCAAGGATCTGGCCAGGCCCGCGATGCGGCTGGTCGACAGCAGGTCGGGCGACACGAGCAGGATTTTCAGTTCCTCTTCCATCAGTCGCTCCGGCTGTGGTGCGGGACGTTCGCCGGCATCATACCGCTTCGGGGCCGCGTACGGTGCGGTAGATCTGCACCGCGTCGTCGATCGGCAGCACCATGAGCCGCGCCGGCAGGTCGTCCGTCCGCCCGATGGCCGCCGCGATCGCGTCGATCGTACGGTCGAGAAAGTCGTCGTTGACCGCGACCTCGACCACCGTCTGCTGCACGAGAGGCCCGGGAGTCTGCGGCTCGTCGAACCCCTGCGCGTCGCAGACGGTCAGCCGCGTGACGTGCACGCCGGCGAGCGCCTGCCGCACGACCTCCAGCTGTGAGGGCTTCAGGACGGCGACGACCAGACGCATGCGGGCTCCCTGCTGTTCCGGCTCCATGACCGTCACGGACGCGGCAGCTCGAGGCTGGCGTCGAGCACCTTGCGGATCCGCGCCTGCAACTCGCCGAGGTGGGCTCGCGAGTAGTCGTCGAGCTTCACGTCGTTCTTCGCGAGCAGCGTGCCGATGCGCACGTCGAGCGACCGCAGTTGGCTGGCCGCGATCGACTGGGCGTCGGTCGCAACGGGGCTCGATCCCAGCGCCAATCCGCCGAGCCGCGAGACATAAGCCCGCTGCAGGCCGCGGCGGAGGCTCGGAATCGCGGGCTTGCGGTTGGTGTAGTCGCCCGCCGCGGTCGTGTCGACCTCCGAGAGGATCGCCTTCGTGAGCCGGTCGAGCAGTTCAGCCGTGGTGAAGGCGTCCTGATCGGCGGGCACCTTGAGCTCGCTGTCGCGGATGCGGGCGAGCGTGAGCGGGTCGACGAGCCGCCCCAGCACACGATCCTGCCACATCAGGATCACCTCGTGCACCGGATAGTCGTCGCGGTCGATGTCACGGGTGCCCCAGTGGAGCCAGCGGCTTGCCACGAGCTGGTTGTAGAGTTCGGGGGGGTAATTGAACGGCTGGGCGCTGAACATCTGCTGCTCGAGCAGTGCCAGGCTGTCGCGCTGCTGTTTGGCGTCGACCACGCGGAACGGGGCCGGGGCATTGGCATCCCCCTTGTGGCTTCGTGATGTGTGCAGGCCGCCGATAAGCCGCGAGGCGTTGTACATCGCCTGCCCGTGCGCGCTGAGCAGCACGCCGAAGGCCTGACGCACCCGTTCGTAGCTCTTGTCCTTGGCGGTCATCCGCTCGGCGATCTGCGGCATCACCTGCGCCACCAGTTCCGCGCGGGCCTTGGCGAATTCCAGCGGATCGCTGCCGAGATCGAACCGGTTGGAAAGCGGGTCGGGATCGCCGAACTCCGTGTCTTCATCGGTGGCGTAGGCGAGCGCCGCCTCGCCGCTCCGGCCGGCGATCTTTTCGAGCTCCGGCAATTCAGCCTCGGGGTTGCCGCCGGGGAGCGGCTTGTAGCCGTATTCGATCGCCCAGAGGTCGTAGGGGCCGAGGTGGGCGGCGTAATAGTCGCCCTGGGTCTTTCCCTTCGGAACGATGTTGACGGGGATGTAGTCCATCACACTCGTGCTCGCCCCCGACTGCGCCGTCTTGGCGACGTCGTTGATGTCGGCGAGCGAGCGGAAGGCGCTCCCCTTGAAGTTGTGCCGCAGGCCGAGCGTGTGGCCGAGTTCGTGCATCGCCACGAGCTTCAGCCCCTGCATCACGAGCTTCTCCTTTTCGGCGTCGGAGAGCGGCTCAGGCGTGTTGACGGCCAGCGCCGTTGCGGCCAGCGCCGTCTCCCGGGCATGGCCGTCGAAGAGCCGGCAGGCACCGCCGCAGCAGTCCGCCCCGCCCGCCGGGTGGCCGCCGGTGAGAACCGCGACCGACTGGGGCGTGAAGGTCTCGTATTCGGTCCGCCAGAACTGGAGGAAGTCGCCGTCGAAGATGATGTCGGCGTCGAGGATCTGGCCGGTTCGGGGGTTCACCCGCGACGGGCCCATGGCGAAGCTGGCGCCCGCGGTGATCCAGCGGAACGTGTTGTAGTTCACATCCTCCGGATCCCAGTCGGTCACGTCGGGCTGCTGGCGGACCTCGATGGCGGTCGCGAAGCCCGCCTTCTCGAACGCCTCGTTCCAGGCCTCGATCCCCTCGCGGATCGGCTGGCGGTATTTGAAGGGCACCGTCTTTTCGATCCAGAAGACGATCGGCTTCTTTGGCGGCGACACCGGCGCCGCGGCATCGGCCTTCTCGAGATTCCAGCGGTTGATGTAGCGAACGAACCGATCTTCGTCGACCTTCTGGGAGAAGTCCTTGAGGGCGGTCACGAAGTAGCCCACCCGCTCGTCGGCGAGCCGTGGCTTGTAGCTGTTCTGGGGCAGCAGGCTGATCGAGTAGTGGACATTGATCGTCGCGCCGCGGCTGTCGGGCACGGTGTCGATTTCCGCCGCGCCGCTCGAGCCGTAGGTGGCCGCGACCTCGAGTTCGACGTTGTCGGGAAAGGCTTTCACACGCGACCAGGTGGAACGGTCGCGGGCAAAGGAAAACCCCGGCAGCGTCGCCGAGATCCGCGGCAGGTCGGTGAGGAAGATCGCCGCCAGATCGATCACGGGGGCACCCGAGGGGGCCGTCGTCGCGATCGGCACGCTGAAGAGCACGCTGTCGGTGTAGGCGAGGTCGACCGCCTTCTCCTCCGGGCTCCCCTTGTCGGCGAAGAACCGGACGTTGCGGCGGACGATCTGGATGTTGTCGTCGATCTTGCGAAACTGCCAGACCCAGTCGTCGCCGAATCCCCAGCTCATGCCACCGAGCACCGACCGCTCGCCGATCCCGCGGGCGATCGAAATCAACACGAACAGGTCCTTGCCGAGGATCGAATCGGGCAGTTCGGCAAAGACCTTGTCGTCCTTGCGGTGCAGCGGGATCAGGCCGCCGATCTTGGTGGCGTCTTTGAGCAGGACGGCGAAGGCCGGCTTGCTGCTCTTCGTCTCCGCGGGGGGCGTCGGCTCCTTGGATGGGGCGGCCGGTGGCTGGGCGGGCGTGGCCGGCGTTTCCGCCTGCGTCGGTGCGGAGGGTGCGGGATCGGCAGCAGCGGCCGGCAGGCCTGCGATCAAGGTCACCACCGCCAGGAATCGCGGCCATTCGCCGCCAGCCATACGCTTCGCCATGCTCTCGCCTTCTGCTTGGGGCATCTCTCTCACTCGCCGGCTCCGGCCGCTCGTCGACCGCAGTCACCCTTGAAGCGTAACATCGCGGTGTTTCTCCGACCAATTTCCGGCCGCGTTCCATGGAATCGACCACGCAGATGGCCTCTCGATGAATGCGGCAGCCCAGCTTTGCACCGCCTGGTTTGGCCCGCAACGGCTCGTGATCGAGCCGTTGGCCGCGGCCGGATTCAGCGGTTCCCGCGTGTACCGAGTCGAGGTGGCCGCCGACGCGCACGACGGTGCGGCCGCTGGGCCCGGTGCCGGCGGTCGCTTCATCCTGAAAAGTTTCCACGCACAGGCATCCCGGGAGCAGGCCGCGTGGGTGCATGGACTCATGCGGCGTCTGCGGGCGGAAGGGATTGGAGAGGTTCCGGCGCTCGTTCCCTGCCTGCGGGATGGACTGCCGGACTGTCCGACGCTCCAGGCGGATGCCACGGGGACGCTCTGGGAGATGGCGCAGTGGCTGCCGGGCGGCGCGGTGGAAGCTCCCAGCGTCGCCCAGGCCACAGCGGCCCTCGAGGCGCTCGCCCGGTTGCACACGGCGGCGGCACGGCTGCCGGGACCGCCGCAGGCGGGCCCCTCCCCCGGCCAATTGCGGCGGCGGCAACAGGCCCGCGACCTGCTCGAGCGGCCCTGGTCGCTGCGGCGGACTGCCTGCGGCAGCGGAGTCGATGCCGCGCTCGTCGCCCGGTTCGACGAGGCGATCGCGATCTTTGCGCGGGCCGATGGCGACCGAGCGGTCGCGAGCGTTGCGCGGCTCGTGCCCAGACCCCTGCCGCTGCAGCCGGTGCTGCGCGATGTCTGGAGCGATCATGTGCTCTTCACGGTCGACGAGCACGGCGCGAGCGCCACGGGGAATCGTGTGTCGGCGATCATCGACTATCACGCCGCCGGCGTCGATACGCCGGCCACCGATCTGGCGCGGCTGCTCGGCAGTTGGCTGCCGCCCGTCGCGGAGCAGGCTGCGCCGCTGCTCGACGCCTGGCGGGAACCCCTGGCCGCCTACGAGCGTCTGCGGCCGCTCGGTGCGGTGGAACGTCGGCTCGTGCCCTGGCTCGATGCCACGGCGGTGATTCTGGGGCTCGATAACTGGTTTTGCTGGACGCTCGATGAGCAGCGAAAGTTTCCCGATACGACGCGTGTCCAGGGGCGAATCGATCGGCTGCTGCGGCGGCTGGAGGGCGCCATCGAGCAGGCCTTGCATGCAACAGCCGATTTCGATTGACCGCTCGAAATTGGAGCCGGTAGAATTTTTCTCGTCGACCGCGGTCCTGCTACCCGCCCGCCACCCACCGTTGGATGCCGATGGTTTTATCGATCAACTTGCCGGCATTGCTCCGAGCTGTGTGTTTGGTGGCGGTCGTCGTGGCCTGCGGCCCAACACTGGCCGCTGCGCCGGCGGGCGACGAGCCGACTGCGGGTGGAGGAATCGATCCCCTGGCCCCGATAGCGGCCGGGCTGGGGAGCCCCGTGCGGGTCGAGGCGGTCATCGAGGGCGGGGCGGATGGCGGGCCCGACGTGCTGTCCGTGACCGCAACGCTCGAAGAGGGCTGGCATCTCTACTCGGTGGAACAGAAGCCGGGCGGCCCGAAGGCGACGCGGATCATCGTGGCGGAGGATTCGCCGCAGATCGCGGCGGGCCCGTTTCGTCCTGATCAGGCCCCGCACGTCCGCACGGTCGACGACGTTCCCAGTTGGAAGGGGCTCGTTGTCGAGGAGCACTTGGGCAAAGTCACCTGGAAGGCGCCGCTCGCGGCCAATCCGACGGGCAAGGCCGCTGCGGTCCACGGCACCGTGAGCGTGCAGCTCTGTCGCGACAATGCCTGTACTCCGCCCGAAACGCTCTCCTTTCGGGCCCGTACAAAGGGTGCTCCGGCCGCCGCCGATACCGCTCCGATCGCGGCACCACTCGCTTCTGGTGCGCTGAAGAATGTGCCCCCCGCGGCGCACACCCCGGAGCGATCCCATGCGAAACTGGAAGCCTCGTTCGGGCCCTCGCGGCCCGGCGGCGGTGGAAAGCGGTTGTGGCCGCTCAGCGTGCGGCTTGTCCCGGAAGCCGATTGGCACCTCTATGCCCCGGCGTCGAGCGACGACTCGGCCGTTGGTCAGGGCAAGCCGACGATCGTGTCGGTCGCCGCCGGTGACACCGTGCGGGCTGTAAAGCTCATGGCTCTCGAGGCTGTCGATTCGGCTGACAGCGAACTCGCCGCCCTGAAGGCCGTCGACGGACCCGTGGCGATCGAGATCCTGCTCGAACCGCAGGCCACAGCAGCGGCGGGGGCCACGATCGAGGCGATCGTCGGGTTTCAGACCTGCACCCATTCCACCTGTGATCCGCCGACGGCGGCCCGGCTCACGGCGACGCTACCGACCGACGAGGATCCGCTGAGCGGCAAGATCAGGTTTGCCTCCGCCCGCTACGCAGAGGCGGCCAAGGCCCCCGCGGCGATCGAGTCGCCGGCCCGCGACCGCCCCCGCGGAGCGAGCGTGACCCAGGCCCCCGCCGGTCTCGCCGCCATCAACGGCGGCACTGCGGCGTCCGGCATCTCCCTGCCCGCGGCGCTGCTCATGGGGCTCGCCGGTGGCCTGATCCTCAATCTCATGCCCTGTGTGCTGCCGGTGCTCGGCCTGAAACTGATGTCGTTCGCGCAGCAGTCGGGCCGCGCGCGGCAGGAGGTCTTCGAGCTCAACCTCTGGTATTGCGCCGGCCTGTTCGCCGTGTTCTTCGTGCTGGCCACCGCGAGCGTGGCGGCCAACATTGGTCTCGGCAGCGAAAATCTTGCCTGGGGCGAGCAGTTCACGTCCACCCGGTTCAACGTGGTGATGGCGGCGATCGTGTTTGCCTTTGCGCTTTCGTTCCTCGGCGTCTGGGAACTGCCGATCCCGGGGTTCATCGGGGAGAAGGCCGGCCATGTGCAGTCGAAGGAGGGGCCGCTCGGCGCGTTTTTGAAGGGCGTGCTCAGCACCATCCTCGCCACGCCCTGCAGCGGGCCGTTTCTCGGGCCGGTGTTCGGCTTCACGCTCTCGCAGCCGACGTTCGTCACCTATGCTGTCTTCGGCGCGATCGCCACCGGCATGTCGCTCCCCTACCTGCTCGTCGGGGTCTTCCCGGGGCTCGTCAAATTCCTGCCGAAGCCGGGCGCGTGGATGGAGACGCTCAAGGAGGTGCTGGGCTTCGTGATGCTCGGCACCGTCGTCTTCCTCTTCACGTTCCTCGATCACGACTACTTCGTGCCGACCTTCGCCCTGCTCGTCGGCATCTGGGCCGCCTGCTGGTGGATCGGTCGGGCCCAGGAGGCAACCGCCGGCGCGGCGGGCTTCGGTCGCTGGGTGCAGGCGGCGGCGATCGCGACCGTCATCGGCAGCCTCGCTTTCGCCTTCCTCGGCCCGGTGAAGTCGATCCTCCCCTGGGAGCCCTTCTCGCGGGCCCGGCTCGCCGAACTCCGCTCCAGCGGGGCCACCGTGCTTGTCGACTTCTCGGCCGACTGGTGCATGACTTGTAAGTTGAATCTGGCCACCGCGATCGAGACGACCCGCGTGAAGGCGGCGCTCGACACCAACCGCGTGGTACCGCTCCTGGCCGACTGGACCGAAGAATCGCCCGAGATCAAGGCGATGCTCGAGACGCTCCAGAGCCGCTCGATCCCCGTGCTCGCGATCTTTCCCGCCGGCAAGCCGAACGAAACGCCGCGCGAACCGATCGTGCTCCGCGACCTGATCACCGAATCCCAGGTGCTCGAGGCCATCCAGCAGGCCGGCCCCTCGCGGCCGACGGTGGCCGACATCCGCGCCGCAGCCCTGCCAAAGTAGGACAGGCTTCAGCCTGTCGCTTGTCTGGTGCTGGTGCTCGACAGGCTGAAGCCTGTCCTACTTCAGAACGACGCGTTCCTCGTCCGGCGTGGCCGTGTGGACCGTGCCGATGACGTGGCTGTCGTGCCCGAGGTCGGTGAGCTGCTTCTGGATGCTGTCGGCGAAGTGGGGCGAGACGACGAGCACCATGCCCACGCCCATGTTGAAGACGCGTTCCATTTCGTCGGTGGCGATGCCGCCGAGCTTCTGCACCCAGGGAAACACGCCCGGCACCGGCCACGAGCCGCGTTCGAGCCGAACCTGCACATGGTGGGGCACGATCCGCGCGAGGTTTTCCACCAGTCCGCCACCGGTGATGTGGGCGATGCCGTGCACCACCTGTTTGACGCGGTAGTGCCGCAGCACGGCCTTGACGGGGCGGGCGTAGAGCCGCGTGGGCTCGAGCAGGAGTTCGTTGACGGTGCGGTTGCCGAGATCCGGCACGCGGTCGCCGCCCGCGAGGCCGCCCATGTCGAAGACGGCCTTTCGCACCAGGCTATAGCCGTTGGAGTGGAAGCCGCTCGAGGCGATGCCGATGGCGATGTCGCCCGCCTGAATGTGGCTGCCATCGACGAGCCGCTTCCGCTCGACCACGCCGACGCAGAAGCCGGCGAGATCGTAGTCGCCGCCGTGGTACATGTCGGGGAGGATCGCGGTCTCGCCGCCGACGAGGGCGCACTCGCACTCCACGCAGGCGTCGGCGATGCCGCGGACGATCTGCTCGAGCAGGTTGGGGTCGTCGTGCGACATGGCGACGTAGTCGAGGAAGAAAAGCGGTTCAGCGCCGGTGCAGAGGGCGTCGTTGACGCTCATCGCGACGAGGTCGATGCCGACGGTATGGTGGATGCCGGCGTTCACGGCCACCTTGAGCTTCGTGCCCACGCCGTCGGTGCATGAGACGAGCAGCGGATCTTCGTAGCCCCGGCGGAAGAGTCCCTTGAAGTCGAGCTGGAAGAGCGCCGCGAAGCCGCCCTCGGGGCTCATCACCCGCGGGCATTGGGTGCGCCGCATGTGCGCGGGCAAACGGGCCATACCTTCGCGGTAGAGCTCGAGATTGACGCCGGCGCTGGAGTAGGTGGCTCCGCTCACGGGCACCATCATCGCCGCGTCGCAGAGGCCCGCAAGCCCGCCCCGCCGGTCGCGGAGGCAACCCACGTTCGTGCCGAAAATGTGCCGGTGGTATGATGCCCGTCATGCCTCCCCGCAAACCACGAGCGCCGGCAAAACGGGCCCATGCCCAGAAGCCGCTGCCGCCGCTGCAGTTCAGCCATCCCCTGCCCTACGGTGCCGTGCTGCACGAGAAGGGGGTGCAATTCGTCGTCTACAGTCGCTCCGCCACGGCGATGCGGGTGCTGCTCTACGACTCGCCTAACGACCCTGAGCCGGCGGAGGTGATCGCACTGGACCCCACTAAGGACCGCTGGGGGGATATCTGGAGCATTCTGGTGCCGGGTCTCGGGCATGGGCAGCTCTACCACTTCCAAGCCGACGGCCCCTTCGAGCCCGATCGCGGCCAGCTGTTCAACGGCCAGGCCCGGCTCATCGACCCCTATTCCCGGGCGCTGGCCGGCCATTTTCTGCCCGGCGACGACGGTATCGTGCGGCCGCCTAAAAGCGTGGTGATCGACGATTCCTTCGACTGGCAGGGAGACCGCCATCTGCGGCGCGGCCTAGCCGATACCGTGATCTACGAACTCCACGTGCGCGGCTTCACGGCCAGCCCCACCAGCGGCGTCAAGCATCCCGGCACCTATCTGGGCGTGATCGAAAAGATCCCCTACCTGAAGTCGCTCGGCGTGACGGCGGTGGAGCTGATGCCCGTCCACGAGTTTCCGACCGAACTGTCTTCGGGCGAGACCTCGGAGCGGGCCAACTATTGGGGCTATGACCCGATGGCCTTCTTCGCGCCGCATCGCGGCTATGCGGCGGGCGCCGAGCCCGGCTGTCAGGTTCGTGAGTTCAAGGAAATGGTCCGGGCCCTGCATGCCGCCGGAATCGAGGTGATCCTCGACGTGGTCTTCAACCACACCGCGGAGGGCAACCACCTCGGGCCAACCTTTTCGTTCAAGGGACTCGAGAACCGCGTCTACTACATGCTCGGCGACGGCGGCAGCTACTACCGCAACTTCACCGGCTGTGGCAATACGATCAATGGCAACCACCCGATCGTCCGTGAGCTGATCTTTCTCTGCCTGCGGCACTGGGTGCACAACTACCACATCGACGGCTTTCGCTTCGACCTCGCGAGCATCCTGAGCCGCGACCGCAACGGCGACATCCTCCCCAATCCGCCGATCGTGGAGGTGATCACGGAGGATCCGATGCTCGCCGACACGAAGATCATCGCCGAGGCCTGGGATGCCGCCGGCGCCTACCAGGTGGGCTCCTTCGCCAGCCTGCGCTGGGCCGAGTGGAACGGCCGTTACCGCGATGATGTCCGCCGCTACTGGCGGGGCGACTATGCGCAGACCGGCCACCTCGCCACGCGGCTGGCCGGGTCGAGCGACCTCTACGGCGACGACGGCCGGCAGCCCTACCACAGCATCAACTTCGTCACCTCGCACGACGGCTTCACGATGAACGACCTCGTGAGCTATCGCGAAAAACACAATGAGGCCAATGGCGAGGGCAACCGCGACGGCGACAACAATAATTTCTCGGACAACTCCGGCCACGAGGGGGTGACGCAGCGGGCCGACATCGAGGCGATGCGGGCCCGTCAGATCCGCAACCTGCTGGCGACCCTGCTCGTGAGCCAGGGCGTGCCGATGATGGTGTTCGGCGACGAATGCCGCCGCACGCAGCAGGGCAACAACAACGCCTACTGTCAAAACAACGACGTCTCGTGGTTTGATTGGCGGCTCGTCGAGGAGCACGCCGATCTCGTGCGGTTCGTGCAGGCGCTCGTGAAATTCCGGCTCGACAACCCGACGCTCCGCCGCCGCTCGTTCCTGGTGGGCGGCACGAGCCACGACGGTGTGCTGCCGGACGTGGAGTGGTTTTCCCCCGACGGGACGCACGTCGACTGGTATGCGGCCGACGCCAGCCTCGTCTGCTTCTTCGGGGCGCCGACTCCGGAGAAACTCCGCGACGAGAACGATGCCGCCGCCGGTGGCGTCGAGGGCACGCCGCGGCACGTGCTCATCTTCGCCCACGCCGGTTCCGTGCCGCGCAGCTTCCATTTTCCCCGACCGACGGCGATCCAGCACCTCCGCTGGCGGCTGTTCATCCAGACCGGTGGAGAGACGCCGCACGATATTTTCCCCGACGGCAACGGCCCGGCGGTCGACGTGACGAAGCCGTTGGAGCTCCTGGAGCGGTCGCTCGTCTGCCTCGTGGCCGATGTGGAGCCGCCGGAGCCGCCGAGCCGCAAACGAATTGCAGCTTCACCGGCCTGACCGGTATGCTGCAGAGTCATACGTCCTGGAACCCACGAGGAGATCGTCATGAGTATCAATCGTCTGTTGTCGTGTGTGGTGCCCCTGGCATTCGGCGGCCTGTCTCTGCTGGGCTGCTCACAGACGACAACCCCATCCGGGGCTCCTCCGGCGAAGGTTGTGCAGGCGGATGGTGACCATGACCATGACCACGGTGACCACGGCGATCACGAGCATGGCCACGAAGACTACGAGTCTCCGAACACGTTCTCTGCCGGCCTGGCGGAGCTTGAAAAGATCTGCCAGGGCGTAAAGGAGGAACTCGCCGAGGGGGATCGCGACGAGGCCGACGCCAAGGTGCACATGGTGGGCCATCTGATCGACGACCTCCACGGATTGGTGGCCGATGGAAAGCCGTCGCCTGAGGTGCTGGCCGGGGCGAAGAAGGCGCTCGACGACATCTTCGACTGTTTCGACAAGATGGACACGGCCCTGCACTCGGCCGACGAGGAAGTGGCGAAGAAGCTCGACTATGCCGAGCATGCTCCCGCCATCGAGGCGGCGATCCAAAAGCTCAAGGAACTCGTCAAGTAGGACAGGCTTCAGCCTGTCACCCCCTCCAGGACTTTACCGATGCTCCCCATTCACCGTCTGATCCTGCCCTGCATCGCGATCGTGTGCGGCTCCGCCCCATACCTGGCTCTCGGTATCGATCCCGCCGCCGTCCGTGACCAGCTGGTGCTCCCGCAAGAGCCGGCCGGCGCCCTGAGCCTCACCGCCGCGAAGCAGCAGTTGACGAACGAGCCGAAGCCGATCGTCGTGGCCGGCCGGATCGGTGCCAAGGGGATCGAGCCGTTCCTGGAAAACAAGGCGTCGTTCGTGCTGGTCGAGATTCCGGCCGACGACCATGCGAAGAAGCCGGGCCACGACGCCGACAACTGCCCGTTCTGCAAGAAGAAGCAGGCCGGAGCACCGATGGCCGCCGTCCAGTTTCTCGGGGCCGACGGCAAGGTGATCCCGGTCGATTCGCGGAAGCTCTTCGGCCTCGTGAAGGGGAACGACGTGGTTGTCCGCGGCACGGCGATCTTCGACCCGAAGCTCGCGATCCAGGTTATCCAGTTCACGGCCGACGGCATCTACGTGCGTCCCAAGTAGGACAGGCGTCAGCCTGTCGAGTCTGTTCCCCGCCCCTTTGCCGCCGCATGCAAACAGCCTTCAAGGAATGGGCCGTCATCTGTCGGGCGCTCGCTCAGGGCCGGCAGGACGTGATCCTCCGCAAGGGCGGAATCATCGAGCCGGGGGGAGCCTTTAGGCTCGACCATCGCGAGTTTCTTCTACTCCCGACGTTTCTCCACCAGGCTCCCGAAAGCCTGATCCCTGAGGCCCGCGACCTGCTCATCGACATCGACGCTGATCGGCCCCCCGCCGGCCAGGTCGTCTTCACCCATGCCGCCAGCGTGACGCAGGCGCACCAGATCCGATCACTCGAGGGCCTCGCTCGGTTCCGCAGCCGCCACGTCTGGTCCGATTCGATCGTGGCCGAGAGGTTTCACCGCTGGCGGGACGAGCTCCACGTGCTCGAGGTGGCCGTGACGCCCCTGCCCCAGCCGCTTACGCTTCCGTGGCATGAAGACTACGGCGGCTGCAAGTCGTGGGTGGAGTTGTAGGCTCCGCCTCAGACCACCCGCAGCCCCTTCGCGGGTTTTGTGTTCACGGCTCCCATGCGGTTGCCGGTGATGGTGTTGCCCTGCACCAGCCCGCCGTCCGAGGCACCGCTGGCCAGCAGGCCGAAGCCGATGTTGTTGCGGATCGCGTTGCCGGCGTTCGGGACCGCTCCGCCGATCGTGATTCCCTTGGCCGCCACGAGCAGCACGCCGTTGCCGGCATTGCCGCTGATGGTGTTGCCCTGCACCAGCGTGCCGGCGGAGTTGCCGCTGGCCTGTAGGCCCGTTGAATAGGCCTTCCATGCAGTAGAGTTGATGATTCGGTTGCCGGCGTTGCGTTGGCGTCGAGGGTGTTGTTTTGCACCTGCGTGCCCGTCAGCCGGCCGCTGGCATAGACACCCCAGTTGCCGTTTCGCGAGATCGTGTTGGCGGCCGACGTCGTGCCGAGCGACAGTCCGCCGACGTTGGTGAGCGAGACACCGATGTTCGTGTTGTCGCTGAAGTCGTTGGCGGAGATCACCGTGCCGGTGTACGTGCCGGCGGCCATCTCCAGGCCGATGCCGTTGCCGGTGCTGGCGATGCCGGTGAGATTCGAGCCGGTCGAGGTGCCCAGAAACCGGATGCCGCTGCCCTTGAAGCCGGTGATGGTTCGCGGGTTGGTCTTGGAGTCGATGGCGGCAAACGCGACGTTATTGACGTTCGCCGCGATCGTCAGCCCGCTCGTGCCGGCGGCAGTTCCCACGCCGTTCAGCCGGAAGGCATTGTTCACGGCCACGCCGGCCGCCTTCGCCACCGTCAGGCCCTTGAGCGGCGTCGTAACGCCAACCGCGCCCGCGAACGTAATCCCGCCCCCGGCCGACAGCGACAAGGTGTTCGCCCCGTCGATGGTGCCAGTGAAGCCGATCGCGCCACCGGTTCCGGCGGTGAGGGCCGTATTCGCCAGTAGGTTCACGGTGCCCGCGTAGGTCTGTGAGCCGGTGGCCGTGGTCACGGTCCCGCCCAAGTGAATGCCCCGCGACGCGCCCGTGCCGAGCGTCGTGACCGACACCGAGCCCGAACCCTTGGCCGTGATCGGCTTGCCGACGGTCACGATGTCGGTGGCACCGCCCTTGGTGTCGATGGAGAACGACTGGTTCGCGGCCCCCTTGGTGACGGCAGCCAGATTGATGCCGGTGCCTCCGATCGTGACGGAATCGACGCCGCCATTGCCGACGACGGAGATGCCCGCGAATCCCGTCAGCACACCGAGATTGACCGAGATCGTCTTGGCGGCGGAATTGACGGCCACTCCGGGCGTGCCCGCACCGCTGGCGACCATCGTACCGGTCTGCGTGGCAGTGATGGTCAGGACGTGTGTTCGGGCGTTATAGGCGGTGTGCAGGCTGCTGATCGCCACGCCCGCGGGGGCCAGCGACAACAGGATTCGGTTCGCATCGACGCTGACGGCGATGCTGTCGGTCTGGCCCACGGTCAGCGTGAAGCCCTGAGTGGCAGCGGGGTTGATTTCGTTAGTGGCGGTGACGGTGAACGTGTAGACGCCGGCCGTTCCCGGGGCGGCAGTCCCGGACAGCAGGCCGGCGGTGGTGAGCGTGACGCCCGTGGGCAGCGTGCCGGTGGTGCTAAACGTGGGGGCCGGATAGCCGGTGGCGACGAATTGGAAGCTATTGGCGACACCGGTGGCGAACGTGGCGGTCGCAGTGGACGTGAACGCGGGGGCCGTGAATGCGACGCCATTCTGGACGACCTTCTGGCTCTCGGCGGCAGCCGCGATGGTCGGGGCATCATTCACCGCTGTGTTGACGAGCGTCAGGCCTGCCACCACGGCTGCCGGCGGCGGCGTGGTCGAGCCGCCGTCGGTCACCGTGAGCACGGTGGTCAGCAGGGTGCTGCTCTCGAGATCGATCGTTGTCGCGGGTGACGCATTGATCAGGCCTGCCAGGTTGGCCAGGGCGGCCTCGCTGTCGATGCTGTTGTTGGTGGCGACGACGATCAGGTTGGCGATGTTCGCGGCAACTTTCTGCACCTGGAGAGCTGTCGCGTCGCCGGCCGTCTGGGCCAGCGGATCGTAGGTGGTGAGGTTGACGCCCGCGGGCAGCCCGAGCGCCGTCCGCACCGCTTCCGCGGCCTCTGCCGCCGTCAGGCTGCCCTCTTCGCTGGTTGCTGCCACCAGCGTCGTCAGCGGGTTGACGATCGTGGAGCCGGCAGGCGCCGAGAGCACCCCGACGAAGGGCAGTCCCGTGGAGATGTCGGTGCCGCCGATCGTGACGAGCATGGCCGTGGGGGCGCCGAAATCGAACGAGAAGTTGCCGCTGGCGTCGGTCGTGGTCCAGGCCTCCCCCTCGCCCGCATCCCAGGTGCCGTTCATGCCGCCGGCGTCGGTCCAGTCGCGAAACTTGTTGCCATTGGAGTCGGCGAAGAGCGTAGCGCCGGCGAGGTAGCCGTCCGCGACGGCGCCCACGAGCGTGTCGGCGACGCCGGTGATCTGGAACGACACATTCCGGGTCGTGCCGTCGACCGACCGGATGATGAACGTGTCGGTATGGGTCGCGCCCGCCCGCAGTGCCTGCACGCCGCTCGAACCGTTCAGGGCCTTGTAGATGTAGCTGCCGGCGGCATCGACGGTGAGCGAACCGAGGTTGGTCTGGCCCTCAGGGGTGGTGACGGTCGTGCTGAACGTCGCTTCGCCCGCGTCCTGGTCGGCTACGGCAAAGTTACCGGAAGCCGACAGGAAGCCCTGTCCATCGACCGCCGCATCTTCCGTGAACTGGTTCGGGAACGGTTCCGGGAGGCTGATGACGGCGGCATCGTTCACGGCCGACACCGACACCTGCACTGGCAGGGCCACCGGCGACTCGAGGCCGCCGTCGTCGCGGGCCACGACGGTGAATGCGTCCAGCACGCCCGAGGCGTTGGTGGCGGGAGTCCAGTAGGCGTTCAGGCCGGTGCCGATCACGGCATTCGTGTCGGAGTTCCAGGTGGTTGCGGTCGCAGCGTCCGCGCCGATCCTCAGCGTGCCGCTCGACACTGCCTTGACCACGAACGACGTCACCGTGCCGTCGATGTCAGCCGCGTCGCCGGCGGCCGCGATGGCGGCGAAGGTCAACTGGACCTCCGTGTCCTCGGCGGTGCTGCCAGCGGCGAGCGACAGTGCCGTCAGCGACGGCGCGTCGTTTACCGGAGTGACCGTGATGTGATAGTCGACCGCCGGTGTCGAGTCGATGCCGGAGTCGTCGCGGGCCACGACGGCGAAGGCGTCGAGCGAACCATAGGCGTCGGCGTCGGGGGTCCAGTAGCCGTTGAGTTCTGCCGTTATGAGAGCATTTGTCTCGGCATTCCACGCGATGGCAGTGGCGGCCGACGTGCCTATCGCCAGGCGGCCGCTCCGCACGGCCGTCACCACGAAGGCCGTCACCGTGCCATCGATGTCCCCCGCGTCGCCGCGGGAGAGCAGTTCCGAGAACAGCACTTCCGTGGTCGTGTCTTCGGTGCCCGGCGTCGCGCCGGCGGTGAACGCCGGGAGCGTGGGACGTTCCGGCACGCCGCCGATCGTGACCGTGAGGACCGCGGCACCGGTGCTGTTCGCGGCGGCCGCGTCCGACACGAAGATCGGAAAGGTCTCGCTCACCTCGCCCGTGGCCGCATTGATCGCCGTATCGTTCGGGGCGAATGTGTAGGCCCCGGTGAGACGATTCACGGTGAGCGTGCCATAGCTGCCCGCCAGCGTGAAGACGTCGGCCTCGGGTGTAACGCCCGTGATTCCAAAGGTGAGTCCGCTGCTCTCGACGTCGGTCGCCACGAGCGTGCCCGTCGCGGCAGTGAAGACATCAACGCCGGCTGCGTCGGTGAACCCGATCGCCACCGGCGCGATCGCCGGTGCGTCGTTGACTGGATCGAGGTCGATCGTGATCGTCAGCGGAGTGTCGGAGTCGAGGCCACCGTCGTCCCGGGCGACGACCGCAAAGGCGGCCTGCGTGCCGGTGGCGTTGGCATCGGGCGTCCAGTAGGCGTTGTGGGTGGCGTCGATGACCGCATTGGAATCGGTATTCCAGGCCGCCGCGGTCTCGGGCGTCGCGCCGATCAGGAGCGTGCCGCCGGCGACGCTGCGGACGACGAATGCGGCCACGGTCCCATCGAGATCGGCGGCATTGGCGGCCGCGCGGATCATGGCAAACGTGATCGCCGACCGGGTGTCTTCGGTGCCGGTCGCGAGCGGACCGGCGCCGACGCTCGTCATCGTCGCGGCGTCATTGGCCCCGTAGATCGTGATCCGCAGGACGGCCGATACGGTGGTCGTGCCGTTGCTCGCCGAGTAAGTGAACGACTCCAGCAGCGTGGCCCCGGGCACCAGAGCCTGGACGGCCGCATTGGCGTCATTCACCACATAGGCATAGTCGCCATTGGCGAGGAGCGTGAGCG
>JAPLNR010000034.1 GCA_026401035.1 Planctomycetia bacterium | reverse complement strand
GTGGATAGCGGCACGACGACGTTCAGCGGCGCGGTTGGCGGCACGACGGCGCTTACGAGCCTCTCGACCGACGCTGGCGGAACGACGGTGCTCAACGGTGGCTCGGTGAAGACGAGCGGCACGCAAACCTATGGCGATGCGGTGACGCTGGGTGCCGCGACGACGCTCACAGGTTCGACGGTCACGTTCGGCGCAAGCTCTGGTGTGACCGGTGCCGCCAACGCACTGAAAATCGCGGGCATTGCCGACATCCAGGGGGCGATCGCCGGTGTCTCCACGCTTGAGGTGACGGGCACGTCGACCGTGGCTGCGAGCGTGTCGTCGAGCGGCAACCAGACCTACGGCGACGCGATGAAGCTGGGCTTCGATGCGACGCTGTCGTCGTCGACCGGCACGGTCACGCTCAACGGGGTCACGGGAAGTGGAAAGTCGCTGACGGTCGCAGGGAACGCTGACGTCCAAAAGGCCATCAGCGGCCTGTCGACGTTGCAGATTACCGGCACCTCGACGATTGCGGCTGCTGTGACTAGCAGTGGCACGCAGGCCTACACGGGCGCGGTGACGCTGGAAGCGGACACGACGCTGACGGGCGTTGGGATCACGCTTTCGAGCACGGTGGACGGAGCGCAGACGCTGTCGATCGTGGATAGCGGCACGACGACGTTCAGCGGCGCGGTTGGCGGCACGACGGCGCTTACGAGCCTCTCGACCGACGCTGGCGGAACGACGGTGCTCAACGGTGGCTCGGTGAAGACGAGCGGGGCCCAGACCTACGGCGACGCGGTGACACTGGGCGCGGATACGACTCTGACGGGCACGACGGTGACGAACAGTTCCACCATCACCGGTGGCGGCAAGAACCTGACGGTGACCGGCGACGCGGTCGTGAACGGCGCGATCAGCGGCGTGGTGGACTACGCGGTGAGTGGGACGACGGCGGTGAATGCGGCGTCGATCACGACGACGGGCACGCAGTCCTACACGGGGGCGGTGACGCTGGGTGCGGCGACGGTGACGCTTGCGGGCACGACGCCGACGTTCACGGCTGGCGTGGTCGGAGCTGGCAAGGACCTGGTGCTGAACTTCAGCGGGGTGACGGCGATCGACGGTGCGACGTTCACGGGGATCCGGAATCCCTCGACGGACGCGGCCGGCACGACGACACTCGCGGGCGGCCTCACGACGACGGGCACGCAGACGTATGGCGACGCGGTGACGCTGGGTGCGAACACGACGCTGACAGGCACGACGATCACCAACTCGAGCACGATCGCGGGTGGGAATAAATCGCTCTCGATCGTTGGCAACGCGGTGGTGGGCGGTGCGATCAGCGGCGTGACGACATATGCGGTCAGCAAAACGACATCCTTGGGTGCCAGCGTCACGACGACGAGCACGCAGACGTACACCGGCGCGGTGACACTCGCGAAGAACGCGGTGCTTTCCACGACCGATAGCACGGTTACGTTCAGTGGAACGGTAGATGGCACCACCGCGGGTGCGGAGACGCTGGGACTCACCGTTGGTTTGGGCAACGTCATCTTTGGCGGCGCGGTCGGTGGTGTGACGCGGACCGGGGCGATCACCGTGGCCAGTGCCGCCAATGTCACTGCCGCGGCAATCACGGCAGCGAGTTTTGCGCAGTCCAGTGGCACGGGCACATCGACGTTCAACGGTGCGCAAAACTACGCTGCCGCCGCCGGCCTGAACGTTGCGACCAATGCGATCGCCCTGAATCAGACGGTTGTCACGGCCAACGGCGGCAGCGTGACGCTCAATGCGACCGGGGGAGCACTGACCATCGCAGCGGCCGGTGACATCTCCGCGGATGGCAGCGTGATCCTGACGGCCGCGACGGGCATCAGCACGAGTGGCGATGTCACGACCACCGGCGACGATATCACCTTCGTGTCGCCCACCACCCTCACCGGGGCGATCGCTCTTACCAGTGGCGCCGGCACCGGCGACATCACGTTCACAGAGACGCTGGACGGCAACCATAACCTGACGCTGGCCGCGGCCGGTGGCGACATCCAGTTCACGAAGGCCGTGGGCGGGACGACGCCGCTCGGTTCGGTGACGATCAACACCGGAGCGAGCGTCACCGCCGCCAGCACGCTCGCCCTGCTCGGCACTGCTCCGGGATCGGTCAACGGCCTCGCTTTCGGGGCGGGCGTCAACAAGATTGCCATGACCGTCGCGGGCAGCACCATCAGCGGATTCGGCGGCAGCGGCATCTCGTTCCTCGGCGGCTCGACGGCCAGCAGCCTCGGCGGATTCACGGTCAGCAACAATCGCACGGGCGTCAGCGTGGCGGCCGGCGATTACACCGGCACCTCGATCAGCCAGTCCACCGTTATCACGAGCATCAGCAACGGCATTCAACTCGCCACCGGAACGAACAACCTGACGATCACGAACAGCCGTGTCTCCGGCAATGGAGCGTCAGGCATCGCGGTCCAGGGTGGTTCGGGCAACACGATTTCCAGCACGATCGTGGGGCTCAACGCCGCCGGCACCGCCGCGCAGGGCAATGCTGTCAACGGCATCGCGATCACCGGTGCGTCTGGAACGCTTATCACTGGCGTGGTGGCGTCCGGCAATACCCGTGATGGCATCTACATCCAGAACGGTGCGACAGGCACGACGATCAGCAATGCGATGCTGGGAGTTGATGCGACGGGCACGGTGGCGATCGCCAACGGCCAGAACGGCCTCCACATTCTCAGCGCGAATAGCACGACGATCGACACCGTCAACGCGTCCTCGAACAAGCTACACGGCGTATTTCTCCGCGGCACTTCCAGTGGGACGTCCATCACGAAGAGTGTGCTGTCGGGGAATACCCAAAACGGCCTCCTTCTCAACAATGCCGTCGCCAACACGACGGTCACCAACTCCCGCATCGGCGTGACGTCGACCGGCGTGGCGCTGGGGAATGGACAGAATGGCATCTCCGTGATCACCACGGGCGCGAACACCGTGGTGAAGAGCAGTACGATCTCCAATAACGGCCAATACGGCATCATCACGACGGCGGCCAATGGCGGGGAGATCGGCGGCTTGGGGAAGGCGGATGGCAACACGATCGCCAAGAACGCGGTTCACGGCATCTCTCTCCGCGGCGCGGTTGGCGGCAGTTCACTCATGCGGGTGGGCGGCAATACGGTCTCGGGAAGCACAATCGGCTTGAGCCTCTATGGCACGACGGGAGTCGAGGTCGTGAGCGGCCTGTTCCTCAACAACCGGCAGCACGGAATCTATTCCTCGGGCGTCTTCGTCAATACGACCGTGAAGGGCGTAACGGCCCGGGGGAATCTCAACGGCATTCGGATCGCACCTTCGCAAAACCTGTCATTCGATGGGACCGTGGCAGCGATCCGGTTGGAAGGCAACACGGGATACGGCGTGCTCGCACATGGTGACTGCACCGGCACCGAGGTGAAGGGTGCCATCATGATTGAAGGTCAGTACGGTGTCGGGCTCAATATCGACAGCGTTCGCAACACGTCGGGGCTCACGGTCTCGAACAATATCATCATCAATACGACGATCGCGGGAGTCATCGTCAATCCGGGGTCGGTGACGAAGGTGGCCATCGTCGGCAACACCCTGTCTGGTAACGCGACTGGTGTGCTGATCTCCGGTTCGGGTGCGGCAATCGGCAGCAGCACCGGCACTACGGTCGACGATCCGGACGGCAACATCATTACGAGCAGCAAGGGAGCTGGCGTACGGGTTGTCGGTACCGCCGCCGTGGATAACCCCATCCTGTCAAACTCGATCTACGGAAACGCCGGTGGCGGCATCATCTTGGAGGCGGGCGGAAACGCCGGCCAAGTGTCGCCCACGGTCACTGGGGCCACCATTGCCGGCGCGACGATCACCATCACCGGAACGCTCTCCGGGACGGCCGGTGACCAGTACCGGGTCCAGTATTTCAGCAGTCTGGCTTCGGACGCCACGACGGCGGCAGCGGTGCAGGGCCGGCTGCTGCTGGGGTATGAGGACGTGACGATCAGCGGCGGTGGCACGACGGCGATCGACAAGGTGTTCGCGCAGGGCGACATTCTAGTGAACGACTGGGCATCGGCGACCGCCACACTGCTCGTCAGCGGGACGCCGAAAAACACGTCCCCGTTCGCCCTGGGAAGAAGAGTGGTCTGATGAGTGCGACGCTCTGGCAGGTGGTGCGAGCGATCCCCGGCGCACGGCGACTCGCTCTGGCGCTCGGGATCGTACGGACGGCGTCGGTGTCGCGTCGGTTTCTGCTCGACAGGATGCCAAAGGGTGGGCGTTGTGCGGAGATAGGGGTGCACCTTGGTGACTTTTCCGAGGAGATCCTGCGCCGGACAGAGCCTGCAGAGTTGCACCTGATCGATCCGTGGCGGCATGAAACCGCCGAGATCTATGGTGACTCGCTCTACGGCGGCCAGGCCCGCGGCCAGGCCGAGATGGACGCGCGGCACGATCGCGTCAGTGAGCGATTTGCCGCCCCGATCGCTGGCGGTCAGGTCGTGATCCAGCGGGGCAACTCGGTCGACGTGCTCGGGCGGTTCCCCGACGCGTACTTCGACTGGATCTACATCGACGGCAATCACCTCTACGAGTTCGTCAGCGCCGACCTTGAGGTGGCCTTCCGCAAGACTCTGCCGTCAGGCTGGATTACCGGGGACGACTACCATGGGGGCGGCTGGTGGCAGGGCGGTGTGCAACGGGCGGTGGATGAGTTCGTGGTGCGGCATGCGTTCGCGAACGTGGTCCTGCGCGACGGCCAGTTCCTCCTGCAGAAAGCCCCGGCTGCTCCGGCGGCGAAGTGCTGACGCCGTAATGACCAGCCTGCTCCGCGAGTGTAACGAGTTGGCCTGGCTCTGGTGTGCGAATCACCTACCGCGGCTTTCGGCACTCAATCCCGCTCGGACGATCCTGATTCGGCTGGCGGGTGTGCGTGCGCAACGAGGGGTGAATATTCGCGCAGGATTCGAGGTGCGACCAGCCGGCAGCGCGGGCAATCTGATGATTGGTGAAGGGACGTTCATCAATGCACGATTCTCCTGCGCCACCGGTGGAACGCGGGTGATGATCGGCAGGCACTGTGCAATCGGCCCGGATGTCTCGCTGGAAACCCATTCCCATAATCTGGTGTGGAATCCAACGGAGGGCTGGGGCGGTCGCAGCGAGCCGATCACCATTGGCGACCGCGCCTGGATCGGCGCCGGGAGCACGATACTCGGGGGAGTGACCATCGGCTCGGGTGCGGTGGTGGCGGCGGGCGCCGTGGTGACCAAAGACGTCCCGCCGGCAACGCTGGTGGGCGGCGTGCCAGCACGGGTGATTCGCCGTCTGGAGACATCGTGACGTGAGGCGTGGCACAAGGGAAGCTCTCCAGGCTGTCCAGGATGTGCTGCTCACGCTGCGCAGTGGCATCCCCGGCCTTGGTCATCCGTTGCAGCGGGGTGAACCGTACCGGCCATTTTTCATCGTCGGCTCAGGCCGCTCCGGCAACACCGTGCTGCGGCGGATGCTGTGCGCGCATGGCGATCTGCATATTCCACCTGAAACCTACGTACTCGGGGATGTGATTCGCGTCTTTCGGCGGCACCGCGGCCTGTTATGGCGGGATCTCGTTCCGCTCGTGCTGGGAAAGTTTGAGTTCTACCCAGAATTCGCGACGTTTGACGTCTCGCTGCGGCCGCTGGCTAACCGCCTGCTGGGGTTGCCGCGGCAGGAACGCAGCCTCGCGAGGCTGCTGGACGAGTTTTACCGGTTCCACGCCGAGTCGCGGGGATTCACCGGTCGACGCTGGGGCGACAAGACACCGCTCAATACGTTTCATCTCGACAAGATTCGGTCAGTGTTTCCCGCAGCGCAGTTTATTCATCTCCTCCGGGACGGCTGCGACGTGGCGCATTCCTATGTGAGCGCGGGACTGTGTCCCGATCTGGCGGCAGCGGGCCGGCGCTGGCGGGATTCCGTCGAGGCTGTGCAGTCATTCAGCGATCGGCATGCGTCATCCTGTCTGGAAATTCGCTACGAGGAACTCGTGCGGGCACCCAGACAGCAACTTGATGTCATCTGCCGTTTCCTCGAAGTCGACGTGCGGACGGAGATGCTCGCCTCGGAAGCCATTGCCGGCCTGATGGGCGACGTGGCTGCCCGCCCGCATCATGAACGGGTCGGGGAGCCGCTTTCCGCGGCCAGCGTGGGGAAGGGCCGCCGCGCACTGCCGCTGGCCGAGCGGCGCGCCCTGGAGCCAATTATCGGGGCTACCCTCGCCCGGTTGGGCTACGACCCGTGTGCGTCAGCCGACGAGCGATAAGGCTGGGGGTTAGACCCCGTGGTACGACCGGTACCAGGTGACAAAGCGGGCGATGCCCTCGGAGATCGGTGTCGCAGGGGAAAAGCCAACCGCGGACGCCAGGGCAGTGACGTCGGCATAGGTGGCGGGTACGTCACCCGGCTGAATGTCGACGAGCCGGCGGATCGCCTTGCGGTCCAGATGGGATTCCAGCAGTTCCACCACCCGCAGCAGTTCCACGGGAGTGTGATTGCCAATGTTGTAGACCCGCCAGGGGGCGCTGCTCGTGGCGGGATCGGGCGCGGCGCTGTTCCATTCCGGATTTGGCGTGGCCGGCCGGGCGCTGAGCCGCACGATCGATTCCACGACGTCGTCGACGTAGGTGAAGTCGCGGCGCATCTGGCCGTGGTTGTAGAGCTCGATCGGTTCACCGGCAAGGATCGCCTTGGTGAACTTCCACATCGCCATGTCTGGTCTGCCCCAAGGACCGTACACCGTGAAGAACCGCAGGCCGGTGGTGGGCAGCCCATAGAGATGGCTGTAGGTGTGCGCCATCAATTCGTTGGCCTTCTTAGTGGCGGCGTAGAGACTCACCGGGTGGTCCACGGTGTCGCCGACGGAGAAGGGCAATTTCGTGTTGGCGCCGTAGACGCTGCTGGACGAGGCGTAGAGCAGATGTCCGACTCCAGCATGACGACAGGCCTCGAGGATCGAGAGAAAGCCCACGACATTCGAATCGATATAGGCACGTGGGTTTTCGATGGACCAGCGCACGCCGGCCTGCGCTGCGAGGTGGATGACGGAGTCGGGTTCATGTGACTTGACGAGCGCGGCGATGCCGCTCGCATCGGCAAGATCCAGTTCGTGGAACGAGAACCCCGGCTGCCTGGCCAGCTCGGCGAGTCGATCCCGCTTCAGTTGTGGGGAATAGTAGCTGTTGACGTTGTCGAGCCCCACGACCCGCCGACCCATCTGCAGCAGTCGGCTGGCGGTGTGATAGCCGATGAAGCCGGCAGCACCGGTGACGACGATGGGGGAAGCAACGGCGAGATTCATTGGTAGAACAGCACCAGGCAGGAGGATGTGGGTGTCAGGCGGCCACGCGGGCCGCACCACCCGCCAGCGGACGTGGCAGTGGGAAGATCCGTCCAGTCATTTCGCGCTTGCCGAGCACGTCTTCGTAGACCAGCTTCGTCTCCCGGATGATCTGCGCGGAGGAAAATTCCTGGACAACCAGTCTGCGGCTCGCGGCCCCCATCGCGACGCGGAGTGCCGGCGTGCGGATGAGCGTCTCGAGTGCCGCCGCCAGTGCCGTCGCATCGCGTGCCGGCACGAGCAGACCGTTCACCCCATGCCGGACGATTTCGCGACAGCCGGGGACATCGGTGGAGACGAGTGGCAGGCCGGCGGCGGCCGCCTCCAGCAAGGCCTTCGGCATGCCTTCGCGATAGGAGGGCAGGCAGACGATGTGGGATGCGTCGAGCGCCGGCCTGACGTCCGTCAGGTGTCCGGCCCACTCGATCACGCCTTCCTCGGACAAGCTCGAGAGTGTCTCGTGGTCGAGCGTCGAAGGGTTGCCGGAGTCGGGGGCCCCCACGAGGCGGAAGCGGGCGGTGATGCCGCGTGACTTCAGCATCCGCGCAGCCATGACGAATTCGTGGATGCCCTTGTCCTTCAGCATCCGTGCCACGAGCGTGATCGTGACCTGACCCGGGGGCTCCGCTTTCGGATGAAACCGTGCGACGTTGACACCCGCCCCGCGCACGAGAAAAGCATTCTCGGGTGCGACGCAGCCCCAACTGACAAGCGTCCGTAGGTCGTCCTTGTTCTGGATGATGACCTTGCTGCCCTTCGGGTTGAGCAGCCAGCGGAGAACAGTTTTGGCGATCGGCCGGAGGAGCCGCGCCTTGAGCGCGGTCGATGTGAAGACGTAGCCCATGCCCGTGGGGGCATTCACGACGGCAAGACCACCCAGCCAGCGGGCGACGAGCGTACCGATCACGATGGGTTTCAGCGCGACGTGGTGGCAGATGTCGGGCGCGAACTCACGGACTATTTTTTGGAGTTGCGCCGCGCAGAGTAATTCCCGGAGTGGATTGAGGCCCTGGCGGTTGAACTCGATGGGAAAGGCACGAAAGCCGGCATTCCGGATCACATCGGCATGGGCCCGCAAACGGGTCGCGACCCCCACCTCGACTCCCGCCGCCTGCAGCGCCAGGGCGCGTTCCAGGTAATGCGAACAGAAGTACCAGTCCTCGGTGATGACAAACAAGACGCGGCGGGCACGGGGCAATTCCTCGGTGTGCGCTGCGCTCCTCTGAGGGCCGAAGTCGCGCATCCGGATCGTCGCCGGGCCCGTGGTGTGTTTGTGTGCGGTGGCGGTCATCGATATCGTTCCTGAAGTCATCCGAACGGATCAGATGCAGGATGTATCGACTGTGCGGGCTGGGTGACTTGCGAGGTTCTTGCGGGTGAGTGGCCACTTTTTTCATCGCGCCGCCGGCCGGAACAGCGCAGAGTGCCCAGACTTTTGAGTCCAAGGCATTCATAACGCCGTGCCGCTCCCGCTTTGCTGTTCGCTCCAGATTTCCAGCACGAGCAGGGCATACACGAGGGCGTCCCGATTGCACGTCTTGAGGAACGGCACGCTGAGCAACCGGTCGATGTACGCCCCATCGACCCAATCGCGGACGAACGCATTCGGCCGGCCCAGAAGATCGTGCACGAGGGGCCGAAGCGGGCCCGATAGCCAGCGACCCAGGGGTACCTCGAAGCCGCGTTTCGGCCCCTGGAGCACCTCCACGGGCAGCCGATCGGCGTAGGCGTCACGGAGGAGGCATTTTGTTCGATTCCCGCGGACAAGGTAGCGGTCGGGAAGGGTCTGAGTGAACTCGGCGAGCGTGTGGTCAAGCAGGGGGGAGCGGCCCTCGACGGACGCCGCCATCGTTGCCATATCCATTTTGACGAGCAGGTCGCTCAGCAAATTGACACGCATATCCATCAGCATCTGCTGCTTCAGGCTCGTCGTCCGGCGTGGAACAAGGGTCGCGAGCCATTGCTCCGTGGGTCGCACGGCCGGCCCACGCCAATGCTGCCGCTTGAGATCTTCCTTGAGCAGGTCGTTTGTCCAGTGCAGGTAGCGCTGCTCGATTGGCATCGGCAGGCCGCGAAGAAACCGCGCTGCAAATCCCAGCGGTGAACGACGCTCCGCGGAAACACTGCTGCACAAGGCCGCAGCGGCGGCCGCCAGCGCCGGGGGGATAAAACGCAGGGCCTGATGCCACGATGCCGCCACATACCGGCGGTACCCACCGAAGACCTCGTCGCCACCATCCCCGTTGAGAACGACCGTGACATGCTGCCGTGCCAGCCGCGCGACTGCCACGGAGGCAATCGCACTGGAATCGGCATAGGGCTGGTCAAAGTGCTGCACCAGCGAAAACAGCTCCTGGATGGGGACAACGTCGAGCGGCAGAACCTGATTCCGGACTCCCAAAGCCCGTGCCGTCCGGGCCGCCATCTGCGACTCGTCCAGTCCGCCGTCGGCCATCGCGATCGTGTAGGTCTGAAGGTCGGATCCCAGGATCCGCGCGGCCTCGTAGGCGACCACGGATGAATCGAGCCCGCCCGACAGAAACAGCCCCAGCGGCACGTCACTCCGGAGTCGGATGCGCACGGCCTCGGCAACGAGTTCCCGCGTCCGCACCTGTGCGGAGTCATAGGAAGGCGGCTGAGCGTCTTCGGTGCCTTCCAGCTGCCAGTAGGCCCCTGCTTCGCAGCCCGCTCTGGTTACCGACAGCCAATGTCCGGGTGCGAGAGCCTCGACCCCGTCATAGATCGTCTCGGGCTGCGGGATGCAGCCGAGCGACAGATAGTCGTAGATCGCCCGCGGGTTGATCCGTTCGGGAATGGCGGCTGCCTGCAGGAGCGGTCGAAGTGCCTTGAGCTCTGATGCGAAAACGATCCCGCCATTTCCCAAATGGGACAGATAGAGCGGCTTCTTGCCAAATCGATCGCGGGCCAGCAGCAGGCGGCCCTGTGTCTCATCCCAGATCGCAAAGGCAAACATGCCCCGTAATCGGGAGCACATGTCGCTCCCCCACTCCTCGTAGAGATGAACCAGCGTCTCGGTGTCGGACTCCGATCGAAAGACATGGCCGCGTTTCCGCAGGTCGGCCAGCAGTTCGCGGTAGTTGTATATTTCGCCGTTGAAAACCACGGCTATGGTGCGGTCCTCGTTGAATACCGGCTGCTGGCCGCCGGCAACGTCGATCACCGCCAGGCGGCGCATGCCCAACGCGACGCGGTGGGTGGAAAACTCGCCCTGCGAGTCAGGCCCGCGGTGGCGGATCGCCGTCAGTGCCCGGCGCAGGGCCTCGGGCATGAATCCATCGACGTGCAGCGCTCCAACGATGCCGCACATGGTCAGCAACCACCGAGCAGAGGAGGGGCGGTGGTCAGCGCGGTTCGATCTGGAGCACGCTGCGGGCCGGACGGGGCGGTAGCGGCGGAGACCGACGGGGTGCGTTGCAGCGAATCGAGGACCAAAATCGTGAACCAAAAGATCGGATGCCGGCCGACAAAATGGAAGCAGGAGAGCGCCAACAGGCCTGCGGTACACGCGAAGAGCAGGGGCTGGCTGTTTGCATAAGCCCGCAGGGTGGCGCGGCCCGAAACCCAGTAGAGGCCCACAAATCCGACGACTCCGCCGATCGTCAGGGTGTCGATCGGCGTGTTGTGCGCCTCCATGCCTTCGAACGGACCGAATTCACCGGAAAAGACCCCGGCCCCGTTGCCAACGAGAAGCGTCCACCAGCTGTGCGTCCACGCCTGAAAGCCGTTTGCGTAGAGCGTCATTCGCAGACCGCCCTCATCGGCGGTTGCCCAACGCTGATGGAGAAAGTCGAGCGCTACCCCGGAATAGCTGTACCAGATGAGCGCCGCGAGGCCGGAGCCGCAGGCACAGGCCGGCACGAAAAACCGGGGAGGGACTGCGACGGCGATGACATAACTGGCCACGATCACTGCGGTCGTTGCGAGAAAAGCGTCGGAGCGTGTCAGGTAGCCGGCGGCCGCGCATCCGGCGATCGCAGCACACTTGAGCGTCGGCGACCGGAGGAACGCCACGGCCAGCACGAGGCCACAAACAGCGTAGAGCGTGAGTTGATTGGGATTCTTTGCGCCGCCGGTGAAGCGGGTCGCATACCACGCTTCCGCCCCGCCGTAGTGATATTGATAGCTCACCAGCAGCGTTGCCGCGATGAGGAAGGCCATGCTGCAGCGTTCCAGATTCAGCCGATGGCGGGAGAGGCTCCAAATGAACAGGGCACTGAGTGCATACGCGGCGTAGTCCCGCCACTCTCCGAGTTCACCACGTTGATGCACTTCGCCCATCAACATCGTGACGGCAGTGCTCAGGGACAATCCCCCGAGCACATAGATCACGAAGACTCTGGGGAATTCGGATCCCGCAGCCTGCTCACGTCGCCCCCTGATCGCTGCCAGGAGGCTGCAGCCAGTGAAGACGGCGAGACCGATTTCGCCCACCCCGATACCGGATTCAAGCCGGTAATTGGTCTGTAGAACCAATGCAAGGCACAGGCCCACGTACACTTCGACGCTAAGCAGCTTGTCCATGCAGCCCGGGCTTCGAGGCAAGTGATTCGAGACAGTCGAGCAGTTGGCTGCGGGCTATCGAGGTATAGTCCACCGGCCGACCAGCGGGCGGCAGCTGGCGGCTGTTCACGATGTCGCGCACCTGCTTCAGCAGAATGAGTCGGTCGTGCCGATCGATCAGCCGGTAGAGTTCCGACTGTGGTCCGGGCCCGAGCAGGAGCAGTGGCTTGGTGGTCGCCAGATACTCGAAGACTTTTCCTGTCAGGACGCCATCCGCCTCCGGCGCGGCCGACTCCATGACAACGAGCACATCGGCCTCCCTCTGCATCGTGATGCAGTCCTGCCGCGATAGGCAGCCCTGGTAATCGAGAAAGGCCGACACCCCGAGCCGTGCGGCGGTCGCAACCACGTCGCCCGGGAGACGCGAGGCCACTTGCACGCGGACATCGGCAGGCGTGATGCCGCTGGTTGTCATCAACTCGCGAAGCATTCTGAAGAGCGGTGTGATGTCCTGCCAGGGGTAAATATTCCCCGTGTAACAGAGGGTGAGGGGGCGGCCGGAGGGACGGTGGCCGGTGAACATCACCCCCGCTGGCGCAGGGCTATTGTAGACGAGCCGTGGCTGGCAGACGCCGGAGCGACTCGCGAGAGTCGCACACAGTCGCTCGCTGACCGTCGTGACGACCGTAGCCTGCCGCAACGCCCGCCGCTCAATGCCGCGTTCGATGGTCGAAAGAATCGGCAGGCCTCGAGTAGTGTGCCCATACGTCCACATATCGCGAAAATCGAGCCAGAGTTTCGTGTTGCGGTGCCGTGAGGCATACAGGGCGGCCACGACGAGGCTGATGTAGGGGCTGTGCGTCGCGATCACGACATCGGGTCGAATCTGACAGAGTGACCGATAGGCGGCGCGTGCCCACAGGTCGTAGAGGCACGGCAGCCGGTACGTGAACGCACCGGTTGGGCAATGCTCTGCCGGCGGCCGCTGGGCTGGCGGTCGCAGCCGGGTTGCGTTGTCCACGCGCCGACGGACACGGGCTGCCTGGAGACGGTCAACGAGGTCGATGCACCATGAACGCGGTCGGATCACTGCGGCGCTGACGCCATCATCGGCCGCCGCGGTGCCCTTGCGAGTGATGACGGATACGTCGTGGCTTTCGCTCAGCCACTCGGCCCAGTTCGTGGGGCGCACGGCGCCGATGGCGGGATCCGGTGCGAAGTGATAGGCGAGCAGGGCAATTCTCATGGGGTGCCACCTTCGTGGTACCGACCCTGTCGGAACATCGTCAGATAACCGCCGCATGCCTGGACCACGGCACGCCAGCGGAAGGTCTCGATGGCAAGATGTCTGCGTACGCTTCGCAAGAGCAACATATTCCAGATGACGAGGCTGAGCGCCGCTGCGGTGGCCGCACCCTGGATGCCAAACCAGGGTATGAGCACCAGGTTCAGTGCGATGTTGGCGATGGCAGCGGCCGCGACCCCCTTGAGGGCTTCCCGTTCATGGCCGGTCATGGTGAGGAGCAGGCCGACGGGCCCGGCGGCCGCGTTGACGAGTTGACCGGCGCCCAGAATCATCAACGGCACGTAGGCCCCCTCGTATTCAGTGCCAAAAAGCATCGTGATCAGCGAGCGGCCGGCGACGGCAAATAGCAGATAGACACCGACAGCCCAGGTCGTGACGACCAGCGAGCTCAGTGACACCAGTTCCTGGAGCTGATGCCGATCGTTGGCCGCATACAACTGCGCGAACCGCGCTGCCACGATGGCATTCCAGAGAACAAGCAGGAAGAGTAGCAGCGAGGCCAGTTGGATGGCGACCCGATAGCACCCGACATCAGCATCGGAGGACAGGAAGCCGAGGAGCACGACATCCGTCTGTGTGTTGACGACGAGCAGGGCGCTCGTGATCGCCATGGGCCCGGCGGACCGAAACCAGGCCCGCGTCGTGTAGGTCGGTGCCAACGAGCGAACGTGTGTGGGTGCCGTGCGGCGGTAAAGCCACAGGCAGGCGAGATAGGCAACTCCGGTTGCGGCAGCCAGGGCCGCGACAACTCGTGCCGGAGATATGCCCGAGACGGGCATGGTCCAAGCAAGCAGGGCGATCACGGCGAGAAAAAGACTCGGACGGAGGACGTGCTCGATGAGCTGGCTCTCAGCGGTGAGCCGCAGGCCACGCAGCAAGCCCGTCCCGAGACCCAGCAATGCGACGAACGCCGCGAGCAGCAGGCCGCAGAAGACTGCACTGCTCCGCTCGGGCTCAGAAAACAGTCTGGCTTCGGACATCACGAACCACCCGACGAGCATGATCAGGACCGAGGCCCCGAGCATGAATTCGTGGGCACGGATCACGAGCCCTCTCACGAGGGACCAGTTATTGGCCAGCCGTAGAGCCGACACCTCCCGGACAATGAGCGTGGGGAGGCCCCATTGAATGGGAATGGTGAGCAGTCCGGCGATCGCCAGGGCGTAGGCATAGACGCCGTATCCTGCGGGATCCAACACCCGCGCGAGAACGACGGCTGTCGCGAACTGCAGGACTAATCCAAAAACGCGGGCCACAAAACTGCCAATGACCTCGCCGTCGAGCGACAAGGAGCTCCGGGCTGGAGTCTGGATGCTGGCAGACTGCGGTCCTAGGCTGCCGTCACTCAGGTCGAGAAGGGCCCCGGCGGGCTCTTTCCACCGATGCCTAGACGTGGCTGAGCGCATGACGGATCTGCAGGGAGGTGGCGGGAACGTGAGGCGGCTGACGGTGGTAGAGCGCCAACGTGCTCTGGGCGATTGCAGCTCCTGAGAACCGGAGCCGTGCGCGGTGCGCGATGCCGTCATGGTCGCATCGATCGGCCGCGGCAAGGCAGCGCTGCATGGCCGCGGCCAGGCCTAGAACATCACCTGGCGAAACGACTTCACCGTCGTCTTTTCCGACAAGCCCTTCGGGGCCGCCGCAGCGGGTCGTGATCACCGGCAGGCCGCATGACAGCGCTTCGGCCACGACCACACCGAACGTCTCGTGTGCACTGGTCAGCATGAAGCACTGGCCACGCTCCATGAACTGGGGGACCGCCGCGGGATCCACTCGGCCCGTAAAAGTGATCCGGTCTGCCGCTGCCGTGCGAGTGGCGTGGGCCCGGAGTTCAGCACTCATCGGGCCATCACCACCGATTTCCAATTCCATCGGCATGCTTGTCTGCGTCGCCACTTGTGCAAAGGCGTCGATCAGGTCCTGCTGCCGCTTTTTCGGAGTCAAAGCGGCTAGGTGAACAAAGCGAAACGGCTGTCCCGGTCGGTAGCGGGGAATTGCCGGCCGGTTAAAACGCCCGGCCACAGGATTGGGAAGAACCTGCCAGTCCCCGCCGAAATGCGCTGCGAGGTGCGCTGCAAGCGCGGGGCTGACAGCGATGCGTTCGTCGGCTGATTGAAACGCCTTTGCGGCGAGTGCTGATTGCCACTTGTGCAGTGCCCGGCGGGCAAAGGCAGTACTGTGTTCAGTGACGAGATACGGCAGACCAAACTGCTTCTTCCAGCAGTGGGCAGTCCAGCCTGCGTAAACCGCAGCGTGGGCATGTACGAGGTCAGGCCAGCCATGCCGCTCGACATAGTCGTGAAGAAGACGTGTCGCCGTGTGCCGCCAGGCCCGCGCATTCCAATGGGGAACACAGCCTGGCAGCCAGGCCCGCGTCGCCGCTCGCAAGGTGACGGCCCCGTGAATATCGCGAGGATCAGCCGTAACCGTGCCGCATCGGGCCCAGGGCTTCACAAGCGGAGCCAGGACGCCGATGCGGAGGTTGGAGTGGTTCCGGAGGGCTTCGATCTGGTCGCGAAAGAAGACCCCGCTGACGGGGTCTGCCGGGGTTGGATACCAGGAGGGAAGGATGAGTACGTGCATGCTGTTGATCAGGCCGCCTGCAAGCTTTTTGTGGTCGGAGTGGCCGTCCGCCTCGTGGCCGGCTCCAGGCTCCGGTGGCAGGCTGCCACGACCCGCTCGACCTGCAGGGCCGTGAGCCCGGGGAACATCGGCAGGCTGAGGCATTCGGATGCCGCCCGCTCGGCATGCGGCAGAGAGCCCTGCCCATACGGAAGCCCGGCATGGACGCCTTGCAGGTGGAGCGGCACCGGGTAGTAGACCGCGGTGGAGATTCCGGCAGCCGCCAGGTCGCGGGTGAGTGTGTCGCGATCGGGCACCCGGAGCGTGTATTGATGGAACACGTGTCCTGCCAGATCTTCATCCAGATGGATCGGGCAGTTGGCCGCGGCGATGTTGGAGAGCCCTTGCGTGTAGCGGCCGGCGATCGCGCGCCGGGCTGCATTCCAGCGGGCCAGGTATGGCAACTTGACCCGCAGGATGGCGGACTGCAGTTCATCGAGCCTGCTGTTGAGGCCAAGTTCCTCGTGGTGATACTTCACCTTCCCGCCGTGCCGCCGGAGCATTTCAATCCGGTCAGACAGTTCCGGGTCGCTCGTCACGAGCATGCCGCCGTCCCCCATGCAGCCGAGGTTTTTGCTGGGGAAGAAACTCAGGCAGCCGACCGTGCCGAACGAACCAACGGGCCGGCCTCGGTAGGTGGCGCCCAGCGCCTGTGCACAGTCTTCGACGACGTGCAAATCATTGGCCCGCGCTATTGCCATGATGCGATCCATGTCGCAGGGCCGGCCGTAGAGATGCACCGGGATGATGGCCCGGGTGCGGGGGGTGATGGCGGCCTCGATGCAGAGGGGATCGATGTTATAGGTCTGGGGATCAATGTCGACGAAGACCGGCGTGGCGCCGACCAGTCCGATGGCTTCTGTCGTCGCGACGAACGTGAACGGTGTCGTGATCACCTCGTCTCCGGAACCGATCCGCAGCGCCCGCAGGGCGAGGTGCAGGGCATCGGTTCCGTTGGCGACGCCGATGGCATGGCTGCACGAAAGCGCCGCCGCCATCTCCTGCTCGAAGGCCTTGACCTGCGGGCCAAGGATGTAGTGTCCGGCCGCAGCGACGGTCTGCATGGCAGCGTCAATCTCGTGCCGTAGTTCCTGGTACTGCAAACCCGCGTCGAAGACCGGGATCACTTCCGTAGCCGCTGTCTTTTCAGCCCATGACCCCCCCGGATCGGCTGCGCTGCTGGACGACGCATCACATACGATTGCGTCCTCACCCAGTTTCCGATAACGGCGGCCGCATTCCCCGCACGCAGTGACCTGTTCCGCAAACCGCAACACGACGCCACACTCACAGGCCCAGCCATGGTGACGGGCCGGGTTGCCATAGAACACGGCGTGGGGTGGAACGTCGCGGGTGACCACTGCCCCGGCGCCGATCAGCGCGTGTGCGCCGATCGTGCAACCGCACACGATCGTGGCATTGGCGCCGATGCTCGCGCCACGCTTCACGAGCGTGGGCTGGTTATCCTCCGGTCGGTTTCGCGGAAACGCAGAACGTGGGGTCGCGATGTTCGTGAAGACCATGCTCGGGCCACAGAAAACGTCGTCTTCGAGCGTCACGCCTTCGTAGACGGAGACATTGTTCTGGATCTTGACGTTGCTGCCGATCGTCACCCGGGGACCGATCACCACATTCTGGCCGATTCGACACCCGCTTCCGATCCTTGAACCGGGCAACACGTGGCTGAAGTGCCAGATGCACGTCTCGGGGCCAATCTGCACGTCGGCGTCGACATACGCCGATTCGTGGACAACGGCCCGAACGTCGATCAGACGGTCGGACGGTGGTACGACGGACATGTCAGGCGCGGCGGAGTGCGGGTGCGGCATGGGAAACGGTGTTCTCGAGCAGCGGGTGACGGTGCGTGCCATGAGTCACGTCGGTCGCATTGATCGTGTGGACCAATTCGATCGCGGGTCGTGCGTCGGCGATCCCGGCACCCCGGCCGGCAAGGATCTCCGCGTAGGCTTTCGTATGCAGGTCGGTAAATCCATCGGAGAATTCGACTTCCTCTCCGTCGAGCGTCATGGAGCGGTAGGCAAACTTGCCCGCGCGACGAACCTCTGCGGGCAGATCATCACCGTCCACCGAAAGAAACCAGCGCACGCGGGCCCGTTCGAGCTCGAGCACGCCGGCCATCCGCCGGGGCGAATGGAGATGCACTTCGGAGTGCTCGGTGTCGCCGAACATCCAGAGCAGGAGATCGAAAAAATGCACGCCGATGTTCATCGCGGCACCGCCAGACTTGGCCGGGTCGCCCTTCCAGGACACGTCATACCAGGCGCCCCGCCGGGTGACGTAGGTCAGACAGATGTCGGGCCGCGGACCCGAAGTGGCCGTCCGCACTGCCTGGCGCAGGTTCTGGAGCGTCTCGATCAGTCGCAGTTGCAGCACCGTGTAAACACGGCAGCCGTATTCTGCCTCGAGATCCGCCAGGGCGTCGAGATTCCAGGGGCTCAAGACTAGTGGCTTTTCACAGACGGCATGCGCCCGCAGGCGGAGGGCGAGTCGCACGTGGGCATCGTGGAGATAGTTGGGCGTGCAGATGCTCACGTAGTGAATGCGGGCATGCTCCGGTCCACGGCGCAGTTTTTCCAGATGCCGGTCGAATCGCTCGATCTCGGTGAAGAACCGCGTCTCGGGGAAATATCCGTCGAGTCGGCCGACACAGTCGTGGGGGTCCACGGCAGCCACCAGTTGATTGCCAGTGTCACGAATGGCCTGCATGTGCCGCGGCGCGATGTATCCGGCCGCACCGATCAGGGCAAAATTATTCATGGCGAAGTATGTGTGAAGCTTCGGATCGGCGAGAGCTCGTCATGCGGGGTAATAAGCTGGTGGCCGTTGGGTCACCATGTTTCGGCAGTCGATCAACGGAATGCCGAGACTGACAAAGTCGATGGCACCATACTCGCGATGGTTCGTGCACAGCAGAATTGCGTCGTAGTCAGCGGTGACCGGCTGCGAGGCGCGACCGGCCACGGCATGGTTGCTGCGGCCTTCGCGGATTGTGGGTACGTGCGGGTCGTTGTAGGAGACGATCGCCCCGCGCTTCTCGAGCGACTGCATGATGGCGTAGGTAGGGCTTTCGCGGTCGTCGTCGACATTGGCCTTGTAGGCGAGGCCGAGCACCAGAATGCGTGAGCGACGCACCGGCTTGCCAGCGTCGTTGAGAGCATCGATGACGCGGGAGACAACGTATTCCGGCATCGAGGTGTTGATTTCGCCAGCGAGCTCTATCAATCGGGTGTGCTGGCCGTGCTCGAGGGCTTTCCACGTGAGATAGAACGGATCGATCGGGATGCAGTGGCCGCCCAGGCCTGGGCCGGGATAGAAGGCCATATACCCAAACGGCTTGGTGGACGCCGCCTGGATCACCTCCCAGATGTCGATTCCCATCGAGGCGTAGATCACCTTGAGTTCGTTGACGAGCGCGATATTCACCGACCGAAAGATATTTTCCATGAGCTTGGTCGCTTCGGCGGCGCGGCAGCTCGACACTGGTACGACCTCGCGGACGATCCTGCCATAGACCTCTGTAGCACGCTCCCGACAGGCATCGGTCAGGCCTCCGAGCACCTTGGGGATTTCCCGGAGCGTGCTGCGAGGATTGCCCGGGTCTTCCCGTTCCGGCGAGTACGCAAGGTGGAAGTCACGGCCGGCCTTCAGCCCGCTGCCACGCTCGAGAATCGGCAGAACGATCTCCTCGGTTGTCCCCGGATAGGTCGTCGACTCGAGGACGACAAGCTGGCCGGCCTGCAGGTGTGGCGCGATCGCCCGAGCTGTGTTTTCGACGTACGACAAATCGGGAACACGATTGGGTGTCAGCGGTGTCGGCACGCAGATCAGGATTGCTGCTGCGTTGCGCAACGCAGAGAAGTCGGCGGTCGCGGTGAATCGCTTGTCTGATACCGCCGTGTGCACGTCGGCATCGCTGATGTGCTTGATGTAGGACTTCCCCGCCGCCAAGTGAAGTGCCTTGCTCGTATCGGTGTCGACGCCGAGCACGATTGCCCCCGCCTTGGCAAATGCCAGGCAGAGCGGGAGGCCAACATAGCCGAGGCCGATCACTGCCACGTCGTAGGTCTCAATCCAATCGACGCGGCCTGTGGTGGTCGCGGCTCCATCCTCCGGCAGACGCCGGGCAAGTGCGTCGACTGGCAGGCGGGAGGTGCGGGAGTCGGTTGCTTCTGACTGGATCTTCATCGGGAGGCCTTTCGTCTGGGAACTGCGCGCACTCCGTTCCCCTGGGTGGCATGCGGTCGCGTAATCGACAGCGGATGCTGGCCGGCCCAAGTGGAGTCGAGTAAGGGGAAATAGCCATTTGTTTTGGCTGTAGTCCAGAGCAGATATCAGCCGATTGCGCGCGGAATATTTCCCAAAAATGCGATTGCCGTCCGGAACCGGGGCTGCCATCGTCTCGCTTCCATGACAGCCACAGTCCCGAACTTCACCGATATCCACTGCCACATCGTTCCGGGGATCGATGATGGCGCGCGGAATGTGGCCGAGTCTGTGGAGATGGCTCGACAGGCGGTTGCCGACGGCACCACGACTCTCATTGCCACTCCGCACCAGCTGGGCGGCAATCGGCACGTGACGGTGGCAGCCATCCAGCAGGGTGTCGCCAATCTACGGACACAGCTCGAGGCGGCCGGAGTGGCCGTGACCGTGCTTCCAGGTGCTGATGTACGGATCGAGCCAGAACTGCCCCGGCTGCTCAAGTGCGGCGACGTGCTCACGCTGGGCGACCATGGACGTCACGTGCTTCTCGAACTTCCCCATGATGTCTTTGTGCCGCTCGAGCCGCTGCTCGCGACGCTGAGAAAACAGGGGCTGGTTGGCATTCTTTCGCATCCGGAACGCAATCGCGGCATCATTGCCAATCCAGCGCTCATGGCCGACGTGCTGCGGGCGGGCGGCCTGCTCCAGATCACGGCGGGCAGCCTGCTGGGCCACTTTGGGTCGTCGTGTCGGAAGATCGCAGAATATGCCGTCAGACAGCAGTTTGTGCATTTTGTGGCCAGCGACGCCCACGATACGCAGCAACGAACCTTTGGCCTGCGGGATGCCTTCGCCGCCGTTGCAGCGCTTGCCGATGAACGAACTGCCAGGCTGATGTGCTGCGAGCACCCCGCCCGGGTGGCAGCCGGTGAAGCAGTTGGCGAGCGGAAGGTGGCGAAGTCTCCAGCAGCCCAAACCACCGGGTCTTCCTGGTTTCGCCGGCGGACGGCCTGATGAGGCTCGTGCCCAGCCGGCCCGACCGAGCGGGACGCCACTTTCAGGACTGGCGGGCCCGCGAGAATGGACGTTGCCGGAGGCTCATTCACGAAATGTAGCGTTTGTACCGATAAACCTGGTGAGTGGGCCGATACGAGGGGAGAGCCGCAATGAATGCCATGTTCACAAGTCGAGAATTACTCCGCAGGGGCTTTTGCCTCGCCTGCCTGGCTGGGATGCTTCTGCCGATGGAGATTGCCAACGGCCAGTCGACGACCAATGTCCAGCGGGCGAACACGGTGCTTGATTTTGCGCTGGCTGAAGGAGGCGTGCTCGACGGTGTGGTCCGCGATACCGCGGGAAACCCGTTGGGAAATATCCGCGTCACCCTCTCCTCGGGTGGCACGCAGATTGCGACCACTCAGACGAATGCCGAAGGCCTGTTCAGCTTTGGAGAACTGCGGGAGGGACAGCATGTTCTCACCGCTGCCGACCAAAGTTTCGGCTACCGTCTCTGGCCGTCCGATGCGGCGCCTCCCGGCGCCGAGACGTTTGCGGTCATCATCATTGACCGGGAAGAAGTCGTCTATTCCGAGCCGACTCGGGGCCCCGTTCAGCAGCGTCCACCGCTGCGCCGCGGCCTCCTGCGCCGCGTCTTTGCCAATTACCCGCTGTTGACCACGGCGGCCCTGGTCGGTGCCGGCATCGGCTCTGGAATCGCCATCGGATCGTCCGGATCACCCACCCCGGCCAGTCCGTAGGTCGTCTGGCGGCCTGGTGAGACTGCGCAGCCTGGAAGCCTTGGCAGCGCGGTGAGGAGTGTCGGTCGCCTGCCGTCTCGAACTCGCATGGCAGGCACCGGGCTGATTCGATAAAAGCCCCTCTCCAGAGAGGTCTTTTGTCTCGAACCGCCCTCGGACAGTGTTCCCCCTCATGCCGTGCCGCGCCCTCATCCTGATTCCGACGATTGCCGCATTGGTCATCGGCATGGCTGGATGTCGGGGCCGGATCATCCGTGCCACCCGGATGCCCGCCCACTATCAGGCCGCGACGGTTACCAATGCCAAGACTGCCGATCTCGGCAGGCTCTCGATGCCCACGACCTCCAGCAGCATCATTGAGCCGGAAGACGTCATCGATGTTTCGATCGCCAGCGGCATCGAGCCGGCCGGACAGGTCGTACCGGTGCCGGTGCGGGTGGCTGATGATGGCATGGTGAACCTCGCACTGGTTGGCCCAATTCCGCTGGCAGGGGTCGAGCCGTTCGTGGCCGAACAGCGGATTGGAGAAGCCGCCATCGAGCGGGGGCTGTACCGGGCGCCGCAGGTGACCGTGACGATCCGTAAAAAGGCCGTCAACCGCGTGACCGTGATCGGGGCGGTCGGGAAGCAGGGCGTTCAGGAACTTCCCCGCGGACAGAGCACGCTCTTGTCGGCGCTCGTCGCCGCCGGCTCGTTGAGCGACCGCGCCGGTACCACCATCGAGGTCCGCCGCAATCGCGCCGGCAGTGCACAGCAGGCCGCAGCCAAAAAGGGAAAAGTGCAACTGACATCGGCTACGAATTCGGCAGATCCGCCCAGGGTGATCGAAGAAACGCCCACCGCCGGCGAAGCGGAGAACTTGCAGATCGACCTCGCCACCATCGATCCCTCCGGCAACAACGACGTGCAGTTGCAGGATGGCGACATCGTGCGGGTCGAGACCCGTGATCCGGTGCCGATCAGCGTGATCGGCCTCGTGCGCAAGCCCGGTCAGTATGAGATGCCCGTCAACCAGCCGCTGCACGTGCTCGACGCGCTGGCCTTGGCCGGGGAACGAAGTAACGCCTGGGCTGACAAGATCATCATCACCCGTCATGTGCGAAGTGAGCGTGAGCCGGTGGTGATTCAGACGAGCGTCGCCGCGGCGCAGCATGACGACGCATCGAATATCCGCCTGGCTCCCGGCGACATTGTCAGCGTCGAGCAGACGCCGGGCACCGTCCTGAACAGCGTCCTGTCGAGCATCATTCGCTTCAGCTTCGTGGCCGGCGGCCGGCTGGCGGTTTTCTGATCCGCGCTGGAATGCGGAAGCCACGCACCCAAGAACATGCTGCAACCCGTTCACGCACAGCCGGACCCCACCGCGCAGACCGTCCAGGCGGCGATACGCTTCCTGCGGGTCGTCTGGCACCGACGGATTGTCGTCCTGGGTTCGCTCCTCGTGAGCGGGCTTCTGGGCGGGCTGTATCACGTTACGGCAACGCCGATTTACGAAGCGGATGCCCAGATCCTGGTGGTCGACTCAAACCGGGAGTCGCTGAACACGTCCCTGACCATCGGCAGCGACGTGGCCGCCATGGCCACGTACGAAAAGCTCCTCATGAGCCCGCTCGTGCTGCAGTCGGCGGCACGGCTGCTCGAGGCCCCGACACGCGCAGTGATGGGATCGCAGGACCCAGACGTCGTCGCCGGCGTGATTGCCAAGGGCCTCAAGGCCAAGGGGGTTCGGCAGACGAATCTTCTCGAGCTGAAGTTTCGGTCGCCGCAGGCGATCGTATCAGCGGCTGTGACGGCGGCTGTGATTCGTGCCTACGCAGACTTCATGCGCGACTCCCATCGCGGCACAGCCGGCACGCTGGTCGAAACGCTGACCCGGGAAAAAAAAGAGGTCGACGGCAAGCTGGAGGTCAAGCAACGGGAATTTCTGGAAATCCGCAGGCGGGTCGGAGACCTCGGCATCAAGGCGGACGGAAAGGTCATGCATCCGCTGGTGGAGCGAGCCATCCAGATGAACGTCGCCCTGATCGACACCCAGAAGAAACGGCTCTTTCTGCAAGCGTCATACCAGTCGCTGATTGAGGCCCTCGGCAACGGCCGGAACATTCGCCAGAGCCTGATGGCGATCGAGGACACCCTCGGCAAGGAGGTGTTTCTGGAATCGATGGGGCTGGGCGACCGCGACAAGGACACCCGTGTGTCCCTCGAAAAGCAGCTCCTCGAAGACCGTGCCCAGTTGGAGACCCTGCTGCAGTTCTATGGTGAAAAACATCCACGAGTGATCGAGCGACGCAAGAAGATCGAGCAGGTCGAAAGGTATCTGACCGAGCATGACAGCATCGGTTCTCCACGGTCTTTTGGCGGCGATGACGCACAGCTCGCCGACACGGTAGTGCGGATCCTCAAGCAGCGACTGGAGTCGGCCAGCCATCATGAAAAGTGGCTCCTGCAAAGCTTCGAACAGGCCAAGCAGGAGTCGATCGGTCTGACCAGCGACATGTCACGCCTTGATCTCGTCGACCACGACATTAAGTGGCTCCGTGAGCTGCGGAACACGCTGTTGAACCAGATCGCCAGCGTGGACCTGCGGCAGGATCACGGGGGGGTGCGGACGACCGTCGTTCGTGAACCGGTGATATCTGAGCGGCCGGTTTCCCCGCGACTCCCACTGACGATCTTGGCAGTTCTCTTCGGTGGCGTGGGCATGGGCGTCGCGATCACCTTCGTGGTCGACGTGCTCGACGACCGCATGCGGACGCCGGAGGAATTGCGGACGGAACTCGGCCTGCCTCTGCTGGCGACCATCGGCATGATGGATCTGTTCGACGACGCCGATCCCGATGCCCCTGTCGGCTTGGAGGGGGTGCATATGTGGAACCAATCCGATGATGCGGCCAGCGAAGGTTTTCGTACGGTACGGACGGTGCTCGTGATGGGTGGCGGTGAGTCGCAACGGATTGCGGTGTCGAGCGCCGAGCCGGGCGATGGCAAGACGACGATCGCCACGAACCTCGCCATTGCCTATCAACAGGCTGGGAAGCGGGTGCTGCTGGTCGACGCGGACATGCGGAAACCCGGCCTGACGAGACTCATCGATGGTCGGTCGCTGCCCGGACTGTCGGATCTGCTGCGGGGAAAGGAATCGATCACGGAGGCTGCTCCGGCTCTCGTGTGCCGCTCCGGCGACGTGCCCATCGACATCATCCCGGCCGGCCGCCGGCCGCAAAATCCTGGGGAACTGCTCCTGGGCGACAGATTTTCCGAACTGCTCTCCTGGGCCGAGGCCGTCTACGACCAGATCATCGTCGACGCGCCGCCGGTGCTGGCGGGAACCGATGCCGCGGCCGTGGGCCGGGTGTGTGACGGATTGGTGATGGTGATCCGTCCGGAAAAGAACCGGCGGCGGGTCATCCAGCAGGCGGTCGAGACCCTGCGAGCCCTCGGGGTGAATGTCACCGGAACCATCGTCAACGCGGTCGGTCTGGAACAGCAGGGCTACGGATATGGGTACGGCTACGGCTATGGCTATGGCTACGGCGATGCGTATGGGGACGCGGACGACGAGTACGATGATGAATCCGACAACGAAGACGCCCTTGAAGATGAGGAAGCGGCTGACCGCGAATCCCCTCCTGAAGTGATTCGTGCGAGGGCGGCATGACGGCCCTGAAAGTTCGCCCGCACGGGCGTCGTGGGCAGCGCGTCCGCCCGCCCTCTGCCGGGCAGCGGTATGAGCGGTTGTGCTTTGATGCCGCGCTCGTCGTGGCGCTGGTTGCCATGCCGCTGGCGATGGGGGGGCGACATCCTCTGGGTCAGTGCCTGCTCACGCTGGCGGCGATTCTGGCCACTGCCGCCTGGTTGATGCGGGTGTGGCTCGAGGGACATGTGACTTGGCACTGGAGCGTGGTCGATGGACTGTTCGCGGCAGCCGTTGCGATCGGCATCGCACAGGTGGTGCCCTTGCCTGCCGGCGTCATCGACGCCGTGTCTCCGAGGCTCGCGGCCCTGCTGCCCTGCTGGAGCAATGGTGCGTGGACGCTCGGCCGCTGGAATACACTCTCTCTGACGCCGGGTGAGACCATCACGGGGCTGGAGATCCTGCTCGCACAGGCAGTGTTCGTGGCGATTCTCGCCCAGCGGGTGCGAACGTCAGGGGAGCAGGAGGTGGAGCGGTTGCTCGCGGTCGTGGCCGTCGCCACCGGCCTTTTGGCAGCGCTCGGCGTCGTGCAATACCTGGCCGGAAACGGCAAGTATCTCTGGTTCTATGAGTTCGTCCATAACGATGCGGGTGGTATCGTGAAGGGCACTTTTACCAATCGCAACCACTATGCCAGTTTCCTGGCGGCCGGTTGCGGGGCCGTGGCGTGGTGGGCCGTTTCCGCCCGCGATGCGGGCCGCAACGGCCGCCGCTCGTTCGGTGCGGTGGATCCCTATGCCAGTCAGCGGCGGCTCGCCGCCGGCCTGGTGGTGCTGGCGGCAGTTGTTTTCGCGGTGCTCTCGTCCCTGTCGCGGGGGGGCTTCGTTGCCTTGGCGTCAGCCGTCACGGTGTGCGTCGGCTTGCTCCTGCGGGCGGGTGCCATTCAACCTCTGGCGGCTGTGGGCGTCGTGGCCGCCGGCATCGGCGTCTTTGCGGCGCTCGAGATCCACGGTATGGATCAGGTGACCGGCCGACTCGACACGTTTTTTGACGACGTCCATCGTGAGAATGGCTTCGGTCGGCTGGAGGTGTGGCGGGCAGCATGCCGGGCGATCGAGGATTTCCCGTGGTTGGGGACGGGCGTCGGCAGCCATGCCGACGTCGCGCAGCGGTACATGCCGCCCACGGGTTCGACGGTGTTCACGCATGCCGAGAATAGCTACCTCAATCTGGGCGTTGAGACGGGGGTGGTCGGGCTGGCACTCGCGCTGGCCGCCGTCGGATTTGCCGTGGCGGCCTGCGTTGCGATATCGGTGCAGGGAGATGCCCGCGAACGGGGCATCGCGGCGGCGCTTGCCGCGGCGCTGGCGGCCGGCATCGTGCACGCGGGAACCGATTTTATTTGGTATGTGCCGGCCTGCTCCACCCTGCTGATGGCGCTTGGCGCCTGTGCACTGGTCTTGGGCACGCGCCGCGTCACGTGGCTGCCGGCCACAGCACTCCGGTTTGACCGGGCGACAGCCACCATCGTGGCGGGTGGTGTCTTCGTGCTCCTGTTGGGGTGTGGCGTGCGGCAGATTACCGCGACCCAGGCCGAGCCCGTGTGGGAGGAATCGATCCGCCAATCACGGGAGTTGGCGGAGTCTGCCGGGAGACCGCCGGCGGAAATACGGGAAAGCCTCGACCGCAGGATCGCGCTGCTCGAGCAAGTGACCAGCTATCGGCCAGACCACCCACAGGCCTGGGCGGCCCTCTCCATTGCGCGGCTGGAGCGGTTTGGCCTGTCCCGCCGGATGGCCGGCTCGTCGCTCGGGCTCATCGATTTGCAGGAGGCGGCTGCGGCCGGCAAATTCGGTTCGATCGATGAGGTGCGTCAATGGGTGCGGAAGGTTGCCGGCAGCCACTATGGCGATCTGACCGCCGCGGCTGACGCGGCCCGCCGCGCCGTCACGATCAACCCGCTCGCGGGCGAAGCCTGGTGCGTGCTGGGACGAGTCGCGTTTCTCAGCGAACGCGATCCAACACTGAGCGGCGTTTTTATCGACCAGGCGCTCCTCGTGCGCCCGAGCAACGCACTGGTGCTCTTCGAAGCCGCCTGCCAGGCGGAACTCGACGGCGACGATGAACGGGCCGGAACGCTCTGGCAGCAGAGCTTCGGTGCGTCGCGGGAACAGCGTGACCGCATCTTGGCCCTGCTCGTGCCGCTTGTCCCTGCCGTTGAGGCAAGCCGAATGCTGGCGCCCGATCTGGCGGGACTCCGCGCGATCGATGCGGCTTGGTCACCGCGTTCGTCGGTCGAGGAGATGCGGCCGGTGCGGGAGCAGCGGCTCGCCAGCGTGCAGGCTGCAGCCGAGAAGGAGCGGGGTGCGGCCCGATGTGGGCTGTTGATGGAGGCCGCGGCGCTCAAGAAAACGCTGGGTGACGCGCAAGGCGCGCAGGCGAGCCTCGCTGCGGCCGTTGCAGCGAACCCAGCGAACTACCAGGCGCATCTTGCGCTCGCCGATCAGGCGACGGCAACTGGCGCCTGGGACGTTGCGAAGCATGAACTCGAATGGTGCCTGCTCCGACGCCCCGACAGTCCAGCCCTGCGGGGCCGGCTGAACAAACTGGCGCAGGGAGGCGGCGCGATGCCTGGCAGCGGCCTGCGGCCTCCGCGGACGGCATCATCCGCGGCTGCGTCGACCAACGGCGCCGAAAGGCTGCGGTGAGCGGGACGGCGACCACTACAGTCGCTTGTCGCGCGGACGGGATGAACGAAGGGTTTCCAGGGCGACAAACCCGTCGCTGCCCGCCGGGCCGGCTGCAGGGGGGCGGCAGGGGGGGGCGAAGAACTGCCGCGTGAGAGCCCGCACGAGCCAGATGGCCGCGGCGAGTGAGACGGCGATGGCGATGGCGTCTTGCATCGGAAGCCGAATTTTACCTGAGCAGCAGGCTGCCGAGCTGGTAGGTGGCGAAGGCGCCCAGCCAGGCAAGCACCGTCATGTAGGTGAAGGCCACCACCGGCCAGAGGCGGCTGCCCGTCTCCTTGCCGATCACGACGAGCGTGCTTGCGCACTGCGCGCAGAGCGCGAAAAACACCATGATCGACAGGGCCACCGGCAGCGTGAACACCTTCTTGTTGGTGCCGTCCCAAGTGGCGGCCCGCAGCCGCCGCACCAGGGCGCTGGCGGCCTCGTCTGCGCCGGGATCGATGTCGCCGAGGTTGTAGATCACGCCGAGCGTGCCGAGCACCACTTCGCGGGCGGGAAAGCTCGCAATCGCCGCGCAGCCGAGCCGCCAGTCCCAGCCGAGCGGCTTCACGACGGGCTCGATGAACCGGCCGGCACGACCGAGAAAACTCTGCCTCTGGGCGGCGCCGCGGCGGGCCGCCTCAAGGCCCGCGGGCGTGTCGAGGGCGGACAGTTCGGCCGCCAACTCAGCGCGGTCGGGATCCACGGCAGGCAGGGCCGCCAGCCGTTCCTCGAGCACCTCGCGGTCGGCCTTCACCTCCGCCTCGATCGCCCGCTCCTGCCGCGGGTAGCTCGCCAAGGCCCAGACCACGATGCTCACGGCCACGATCAACGTGCCGGCATTCTTGAGAAACGACCATGCCGCCTCGCGGACCCGTTCGAGCACGACCTCCCAACGCGGCCACCGCCAGCTGGGCAGTTCCATCACGAAGGGCTGCGGCTGGCCGCGAAACAGGGTCCGGGAGAGCACGAACGCCACGATCGCCGCCACGGCCACGCCCACGGCATACATCGCCGCCAGCACCACCGCCGGCAGCCGCAGCCACGAGACGCCCACCGGCACGTTCGGCACGAACGCGCCGCAGAGCAGGAGATAAACCGGCAGTCGCGCCGAGCAGCTCATCAGCGGCGCCACGAGGATCGTCAGCAGCCGGTCGCGGGGATTCTCGATCGTCCGTGCCGACATGATGCCCGGGATCGCACAGGCAAAACTCGAAAGCAGCGGAATGAACGACTTGCCGCTCAGGCCCACTCCGCAGAGCAGCCGGTCCATCAGGAACGCCGCCCGCGAGAGGTAGCCGCAGCCTTCGAGCAGGGCAACGAAGAAGAAGAGCAGCGCGATCTGTGGCAGAAAGATGACCACGCCGCCCACGCCCGCCAGCACGCCATCCACGATCAGCGACCGCACCGGCCCTTCCGGGAGGACCGATTCGGCCACTGCCGCAACGGCGTCCACGCCACCCGAGATCAGGTCCATCAGCGGTGTCGCCAGCCAGAAGATCGACGAGAAGATCGCCAGCATCGTGGCCACGAAGACGAGCATGCCCCAGAGGCGGTGGGTGAGGACGCCGTCGATCCGTTCGTTGAGCGACCGCGATAGGACGGGCGAACGCCGCACGACGCCGTCGAGCACCTGCTCGATCCGGGCATAGCGGGCGATGGCCTCGTTGGCGGCCGGCGAGCGCTGGGCAGCGACTGCCGCAGGCTGGGAATCGAGCGGGATGGGCCGCGGTGGCGGGGAACCTGCCGTGGCGAGGATCTGGTCGCCGAGGGCCTTGATGCCCTCCCGAGTCGGGGCGACGACGCGCAACACCGGGCAGCCGAGCCGGCGGGAGAGTTCCGCGGCGTCGATCTCGATGCCCTTCGTGGTGGCGATGTCCGCAAGCGTGAGCGCGATCACCGTGGGCAGGCCGAGTTCGAGGGCCTGGGTCGCAAGAAAGAGGTTGCGCTCGAGGTTCGTGGCATCCGCGACGACCACCACGCAGTCGGGCGGCGGCACACCCTCCATGCGGCCCTGCAGCACGTCGACGGCCACCTGTTCGTCGGGACTCTGCGGGCGGAGGCTGTAGGTCCCCGGCAGGTCGACGAGATCGATGATCCGGTCACCGTGGGTGAATCGACCGACTTTTTCCTCGACCGTCACCCCGGGATAGTTGCCGATCCGGGTCGGGATGCCGGCGAGCGCCGAGAAGAGCGTGCTCTTGCCGGTGTTGGGATTGCCCAGGAGGGCGACGGTGAGCGGTTGCTGGTCGCCCCGGCTGCCGGACGGGTGTGTCATGGTGGCGATCAGGAGGCGACGGCGATCCGCGCCGCATCGTGGCGGCGAATCGAAAGACGGTAGCCGCGGAGTTCGAGTTCGAGCGGATCACCGAGCGGGGCCGCGGCCACAACCTTGACGGTCACGCCCGGCGTCAGCCCCATTTCCAGAAGCCGTATCGCAGTGGCGTCGGAGCCGGTGACATCGGCAACACGGGCACTCCGGCCGACGGCAACCTCGTTCAATGATGGCACTGCTGGGAATCCGCCGAATGCGGCCTCCGAGGACACCGTCCGCAGAGTTGAGAATCGTTCTCAACTCTGCGGCAGTGTAGAACCTATTCGGTACCGAAGCAACCAGAACGCATCATGAAGCACTGCGGACTCTTCGTCACGGGCACTGATACCGACGTTGGCAAGACCGCGGTGGCGGTGGCGATCGTGCGGCAGCTCGTCGGCGCCGGCATCCGGGTCGGCGTCTACAAGCCCGTTGCGAGTGGTGTCGTGGCCGGCGCAGTGAACGACGTTGACCAACTCTGGGAGGCCGCGGATCGGCCGCTCTCGCGAGAACGTGTCTGTCCGCAGGTATTCGCCGCGCCGATCGCGCCGCCGCGGGCTGCCCGTGTCGCGGGAAGCATCGTGGATGAGCGATTGCTCTGCGACGGGTTCTCGCCGTGGCGGGCGGCCAGTGACGTGGTTGTCGTCGAGGGAGCCGGCGGCCTGTTCTCACCGCTGGGTGACACGCTCCTCAACGTGGATCTCGTGGCCGATCTCGGCCTGCCGCTGGTCATCGTCGATGCCGCGCGGCTGGGCGCGATCGGCCGAACGCTCGCCACCGTACAGGCGGCCCGGGCCCGGGGGCTTTCCATCGCCGCGGTCGTGCTCTCGCACACGCAGCCGCTCGTCGGCAGCCTGGCCGATCCCGTCAGCGACGCCGGCATCGCCCACGACAGCGCGGGCGACCTGGCCGCGCGGCTCGCCCCGCTCCCGGTGGCCGTTCTCGCCCACGGCGCCGCGCTGATCGAACCCCAGATCGACTGGCTGGCGATCATGGAGGACAGGCTTTAGCCTGTCTGGCCGCTCAGCCCGGCACGGCCTCGAGCCTGTCGGCCGCGCCGACGCCCCGCCGCGAAAAGCGGTCGAGATCGAGCCGCATCGTCACCTTCCACGCGCCGTCGGCATCCGGCGTGACGAGCCAGTGCGGCATCACCACCACCGACTGGTGCACGAGTTCGAAGCCCCCTTCCGACTGGCTCACCGACTGGATCGGGAACGTCCAGATGCCCGCCACGCTGCCGTTCGACGAGGCGCCGAAGGACAGCCGCGCATCGATGTCGAGCCAGTCGTCGACGAGGCCGAGCACGCGGGCATTTGGCAGATCCAGCCGCGTCGCAAGTTCGCCCAGGTTCTGCCGCGACTCGTCGTAGAAAAAACGACCCGCGGCCGCCGTGGGCAGGCCCGCAAAATTAAACTCGACCGCGAGGTGCTGCCGGAAGTCGCGGGGGAGTCCCTCGAGCTTGTAGGCGATCTCGAGGACGCGGGCACCGGCCTCGAGTGTGACCGCCTTCGAGAGCGTGAACGGGATGCCCCAGGCGTTGCCCGCCCGCGAGAGCAGCACCTGGATCCGGCCCGGGTTGCGGCGGACGCTCGCCTCGTAGGCACCGGCCGCGAAATCACCCCGCTCCATCGCGGTGCCATCCACCACCGCGGCGGCCGAGACGTCGACGTCCCAGAAGTGGTCGACGAGGCTCTTGCGCCGCGAGGTGTCGTAGCGGACCATCCGCTCGAGACCCTCCTGCTTGAACTTCGCCAGTTGCGAGGCATCGACCACGCTCCGGGCCACGCCTGGTCCAGCGAGCACCTGCGCGTGATAGGCCTCGGGGCGGCGGTCGAGCGTGGCGAGCAGGTTGTGCTGCTGGTCGCGAAGGTCGAGTTCGTAGAGCATGCCACCCTTGGCCGGTGCAAGCCAGGCGTCGAGGCTGTCACCCGAGAGACGGATGTCGGTGCGGCCGTCGAAGTCGTAGTCGGCTGTCGTGGCCTCGACCCATGCGCCGCGGCGGCCCTCGGCCCGGTCGGCCGCCCGGTCGGCGGCGATCAGTTCGTGGTAGATCGCATTGCGCAGGTGCGGCAGGTAGATGCCGCCGAACGCGCCGTGCCAATACGCGCAGTTGCACTGCCCGCGATAGAGCGCCTGCGTCGCCTCGGCAAGGGCGTCCGGGTCGGCGGGGCCTGCCTGCCGAATCCGCTCGAGCCGCTCGCTCACCACCATCATCCGCGCATACATCTCATTGGCCTCCGGATACCGCATCCGGAAGTTTCGCCAGGTGCCGCCACGGATGAACGTGGCGATGCTCGAGAGCGACGGGTCGGTCGTGGCCGCCACGCGGGCCTGCACGCAGGCGAGCTGTTTCTCGGGCGGCAGCACCCACTCCGTCATCTCGCGGTAGCTGCATTCCGGCAGCCAGATCGTGCCGGCCGGCGGCGTGTCATGCACCACCTCCGACGGCAGGCTCATCTCGATCCAGTCGGAGTTGGCCTCGAGCAGCCCGAAGAATGTCTCCAGCCAGCCCTCTTCGAAGCAGGTGCGATGTGTGTCGGGCCAGACACCGAACTTCTCCCCGTCGTCGCCGAAGACGGCCAAGGCACCGTGCCGCCGGGAGGCGAGAAAACGCAGGTGGTCGATCGTGTCCTGAGGCGCCGCGAATGGAATCACGTATCGCAGCCGCTCGCTCACCGGAAACACCGCGAGCGTGGCGCCATCTCCTTCGGTGAGCCAGTGCCGGTCGAGTTGGTCTTCGGAGAGACCGGCCGCCTTGAAGTGGCTGTCGTCGAGGATCGTCCACTCGATGCCGGCGGCGGCGATGTCACGGGCCATCCCGGGATCCCAGACCCGCTCGGCCACCCACATGCCCGATACCTTGGCCTTGAACCGCCGTTCGAGCCACTGCGAGTAACTGCGGATCTGGCCGACACGGTCGCGGGCCGGCAGCATGGCGAGCACGGGTTCGTGATAGGCGCCACCCACGATCTCGACCTGCTTCTCGGCCACGAGCCGTGCCACGCGATCGATGTAGTCGGGGTGCTGGCGGTCGAGCCATTCTGCGAGCGGTCCGCTCGTGTGCAGGCCGAGCCGGATGCCGGGATGCCGCTCGAGCAGATCCAGCAGCGGGAGATAACTATCGCGGTAGGCCTGTTCGATCACCTCGTCGAAGTTGCCGACGGGCTGATGATCGTGGAGGACGAAGACGAAGCGAACGGCAGCAGACATGAATGGGCCCGGACGGGGAGTGAGTGGATGAAGAGCGACCGATTGTCGGCGCTTGCCGGGGCCGCGCCAAACGCTTTGACGGTTGTGACGGCTGGGAAATGTGGGCCGGCAACGGGTTTCGCGGGAGAATCGAGCGGGCTCCACGCGGAGCACGCGGGCTACACGCGCAACAGGCGGGCCGAGTCCTCGGGGGTGGCGACGGTGATGTGGCAGCCGGTGCCGAGTTCGAAGCCGGCAAAACTTGCCAGCCGGGGCAGGATCTCGAGGTGCCAGCGCCAGTTGACGGACGGCCAGTGGCCCCCGGCGTGCGACGCGAACGGTGCCTGATGGAGCCACCAGTTGTAGTCGGCCCCCGGAACGATCCGGTCGAGCCGCGCGATCAGGAGTTGCGTGAGCATCGCCAACGCCGCCACGCGGGCAGGTGACGTGGCGTGGAACCAGGCCTCCGGTGAGCGGGGCATGATCCAGGTTTCGTAGGGCTGGCGGATGGCGTGCGGCACGAAGGCCACGAGATCGTCCTGCTCCGCAACGACCCGCCCCCCAGCTTCCGCCGCCCGCACGATGTCGCCAAACGCATCGGCGGCGCGGCCGGCTGCCGCCAACTCGGCCTCGATCACCGGCGGCACGAAGTCGAGCGCGATGAGCTGGCTGTGGAGATGTTCGAGCGATGCCCCGGCCCGCGGACCGGAATTCTTGAACACCGTGGCCCAGGCGAGGTCGCTGCGGTCGGCCAACGCTGCGAGCCGCTGCCGGCAGAGTTCCCAGACATCCTGCCAGTGTGCCGGATCGACGGCGAGGATCGACCGCACGTGGTCGGCCGCCTCGATCACGACGTCATGCACGCCGTGGGCCGGCCGGCGGTCCGCGGTGGTGGAGCCAGCAGGCTGTTTCCCAAGAAAATCCTCGACCACCGGATACCGGTTGGGGATGATCCGCGCCTGCCAGCGGCCGGTGGCAGGCACCTGCAGCACGGCCGGCGGCGTGAGCGCTTCGTTGCCCGCGCAGAATGGGCAATCGATCAGCCGGGCTGAGGGGTGCAGCGCGGCATCCGCGTCGATCGGACGTCCGGCCCGCTTGGGCGCCACGAACACCGTGCGCACCGCGAGCGGGTCGTGATGGCGGCGCGGTTCCAAAAGCCCGCGGTCTTCGAAATATTCGTCGGCTGGCATGGCGGCACAAGTATCGCACGGATCGGCATGCTGCGCCGGCCGAGGGCGAGCGTGTTGAACGCCCGCGCGGCCCCCCGTAGACTCTGGGCCGGCAACTTTCGCAAGAGAAGAGACAGGCCCGGAGACTCGCATCATGCTCACCGTCGGCGACTCGTTCCCCCAGTACAGCGTTCAGGCCTGCGTTGGCACCGGCAAGGAAGACATCAAGCTGCTCACCAATGCCGACTACAAGGGCAAGTGGGTCGTCTATTTCTTCTATCCGAAGGACTTCACCTTCGTCTGCCCGACGGAGCTCGCCGAATTTCACAAGCAACTGAAGGCCTTCGGGGATCGCGACACGAGCGTGGTCGGCGGCAGCACCGACAACGAGTGGTCGCACATGATGTGGCGGCGTTCGCATCCCGACCTGAAGGACCTCGGCTATCCGCTCATCGCGGCGCAACTGCTGGCTCCGGAACTGGGCATCTGCGAAAAGACAGAGGGCTACTGCCTTCGGGCCACGTTCATCGTCGATCCCCACGGCGTGATCCAGTGGGTGGACGTGAACCAGGGCCGCGTCGGTCGCAACGTGGCCGAGGTGCTCCGCGTGCTCGACGCTCTGCAGAGCGACGAACTCTGCCCGTGCAACTGGAAGAAGGGCGATCCCTACGTCAAGGTCGGGTAGGGCTCTCGACGACGGCGAAACGAGTCGACCCATGCACTTTCGGCGGCGCAGCTGGCCCCGCAAATTCGCCGATGCCTTTCGCGGCCTCTCCCGAGCGGTGCGGAGCCAGTCGAGTTTCTTCGTGCACCTGTGGGTGGCCGCGGCCGTGGTGGCGGTGGCCGCGGTGCTCCGGGTGTCGCTCGTCGAATGGTGCCTGCTGATCGGCGCGATCGGGATCGTGCTGGTGGCGGAGATTTTCAATACATCGATCGAGTCACTGGCCCGCGCGCTCGACACCGGCCGTCATCCGCGGGTTCGCGACGCGCTCGACATGGCCAGCGCCGCGGTGCTCTTGAGCGCCGTGGTGGCGGCCGTGATCGGCCTCGCCGTCTTCGGCCATCGCGCTGGCGTGCTCGCCGGGTTCTGGTGACATCCCCGATGCCGGGGAGTGTGGCATCTCCGGACAGCCTTTGGTGTTGACCGGGCTTTCGCGGGTTTCGTAGGTTTCGGCCTTCGTGATTTCGGTCCGCATCCTTCTGGAGGAATGATCATGGGTAAGTTGCTCGCCGAGGCGATCGGCACGTTCTGGCTTGTTTTGGGTGGCTGCGGCAGCGCCGTGTTGGCGGCCGCCTATCCCGATCTCGGCATCGGTTTCGTCGGAGTGTCGCTGGCCTTCGGCCTGACGGTGCTGACGATGGCGGCGGCTGTCGGGCACATCTCGGGCTGCCACCTGAATCCCGCCGTGACGGCCGGGCTCGTGGCGGGCGGCCGCTTTCCCCTGAAGGACGCCCTCGGCTACATCGTCGCGCAGGTGATCGGCGGCGTAGCCGGCGCCGGCGTGCTCTATCTCGTGGCCCGCGGCATTCCCGCGTTTGACGTCGCCGCCGGCTTCGCGTCGAACGGCTACGAGGCCCACTCGCCGGGCGGCTATTCGCTCGCCGCCTGCTTCATCGTCGAGGTGGTGCTGACGGCGATGTTCCTCTTCGTGATCCATGGCGCCACCGACAAGCGGTCCAGCGCGATCATCGCGCCGATCGCGATCGGCCTCTGCCTGACGCTGATCCACCTGATCAGCATCCCGGTGACCAACACCTCGGTGAATCCGGCCCGCAGCACCGCGACGGCCTTCTTCGTCGGCGGCTGGGCCGTGCAGCAACTGTGGCTCTTCTGGGTGGCACCGATCGTCGGCGGCATCGTCGGCGGTCTGCTCTACCGCTGCGTGGACGAGTGTGAGTGATCGTCCGGCGAACCCACCGTGAATGCGTTTCAATTTCCCCAGCCGCCCGCGTCGTGCGGGCGGCTGGGTTTTTCTTGTTATTTGGTGCGGAGGTCGTAGCAGAGAATCCGGTCGCCCTCGCGCAGGTAGAGCCGCCCGTCGAGAATCACCATGTGGGCCCAGCTCGGCCGGTCGCCGCTGTCGGGGATCTTGAAGGTGCTGACCTCCTCGTAGCCGGCCGGATCGGCCTTCACCAGCGCCAGCGTGCCATCGGCAAACCGCACATACACATGGCCGTCGGCGGCCGTCACCGAGGCTGAGCCCTTGCCGCTGCCGCGCTCCTTCCAGACCACCTTGCCCGTCAGGAGTTCCGCGCAAAACGGAATGCCCTTGTCGTCGGAGTCGCCGTAGAGGTGATCCCCCACGAGCACGACCCCGCCATGCTTGTTGGCCAGATCGGTGTTGAGGCCGTAGAGCTTCTCGATCGTCATGCCGTCGGGGCCTGGCACCTGCCTGAGCAGTGCGCCGCCGCGCTTGTAGCCGGCCGAGAAAAAGACGAGGTCGTCGCGGACGATCGGGGTGGGGATCACGGCGGTCGTCTGGTCGATCGGGAATGTCCAGAGTAGCGTGCCCGTTGCCGCATCGACACCGCACGCGCCGCTGGCGGTCGTCTGCACGTAGACGCGCCTTCCGCCGACGGTGGCGGTCACGATCGACGAGTGGCCCGCGCCGCGGTCACCCGGGATGGCGCAGGCCCAGATTTTCCGGCCGGTCTTCTTGTCGAGCGCGACGAGCGTGGCCTCCGCGCCGCCCGGCGTGCAGACGAGCCGGTCGCCGTCGATCGTGACCGACTCGCTGTAGCCCCACGAATCCCCCTTCTTGCCGCCGAACTCCGCCTTGAGATCGACCCGGAAGAGTTCCTTGCCGTCGGTTGTGCGGCAGGCGAAGAGTTGGCCGAACGGGGAGAGCACATAGACCGTATCGCCATCGACCGTCGGCGTGCTCCGCGAACTCTGCCAGGATTCCTGGCCGTCGGTCCAGGGCTGGCCGGTCTTCGTCTTCCAGAGCGGCCTGCCTGTCGCGCGGTCGAAGCAGGTCAGGTATTCGTCCTTGTCGTTGGCCGTCGAGAGGCCGTCGCCGAGCGTGTAGATCCGTTCGCCGACGATCGCGAGGCTGGCGTAGCCGCGACCCGCGCCGGGGGCTTCCCAGGCGAGCGGCGGGCCCTCCGCGGGCCAGGATGCGAGCAGACCGGTGTCGGACGCGATGCCCGTGCGGTTCGGGCCGCGAAACGTCGGCCAGTCGCCGGCCGTTGCCAGCCCGGCCACGGCCGCCAGCGAAACCAGCACGCAAAGGAAGGGAAAGGGCACCACGGACCTGTTCAGGGGAGGCCTTTGAAACACCATCGGCAAGCACTCCATAAATGCGTTGAAACCTGTGTGGAGCCTACGGCCATAACAGTGGAGCGGTCAATCGGCCGTGGCTCCGAGCGGAACCGTCCCGGTCGCGGTTCCGGGGCCATCGCGGCGGCATTTCCGGAGGGTAGACTGCTGGGAGTTTGGACATGCACGCAGAGCCCGTGTCCCCAAACGTGCCGCCCAAATGTGCCCCAAAGTGCCCTGAGGAGTGCCAAGCGTGTCTGGTCCCGCCGCGTCCGATCCGTTGTTCGGCAACCGTGTCACCGTCGAGCAGGTGGAGGAGGGGAATGACCTCGCCCCGAAGTTCGACGCCAGTGGCTTCATCCCCTGCGTGACCACCGATTTTCATTCGGGAGAAGTGCTGATGGTGGCGGTGATGAACCGCGAGGCGCTGGCGAAGACGATCGAGACGGGCGAGGCCCATTATTGGAGCCGCAGCCGCCAGCAACTCTGGCACAAGGGAGCCACCAGCGGCCTCGTCCAGAAGGTGGCTGAAATGCGGATCGACGATGATCAGGACTGCGTCTGGCTCCGCGTCGAGATTCCCGGCGGGGCGAGCTGCCATGTGGGCTATCGCAGCTGTTTTTATCGGAAGGTTCCCGTGGGTGCGGAGCGGGCCAAGGGAGCGGCCCTGGAATTTCTCGAGCAGGAAAAGGCCTTCGACCCGAAGGCCGTCTACGGCGACGCCCCGAATCCGACGCAGCTTTGATCGAGATCGGTCGGCATGCTGAGGGGATCCGCTTCCGAATGAAGCGGTCTGCAAAGCGGTCTCCCGTGCCCTGCCCGCAGCGTTTTCCGAGGGTATGATTCTGGTGTCGAGTTTTGCCTGAAAGGACGCCCCCATGCTCACGCCCGCCCAGGTCGCAGAGACCTACTTTCTCGAGTCGCGGCACCAGCTTCTCGAAATCGCAGCCTATCTCGACCGGTATGACGCCGCCGTGGCCCGTTCCGGCGGCAGCAACGGGCAGGCGGCTGCCGACGAAAAGAAACTCGCGCTCCTCCGCCGGGCGCTTGAGATCGTCGCCGAGCAGCAGCCCGCAACGGAGCGAACGGTTGCGCTCCTGGAACTCTTCGCCACCCTCTAGCAACCCCGGACGAGGCCGCCCCGGCACGAAGGATCACCCCATGCAGATCATCCAGCCCCACTACCACGCCATCGCCCGCACCGCCCAAGACTACGAGCGGATGGCGATGAGCGGTGTCGTGGCCGTCGCGGAGCCGGCCTTCTGGGCGGGCTTCGACCGGCTCTACCCCGAGACTTTTCTGGATTACTTCCGGCAGATCAGCGAATTCGAGCCGACGCGGGCGGCGCAGTACGGCATCCGCCACTTCTCCTGGGTGGCGGTGAACCCGAAGGAGGCGGAAAACCCCGTGCTCACCCGTGAGGTGCTGAAGCACTTCCCGGAGTTTTTCGCGAAGCCGACCGTGCTCGGTGTCGGCGAGACCGGCCTCCACAAGTCGACGAAGAACGAGTGTGATTCGCTGGAGGCCCATGTCGATATCGCCATGAAGCACGGCCAGCTCGTCCTCATCCACACGCCGCATCTGGCGGACAAGGCCCACGGCACGAAACGGGTGCTCGAGGTGCTTGCCGGCATGAATATCGACCGCGAGCGGGTCTGGATCGACCACGTCGAGGAGCAGACGATTCGGCCCTGCCTTGATGCCGGCTACTGGGTGGGCTTCACGCTGTACCCGATCACGAAGTGCTCGCCGAAGCGGGCCGTCGACATGCTCGAGAAATATGGCACGGAGCGAATTCTCGTGAATTCGTCGGCCGACTGGGGGCCGAGCGATCCCTTCACGCTGCAGGAATGCGTCCTCGAATACCGCCGCCGCGGCCACTCGTTGCAGGAGGCGATCGAGGTCTTCCACAACAATCCCTGTCGGTTCCTCGGCCAGAATCCCAAGTTTGACATCCAGCCGATCCGCGTGGAGACGGCCGCCGAGTCCGCCGTTTCCCGCTGAGCGCCGCCACCCGCGAGGAGCCCGCCATGCACGATCCCGCCATCACCCAGCTTTCTCTCGTCCGCCAGCTCAAGTTTTGCGCGGGGCACCGGCTCTACCGCCACGAGAGCAAGTGTGCGTTTTTCCATGGCCACAACTACCGCGTCGATATCGAAGTGGTGGGGGTGAACGGCGGCACGGAGGTCGACAGCGTCGGTCGCATCGTCGATTTCTCGATGATCAAGAAGCGGATGCTCGGCTGGCTCGACGACAACTGGGACCACGGCTTCCTGATCTTCGAGGAGGACGACAATGCGCTGGCCGCCATCAAGATGGTGCAGCCGACCAAATATTTCGTGATGCCCTACAACCCGACGGCCGAGAACATGGCCCGCTACCTGCTCGAGGTGGTGGCGCCCAACGTGCTCGGCGACCTCGGCGTGGTGGCGCGGAAGGTGGTCGTCTGGGAGACCGATGAATCCTGTGCGGTGGCCGCGCTCGTCGGTGACGCATCCGATCTCACGACCCCGCTCGAATCGGCCGTTCTCATCGATCACCGGATGTAGGACAGGCTTCAGCCTGTCAATTGCCCATGCCCCACCACGGCTCCTTCCCCACCACCCGCCTCCGCCGCAACCGGCAGCACGAGTGGCTCCGCCGCGCCGTCGCCGAGACGGCGCTTGCGCCTGCGGATCTGATCTGGCCGCTCTTCGTGCACGAGCATGAGGCGAGCCTGCCGGTGGCGAGCATGCCGGGCGTGGAGCGGCTCTCCATCGACGGTGTCGTGAAGGCGGCCGACGAGGCCCGAAGCCTCGGTATTCCCGCCGTCGCGCTTTTTCCGGTCGTGGAGGGCAAACACAAGTCGGACGATGCCCGGCACGCCTTCGATCCGGAAAACCTCGTCTGCCGCACCGTTCGTGCGATCCGGAAGCAACTCGGCGACACGGTCGGGATCATTTGCGACGTGGCCCTCGACCCCTACACGAGCCACGGCCATGACGGGCTGCTGCGGGACGGTAGAATCGTCAACGACGAGACAGTGGAGGTGCTCTGCCGGCAGGCCATCGTGCTCGCCGCGGCCGGCTGCCACGTCGTCGCCCCCTCCGACATGATGGATGGCCGCGTCGGGGCGATCCGCCGGGCACTCGACGGGGCAGGGGGGCAGGACGTGTGCATTCTTTCCTACGCCGCCAAGTATGCCTCGGCGTTTTACGGGCCTTTTCGCGACGCGCTCGGCAGCGGCGGCGCCCTCGCGACGGCCTCGTCGCTCGGCGTGGCCGACAAGAAGACCTACCAGATGGACCCTGCCAACGGCGACGAGGCGCTCCGCGAGGTGGCGCTCGATCTGGCCGAAGGGGCCGACATGGTGATGGTGAAGCCGGCGCTGACGGCGCTCGACATCATCCATCGCGTCAAGCAGTCATTCGGCGTGCCGACGTTCGCGTATCAGGTGAGCGGCGAATACGCCATGATTCAGGCCGCCGCCGACAACGGCTGGATCGACGGGAAAAAAGCGGCCCTCGAGAGCCTGCTCGTGATCAAGCGTGCCGGGGCCGATTGCATCCTCACCTACTTCGCCCCCGACGTGGCCCGAGAGCTAAAGTAGGACAGGCTTCAGCCTGTCATGGCCGCGCCGCACATCCCGTGCAACGACAGGCTGAAGCCTGTCCTACTTCGGTCGGAACGCTACGAGCCGTTCCGGCTGCGTCTCGAGCCGCGGCGCAGCCGGATTGCCCGTGTGGATCAGATCCACGCAATACGGGATCGCGGGAAACACAGCGTCGAGGCATTCGCGGATGCTCTTCGGCCGGCCCGGCAGGTTCACGACGAGCGCCCCGCCGCAGACGCCGGCAGTCTGCCGCGAGAGGATCGCCGTCGGGACATGCGCGAGCGAAACCTGCCGCATCAGTTCGCCGAAGCCCGGCAGCATTTTCGTGCAGACTTTTTCCGTGGCCTCGGGGGTCACGTCCCGTGGCGCTGGCCCCGTGCCGCCGGTCGTCACGACGAGGCAGCAGCCGTCGTCGGCCAGCTGACGGATGGCGGCGGCGATGGCGTCGAGATCATCCGGCACGATCCGCTCCCGTGACTCCCACGGTGAGGCGAGCACTTCGGTGAGGTAGGCCCGGATCGCAGGCCCGCCCTCGTCGCGGTATTCGCCACGACTCGCGCGGTCGGAGACGGTGAGGATGCCGATGAAAGCCGTCATCACACCAGGCCGCGTTCCTCGAGCAGGGCGATCACCGCAGCAACGCACCTGCCGACCGGCCACTCATGCGTGGGCAGCACGAGATCGGGCTCTGCGGGCGGCTCGTACGGCGCCGAAACGCCCGGGAAGTTCGCCAGTTCGCCGGCGTCGGCAAGTTTGTAGTGGCCGTCGGTGTCGCGCTGGCGGCAGACGTCGACGGGCGCCGCGAGATGCACGACGAGAAACCGGTCACGGCCCACCCGGTCGGCAGCCTTCTGCCGCACGTCCTCGTCGGGGGCCACGAAGGCGCCGATGCAGAGGATCCCGGCATCGTTGAAGAGGCGGGCCACCTCGACGCTCCGGCGGAGGTTCTCACTCCGTTCAGCCGTGGTAAAGCCAAGATCCTTGCTGATCCCCAGCCGCATGTTCTGGCCGTCGAGCACGACGACCGCGCGGCCCATGTCGAAGAGTTTTCGCTCGAGCGCCTTGGCGAGCGTCGACTTGCCCGCACCGGTCAGGCCCGTCAGCAGGACCGTCGCCGGCTTCTGGCCAAACCGCGCCTGCCGCTCGTCGGCCGTGACGGCGCTCGATTCGCCATGCAGTTGACCAGCCGTCGGCGACTCGCCCCAATGGTCGCCCGTTCCCTCGTCCGGCTCGCGGTCGAGGATCATCCCGGCACCCACGGTCGCATTCGTGAGCCGGTCGATCATGATGAATCCCCCCGTCGTCCGATTGCGGCGGTAGGCGTCGTGGGCAATGGGGCTCGTGAGCGTGATCGCGCAGCGGCCGATCTCATTGAGGGCCAGTGCCGGCGCCGGCTCACGGTGGAGCGAATTGACGTCGATCCGATAGCGGAGCGTGCTGACAGCACCGGTCGTCATCTTGCTTGTCTGCTTGAAGAAATACTGCTTGCCGGGCACGAGGGGTTCGTCGCTCATCCAGACGATCGAGGCCTCGAACTTGTGGTCGACTTTCGGCAGGTTGCCGAGCCGCACGAGCATGTCGCCGCGGCTCGAATCGATCTCATCCTCGAGCGTGAGCGTGACCGACTGCGGGGCGAACGCCTCGTCCAGTTCACCGTCGAATGTCACGATCGACTTCACGCGGCTCTTCTTCCGCGAGGGGAGCGACATCACTTCATCACCCCGTCGGATGATGCCCGATGCAATCGTGCCGGCAAAGCCGCGGAAGTTCAGGTTGGGACGCAGCACCAGCTGCACCGGAAACCGGAAGTCCTCCATGTTGCGGTCGGAGCCGATGTAGACGGTCTCGAGCAGCGGCATCAGCGCCGCGCCCGTGTACCAGGGCATGTTGGGGCTGTTGACGACGACGTTGTCGCCCTTCAGCGCCGAGAGCGGCATGAAGTGCACGTCGGGGAGCTCGAGCCGCGAGGCGAAGTCGATGTAATCCGCCTTGATCCGTTCGAAGACCGCCTCGTCGTAGTCGACGATGTCCATCTTGTTGATGGCGACGATGATGTGCTTGATGCCCAGCAGCGACACGATGAACGAATGCCGCTTGGTCTGCGTCAGCACGCCGTGTCGGGCGTCGATGAGGATGATCGCGAGATCCGCCGTGGAGGCCCCCGTCGCCATGTTGCGCGTGTACTGCTCGTGGCCGGGCGTGTCGGCGATGATGAACTTCCGCTTGTCGGTGGAAAAGTAGCGGTAGGCGACGTCGATCGTGATGCCCTGCTGCCGCTCGTCCTCGAGCCCGTCGGTGAAGAGCGCCAGGTCGATTTCACCGCCGGTCGTGCCGTAGCGGGAGGTGTCTTTCTTGATGGCGGCGAGCTGATCCTCGTAGATCATCTTCGATTCGTAGAACAGACGGCCGATGAGCGTGCTCTTGCCGTCATCCACGCTGCCGCAGGTGATGAACCGCAGGAGCTCCTTGCGCTCGTGCTGCAGGAGGTATTCGTTGATGTCGGAGGCGATCAGGGTTGATTGGTGTGACATGATGTGTTTGGTGGGCCGGGGGACTTGAGGCGATCCGTATTGCCGCCAGGGCGGCAGAAGTCTCGTCGCGGGGATATTTCGCAATGAATCGAACTGGTTCCGCATGCGCCGGAGGAGCGAAATCTCCAACGCTCCTCGAGCTTCCGCCGACCCCGGCGTTCAGCATCGGGAGCGTGAAGGGCGTCCCTGCCGCAAGGGGCGTTCAGCAGCCGCAGGTCTGCTGCAACGGCTGGAGCGGACTCCACCTCAAAAATAGCCCTCCTTTTTCTTTTTCTCCATCGAGCCCGCCTCGTCGGAATCGATGAGGCGGCCCTGCCGCTCCGAGAACGTGGTGAGCAGCATTTCCTGGATGATCTCGGGGAGGGTGGTGGCGGTGGAATCGACGGCGCCGGAGAGCGGATAGCAGCCGAGCGTGCGGAACCGCACCTTGCGCATCTCCGGTTTTTCGCCCGGGTGCAGCGGTAGCCGGTCATCGTCCACCATGATCATCACGCCGTCGCGCCAGACGATCGGCCGCTCGGCGGCGAAATAGAGCGGCACGATCGGAATCTTTTCCAGATGGATGTATTGCCAGACGTCGAGTTCGGTCCAGTTGGAAAGCGGAAACACGCGGATGCTTTCCCCCTTCTTCACCTTCGTGTTGTAAAGGTTCCAGAGTTCGGGCCGCTGGTTCTTGGGATCCCAGCGGTGGAACTCGTCGCGGAAGGAAAACACCCGCTCCTTGGCCCGGCTCTTCTCCTCGTCGCGGCGGGCGCCGCCGAACGCGGCGTCGAATCGGTGCTTGTCGAGTGCCTGCCGCAGCCCCTGCGTCTTCATGACATCGGTGTGAACCTTGCTGCCATGGGTGATCGGATTGATCCCCTGCGCCCGGCCCTCTTCGTTGACGTGCACGAGGAGTTTAAAGCCCAGTTCCTTGGCCACGTACTCGTCCCGCAACCGATACATGTCGCGGAACTTCCACGTCGTGTCGATGTGCATCAGCGGGAAGGGGGGCTTCGCCGGATAGAAAGCCTTCTCGGCGAGGCGGACCATCACCGCCGAATCCTTCCCGATCGAATAGAGCATCACCGGGTTTTCAAACTCGGCCGCGACCTCGCGGATGATGTGGATGCTTTCGGCTTCGAGTTGCCGGAGGTGGGTGAGGTTGTAGGAAGTCATTGCACTCGCGGAAAAGCTGGCGGTTGAATGCCCGTACTTTAGGGCAACCGCCGGAAGGCGACAATTCCGGGAAGTGCGGGTGGTATGAAGGTCGTTTCGCTCCCAAGTCGCCGGACCGCTTGCCCCAGCGCTGGGCAGGACAGGCGCTCGGCAGGACAGCCATGAGTAGGGCAGGCTTGAGCCTGTCATTTTCTTAACCCAGGCCGTCGCGAAACGATTCTGCCTGCCGGCGGATCGTCCGCAGTTCCGCCGGGTCCTTCCGAGTGAGATTTTTGAGCTGCATCGCCATCCGCTGGTTCTTCTTCAAGAGCTTCTCGTGCCGCGCGAGAAAATCCCAGTAGAGCGTCGTGAATGGACAGGCGTCGGGCCCTGTGGCCACCTTCGGCTTGAACCGGCAGCCTTTGCAGGCGTTGCTCATCCGGTCGATGTAGGCGCCGGTGGCGCAATAGGGCTTCGAGGCCATCACGCCGCCGTCGGCAAACTGGCTCATGCCGAGCGTGTTGGGCAGTTCCACCCATTCGACGGCATCGACATACACCGCCAGATACCAGCGGTGCACATCCTGTGGCCTCACCCCGGCGAGCATCGCGAAGAGGCCGGTGACCATCAACCGCTGGATGTGGTGGGCATAGCCGTAACGCAAGGTCTGTGAGAGGGCATCCTTGAGGCAGTTCATCTCGGTGGTGGCCGTCCAATAAAAGTTCGGTAGCGGCCGGTCAGCGTCGAGGGTATTGCGGGTCTCGTACTCGGGCATGAACTGCCAGTAGATGCCGCGGACATACTCTCGCCAGCCGAGCACCTGCCGGATGAAGCCCTCCGTCGCTTCAAGCGGCGCCTGGCCCGCCCGCCAGGCGCGTTCCGCGCCGGCAACGACGTCGCGCGGGTCGAGGAGTTTCATGTTCAGCGCCTGCGAGAGCCGGGCGTGATAGAGCCAGGGTTCGCCCGTCCAGATCGCGTCCTGGTAGCGGCCGAAGTTCGCGAGGCGGTGGGCGAGGAAATCGTCGAGTGCCGCCCGGGCGTCGGCGGGCGTCACCGGCCAGTCGAAGTCGTCGAGGCTGCCGGGGTGGGAGGCGAACCGGGCGTTCACGAGGTCGATCACCGCGCCCGTGGTCTTGTCCGGCGTGAACCGCATGGGCGCGGGCAGTTTTCCCGGGCCGCCCTTCGGAAAAGCGCCCCGGTTTTCGGCGTCGAAATTCCACTGGCCACCCGCCGGCTCGCCATCCTCCATGAGCACGCCGAACTTTTCCCGGAGGGGCCGATAGAAGTATTCGAGCCGCAACTGCTTGCGGCCCCGCGCATGTTCGGCAAACTCCTCACGGGACGAGAAGAAATGGCTGTCACGGCGGATCTCGAGCGGGATGCCGGCCTCCTTCGCCGCGGCACGAAGTGCCTCCTGCACCCGCCACTCACCCGGCTCGACGATGATCAGCTTGTCGGGCAGGCGCCGCGCCTGGCGACAACGGGCCAGGCCTGCAAGCAGGGCGGCGGCGAGTGTGCCCGGCTCTCCCGCGGCGGGCAGGGGAGACAGTTCCGTGTAATCGACAGTGATCCCTTCCTTCTGGAGTCCGGCGCGAAAGTGCCGCATCGCGGAGAGAAACACGGTGATCCGTGCCTTGTGCGTCCAGACATGGGTCGACTCCTCCGCCACCTCCGCCATCCAGACGCGGTCGCGGTCGCGGTCGAATCCGTCAAAGGCGGAGCTGCGGCGGTCGAGCTGGTCGCCGAGCACGAGGATCAGATTTCCGGGCATGCGGCTAGTCTATACCCCATGAACTTTCCGCGGAGACCGCTCAAGCTCGACGACTGCCAGACCCACGGCCGTGGGTCTGGCAGCGAACTGTTCCTCGTGGAGGGCGACTCGGCTGCCGATGCGGTGAGCCGGGTTCGCAACGCGGCGTTTCAGGCCGTACTGCCGATGCAGGGCAAGCCGCTCAACGCCCTGAAGGCAAGCGACAAGAAGGTGGCGGGCCATCCGCTCTTCAAGGCGCTCGCCGATGCAATTGGTGGCGGTAGCGGCCCGCGGTTCGAGGTGGCTGCCTGCCGCTACGACCGCATCCTGCTGCTCATGGATCCAGATGCCGACGGGATTCACTGCAGTGTGTTGATGCTGATGTTTTTCCAGCGGTGGATGCCGACGCTGCTCGACGCCGGCCGCATCGAGCTTGTCCGTCCGCCGTGGGGCGAGGTGCTGGCGGCCGGCGCGGTGGTGCCGAGGGTTGCCTTTTCAGAGCCGGAACTGCAACTTCTCGCCGACGGCCTCCGCGCACAAGGCGGCGTGGTGGCCCGCCGCTATCGGGGCCTCGCCGCGATCGACGCCCAGGTGCTCCACGCAACGTGCATCGCGCCTGCGTCTCGCCACACGAGCATCGTGACGGCCGCGCAGGCAGCAGCCATGATCAGGATGCTGAGCAATGGTGGCCCCGCAGGGTGAGGCTGCCCCGGATGTGGCGGTTTGATGTCGTTCAGTAGGCGTCGCCCGAGATCGGCTCGCCGCCGTTGTAACTTGACAGTGCGGCCCAGACGGTACGGTCGATCGAGTTGGCGATGAACCGCGCGCTGCCATCGCACGTCATCACATTGCAGCCGTTGGGATGGTCGGAATACATCTGGCAGACGTGAGCATGCTCGTCGTTCGGGGGATGAATGACGCCTGGTTCGCTCGGCGTGGGCCCGCTGTGGACGAGCAGCAGCGTCGCCGCGGCGTCGGCCGTGGTGCCGGCCTGTGCGGCGAATTGAGCCGTGGGCTGCGACCAGGCCCCCGGTACCGTGCCGGCCCAGGCCTTCTGCGACAGCCGGGAAAGATGCTCCCCGAGGATCACGGTCTTCGAGGTACCATCGCTGATCTGGCCGATGCGGAGCCCCGAGTTGCGGTAGAGCGGGCCGTTGGCGAGGCCCTCCCAGGAGGTCAGCGGTTCGCTCCACGGCTCCGCGTGGCCAGCGTTGCCCACGTAGCTCGAGCGGCCGAGAACGGCAGCCGATGCATGCGGCGCGGCTGCCTGATCGAGCGCGGCGAAGGCCTCGCGGGGCCCGGTGTCGGAAGGGCAGCGGAAGATCGTGGGTGAGGCCGACACGACGTCGTGGTTGGCGGCAGCGGCGATGCCGAGATCAGAGCGGTAGCCGTCTGCCAAGCCTCCCTCCTCGATATAAGCGGCGATCAACATTCCCCAGCCGGTGCCAGGGGGACAGTCGAGTGTGGTCGGATCCTGCGGCGTGCGGCCCGCCTGGCTCACATATCCCGCGGGAAACCGCTTCTTGGCCGACTCATGGGAAAGCAGTCCCAGCCCCAGCTGCCGCAGGTTGCTCAAGCAAGACGTCCGCCGTGCCGACTCGCGGGCCGCCTGCACCGCCGGCAGGAGCAGGCCGACGAGCGTGCCGATGATCGCAATCACGACCAGCAGTTCGACCAGGCTGAAACCGCCGTGCTTGTTCGCACGAGCAAAGTGGCACCGGGATTTGCAAACGCGGGCACCCATGGAGACACCTTTTTGGGCAATCAAAACTTTTTTTTAGAGTCTTCAAAACTTTACGCCGCTCGCGGCACGAGTCAAGCGGCTCCCTGTACTTGCAAATGAGTTGCATCTATGGCATCCTGCGGGTCTGCCTGGGAAGTCCGCGCTTTTTCTTCCGTCATTCAGGAGTTGCCGCCATGCCAGATGCGTTTTCGGAATCCAGCCCCGCAGCCTCGGCCGAGACAGGTCTTTCCGCCGATCGCGATGCCCGCCTCCCCGTCACCGTCCTTTCGGGATTCCTCGGGGCCGGCAAGACCACGCTGCTCAACCACGTGCTCGCCAATCGCGAGGGCCTGCGGGTGGCGGTGATCGTCAACGACATGAGCGAGGTCAACATCGACGCCCAGCTCCTGAGCAATCCGCTGGCCGGGCCGACGGCCAGCCGGCTGAGCCGCACCGAGGAGAAGCTGGTCGAATTTTCCAATGGCTGCATCTGCTGCACGCTCCGCGAGGACCTGCTCGAGGAGGTGGCGAAGCTTGCCCGCGAAAAGCGGTTCGATTACCTACTCGTGGAGAGCACGGGCATTTCGGAGCCGCTGCCCGTGGCGGAAACATTCACGTTCACCGATGAAAAAGGGGAGAGCCTTTCGTCGCTCGCCCGGCTCGACACGCTCGTGACGCTCGTGGATGCCAGGAATTTTCTCGATGACTATTGCTCGCGGGACGAGCTTCGAGATCGCGGCGTCGGGCTCGATGAAAACGATTCCCGCGATCTTGTGCAGCTACTCGTTGATCAGGTGGAATTCGCGAACGTGATCGTGATCAGCAAGGCCGATCTCGTGACCGCCGAGGATCTCGCCTATCTCGAGGCGATCCTGCGCAAGCTCAATCCCGCCGCGCGGATCATGCGGGCTGATCATGGAAAGTGCCGATTGAGCGAGATTTTGCACACCAGACTCTTCGATTTCGATCATGCCGCAAGCCAGCCGGGATGGTTGGCCGAGGCTCCGGGCACGCATGTTCCCGAGACCGAGGAATATGGGATTTCGAGCCGCGTCTTTCAGGCGCGCCGGCCACTTCATCCACAGCGGTTTTGGGATTTGATCACGGGCCCCGGCTTCAAGGGCGTGATCCGCTCGAAAGGGTTTGTCTGGCTCGCGACCCGGCACGATTGGGCCGGTATCTGGTCGAGCGCGGGTGTCGTCTCGAGTCTGCAGCCCGGGGGCACATGGCTGGCGAGCGCTTCAGAGGAGGAGTGGCCGGAAGATCTTGATCGAGATGACATTGGAGCTGTGTGGGAGGAGCCTTGGGGGGATCGCCGGCAGGAACTGGTCGTCATCGGCGCGAAGGTCTCCGCTGCGCTGCTTGATCGACTGCACCTGTGCTGCCTCACCGACGAGGAGATGGCGCTCGAACCCGACGGCTGGCTCAACCTTGAGGATCCATTCCCGGCCTGGCGGATTGCCACGGATGGCGACGAATCTGCCGACGACACGCTGATCGAGTGACCGCAGAGAAGCGTGAAGAGTTCGGCCGGCACTGCCGCAGCAGCCGCGATCCCCCCGGTGTCTGGAAAATCAATGATTCCCGGTCGGCAACAGGCTCTTTACGCCGACAATCACGAAGCCCGCGCAGAGGCCGACGGCCGCGTCGGCCGCGAGCGTGAGCGCCAGCAGCCAGTTCGCGGTGGCCAGATCGTGGAGGGTGGCATGCACCACCGGCAGCGCGTGGGCGATGATCCCACCCCCCACGAGAAACATCGCCGCCGTGCCGGCGACTGACAGCCCCCGCATCAGCCACGGCGCGGCGACGAGGATACCGCGGCCAAGGCTCCGGAGTGCGGCGCTGTGGTGCTCCGCGAGGATTGCCCCCAGGTCGTCGATTTTCACGATCGCTGCGACGAGCCCGTAGACACCGATCGTCATCGCGATGGAGATCGTAGCCAGCACGGCCAGTTGCGTGAGGAGCGGCTTGCCTGCCACCACGCCGAGCGTGATCACGATGATCTCGGCCGAGAGGATGAAATCGGTGCGGATGGCGCCGGTGATCCGTCCGCGTTCGAACGCCACTGGATCGATCACGTCTGCTGCGGCCGATCGCGTGAGGGCTTCTTCATGGACCGAGTCCTTCCCGTGCAGAAAGCGGTGCAGAATTTTTTCAGCCCCCTCGTAGCAGAGGAAGGCGCCGCCGATGACGAGCAGCGGTGCGATCGCCCAAGGCGCCGCCCAGCTGATGGCGAGGGCCGCCGGCACCAGGATCAGCTTGTTGACGGCCGAGCCCCGGGCCACATTCCACACCACGGGCAGCTCGCGGGCCGGACGCACGCCCGTCACCCCCTTGGCATTGAGGGCGAGGTCGTCGCCGAGCACCCCGGCCGTCTTCTTGGCGGCTACCTTCGTCATCGCCGCCACGTCGTCGAGCACGGTGGCGATGTCGTCGAGGAGCAAAAGCAGGCTGCCGGCCATACAGATCCTGTCAAAGCGGCTGCAGGCGTGCAATCTTGGGGAAGCCTGCGATCGCGAAGTGTATCCGCAGGGGGCCGCGCGGTCAGCGGTGATAGAACTAGGGGGCCCGTCGGATCAATGGTCTTGGCTATGGACCGCGAGAATTACCGTGATGACAACCGTCGCTTTCTACGACACGAAGCCGTATGACCGTCAGTTCATGGTGGCGGCGGCCACCGATTCCGTCCACTGGGTGTTTCACGATTTTCGGCTCACGCCCGAGACGGCCGCCAGCGCGCAGGGGGCCGACGCCATCTGTGCATTCGTCAACGACCGGCTGGACCGCGAATGCCTGGAGCAACTGGCCGGCTTCGGGATCCGTCATGTGGCGTTGCGATGTGCCGGTTTCAACAATGTCGATCTGGCGGCTGCCCGCCGCCTGGGACTCGCGGTGACACGGGTGCCGGCCTATTCGCCGTATGCCGTGGCCGAGCACACGGTGGCCCTGGTGCTCACGCTCAACCGCCGTATCCACCGTGCCTACAACCGCGTCCGCGAGCAAAACTTTTCGCTCAGTGGATTGGTTGGCTTCGATCTCCACGGCAAGACCTGCGGCATCATCGGCACCGGCCGAATCGGCCGTGTGGCGGCGGAAATTTTTCGTGGCTTCGGCATGCGGGTCGTGGCCTACGATCCATTTCCCACGGTCGAATGGGCTGCAGCGCACGGCATCGAATACAGCTCGTTCGAAGAGGTTCTCGCAGTCAGTGACATTCTCTCACTGCATCTCCCGCTCACCCCCGCGACACATCATCTGCTCAATGCCGATTCCATAGCGCGGCTCAAGCCGGGGGCGATGGTCGTCAACACCAGCCGTGGCAAGCTCATCGATACCAAGGCCGTCATTCAGGCCCTCAAGCGCGGCCACCTTGGCGGGCTGGCGATCGATGTGTACGAGGAAGAGGAGGGCATCTTCTTCGAGGATCTCTCCGGCCAGGTGTTGCAGGATGACGAACTGTCGCGGTTGCTCACGTTTCCCAATGTGCTGGTGACGGCCCATCAGGCATTCCTCACCCGCGAGGCCCTCTCCGAAATTGCCCGCGTGACGGTGGAAAATCTTTCCCGCGCCGGCCGCGGGGAGCCGTTTCTGGCCGGCACCCGCGTGGAGGAAGCGGGCTGAATGGCGGTGGGCCGCAGTTCTGCAGGAAGCGGCCAAACCGTCGGAACCCGGGAGCCGTCTCGGGGTCACCTGCCCTGGCCGGCCGCGTGGGCATTGACCGCCTCGGCGATGGCGCCGGCGATCTCGTCGGCGAGCCGCTGCTGTTGGGTCACATCGGCGATGCCGCTGTTGGAGACCACGTGTTTGCCGACGATCACGGCGGGATTGAAGCCCGCGACCGCGCCGACGGCCACGGTGCCCGGCATCATCCGGCCCCTGTCTGAACTGTCGAGGATCAGGAATGGGCTGCCTCCGGCGGTGTTCGGATCGGAGAGCATCACATCGATCCCGACGTGCTTATTGCCCACCCCAAAGCCGATCACATTACGGGCCGCGGCGCTGCCCTCGTCGAGGCTGACCACCTGTCCCGTGAGCCGCCAGCCATCGTTCGGCGGCAGCGCCGCTTCGGTCCAGAACACGGTGGGCCAACCGGCCTGTGCCAGCTCGTCGGCCACGAGCCGCGACACGCCCACGCCGGGCGGCGCGCTGCGGTCGTAGCCCGTCACCATGTCGGTCACGCGGGGCCGGGAGGCGATCATCTGCCGGACTGGCCCCTGCGGCACGAGGCCTGACGAGGCCTGCTGGCGGAGTTCCTCCTGGAGTGCCGGGTCGATCGCGAACGGCAGCACGTAGATCCGCCGCGGTGGCAAGGCGGGCCAGGTGACGGCCAACGCCGCGGACTCTGTGGAGGTCGGGCCGAGCGACTGCGCGCGGACGGCGGCCGTCGCGGTGAGCCACAGTGGGATGGCGATCAGTAGACGACGACGGCTTTCGGCCACGCTCACCACCTCCTGGGTTGAAGCCGGGGCTTCGATCAGCCCGGGAGGGCAGGAAGGTAGTCAGGCGACCTCGACGGTGGAAGACCGGCTTGCACGGCTTGTCCGGCGCGTCCCAATCCTGTTCGGCACGGCGCTTGCTGTCCGGAAAGTAGGACGGGCTTTAGCCTGTCATGGTTTGGCCCCGGAGCGACCAGGATGCGGGATCGCGCAAGATGCATGCCCGTCGCACAAAGCCCTCGACTGCAAAGGGGGGCGGACGTCGCCACGTGGCCGCAGATCGACGCAGGTAGCGAGCGGCGGGTGGTCTTGGTGCTGTAAAAGGCCGCAAATCGCGGGAATTGGTCGAAATTACGTGGGAAAAATAGACTTGAACAACCGCTTGACCCGACCGAAATTTTGCCTAAACTCTATTGCAACTGTTCTGCATAACCAGATTTGAACGCGGTGCGATTCGTCCCGCAGATGCAGATTTAGATCTCGAGAAACGCTCGTGACGGCAGCCTGATTCCGATGCAGTGGCCCTCTTGGGCCGGCATGGCGCAACACGCCAGCAGGAATCTTTCTTTCTCCCGTCTCCATGGTTTTCGTTTCCTAGCGACGGAGTTCTGCTCCACCCGCCAGCGAACGCGACCGTTCGGGCATCAGGCCGCCTCACCCACCGCTTGACACCATTCGCAATCACAGTACACTTGCAAAAGAGTTGCATATGATCACAGATTTTCATCGCAGTTGTCAGCCCACCACCGCACGCAGGGGATTCACGCTCGTGGAGTTATTGGTCGTGATTGCGATCATCGGCACGCTGGTCGCGCTGCTGCTGCCCGCTGTGCAGTCAGCCCGGGCAGCGGCGAGAAGGACAAAGTGCGCGAGCAACCTACGGCAGGTGGGGCTGGCGATGGGGCAGTTTTGCGACGCGCACAAGGGAAGGTTTCCGGAAACATCGCATAACGACTCCAACGACGAACAGCTGTCGTGGATCTACACCATCGCGCCATTCATGGAGAGCGTGGATTCCGTAAGGATCTGTCCGGACGATCCGAAAGCCGCGGAGCGACTCGCCGAGAAACTGACGAGCTATGTCATGAACGCCTACCTCACCGACGAGGCCGGGAGCGGCAGCGTGACGAACCGCAACAAGCTGCAGTCGGTCTCAAAAACGCTGGTCGCCTACGAGATTGCCAGCCAGAAGGCCGCGACCATCGAGAACGATCATTTGCATAACCACGGTTGGTTCACCCCGCTTACGGTGGCCCGCAAGGAGGTCCTCGACAAAATCCGGGCCGATGCCGCCATCGAACGTCACGCCGGTGTATCGCATTTCCTCTACGCAGACTGGCGAGTCGAATCGGTGGACTCAGACGCTGTCTCGGAATGGGCGGCGACTCAGACGCCTACGAATAACTTCTGCCTCCCCAAATGACGATCTTGTTTTCGCAACAATAAGGAGTTTGCAACATGAAAACCTCGTATGTTTGTCTTGTCGCCACCATTATTTTTGGAAGCTCCGCGCATTTCGCCCTTGCTGAAGACGTTCATTACGACGTGTTTGTGACAGCAAGCGGCACGAGTCTTATCATCGGCGGATACGACGATGCCAATACCGTGGCGATTGTGCCAGAGGGCCAACTGAGGGTCTTTGGCGGCGAGGTCGTAGGTACCGGCACGGCAGCGGCCTTTGAGAGCTCTGCGCCCGGCGAGCCTGGATTCAGGGCTTCTACACAGTCGAACCTGAACAATCCATCATTGACGACCCCTGCGAACATGTACACGGCGCTTCCTGGATTGGCTCCACTTACCTTCAATTTCCAGCCGATCACAATCGCCGCATCGACGCGCAATCTTTATTTCTGGGACGGAAGCGGATCCGTGGCCTTTTCGCCAGTAGGCGCGAACGTCGTGCTCGGTCTCGAGAAGCAAGGCGCTGGCGGATGGACGTCGTCGATCGATGGATCGGCGGCCGGCGTCCTCGCCGGCAATACGATTCAGACCACAGGATCGACAGGCTCGGTGCATACGCACCTCTATACCTCGCTTGCTAAGAGCGGAGCCGCGCCGGACCAAGGTTTCTATCTGTATTCTCTCCAACTGCAGATGACGGGCTATACACCGTCAGACTCGCTCTACTTCGTGTTCGGGGCCCTCGACCCTACGGCCCTGGCGCCGCAGTTCGCTGACCTGGTAGCATTCGAGGCTGCCCACGGCCTGGCCGAAGGATGGGTGGAGAGCAATCTCGTGGCTGTCCCCGAGCCTTCGAGCATCGCCCTCGCCGGACTGGGAATCGGCAGTGTGGCTTTCGCCGCGCTGCGGCGTCGGATGCGGAAGCAGTAAGTCGCGTTCCGCGATCTCCGTTACGTGCCGCAGAAAGTGCGGTAGCAGCTCGTCGTGGGCGGCGGCGGTTCGGCATAGGCCGCCGCCTCCACGTCGGGCTTGAAGGGCGAGGCGAGCACCGCGAGCAGCCGGTGTGTCGCTGCCAGCGGATCAGTCGTGGCGACTCCTTCGGCTTCAGAAATGTCATGGCCAACGCTGCCATCTCCGGTGGCGGCGGCCAGGGCTTCCTCGACCCGATGATTGCGGGGGATCACCCAGGGGTTCACGGCCGCCATCCGCGCTGCCGTGATCGCGAGCGGCCGGCCCTCGCGGCCGAGCCGCTCGAGCCAGCGGGCATGCCACGCAGCAAAGGCCGGCTGCCGGTAGAGGTCGCTCTCCAATCGATCAGTCAGATGCGGCACTTCCGCGGTTCCCGTGCCGTTTTCGTCGATCATCGAGCCAAGATCACGGAACGTGTTTGTCCAGTCGGCCCTGGCCGACTGCATCCAGTCAAGCAGGGCGGCGACGAGTGCGCCGTCGCCCGGATCCTCGGTCTCGAGCCCGAGTTTCGCCCGCATGCCGGCCAGCCAAGCCTGCTCAAACGTGGCCGGAAAATTCCGGATCGCCGCCGTGGCCATCTCGATCGCTGTGTCGGCATCCGCATGTAACAGTGGTAAGAGCGTTTCGGCGAATCGCGTGAGGTTCCACTGGGCGATCGCCGGCTGATTACCATACGCATAGCGGCCATGGACATCGATCGAACTGAAGACGGTCGCTGGATCGTAAGCATCCATGAAGGCACAGGGGCCGTAATCGATCGTCTCGCCGGAAATGGCCATGTTGTCGGTGTTCATCACGCCATGCACGAAGCCCACATGCTGCCAGCGGGCGATCAGTGCCGCCTGTCGGTCGATCACCGCAACCAGGAAGTCGAGGTATTGATCCGGCCTGTCGGCGACCGCGGGAAAATGCCGGGCGATCGCATAATCGGCCAGAGACTGCAGCGTCGCCGGATCACGGCGGGCGGCATATTCGAACGTGCCGACGCGAATGTGACTGGAGGCGACGCGGGTGAGCACTGCCCCGGTCAGGGGTGTGTTGCGGTAGACCGTCTCGCCCGTCGTGGCCACGGCGAGGCTCCGCGTGGTCGGGATCCCCAGGGCGTGCATCGCCTCGCTGATGATGTATTCGCGGAGCATCGGGCCCAAGCCGGCGAAGCCGTCGCCGCCGCGTGAAAACTGTGTGCGACCCGCCCCCTTGAGCTGGATATCGAACCGCTGCCCCGAGGGCGCGACCTGCTCGCCGAGCAAAATCGCCCGGCCGTCGCCGAGCATCGTGAAGCCACCGTATTGGTGGCCCGCGTAGGCCTGGGCAATCGGTTGGGCCCCGTCGGGCAATGTCTGGCCGGCAAAGAGCGCCGCAGCGGAGGCGTCGGGCAGGTCACGGAAGGAGAGCCCGAGTTCGTCCGCCAAGCCCTGGTTGAGGAGCGAAACTCGCGGCCCGCCGAAGCGGGCCGGCTGCGCCGGTGAAAAAAGCGCGGCGGGGAGCCGGGCGTAGGTGTTGTCGAAGTTCCAGCCGGGTGGGCCGCTCACGTCCTGCCCCTTGGGATCAAAAATGGTTCGCCGCCGCGACACAGGGAATAGTCAGCTTTTTCAAAACCTCCCGTCAGTGTACGCCATCTCGTTGCGGCGGCATGGCTGACCTTCGTGGGGCTGTTCGCAGGAAAACCGACCCGGACGAGCGTTTTCCCCGGGCCCGTTCGTGGGCTGTTAGCCGGGCGGCCAGTCTGCGGTTTCCTCTCAGGAGGCACGCAAGCTTCTGCCCCACACCTCGGGCGAATGGCCCGGCTTGGTTTGCATGCCGCTTTTCAGACATCGATGTCAGGAGGGCTGATCGTGATTGCTTCAGTCAAGCAGTTTTCAGGCCGTTCAGAGCAGACTGGCCGGCGGGCCAAGACCAAGCGGCCCGCCTCGGCCAAAACGCTCGCCAAACGGAAGGCCATCCTTGCCGAGCGGCGGCAGCGGTTGTTCGACCGGCAGATCGAGTACATCCCCTGCCGGCAGTTTCTCAAGGCAGAAGCCGAGAAGCTTGCCACCGTCGCGCCAGCCGATGCCGCCGTGCCTCTGGAGCAGCAGTCGACGCAATCGGCCTCGCAGTCGGTCAGCCCCTATCTCGCGAGCCTCTACCAAACCCGGCTGATCACCAAGGACGAGGAGCAGTTTTACTTTCGGCGGATGAACTGGCTGAAGTTCCGGGCCGCCACGGCACGCGGCCGGCTCGATCGGCAGCGGGCCACGCTCAGGCAACTCGATCAGGTCGAGGCCTGGCTTGCCGAGGCCGAGACGGTAAAGGCAATCATCATCACGTCGAATCTGCGGCTTGTGGTCTCCATAGCCAAGAAGTTCATCGACCCGAGCAACTCATTCGAGGAATTGGTGAGCGACGGCAACATCGCCCTCATGCGGGCCGTCGAGAAATTCAATTTCGCCCTTGGCAATCGGTTCAGCACCTACGCCACGTATGCGATCCAGCGGCACTTTTTTCGGATGTCGCACAAGGGACGCCAACAGCGCACCCGATTCGTCGCCAGTGACGATGCGCTCAAGGATCGGGCGGCAAAAGAGCCGAACACAGACTATTGCTCATCCGAGCAGATTGGCACCCTGAAGGAATTGTTCACTGGATTCCTCGGCGATCTCGAGCCACGGGAACGCCAGATCGTCATCGCCCGATTCGGGTTCGACGGCCGGCCGCCACGGACCTTCCGTGAGCTCGGCTCCCAAATGGGCGTCTGCAAGGAGCGAATCCGGCAGATTCAGACGCGGGCCATGGAAAAGCTCCGCGAGATGGCCGCCGAGGCGAAGCTGGAGCAGACAGTCGGTGACTGGCTCTGATGCAGGAAAATCCCCCCGGCCAGCAACGCGTGCTCATCGTCGGTGCCTCTGGGGGCATCGCCTCGGTGTTGGCGCGTCTGCTCGTCGCGAATGGCGCCCGCGTATTCCTGGCCGGCCGCGATCCAGCCCGGCTGCAACCGCTAGCCGATGAATTGGCGATGCCCTGTGGCCTCGTCGATGCAACGGATCCCGACCAAATAGACGCCTGCGCCGATCAGGCGGTCGCTGCGCTCGGTGGCCTCACCGGCATCACCAACTGTGCCGGTTCGCTCCTGCTCAAGCCGGCGCATCTGACGACCTCCGCGGAGTGGCACGCCACGCTGGCGGCCAATCTGACCAGCGGCTTCGGTTGCGTGCGGGCCGCCGGGCGGCTCCTGCGGGCCGACGGCGGCTCGGTCGTGCTCGTATCGAGCGCGGCGGCGCGGGTGGGGCTCGCCAACCACGAAGCGATCGCTGCCGCGAAGGCTGGCATCATCGGTCTGGTGCTCTCGGCGGCAGCCACTTATGCCCGGCAGAAGATCCGCTTCAACGCCGTCGCCCCGGGCCTGGTGCGCACGCCGCTCACGAAGGGGCTCGTCTCGAGCGAACTGGCTGAGAAGGCGTCGCTCGCCATGCACCCGCTGGGGCGGCTCGGCGAACCGGAAGACGTGGCCCGCGCGATCGCCTGGCTGCTCGATCCGGCCCAGGGCTGGATCACCGCGCAGGTGCTCGGCGTCGACGGCGGGCTCGCCGACCTGAAACGCTGAAATAGAAAAGCGATCGCCCGGTAGAATGAACTGATCAGCCATTCCCTGGAGGCTCCCTCGCATGTCCACGCCCGCCACCGCCCGCGTTTTTCCGACCGCCGATCCGGCCGCGCCGCTCGATGAGATCCATCACATCGCCATCTCCGTCCGCGACATCGCCGAGGCGGTCGACTGGTATCGCAAGCACTTCCGCTGCGAGATCGGCTATCAGGACGCCACCTGGGCGCTGCTCGAATTCGGCAACACTCGTCTGGCCCTCGTGATTCCCGATCAGCATCCGCCCCATATCGGCTTCATTCATCCGCAGGCGGAGGCCTTCGGTCCGCTCAAGGGACACCGCGACGGCACGCGGAGTTGCTATGTCGCCGATCCGTCGGGCAACCCGGTCGAAGTGCTCGCCCCCATCGGCACTTAATCGGCACCTCGTTGTCCGTGGAAAAAGTCATCCGTGACGCGGGTTGGTTCGAGCCATGACCGACGGCACGAATTCCGGAGAAGCGAGGCCGTCGATGTCACGCGAACTGTCTGCTCGCATGGTCGTCATCGTCGGTCTCGCGGCGACGGCCGTGATGGCTGGCGTCATCTGGTACGTGCAACTGGTCCACTACCCGCTCATGTCTGGCTGGCCGCACGATGATTTCGGCCGCTGGGAGGCAATGCACCGCGAGCGGACGGGCCTGATCGTGGTGCCGGTGATGCTCGTCGAAGGGGCGACGGCCGCGCTGTTGCTCGTGCGGCGGCCGGCGGGCCTCCCCGGCTGGCTGCCGTGGGTGGCCGCGGCATTGCTCCTCGGGATCTGGGCGAGCACGTTCCTCGTGCAGGTGCCCTGCCACCAGCGGCTGGCGGCCGGCTGGGACGAGGCGGTGCATGCCCGGCTCGTCGCGACCAACTGGCTGCGAACCGGCCTCTGGACGGCACGGCTTCTGCTCGCGGGCGTCATGGCCGCCGCCGTGGCAATAGAACGCGGGAACCGCGGCTGAATCCGCCTTGCGGCGCAGTCTCCAGGCTGCCTATCTTCCCGCCCCCCAAGGGAGGACTGCGCATGGCATTCACACTCGAGACTCTCGCCACCCACACCGGCGGCACGCTTGTCGGCGGCAATGGTTCGGCGGCGATCAGCGCCGCTGTCACGCTGGAGACAGCCGGACCGGATCACATCACACTCGTCGATCAGGCCGACAAGTTACACCTCCTCGCCAAGAGCCGGGCCGGTGCGGCGATCGTGCCGCAGGGCTCCGGTCCGCTCGACCGGCCGACGATCGAGGTGGCCGACGTGCATGCCGCCTTTGCCGCCGTGATCACGCTCCTGCGACCGCCCCGACCGCGTGTCCGGATCGGCGCAAGCCCGCAGGCGGCAGTCGATCCCACGGCCCGGCTCGGCACCGATGTCGACATCCATCCCTTCGCGGTGGTTGGTGCCGACGTCGAGATCGGCGCCGGCGCCACCATCCATGCGGGCGTGCAACTCTTGCCCGGCTGCCGCATCGGCGCCGGGACGGAGATCTTCCCCAACGCCGTGCTCTATGAAAACACGCAGGTCGGCGACCGCTGCATCATCCACGCCGGCGCCGTGCTCGGGGCCTACGGATTCGGCTACAAAGTCGCTGGCGGGGCGTATGCGCTCTCGGCGCAGCTCGGGAATGTGGAGATCGGCAACGACGTCGAGATCGGCGCCGGCACGACGATCGATCGCGGCACGTATGGGCCCACGGTCATCGGCGACGGCACGAAACTCGACAATCTCGTGATGATCGCGCACAACTGCCGCCTCGGCAGACACAACATGATCTGCTCGCAGGTGGGCGTTGCCGGCAGCACGACCACCGGCGACTGGGTGGTGATGGCGGGGCAGTGCGGCGTGCGCGACCACGTACACATCGGCGACCGTGCGATCCTCGGTGCCCGCTCGGGCGTGTCGAACGACGTCGAGGCTGGCAAGACGGTGCTCGGCGAGCCCGCGATCGAGCTTCGCGACCGCAAGCTCCAGCTGGCGACGATCAGCAAGCTCCCCGAGATGCGGAAGGATCTCAAGCAGATCGCCGCCCGCGTCGCAGCGCTCGAGACCGGACGCTGCGGCCAGCCCGCGGAGGCCGCCTGACGGGAACGCTACCATGCACCATGAACCCCGCTCACTCGCCGGTGAAACGATCGGCATCATTGCCGGCTGGGGCCGGTATCCCGCGGCTGTGGCCGAGGCGATCCGACGGTACGGCGGCCGCACCGCGATCCTTTCCATTCGTGACCATGCCGATGCCGAACTCCATTCGCTGGCCGATGCGTATGCCACGGTCGGCGTGGCCGAACTTGGCAAGGCCGTCGATTTTTTCCGGCGGCATGGTGCGCGGCGGGCCACCATGGCCGGCAAGATCCACAAGACAAAACTTTTTGCGCGGGGTGCATGGATCCGTCACCTCCCCGACTGGACCGGGCTCAAGACCTTCTGGCCGCACTTCATCAGCCGCCGCCACGACAACTGCGACGACTCGCTCCTCAGTGCGATCAGCGCGGCGTTCGATGCCGCGGGAGTGAGCATCTGCCCGGCCACGGACTTCGCCCCTGAACTGCTGGCCACCGAGGGCCTGCTCGCCGGCCGGCCGCTTTCGGCCGCCGAGGAACAGGATGTGATTTTTGGCTGGCGGCTCGCGAAGGAACTCGGCCGGCTCGACATCGGCCAGACCGTGGTGGTGAAGAACCGCGCGCCGATGGCGCTCGAGGCGATCGAGGGCACCGATGAATGCATCCGCCGCGCCGGCCGGCTCTGCCCTGCCGGCGGCATGGTCGTCGTGAAGGTGGCCAAGCCGCAGCAGGACCTGCGGTTCGACATGCCGACGATCGGCGTCGGCACGCTGCAGTCGCTCCGGGCCGCCGGGGCCCGCGTGCTGGCGATCGAGACGGGGCGGACAATTCTCGTCGATGCCGAGAGTCTCACGGACTTTGCGTCGAGAAGCGGGCTCACGGTCGTCAGTTTTCGCGACGCCGAGGGACTGCCCGCAGTGCATTCGGCCGGCGCCGCTGCGGCATGAGCGGCCACGCCGGTTTTTTTGCTCCGTGCCGGGCCGCCGTATACTCGTTCCCAGCATGAAACCATCGACCCATATCGTTTGGGGACTGATGCTCATGGCGGGTTTTTCGGGAACCGCCGGGGCGCAGGCCGTCGTCGCGCCGCCGCATCCGGCGGCGGACAAGAAGCCGCCCGCGGTCGACATGGCCGTCGATCCCACGGCCACGATCCCCCCGGCGGCCACGCACTTTATGGGCCGCGAGATTTCGCAGACCATGCACTACACCGGCGCGCCCTGGCTCGTCCGCGAGAGCCGCCAGCGCGAAGAAGACTGTCGGCTGCTGCTGGAGTCGTTGGCGATCCGGCCGGGCCAGACGGTCTGCGACATGGGCTGTGGCAACGGCTTCTACACCGTCGAACTCGCCAAACGCGTCGGGCCGCGCGGCCTGGTGTATGCGGTCGACGTGCAGCCGGAGATGCTGCGGATGCTCGCCCACCGCCTGGCCGACGAAGGCATCGCCAACGTCCGGCCGGTGCTCGGCACCGCCGTCGATCCACGGCTGCCACGAGGGGCGGTCGACATCGTGCTCTGCGTCGACGTCTACCACGAGTTTTCGCATCCCGAGGAGATGCTCGCCAGAATTCGCGAGAGCCTCAAGGATGGTGGGCAATTGGTGCTGGCGGAGTTTCGCGGCGAAGATCCAGCGGTGCCGATCAAGCCGCTCCACAAGATGACGAAGGCCCAGGTGCGGGCCGAACTGGAGCCAGCCGGCTTCGGGCTCGCCCGGGAGTTTGACCGGCTCCCCTGGCAGCACCTGCTCTTTTTCGAGGCCCGGCCGGCCGCCGCCCCGGGGATCCAGCCGGGCCTCTCAGCCCCCCCAAACAGCCAATAATGCTGTTTTTAAAGGCATTTCCGGCAAATTGGCCCGGCTGGAGGACACCCGTGAAAAATCCGTTCAGAGGGGAGGTTAAAAAGTTGCTTTCGAGGCGAGGTCTGTTGATACTGGGGATTCGCCGGAGCGACTGTGCTCAGGGGGCGATCAACCACCGCGGGTGAATCTCGGATGAGCGTCGTACCCACAAACTTCCGGAGTGCCTCTCGCGCATCCCGCGAACCGCTCGGCGGCTCGCTGGATCCCGTGATTGAGGATCGGGGTGACGGCGCTGTTGCCACGTGTGTTGCGCCGGGTGCCGCTCCTCGTGGAGAAGCCGGTAATTGGGTGCTCGGCAGTAATGCCGCCATGCGGCGGATCGCGCGGGCAATCCAACGTGCCGCTGAAGTCGAATGCACGGTGCTCGTGTCGGGTGAGACCGGCACCGGCAAGGAACTCTGGGCGCGATTGTTGCATCGCAGTGGCCCGCGAAAAGACAAGGCATTCATTCCGGTCAACTGTGCGGCGCTCACGCCGTCGCTCGCCGAAAGCCAGCTGTTCGGCCACGAAAAGGGCGCCTTCACCGGCGCCGCTGGCCGGTCGCTTGGCATCTTTCGGGCGGCACAGGGCGGCGTCGTGTTTCTCGACGAGATCGGCGAGATGCCTCAGGAATTGCAGCCGAAACTGCTCAGAGTGCTGCAGCAGCGAGAAGTGCTGCCCGTAGGCGCCACGCAACCGGTGCCGATCGATGTGCAGGTTGTGGCTGCAACCAATCGCGATCTGGAGTCGGAGGTCGAGAAGGGCGCCTTCCGCGAAGATCTCTACTACCGGCTCAACATGATCGACCTGCGGGTGCCGTCGCTCCGCGAACGGATCGAGGATATTCCCGAGTTCATCGAATTCTTCGCACAGCAGTTCGCAGCGCGGTATCGCCTGCCCGTGTGGCAGCCCTCGGCGGAGACGCTCGCCGAATTCTGTGCCTTCGAATGGCCCGGCAACGTGCGTCAACTTGGCCACGTCATCGAGCAGGCCTATGTCCTGCAGACCGAACCGCAACTGCCGACCCGTGGTGGTGCCAGGGAGTCTGTGGCCTCCGGCTCCCTGCCGTGTCTTGATCTGGCAAAACTTCGTCAGCAGGCGATCAAGCAGGCGCTTGCTGTGACACGGGGCCACAAGGCCCGGGCCGCGAAACTCCTCGGCGTGCACGCCAACACGCTCACCCGGCTCATCCGCGACGTCGATTCCGCGGAGTAGGACAGGCTTCAGCCTGTCATTCTGCAGTTCGAGCTTCCGCTGCCTGCCAGTGTGTTCACTCCGGCAGCCGACAGGTGCCTTCCGTGCACGATCCGGCAATTCGCATGCGGTGGCGGGCGACGAATCGATAGAGAGCCTGCCAGAGCGGCAGCGTGCCCGGGATGTGGAGGAGCACCGCCAGCGGCCAGAGGAGCGGGAGTTTCCGCGAGAGGTACCGCACGGCCTCCGCGCCGCCCCGCGCCCGGCCCGCCGTATCGATCACGTACATCTGCGCGAGCAGGTCGTCTCGCGAGAGTTCCAGAAAAACCTCGGGCACTGCCGGATCGTGAAGCGATGTGAAGTGGAGGCTTCCGCCGAGATCCAGCCTGCGGAGCAGGGCGATCTGGCTCCGGCAGAAGCGGCACTGCCCATCGTAGAGCACGGTGTCGCGGACGGGCGTGGTGCGGGTGGCGATCATGGGCCGATCCAAATCCAGTGAAGTGTAGGCCGCCGGCGGTCGGTGATCAGGGCCCGTCTGCCGATGAGAGCCAGCAGGCCGTGGAAGGCTTTTTCCACGGACAGCTAGGGAAGTTGCTTCATCGCCTTCGTGGGTAGCGAGAAGAAGTTCAGGATCGTCACTGCCCCGCCGGAAATCAGGCTCCATGGGGCCCAATCCGGGGCGGTGAACACCTGCGGCCCGCCGCGGCCGTCAACGGGCAGCAGCATCGCCGAATCGATCACGAGCAGTTCCACGCCCACCATGCAGGCGAAGATTCCAGCCGCGAGAAAAAAACTTTTCCACATGATGAACCCGCGGCGTCGCTGGCCGCACCTTCCACGTCCGCAGAGCCCTGCCGCCACGGAGAGCCGTAAAGTTTTGTTCGGCATCCTGCGGAGCGGGGCATGAGCGGGGCCGCAAATGGCGCAGGGGGTAACGGTTGACGGGGTTGTAGGCCGGCCGGAGCCGGCCGCGAGGCATGTGGGCGCCTGCCCTACTCAGCAGCGACGTCGGCGACCGCGGGGCCGATGTCGGTGTCGGCGGGCGGCCGCGGCGGACGGCGATCGGCCACGGTGCCGGGCACGATTTGCGGGCTGCCGATTGAAGCCTCGACGATGTTACGAAGTTCGTTGCCGTCGATCACCTCGCACTCGATCAGCCGGCGGGCCACGGCCTCGAGGGCCGCGCGGCGGGCTTCGAGGATCTGCCGCACCTGCCCGATCGCGGCCTCGACGATGCGCCGCACCTCCTTATCGATCTCCCGTGCGGTTTCTTCGCTATGGCTGCGGGAGGGGGGCAGGTCGGCGCCGGCCGCGGCAAGGAATGGTGAGCGGGGGCTTTGGCGGTAGTTGACCCTGCCCAACTCGCTCATGCCGTAGTCCATCACCATGGCGCGGGCGATCTCACTGGCCCGCTCGAGGTCGTTCTGCGCGCCGGTTGAGATGTCGGCATACACCATCTCCTCCGCGATCGTGCCCGCGAGGAGCACCTGAATCCGGCTCTCGAGTTCGCTCTGGGTCATCAGGTAGCGGTCGTCCTCGGGCCGCTGCATCGTGTACCCCAGCGCCGCCAGGCCGCGCGGGATGATCGACACCTTGTGGACGGGATCGGTATTCGGCAGGGAGAAGGCGACCAGCGCATGGGCCGATTCGTGGTAGGCGACCCGCCGCTTCTCGTCCTCGTGGATCACGCGTTTCTTCTTTTCAAGGCCGGCGGTCACCCGCTCCACGCCCTCGTTGAATTCCTCCATCCCGACGGATGTCTTGTTGTTGCGGGCCGCGAGGAGCGCCGCCTCGTTGACGAGATTGGCCAGATCAGCTCCGCAAAACCCCGAGGTGATGCGGGCCACCTGCTCGAGATTGACCGACGGATTGATCTTCACCTCGGCCACGTGCACCCGCAGGATCGCCTCCCGGCCACGGACGTCGGGCCGGTCGACGAGCACGTGGCGGTCGAAGCGGCCCGGTCGGAGCAGGGCGGGATCGAGCGTTTCGGGACGGTTGGTGGCCGCCATCACGATCACGCCGCTGTTACTGCCGAAGCCGTCCATCTCGACCAGGAGCGCGTTGAGCGTCTGCTCCCGCTCGTCGTGGCCGCCCACCACGCTCGTGCCGCGGGTCTTGCCAAGCGCGTCGAGTTCGTCGATGAAGATGATGCAGGGGGCCTTCGCCTCCGCCTGCTGGAACATGTCGCGGACACGGGCTGCCCCGACGCCGACGAACATCTCGACGAAGTCGCTGCCTGAGAGGCCGAAGAAGGGCACGCCTGCCTCGCCGGCGATCGCCTTGGCCAGCAGCGTTTTGCCGGTGCCCGGGGGACCGACGAGCAGCACGCCCTTGGGAATGTGGCCGCCGAGCACCTGGTATTTCTCGGGGCTGCGCAGAAACTCCACCACTTCGCGGAGTTCCTCCACCGCCTCGTCGATGCCGGCCACGTCGTCGAACGTGATGCCGAGATCCTCCTGCGCGTACATCTTGCCGCGGCTGCGGCCAAAGGCCATCGGGCTGCCCGCACCACCGAGCTTCCGCATCATCATGAAGAAGAGCATGCCAAAGAGCCCAGTCAGGAACAGCATCGGCAGCCAGTTGCGCCACGGGCTCGGCGCCTCCTCATAGCGAAACGGCACGCCGTTTTCAGCGAGCAGTTTCGAGAGCTGACCCTCGGAGTTTTCACTCGGCAGCTTGGCGGTGTGGAACCGTCGCCGGGAGCCCGCCAGGTCGTCCCGTGCCGACTGCCCGGCCGTGTCGGTCGCCAGCTGCCGCACCGTGCCGGACACCTGGAAGGCGCCGATCACCACGTCGTCGAGTTCGCCGTAGCGGATTGTGCGTTTGGGATCCTCGCCGGCCTGCACCACCTCGATGAACCGCGGCCCATCCGTATCGCCCGCCATCCGCTGACCCGAGGCCCGGATCAGTTTTTCGAGGTCGCTGTAGGAAAGCTCCACATCCGGGTTGGCGTTGATCAGGCTCAGTGCGAAGAGCCCGGCGACACCGACGGCAACGAGGGACCAGACGAGATTCGATCCACCCAGCGGTGGTCGGCGGTCGGCGGACCGTTTTGGGAGTTGCTTTTTTGTCATGGTTTTTCTCCGCTCATCCTATGCCGTGAAAAACCCGCGGACAAACGGGGCTCCGGGTTTTCAAAAGTGGAAGTTTGGCCGGTATAAATCTACACTTGAGGCCTGCGTCGCCCATCGCCCCATCGGCCGTCCTCATGCCCTCATCCCCCCACCCCGTTGCGCCGCCATCCTGTGACGGTTCGAAAAGTGGCAGCCTGAATGTTGCCGTGCTCGGTTCAACCGGGAGCGTGGGGGTGAGCACGTTGGAGGTGATCGCGGCGTCGCAGGGCCGGTTTGTGCCGTTTCTGCTGGCCGCCAATCGCAGCACGCAGGCCCTCGTCGAACAGGCCCGTGCCTGCCGGCCCAACTGGGTGGTGGTGGCCGACGCGGCGGCGGCCGCCGGCCTCGCTGTGGCTGACCTGCCGGCCGGCACGCGGCTGGCCATCGGCCCCGAGGCGCTCGACGACCTCGTGCGGTCGCCCGAGGTTGACCGCGTCGTTTCGGCCATCGTCGGCGCGGCGGGTCTGCGCAGCACGTGGGCTGCGGTGGAGGCGGGCAAGACCGTGGCCTTGGCCAACAAGGAAACGCTCGTGATGGCCGGCCCGCTCGTCATGCGGCTGGCGGAGCAGACCGGTGCCAGGATCCTGCCGGTCGACAGCGAGCACTCGGCGATCCATCAGGCCCTGCGGTCCGGTACCCCCGACGAGGTGACACGGATCGTGCTGACGGCCAGCGGCGGCCCCTTCCGCTCCTGGCCCCGCGAATCGCTCGTTGCCGCCACGCCGGCCGAAGCCCTCAAGCACCCGACCTGGTCGATGGGCAGGAAGATCACGATTGATTCGGCGACGATGATGAACAAGGCGCTCGAGCTCATCGAGGCACGCTGGCTCTTCGGCGTGCCGGCGGAGAAGCTCGGCGTGCTCGTCCATCCGCAATCGATCGTCCATTCGCTCGTGGAGTTTGTCGACGGCTCCGTCATGGCTCAGCTGAGCCCGCCCGACATGAAGCTGCCAATCCAGTACGCCCTCTCCTATCCGGAGCGGTGCCCCGGCCCGGCGCGGCGGTTCGATTTTGCGCAGGGGATGCAGCTCGATTTCGAGCCCCCGGATCTCACCCGGTTTCCGGCCGTGCGGCTCGGGTACGAGGCGGCGGCGCGGGGCGGCACCGCCGGCGCCGTGCTCAATGCCGCCAACGAGGAGGCCGTTCGCGGCTTCCTCGACGGCGCCTTGCGGTTCACCGATATTGCAGATGTGTGTGCGCGGGTGCTGGATGAGCATCCGTTTCAGCCCGATCCTTCGCTCGACGACGTTCGTCGACTCGATGCATGGGCCAGACAGGAGGTCGTCAAGTGGGCGGTTGTGTGATGATGGAAACGCTGCTGGTGATGCCGTCGATGCTGGCGACGACAGGGCTCGTGGCGACGGGGCTCGTGGCGACGACTTGGCTGGAATGGATCGTGCAGCCCTCCAGTTGGTTTGTGATTTTGCAGGTGGCCCTCGGCCTCGGGTTCGTCATCTTCGTGCATGAACTGGGCCACTTTCTCGTGGCGAAGGCCTGCGGCGTGAAGTGCGAGAAGTTCTTTCTCGGCTTCGACGTCGGCGGCCTGAAACTCGCGAGCTTCAAGTGGGGCGAAACGGAGTATGGCATTGGTGCGCTGCCCCTCGGCGGCTACGTGAAGATGCTCGGGCAGGACGACAATCCCGCGGCCGCGGCCAAGGAGGCCGAGCGGGCGCGGGCGGCGCTGGCATCGGGCGATCTGCCCCCGGAGCCCGTGGCCGGACCGCACCCCGCCTGGGATCCGCGGAGTTATCCCGCCCAGAGTGTGCCGGAACGCATGGCGATCATCTCGGCAGGCGTGATCATGAACGTGATCTTCGCGATCCTGATGGCCTCTTGGGCATTCGGGCTCGGCGTCAAGGAACTCACCTGCGAGGTGTCGGGCGTGCGGCCGGGCGGTGCGGCCTGGCGGGCCGGTCTCCGCACCGGCGACGAGATCAAGGCGATTGGCAGGACCAAGGATCCGATCTTTTCCGACCTGCAGAAGGGCGTGACGCTCGGCGACGTCTCGAAGGGGGTCGAGTTTACGATCCATCGGCCGGCCGACGATTCGACGCAGACGCTCACGCTCCGCCCCGACACCGATCTCGGCGTGCCGACCGTCGGCGTGACCAGTCCGTTCTCCCTCACGCTGCCCGTGGATCTCGAGGAGGGACTGCCCGGCGCGGCGGGCCGCGCCACGCCGCCCCTCGCGGCCGGTGACACGATCACGAGCGTCAACGGCACGCCGGTAAAGACGTATGCGGAACTGATCGCCATCTTGGTGCAGCAGCCCGACAAGCCGGCAGCACTCTCCGTAGACCGTCGGCCGCAACCGGTGGCCCAGAGGGGTGCCGACGCTGGGGCGGCAGTGGCGCCGGAGACCGTAGCGGTGGAGATTCCACCGCAGTTCCTGCGGTCGACCGGCCTGACGATGACCGCGCTGCCGGTAAAGGCCGTACAGGATGGTTCACCGGCCGCAGCCGCCGGCATCGAGCCCGGCGACAGTCTGTTGGCCGTCGCCGGAGAACCCCTCGGCGATCCACTCACGCTCGACGAGCGGCTCCGCAGGCGGGCGGGCGAGACCGTGAAGCTCACGTTCTCGAGGGCCGGGGCCGAACGGGAGGTCACGGTGACGCCGCGGGCCGTGTCTTGGATCGAGGAATCGCGCTGGCCGGCGAGTCCGGTATCGGTCTCGTCATTGGGCCTGGCGATCGGCGTCGATGCGCTCGTCGCCGCAGTCGACGCCGCTGGTCCGGCCGACCGTGCGGGTATCAAGCCGGGCGAGCGGGTGACGCGGGTGATGTTCGTGACGCCGAAGCAGCAGCAGGCCGAAGAAAAACGGAATGCCGACGCCGGCCTCGATCTTTCGGAGCGATCGCCGAGCTGGCCCTACGTGATCGCGGCGCTGCAGCAGGTCGATGCCGGCACGCGGCTCGATCTCGTCGTGGAGTCGACGGATGGCACGAAGCGCGACGTGGCGATCGAACCGGCGACCGTGGAGGATCACTTCGTGGTCGACCGCGGGCTGCTCTTTGAGCCCCTCACGCGGCTGGTGCGGGCCGGTTCCTTTTTCTCCGCGCTCAGGCACGGCTTCGGCAAGGCGACAGACGACCTGTCGCTCGTCTACAAGTTTCTGCACAAGCTCACGAGCAACCAGATCAGCCCCCGGCTGCTTGGCGGGCCGATCGAGATCGCCAAGCAGGCCGGCAAGTCGGCGGAGGAGGGTTTCAGCCGCTTCCTGCTCTTTCTGACGATGCTGAGCGCGAATCTGGCGGTGGTGAATTTCCTGCCCATCCCCGTTTTGGATGGCGGGCATATGGTTTTCCTGTTGTACGAACTCGTACGGGGCAAGCCCCCGAGCGAGGGCGTGGTGGCGACGCTCTCCTACCTGGGATTGGCGCTCATTCTCACGCTCATGATGTTCGTGTTCGGTCTCGATCTGGGGCTGATTCCCAGGCGTTAGCCGAAGCGGTCGATCCACCCAGCGAGGCACCCGTGAAAGACTCCGGCAAAGCGGCCGTGGCGCAGAGGGCGGCCGGCGTCTGGTCGCCGCCGGAGGGCGTGAAGGCGGTCGTCTTCGACGTGGTTGGCACGCTCATCGAGCCGCGGCCTTCGGTGGCCCATGCCTACCAGCATGCCGCCGCGCGGCACGGCATCGAACGGGATCCGGAAACGATCCGCAGACGGTTTGCCACCGCGTGGCGGCGGCAGGAAATGATCGATGCGGCCGCCACGCCCGCGTTCTCCACCAGCCGCAGCCGGGAGGCCGAGCGGTGGCGGGCGATCGTCGAGGATGTCTTCGATGGCGTGCCAGCCAGCGGCACCATCTTCGCCGATCTCTGGGAACATTTCGGCCGCGTCGATGCCTGGCAGCCGATCCCGGCCGGCCGGGAACTCGTGCAGCGCGCCCTCGACGCGAAGGCGACGGTGGCGCTGGCCAGTAATTTTGACGAACGACTGCTCGAGATCGCCGGCCGGCTCGAACCACTCTCGTGGGTGCACCACGTCTTCGCCTCGTCGGAGATCGGCTGGCGGAAGCCGGCGCCGGAATTTTTTCGCTGGGTCGAGAGCCGACTCGGCTACGAGCCGACGGAGTTGCTGCTGGTGGGCGACGATCCCGAACTCGATATCGCCGCCGGGAAGCGGGCTGGATGGCACGTGCTGGGCGTGATGTGATGTCTGGTGCCGGCGGGCCGGGAATGGCTGAAGGGCAGCCCAAACCAGGGGAACCGCTGCCGCCGACGATTCGCGCCCTCGGCTGGACGAGTTTTCTCACCGATCTCTCGAGCGAGGCGATCTATCCGTTGCTGCCCGCGTTCCTCCTCCGGGAACTGGGTGGCTCGGCGCTGAGCGTGGGGCTCGTCGATGGCGTTGCCAACTGCGTGGCGGCCATCGTCAGGCTGCCGTCGGGCGCGGCCTCTGACTGGCTCGGCCGTCGGCCACTCGTCCTATTCGGCTATGGGATCTCGGCTGTCATCCGGCCGCTGATGGGGCTCGTGGCCTCTCCGCTCGGTGCGCTCTTGGTACGGGCTGGCGACCGCTTCGGCAAGGGGATCCGCAGTGCTCCGCGCGATGCGCTCGTGGCCGATCTCGTCGAGCCCGGGATCCGCGGCCGCGCCTTCGGCCATATCCGCGCGATGGATCACGCCGGCGCGGCATTCGGTCCGCTCCTGGCGATGCTCTTTCTGCTCCTCTTTCCAGGCCGCGAGCGGACGCTGTTCCTGCTCGCGATCCTGCCGGGCCTGGTCACGCTCGTCGTCATCTGGCGATACGTCCGCGATGCCCCGGCACGCACGCCAGTGGCCGCCCGCACGGCCCTTGCGCCGCGTCTCGGCCGCCGGCAGATGACGCTGCTTGCAGCCGTGGCGATCTGGGCGGTGGGCGCCTCGAGCGAACAGTTTCTCCTGCTGCGGGCCGCTGAGCTGGGTGTTCCCGCAGCGCTCGTGCCGCTGGTCTGGCTGTGCATGAGCCTCGCGAAGAGCGGATCGGCCACGTATGCCGGCAGGCTTGCCGACCGCTGGCATCCGCGGGCGGCGCTCGCCACGGGCTGGCTCGCTTTTGCGGTGGCCTATGCCGGTCTTGCGGTGAGTTCACAATTGGCCGCCGCCCTGCCGCTCTTGTTGCTCGTCGGTGTGGCCTACGGTATCGCAGAGCCCGCGGAACGCGCGCTCGTGGCCCGGCTCGCGCCGGAAGGCCGCCACGGCAGCGCCTTTGGCTGGTATGCGCTCGTGCAGGGGATCATGGCGCTCCCCGCCGGGCTGCTGGCCGGCGGGCTCTGGCAACAGGGACCGCAGGGCCCCGCCTGGGCGCTGGGCACCACCGCGCTGCTTTCGACGCTGGCCTGCGGACTGCTCGTGGCCTGCGGCCGGGAGGAGGCACACAGCCCGGGGATCACGGTCCGTCAAGGAGGTGCCGCCTGAGAAACCCCAGCCGTTTCATCCTGCCGTAGGGCCGTCTGACCGCCGGCGCTGCCGCCGTGACCCGCCCGCGGGAGGAAAGAGTATCCAGGATGTAGCGGGCCGCACGGGGGGCGCGGCTCATGGACGGGATGGCTCCGGTCGACAACCGCTAGGTCCGGTCGGCGCCCGTGTCGAGCACCGCCATGAAGGCCTTCTGCGGGATGTCGACGGAGCCGATGCTCTTCATCCGCTTCTTGCCTTCCTTCTGCTTGGCCCAGAGCTTCTTCTTGCGGGAGATGTCGCCGCCGTAGCACTTGGCCGTGACGTTCTTCCGCATCGCGGAGATCGTCTCCCGCGCGATCACCTTCGTGCCGATCGCGGCCTGGAGGGCGATCTCAAACATGTGGCGGTCGATCTCGCCGCGGAGTTTCTTGACGATCGCCCGGCCGCGGCGGTCGGCGTCGCGGCGGTCGCAGATGATCGAGAGGGCGTCGACCTTCTTGCCACCCACGAGGATGTCGAGCCGGGCGAGATCGGCTGGAAAATACCCGAGCAACTCGTAGTCCATCGTGCCATAGCCGCGGGTCACGCTCTTGAGCTTGTCGTGAAGGTCGTAAATCACCTCGGCCAGCGGCAGGTCGAACGTGAGCATGGCCCGGGTGGGGGACAGGTATTCCGTCTTCAGATAGACGCCGCGGCGGTCTGTGCAGAGCTGCATGATCGGCCCGATGTGCTCGACCGGCGTGAGAAAGTTCGTGCGCACGATCGGCTGGCGAAACTCCTCGATCTGCCCCGTGTCGGGCACGTCCTGCGGATTGGTGATGTTGATCGTCTCGCCATCGGTCTTCAGGATCTGGTACGTGACGTTGGGGGCCGTCTGCACCAGGTCGAGATCGGCCTCCTTCTCCAGTCGCTGCTGGATGATCTCCATGTGCAGCAGGCCCAGGAAGCCGCAGCGGAACCCGAAGCCGAGCGCCTCGCTGCTTTCCGGGGCGAACTCGAAAGACGGGTCGTTGATCGCGAGCTTCTCCAGGGAGTCGCGGAGCTCCTCGAAGTTTTCCCCCTCGGAGGGATAGAGGCCGCAATAGACCATCCGTTGGGGCGGCTTGTAGCCGGGCATCGCCGCGGCGGCATGGTCACCGGGAATCGTGACGGTGTCGCCGATGTGCACCTGCTTCACGTCCTTGATGTTGCAGACGAGATAGCCCACCTGGCCGGCCGCGAGTTCCTCGCAGGCCCGGCGCTGGGGAATGAACTGGCCGAGTTCGAGCACCTCGTGCGTGCTGCCCGTCTCCAGAAACCGGATCTTCTGACCTTTCTTGACCGTGCCGTCGATCAGCCGCACGTACGTGATCGCGCCCCGGTAACTGTCGTAGTGGCTGTCGAAGATCAGCGCCCGGAGCACCGCGTTGGGGTCGCCCTGCGGGGGCGGGATACGGTCGATGATCGCGGCAAGCAGATCGTCGATGCCGATGCCCGTCTTCGCGCTCGCCTTGATGACCTCCGTGGGATCGATCGCCAGGCTTTGCTCCATCTCGATCAGCACGTCGTCGACGCGGGCGTGGACGAGGTCGACCTTGTTGATCACCGGCACGATCGTGAGATCCAGGTTGAGCGCCGCGTAGGCATTGGCGACGGTCTGTGCCTCGACACCCTGGAAGGCGTCGACCAGCAGGACCGCACCCTCGCAGCAGGCCAGGCTGCGCGAGACCTCGTAGTGAAAATCGACGTGGCCGGGCGTGTCGATCAGGTTCAACTCGTAGAGCTCGTCCTTGTAGCGGTATTCCATGCGGACGGCGCGGGCCTTGATCGTGATGCCCCGCTGCCGCTCGAGCTCCATGTCGTCGAGCATCTGTTCCTTGAGCTGCCGCTTCTCGACGGTGCCGGTCCGCTCGAGCAGCCGGTCGGCGAGCGTGCTCTTGCCGTGGTCGATGTGGGCGATGATCGAAAAGTTGCGGATATGTTTGCAGTCGATTGTCATAAAAGGATTCTAACGGCTTTCTTCGGCGACACGATACTCGACGCGCCCAACCCGGCACGGGGCTGCCAGTACCCTCTCGGCGGACGTTCGCTGCGGACATCCTGTCCTTCGCTCACTCGATGCTGACTGCGCTCCGCCATCCTGGCTCCGCTGGTCAGCAACGCCGGCTCCCGGGGCACGGGTACGCCCGAAGCCTCCCTCAGCGGGTGAATTGCAGCAAGCGGGTAGGCACGGGGCTGCCTGTGCCCTCGAGCGGGCTGTGGAAGCAAGCGCAGCCATGGATGGCGAAGCGCAGCGGACACGCAGTGAGCGGAGGCCTGGAGGGCCGCAGCGAACGTCCGGCGAGGGGGCACAGGCAGCCCCGTGCCGGGTTGGGCGCGTTGACCTTGCGAGTCATCACGACGTGGCGCGATGCGCGAGCCGTGCGAGGCCGGCGGCGCCGATGTAGCCGGCATCACCGCCGAGGCTCGCGTAGCGGATGACGGTCTTTGCGGCGAGCGTGGGGAAGGTGCGGGCCCGTACCTCGTCCCGGACGCGGTCGATGAAGGCCTTGCCAACGGGGGCGGCCTCACCGCCGAAGGTCATCGCACCGCCGATCACGACGGCCTCCGGATCGATCGTGTGCATGAGCGTCACGACCCCGATCCCGAGCCAGCGGGCGGCTTCAAGGATCAGTTCCAGGGCGCGGCTGTCGCCGGCAGCGGCCTCGCGGGCGATGAGGATCGGCGAGAGTTCCTCGCCGGCGGCGACGGCCCGGGCGAGCGGGCTGGTGGGATCGGCCTGCAGCGACTCTTGGGCGCGGGCCTTGAGCGACGTCGCGCTCGAATAGGCTTCGAGGTGGCCCGGTTGTCCGCAGGGGCACTTCCGCGCCGTCTCCGACGAGTCGACGATGATGTGGCCACACTCGGAGCCGTGGCTGTGGGCGCCGTCGATGGAGAGATCGCCGATGATGATCCCGCCGCCCACGCCCGTGCCGAGCGTAAGGAGCACGAGGCTGGAAAACTCCTTCGCCGAGCCCATCCAGAACTCACCATAGGCCGCCGCATTGGCGTCGTTGGCGAACGTCACGGGCAGGCCGCAGTGCAGCGCCACGCGATCGCGGATCGGGAAACCGTCCCAGCCCGGCAGGTTGCCCGCGCGGATGATCACGCCGGTCGGCAGATCCTGCGGGCCCGGGGTGCCGAGGCCCACGCGGGCGATGTCGTCGATCGCGATGCCCGCGAGCGCACAGAGCGTGTGCACGCTGCGGCCCATGCGGGCCGCAGCATCCTCCGGGCCACGGGCGGCGTGGGTCGGCTCGGTGTGGAAGGCGATCGTGCGGCCGAGGTCGTCGACGAGGCCGGCCTTGATGTTCGTGCCGCCGAGATCGACGCCGGCATAGAGCGGTTGCTGCGCGCTTGCCAGCGGCAGCCAACGCGAGGGGTCTTGCATAACGATTAGTCGTCGGCCGGCAGCCGGCTGACCTCCACTGTCGGCGTGGGGCCCGTGCAGGCCTTCATGAAGGCCACGAGGTCGGCCTGTTCCTGTGCGGTGAGCTTGAGCGGCCGGATCTTCTCGCTCAGGTGCGGATTCGGATGACCGCCCTTGTCGTACCACTCGACCACTTCTTCGAGCGTCGCGACCGAGCCGTCGTGCATGTAGGGAGCCGTGAGGGCCACGTTTCGCACCGTCGGCGTCTTGAAGGCGCCGGTGTCCCGCGGGTCCTTCGAGACCGCGAACCGGCCGAGGTCTGGCTCCGGCTTGTCCATGCCGACGCCGATGTTGTGGTACTTCTCGTCGGCCAAGTTCGCGCCCACGTGGCAGGCGGTGCAGTTGCCCTTCTCGGTGAAGAAGATCTCCCGGCCGCGCTTCGCCTCGTCCGACATCGGATGGGCCGCGACCGCAGCCTGCGCCTCGGCATACCGCCGGGCAAGTTCGGGATCGTCGGCGATGTCCTCGGCATCGAGGCTGGCGAAGGCGCGGAGCTGCTCGTTGTAGTCGTAGGGGGAGGGCGCCGTGACGAGCGCCCGTTCGAAGGCGGCGATCGCCTGGCCGACACGGTCGATCGTGACCTCGCCGAAAATCTTCTCGAACTGTTTTCTGTAGACGGGAATCTCACCGAGCCGCTTCACGACGCCCTCGTGCGTGAAGCCCATCTCGATCGGGTTTTGGATCGGCCCGATGGCCTGGGCCTCGAGCGAATCGGCCCGACCGTCCCAGAACTGGGCCCCGGAGAGAATGCGGTTGAACGAAACGGGCGAGTTGCGGCCGCCGAGTTGGCCACGGATCCCGACGCCGGTCTTCGTGTTCGCACTGTAGCCCTCGTTGGGGCTGTGACAGCTGGCGCAGCTCACGGTCGAGTCGGCTGAGAGCCGGGGATCGAAGTAGAGCTGGCGTCCGAGTTCAATCTTCGCGCGAGTGAGCGGATTCTTGTCGAGGCCCGTGATCTGCGCCGCGCCCTGGGAGAGGCCCAGTGGCAGTACCGGCTCAAGCTCGACAAAGTTCTTCGGAGTGGCGAGCCATTGATCGATCTCTGCGAGCGTGATCGGACCGCTGCCGGGCACGCCGGCGGTGAGCGCCGGGTCGCCGAGCATCACCTGCTCGCGCGGACCGGCTGGTGGGGCCGCACTGCTCGCCGGCGACTCGGCGGGTGCCGGTGCTTTGGCCGGGGGCTGGCTGGGCGGCTCGATCGTCTCGCCGGCTTCCGTGATCGCCTTGTCGGCGGCGGCCTTGACGTCGTCGACCTTCTTGGCGGCGGCGGCTGCCTCGTCGATGACGGCAGCGGCTGCTGACGGTGCCGTCTCGTTGCCTTGAGCCGGCGCGATCTCGATCGTCTCGACCTCGACGACCCTTTCCTTGGCGGGCGGTGCGGAGGGAGCGCATCCGGCCAACACCAGCATGGCCATGACCGGGGCGGAGAAGACGAACCTCTCGGAAATGCTCACGATATCGGCTCCTAATACGGACGGGTACAGAGATTCAGGCCCGTTATCCTAGACCCTTGGCACCGGCGAGCCAACGCTTGTCCCCGCTGGCCCGAGGACGGGCGGTGCGGGTGGCCTGCAGGTGACAATTTTGTGGGGGCCGTTTGGGAAAAGGGGCTCCATGGCAAAGATGCTGCGCTCGATCAAGCCCGACGGGCCGTTCGGCCGACACCGTGGTGCCAGCGGTGGGCGTGCCGGACGACGTGGTTGCCACGGTTGCCTGCCCGCCGTCAGGTGAACGTCGCCAGGGCGGTCGGCGCGTCCTTGTGGATGCTGAAGAGCCTGTCCAGGTTCGTCAGTTTGAAGACCTGGAAGATCTCCGGACGAATGTTGCACATCTTGAGCCGGCCATGCCCCGTCGAAATCTTGCGGTGCAACTGGCCCAGCAGCCCGAGCATCGTGCTCGACATGAATTCCACGTTGCCAAAATCGAGCAATACGTCGGGGCCGGTGCAGTTGCCGAGGAGCGTGTTGACCTCCTTCTTGATTTCGTCGAGCACGGTGTCGTCGAGGATTTTCTTGTCCTTGAAGAGCACCATGTGGATGTCGCCGGTCTTACCGGTCTGGATTCTGCGGTATTGGTCCATGCTGTTGTGACTCGCATGCTGACTGGAAAGATTGCCGCCCGGTGGAAGACCCACAGAGTAGCCTCGGTTCCGCCCGGAAGTCCAACCACGGGCCTCGACCGTCGCAGTTCCGCGTCTGCGACGTCACTCCCCCTCGACGATGCCCGCCGTGGCGAGCCATTCGAGTTCACCGGGCTGTCCGGGCCCATCGTCGAGCCGGATCGAGGCCACCGCCCCCTTCTGCATCCGGATCGCGGCCGAACCGTCGCCGATCGTGAGCGCCACCAGCCGGCCGACGCACGGCATGTGGCCAACCCAGGCGACGTTCGCCGCGTCTTGCTCGATCGTCCATTCGACGAGCGCCTGCCAGTTTGACGCGGGAGCGAGGGCATCGACGACGGCGATGGGGGGAGCGTTGTCGAACACCTCCGCCATGATCGCGGCGGTCTCCTGCGTGCGGACCAGCGGGCTCGTCGCGATCAGGTCGATCTCCATGCCACCGGCCCGGAGGTGCCGCATGAACTTTTGGAACCGGCGGGCCCCCTTCTTCGTGAGCCGCCGGGCGTGGTCGTCGACGCCGGGGCCCGGATCCTCGGCCCACGCATGCCGGACTATATAGAGGTGGGTGGTGAGTTGGGGCATACGGAGAATTGTGATCGCGGGATCGCAGCGGGGCAAGTTCAGACGCGCCGCCAGAGGCTATCGTCGGCGACGCCTGCCGCGCGGATCGCGTCGGCTGCTGCGGCCCGCCAGCGCCCGGCATCGACGGGATAGCCGGCCGTGGCCACCAGGCCCGGCACCCGTTCAGACCAAAATTCGTTGAAGGCCTGCATCGCCAACTCGCGGACATATTTGGCGGTCATGCTTGCCAGCGCCACCGGCAGCCGCGATTCGCCGCCGACGCGAAATTCGATCTGCGTCGCCGGCGCAGTGGGCCCGACGGATGCAATCAGGTAGGCGGAGCAGGCCGGCGTCTCCTCGAGGGTCTGCACGAGCGGTGCAGCGAAGTGGCGGGCGACGAGTGCCGCGTAGCTCTTACGGCCGCCGTGGCGATCACACCAGATCACGGCCGGTTCGTCTGAAAACTCCGCGCGGAGCGCGGCAGCCAGATCGAGCGTGGTCTGCGACAGGATGTCCGACTTGTTGAGACCGCGGTCGAGCAAGGCATTGAAGTCGCCCGGATAGATCGCGCGGCTGACCATGGCGACGAGCGACGCCTGCTCGCCAGCCAGCGCGGCGGCGGCCGTGGTGGCTATACCGCGGCAGGCTTGCGCGTCGGCCTCGCGTGGCAGCGGCAGACCCGCGAGTCGCTGCCATTCGCCGTGCAGCAATGCCGGCGGGGGCGCAATCCCGCCGAGAGTGGTGGCGAGCGCCGGCCAGTCGGCGGGCAGGCTCCGCTCTGCCACGAGCAGCCCGACGAGCACACCCTGCTCGAGCGCGGCAAATCCGCTGCCGGCGCGATAGATCTGCTTCGAGTCGCCCCAGAGCGGCCCGGTGGCCACGACAGTTCTCGCGACGCGACTGGCAAGTCTGGAGACCGCTCCCTCCGCGGCGGCCGGTGCGGCCTCGATCCGCCAGGCCGTGGCGGCCACGACGAGGGGGCCGAGGTTTGGCCCGTAGCCGGCTTCGTCGGTGCCGATCACGATCGTCATGCCGCCCGCCTTTTCACGACGGGGCCTGCGCGGGGAATTGCCGGCAATATTCGTAGATCGCGATCGAGGCCGACGTGGCGGCGTTGAGACTGTGCGGCAGGCCGGCCAGCGGAATCTCGGCGACCCGGTCGAGCTTGTCGAGCACCTCGGGCTCGAGTCCGGCCCGCTCGTTGCCGATCACCAGCGCCGTGCGGGCCACGAACGGAAACGTGAAGAGCGAACCAGAATTCGTCGTCTGCTCGAGGCCCACCAACTGGTATCCCTCCGCACGGAGCCGGTCGAGCACCGGCGGCAGGCTGCGGTGCACCTCCAGTGCGACTTCCTCGGCGCCGTCGCGGGCGATCTTCTCGTGGAGCCGTGCCGCCCCGGTGGCGATCACCCGGCGGATGCCAAAACAGCCGCAGGTGCGCACAATATGTGACAGGTTCACGTGGCTCCGCAGCGGCGCGCAGGCCACCACCAGCTCGCGTGGCTGCGCGAGGATCTCAGGAGGCTTGTGGCGAATGTGTTCGAAACGTGGCATGGCAGATTGTGGTTCCGCATTCTCCGTGATTCCCCAGGCGGCGGGAATCCTCGAGGTTTTCATCTGGTGCTTCGTGCCGGCGCTAGGCCTGGCCGGATGCGCGCCGCCCGCGGCCACCGCCACGGGGAAGCCGGCCGCCCCGGCAGCCGTGCCGGTGACGGTCAGGCTCGTCGATCATGCCGGCCTCGAGACCGAGATTGCCAGGCACCGCGGCAAGGTGGTCGTGCTCGACTGCTGGAGCACCTCGTGCCCGCCATGCGTCAAGGAGTTTCCACGGCTCGTCGCCCTGCAGGAGAAGTGTGGCGCCGACGTCGTCTGCATCTCGCTCTCGTTCGACTACGAGGGGATCGGCAGCCCCGAGGAAGCGGTGCCGCGGGTCAGGAAGTTTCTTGAAGATGTCGGGGCCGGCCGGATCGTCAACCTGCTCGGCAGCGAGGAGGCCGACAGCCTCTCTGAAAAACTCGATCTCGTCAGCGTGCCGGCCGTTTCTATCTACCGGCCCGATGGCTCGCTCGCGCAGCGGTTCGACGACGACGACGCCAAAAACCGACTCGGCCGGCCGTTCACCTACGACGACGTCGAGGCGACCGTCCGCTCGGCCCTTGGCCGCTGAAGGCCGGGCCGGATGGCATATACTCTCGGCGTTGACTTCATGACCTCTGGAAAGGCACGATGAACGTTGAAAAACCCCGCCTCGGGCCGGCGTCCCGCCGCGTGATGGCCCCCACCGAGCCGCGCGACAAGCCGCGGCCGGGCGACACCGTGAAAAGTCCGCTCGGCTTCGGGCGGGAGACGGTCGAATCGATCGTCGTCGCCTTCACGCTCGCGCTGTTGTTTCGGGCGTTCGAGGCCGAGGCGTTCGTGATTCCCACCGGGTCGATGGCGCCGACCCTGATGGGCCGTCACAAGGACCTCGTCTGCGAGTCGTGCGGGAGAGACTTTCGCGTCGGCTGCAGCGCCGAGGAGGACGAGCAGTCGCAAAGCCTGCGCACGGAGCAGTCACGGCTGGAGCGGGAACTCGACAGCCTGAAGAGCGTCGTGGCCGACACTTCGAGTGGCCCTCGGGACCGCGAGGCCGCCCGGCGGCGGGTCGACATGCTCGAGAGCGACCGCGGTCCGCTGGCCCAACTGCGGACACGGCTCGCGGGCAAGATGGTGCCGGCGGCCAAGTGCCCCAACTGCGGCCATTCCACGCGGCTGGTGGAGGGGGCGGGCGGCGAATTGGCCTACGATTCCCGCTATCCCAGTTTCAATGGCGACCGCATCCTCGTCACGAAGTTTGCGTATGAGTTCGCGGAGCCACGGCGGTGGGACGTGGTGGTCTTCAAATATCCGGAGGATGCGAAGACCAACTACATCAAGCGGCTCGTCGGCCTGCCTCGTGAGACGGTATCGATCGCGGCGGGCGATATCTGGACCAACCGCGGCGCGGAGCCGCCGCACATTGCCCGCAAGCCCGCCGACAAACTGCTGGCGATGCTGCAGTGCGTGCACGACAGCCGGTTCGTGTCGCCGGAGTTGCGGAAGGCCGGCTGGCCGCTCTCGTGGGCCGACTGGTCGAAGCCGGATCGCGAAGCGGCCGCCGCCTGGAAGACGGATGACGAGGGGCGTTCCTACACGGTGGCCTGCGCCGATGCCGAGGCCGCGGCCACGCTCCGCTACCGCCATTTTCTGCCAAACGGGGAGGAGTGGACGGCCGTGCTGGCGGGCGAATCGCTCACCGGGCAGGCGCGGCCGCGGCTGATCGACGACTTTCAGCCCTACAACGCGATCGCCACGCGGCCGCACTGGGTGGGAGACCTGGCGGTCGAATGTGAGCTCGAGAGCCGCGGGCCCGGCGGCAGCCTCTCCCTCGATCTCGTCGAGGCCGGCAAGGCCCACCGCTGCACGTTCGACCTGGCCACCGGTGACGTGAAGCTGGCGTTCGCCGGAGCAGAGCAGACGGATACCCCGAAGGCCCGCACCCGCGTGCGGGGCGTTGGAGCATGGAAGATCCTCTTTGCCAATGTCGACGACGAACTGTCGCTCTTCGTCGATGGCCGCAAGGTCGAGTTTGACAGGCCCACGATCTGGTCGCGGTCGATCGAAGACGCGGAGGCCGACCAGCCGTACGACGGCGAGATCGAGCCCGGCATGAATCAGTCGGGCGATCTCGCGCCCATCGGCATCAAGGTGATCGGAGCCACGGTCCGCGTGGCCGACCTCCGGGTGTTGCGCGACGTCTTCTACATCGGTGCCCTCGACGTGGGCGCCCGCCCCGGCGAGCTCATCGAGCGCGAACGGCTGGAGTTTCCGTTGGAGGCCGACCAGTTCTTCGTGCTCGGCGACAACTCGGCCGCGAGCAAGGACAGCCGCATGTGGATCGAGGGGCACCACGTCGACCGCAACCTCCTGATCGGCAAGGCGCTGGCCATCTTCTGGCCGCACGCCGTCCCGGCAAGCTGGAGCATTCCCGTGAAAATTGGGGGCTCCGAGGTGCGATTGCCCTCGTGGCCAAACTTCGCGAGGATGGGCTTCGTCCGGTAGCCGGCCGCGGAACGATTTCTCCGCGGCCAGTTGCGTGCTCACGGAGGAGCCACATGCCGCTGTTGTCCGTCGATGGACTCGTGAAGAATTACGGCCGCCGCCGCGTGGTGGACGGAGTCGCGTTTCACGTCGATGCCGGAGAGATCGTCGGTCTCCTCGGCCCCAACGGTGCCGGTAAGACGACGAGCTTCCGGATGACCTGCGGACTCGTGATGCCCGACGCCGGCCAGGTGCTTCTCGACGATGCCGAGATCACCCACTGGCCGATGTTCAAGCGGTCGCGGGACGGCGGCATGGGCTATCTCGCCCAAGAACAGAGCGTCTTCCGCAAGCTCACCGTCGAGCAAAACCTGCTTGCGATCATGGAGCTCATCGGCATGGAGCGGAAGCAGCGCCGCCGCCGCTGCGACGAGCTCATCGCACAGTTCGACATCGAGAAAATCAGGCGGTCCAAGGCCCACTACATCTCCGGCGGCGAGAAGCGGCGGCTCGAGATCGCCCGGTGCCTCGTGACCGAGCCGCGGATCATCCTGCTCGACGAGCCCTTCACAGGCATCGATCCGGTCACGATCCACTCGATCCAGAAGATCATCACGGGCCTGCGGGACGACGGTATCTCGATCCTGATCACCGACCACCGCGAGCGGGAGACGCTGGCGATCACCGATCGCAGCTACGTGGTGCGGGCCGGCAAGGTGCTCTGCCACGGCACGGCGCAGGAAGTGCTCAACAATCCCGACGCCAAGAAGTATTACTTCGGCGAGAGCCCCGGCGTGGAAGCGGCCTAGTTGAAAAAGGTGGCTGTCACCTTTTTCCGTCTCAGCCCGCGGGCTTCTGGAGGAAGACGAAGCCGCCCTTCTTGTTGCCCACGACGATGTCGGGCCGCTGGTCGCCGTTCAAGTCGCCGATCGCGAACTGCGTGCCGACACCCGAGGCATCGTCGATTCTGTGGGGCGTCCAGGTGATCTGGCCGCCGGTGCGATTGAGCTTGAACCAGTAGAGGAAGGGCGTGCCGGCCGGGTCGGGGTCGCCCTTGGGCCCGTGGGCCCAGAACCGCTTGCCGGTCACGATGTCTTGGAGCCCGTCGCCGTCGATATCGACCACCGCCACGGCGTGCGGCTGCGAGAACTGCACGCCATCGAGCGTTTCCTCGGGCTTTGACGGGAGGATTGGCCGATCGATGAACTCGATCTTGCCGTCCTTCTGCACCTGCTCGAACCACGAGAGCCCGTAGCCGTGGCCGTAGAGGCTCGTGACGATGTCGGCATCACCGTCACCGTCGACGTCGAGGGCATACATCTGGGCGCCGCCCTGGCCGAAGTTGGCGGGATGTTTTTCCCAAACCGGAGGCGTCTCGGTGGCGGGGCTGGCTGCGGGCTGCTCCCACCAGCCGCCCTGCATGAGCAGGTCGGGCCGGCCGTCGCCGTTGACGTCGCCCACGCCGAGGCCGTGCTGATACTGGCCCCAGCGTTCCGGGGCGGTGCAGGGGGTGAACGTCCAGCGTTCCACGCCGGTCTTCTCGGAGGGCTTCGCGAACCCGAGCACGCCGGCGGTGTGGAAGACGAGTTCGGCCTGGCCGTCACCCGTCACGTCGAGCCAATTGGGCGACTCGTTATCGACGACCGGGTGTGCGAGATGCTTCGCCCACGTTCCAGCTTGACCGTCAGGCTTACCGCGGCCGCCCGGGTTCTTGAACCAGTGCACTGGCTTGCCGGGCCACTCGTTGACGAGCACGTCGAGGTGGCCATCGCCATCGACGTCGGCGACGGCGGTCATGAAGTTGTTGGAGTATTGGTTGGGATCGAAGTCCTTGGGCGGGTAGATCTCGAACCGTTCGGTGAACGCAGGGCCGGCATACCAGTATGGGCCGTACACGGCGTCAGGGTGCCCGTCCTTGTCGAGGTCGCCGATGCCCGCGGCCTCGGCGTGGAACTTGTCGGTGAGCACCTTCTTCTCGAAGGCGACGCCGGGCTCCGCCAAGACGGCAGGGGCGAATGCCGCGACCATGCTGGCGGCGGTGGCCAGCAGGAAAATGCTGCGAGACAGGTTCGATCGTATGCATACGTGGGCCACGGTCATGAAGCACCTCCAGGGTTGTTGGCATAAGCCTACTGAATGGATCGACTTGGCTCCAATAATCAAGGCGCGGGCAGGCGGACGCTGCTGCTCATCGGGTCGCTGGGCTACATCGTGTCGCTTGGTCTCTGCGCCTGGGCCTTCGCCACGCAAAGCTTCTCATACGTTTCGGCCCGCATCTTCGCTTTCTTCGCCGGCATGATGATGCTGCAGCTGCTTTGGGTGCTCACGATGGTGCCCGAGACGAAGGGCGTACCACTCGAGCAACTCGCCGAGCAGTTGCAGGGCTGAGCCGGGCCGTTGCGGGCCATCGTTTATCGCGCAGGGGGCGTGGTCAGCGACTTGAGATGGGCGAAGAGATCCGTGACATCCACCGCCGGCATCGATTCGAGCAGGCCCTCGGGCATGATCGAGATACCGGTGAAGTCCGCCTGGGCGATATCTCGGGAGGGTATCCGCATGTCGGCCGTGTTCGGCTGACGCAGCACGATCGCGTCGGCATCGCGGGAGACGAGAAGTCCTTGAACGATGCGGCCGTCCTTGGTCACGACGCGGAAAATGCGATAGCCCCCCTCCATTGCCGCGTTGGGTGTGAGCACGTTGCGGAGGATCGCTTCCACGCCGGTGATGCCGAGGCCATCGAGGGCAGGGCCGACCTTGCCCCCCTGACCACCCTGCTGGTGGCAGGCCAGACACTTGGCCGCGAACAAGACCTGACCCTTCGCCGCGTCGCCCCCTGACTCCGCCAGCGCGCGGAACTTCGCAAACTTCTCCATCCGTAGCTCCAGTTCGGCCGCCGTGATGAGCTTCGGCGCATCAAGGGACGGTTCCACACGGGCGCCACCGGCGACCTCGCCCCATGACGACCCGCCATGAAACGAGACGAGGCTCGGCGGCCTGTCGTCGTCGCCCGCGAAGCTGCGGTCTAGGTCCACGCGGATCTCGTCGGCGGTGCGGGCCTGGTTCCAAACGCGGAACTCCGTGATCCGCCCCTGCGTGCCCCTGTTCTTGCCCCGCGGCGTGCTGTAGCCAATCCGCACGCCGGGGTAGGGGATCGTCTCTCGGGTCGCACTTTCGGCGTCGAGTTCGCCATCGACGTAGATCCGAAACTTCCCCTCGTTGTCGCGACTGACCGCGTAGTGGGTCCACGAGTCGGGCGTAGTTTTCGACTTCGCGACGGCGATATCGCCATGCTGCTTCGTCCAGATGCGGAACCGGCCGTCACAAAAATTCATGTCGATGAGGCTGTCGGCTGCCAGCAGACTGTCAACGGCGTCGATCGGGGCTTCGAGATTCACCCAGGCCTCGACCGTGAACGGCCCGTCGAGCGACACGGTCGGGCCCGCTTCGGCATCTGCCCCGCTCAACCGGAGCACGCGGGGCGCGCCGGCCGTCAGCTCGCTCCAGAGTTTTTCCAACCGCGTGTCCTTCGGGAGCACGAGTCGCATATCGGCCAGCACCGCGATCGGCAGCGTGGCGGCGTCGATGTCACCGGCATCGATCGCGGCCACGAGCGCCTGCGCGCCCTCGCGGTGCCGGGCCAAGCCGGCGGCTGCCGCCGGCCGCGCGTCAAATGGCAGGTCGTCCCAGGCCGCGACCAGCGCTGCGCACGTGGCCGGATCGCGCGAGTCAGCACACGCCGTGATTACATCGGAGCGGAGCAGCGGATCGGCCGCCGCAGTGGCCGACAGGAGCATCTGCATGGTGCCGACGCTCATGGCGCCCATCTCCCGCAGGCAGCGGATCGCCGCCCGCTTCTGCTCGGAGGCAGCATCCGGGTCGGCAATCACCTTTCCCACCTGCGGTTCGAGCGACCGCAGCTTGTAAGCCCCGGCGAGCTCGATCCCGAGTGCCGCGTCGTGGCCCCCCACGCCCTCACCGAGGATCGCGGCCGTGGCCTTCGCGACGACGGAATCGATGCCGGGATTCGTGAGGCTCGTGCGAAACGCAAGCAGCGAACGCAGGGTCGCGGCCCGCGACGCGGGCTCGAGAGCCAGTCGCTCGATCGCGGCGGCCACCTCCGGCACGTCGGCCTGCGCGGCGAGCGTGCGCACCTCTTCCGTGTCGAGAGGCCGCTGGATAGCCGGAAGCAGTTTCACCAGTGCCACAGCGGCCGCCTGCGGCTCGAGGGCCAACGTCGCGAGCAGCCGGTTTTCGATCGGCAACGCCCGGCCAGCCGGGGAGTCGAGGAACGCGGCGACTGCGTTGGCGGGCTTTTCCAAGGCCCAGCGGGCGAGATACCGCTCGAAGTCGCGGTCATACACCGTCCACGCGTCGCCCGTCGCCCGGCCGCCGCCGAGCTTCATGACGAGCGCGATCGTGTCGGGTGCGGTGATCGAAATCCGCCGGAGCGCGTCGCCCAGCGCTGCCCGCACCCGCGGCGACGGGTCGAGCACGAGTGGCGTGGCGAGCCGGCGGAAGTCGGCTTCGGAGCAGGTGCTGCCGGCGATCCGGACCGCCTCGTGCCGCAGGTCGGGACTCGAGTCGGCGATGAGTTTCTCGAGCAGCGGCAGCGGCACGGCCCCGAGTCCTTCGAGGGCCCAGAGGCTGCCCAAGCGGGCTGCGACCGGCTCAGCCACGTCGGCCGCCCGCTTCTCGAGCGCCGGCACGAGCGCCGTCGCCTTGCGATCGACGATCTCCTGCCAGGCGAGGTCGGCGATCCGCGCATTCGCGGCGCCGAGGTATTTGGGCAGCTCGTCCGTCGGCAGCTTCGCGACGGCCAGCGGCTCCCGCACCGGCTGCGAGGCATGGCGGATGCGCCAGATCCGGCCGCGGACACGGTCGCGGTCGGGATGATTCCGCGGCACTTCGTTGTGCGAGATGATCTTATTGTACCAGTCGACCACGTAGAGGCAGCCGTCCGGGCCAAACTGGATGGCGACCGGGCGAAACGCCTTGTCGGCGCTCGTGAGCAGATTGGGTCCCTTGCGATACGTGAAGCGTTCGCCCGACCGCGTCGCGATGATCGACTGGATGTGGTTGGTGATCGGATTGGCGACGTAAAACACCCGCTCGTCCGGCGTCGCGCCTGGACCAGCGCCCCAGGGGCCAGGCCAGCCGTCGGCGTCATCCGCGAGAGCGAGTCCGCTCAGACCGCTGCCCCCCATCTGCGGCGGCCCCAGCGGCGCCGGCATCAACGGCTGGTAGGAACGGAGCCGGTCCGGCGAGAGGGTGGGCACATAAACCCCGGGCTCATAGGGGAAGATCGGGAATCCCATGTCGTTGGCTTCCTGGAGCCACGTTTCCCCCTCGCGCGAGATGGTCAGGCCCCAGATGTTGTTGGGGCCGGCCGTGAGCGACTCAAACGCCGACCCGTCGGGCTTGAACCGCCCCAGCTTGCAGGCCACGAACGGCACCTCCTTCCCGCCATCCGCGAACGGCGCGTCACCCGGCCGCTTCACGGCCGATTTGTTAAACGCCCCCTGGGCCAGCAGGATCCAGCCGCCCGGCACCCGCGTGAACTGGTGCGGGAAGAGGTGCGAGTCCTGCACGCCGAAGCCCTCGAGCACGGTCTCGTGGCCATCGGCTCGGCCGTCGCCATTCGTGTCGCGGTAGAACCGGATCTCGGGGCCATATTGCACGAGCGCGCCATCGCGATACGGCAGCACGCCGAGTGGCATCGCGAGCCCCTCGGCAAACACCCGCGGCGGTGACGGCTGCGCCGCCCACGGGTCATCGACGACGAGCACCTTGTCGCGGCCGCCCGCCGCGAACAGCCGCCGCGACGCCTCCGGGCTCTCGTTGCCATCGAGGGGATACTCGATCGCCGTCGTCGTCCAGAGCCGTCCCCGGGCGTCGAACGCCAGTGCCACGAACTTGCCATGGGGGTTGGCCGTGTCGGTGCTCTCCTCGAGCACCAGCTCGGCCGTGAACCCTTCGGCAAGTGTGAACTGCCTGGCCTCGTCCACCGCGGAGAGCGGCACCGACTGAACGGCATTGCCGGCTTTCATCCCGCCAGCCGACGGCGTGGCCGCGACGCTCTTGATCGTGATGTCCTTCACCTCGACGAGCGCCTGGCCGCCGCCGTGCACCTGGATCCCGATCTGGCCGGTGAGGGGAATCGCCGCATCCTGCTCGACATAGTCGAGGGCCGCGACGCCATTGATCCACGACCGGATCGCCGGGCCTTCCGCGCGGATCTTGTATTCGTTCCAGTCGCCCTCCTTGATCGCGGCGGCGACCGCCTTCGCATCCTTGGGCTCGCCGATCACCTTGTTGCGGCGGGACTCGTCGTAGAGCTTGCCCCACCAGCCGGGGCCGGCGTCGACCTGGTAGCCCTTCATCTCGTGTGAGTTTGGCACGCGGGTACTGCGGATCTGGATGCCGGAATTGATGAAACCACCGCCGCCACGGATGCGGATCTTGAGCGAGAGCTCAAAATTCCCGAACGAATCATTCGTGGCCAGGAACGTGTTATGCGGCACCTTCTCCGCAAGCGATCCCCCCACGATCATGCCGTCGGCCGCCCTCCACCATTTCCGTTCGTCGTCCCGGACTTCCCAGCCGTCCAGTGTCTTCCCGTCGAAAAGCGGCCGAGGCTCGTCGGCCCGGACGACGATCGCGGCAAGGCAGGCGATGAGCATAAGTGCGTAACGCATGGAGCACCTCGAGATAGAAGATCAGGCCGAAGGCATGTTGAAGTCGAATACGGTGACCCGGCCAAGGCAGGGCACAACGATTGCCTTCACCCGCTCGTGTTCCGGGTGCGGGAGATACTCGTCGCGGGCCTGCGGGCTTTCGAACGTCATGATGAAGCCGTGTGTGAAGCCGTCATTGAGTCCCTCCGCGCTGTCGTAGGGGCCGTGGGCGAAGTCGAGCAGTCCCGGAATCCGGCCCACCATGCCCGCCATCTCGCGGAAGCAGGTCGCGATCTCCGCGGGCGTCACCTCCGGCTTGAACTGGAAGACGCCGTAATGTTTGACCTGGGGCATTGCGTATCTCCGCTTCGTGGTGACCGTGATGGATGACGTGAAATGTCTCAGCGCTTCGTGGCTGCCAGTCGGATGTTGTCGAGCAGGGCCTCGGCACAACTGCGGGCAAAGGCGGGGTCGTTGATGCCTTCATCGAGGGTGACGACCGGGATGTCGGGCCGCAGGCCGCTTTCGAGTGCTTGAAACAGGGCGGCATCGGCTTCGGGATCGTGGAATGGCCCGCCTGGGCCGCTGATCACGCTGATCCCGCCGCGCGGGATCAGCACCGTCACGGCCGCGGAGTAGGCGTTGACCTTGGTGGCCACGATCCTGCCCAACTCCGCACACTCTGCCGCCGTCGTCCGCATGAGCGTCACCTGCGGGTTGTGGACATAGAACGTGCGGCCGCGGAACTTCTCCGGCACGGAGGAACGCTCGCCGAAGTTCACCATGTCGAGGCAGCCGGGCACGACGATGGCCGGCACACCGAGTTTCGCCGCGGCATCGAGCCGGGTGGGGCCCGCGGTGAGCACGCCCCCGACGAGCTCGTCAGCCAGCTCGGTCGTCGTGACGTCGAGCACGCCGGCCACGAGACCGCTCTCGATGAGCGCCTCCATCGCCCGGCCGCCGGTGCCCGTCGCGGGAAAGACGAGCACCTCGTAGCCAGCCCGCTCGAGAATCGGGACCGCCGCCTCGATGCACTTGGTCGTGTTGCCGAACATGCTCGCGACGATAAGCGGCTTTTCATGTTCAACGGCCACGTCGGCCTCGACCATGCCGCAGATCGCGCCGGCCGCACGGGAGAGGATCGTCCTGGAGATCCGGTTGAGCCCCTGCACGTCGACGACGGCGGGCATCATCACGATGTCCTTCGTGCCGACGTAATGGGCCGTGTTGCCGCTGGCGAGCGTGGAGACGATCAATTTTGGAAAGCCGATCGGCAGCGCCTGCATCGCGGCTGACGCGATCGCCGTGCCGCCACCGCCGCCGAGCGAGATCACGCCGTCGATGCGGCCCGCGGCGAGCAGCTGCTCGAGTAGCCGGGGGGCGGCCTTCGCCATCGCCGACACGCATGCACCGCGGTCCCGCTCCGCGATGAGCTTCGCGAGATCGACTGCCGCGGCCTGCGCCACATCCTCCCGGAAAATGTCCGGGACGACCGTGGGCGGTTCCCCGGTGCCGACGTCGATCAGCAGGGGCCGATGTCCGCGGCTGCGGATTTTTTCAGCCACGAACGCATGTTCGCGGCCTTTCGTGTCGAGCGTACCGAGGACGGCGATCGTCGCCATGGAGTTATTTCCGGCGGCCGAGCGGGATGTTTTTGAATTGACGCGTGAGTTCGGGCAGCGAGTTTTCGAGTGCCAGCCGTTCGAGGCTCGACGCGCCCACGAACCCGACCACATCGGTGTGTTCGTTGACGTAAGCGGCGTCTTCGGGCGTACAGATCGGGCCGCCGTGCGACAGGCAGATCACGTCGCTCCGCTCGTCGATGGCCGCCCGGGCAATGTCCTGGACGCGGGCCGTTGCCTGCTCGAGCGAGCAAGTGGCGTTCGTCACGCCGATCGAGCCACCCACTGTGGTGCCGACGTGGGCGATGACGACGTCGGCTCCAGCCTTCGCCATCGCGCGGGCCTCGTCGGGATTGCCGACGTAGACGATCGTGAACAGGTCCATCCGCCGGGCGAGGCCGATCATGTCGACCTCCTTCTGGAAGCCCATCCCCGTCTCTTCGAGGATCTGGCGGAACTGGCCGTCGACGATGCAGTGGGTGGGAAAATTGTTGACCCCCGAAAAGCCCATCTCCTTGACCCGGCCGAGCCAGTGCCACATCCGGCGACGCGGGTCCGACGCATGCACGCCGCAGATGACGGGCACCTCCTCCACGATGGGGAGCACCTCGAATTCGCCGATCTCCATGGCGACCGCGTTGGCATCGCCGTAGGCCATCAGGCCCGCCGTCGACCCGTGGCCCGCCATCCGGAACCGGCCGGAGTTGTAGATGATGATCAGGTCGACGCCCCCCTTTTCGAGGAACTTGGCACTGATGCCCGTGCCGGCACCGGCGGCGATGATCGGCCTGCCGGACCGCAGCGTGGCGTGCAACCGGTCGAGCACCTCGGCCCGCGTGTAGGGATTGCCCTTGCCCGTCCAAGGATTCGGCATCGTGCGTCCTCGTGTGTATACCTGCTGGTAACCCGATTCAGCCTAGGCAGCGGCGACGCGGCAGTCCATGACCGAAATCCACCCCGATCTCACCGAAACGACCGTCGACGGCGCGGGCAGCCGCCTGTGGTCGCTGACCCGCGACGACTGTCCCGAGCTCGCGGTGCATCGGATCATGCACCTCGGCCTGGCCGACGTGGCCGCGCCGTATCGACGCGTGCGACTGCGGCCAACGGGCAGTTTTGTGATGGTCGGCCACGAAGGCCGCGGCCGAATCCTCCTCGACGGCCGCTGGCAGACGAGCCGGGCAGGGGTGGCCTGCCTCGCGCCTCCGCGGGTGCTCAACGCGTTTCACGCCGTGCCTGGCTCGCGCTGGCGCTTCGCCTGGATTCGCTACGACGAGCCTGAGCATGTTCGGCCACTCGTGTCGGCAGCCTCGCCCGTGCGGGTGCGGTGCGATGCCGACGCGCTCTGGCGGATCCTGTCGGGGCTGCGGGCGGAGTGGGACGGCGGCCGTGAGCAACGCCTCATCCACCACTGGATCGAACTCACCCATGGCGAGGCCCGCCGGATCGCGCAGCCGTGGCACGTGGACGATCGACTGTGGGTGGTCTGGGATGCAGTTTCCCACGATCTGGCCGCAGGCTGGACGCTCGAGAAACTGGCCGCCCGCTATCACGCGAGCAAGGAGCAGTTTCGCCGCGTCTGCCTCCGCGAACTCGGCCGCAGCCCGATGCAGCACCTCACCTCGCTGCGGATCGAGCAGGCCCAGCACCTCCTCTCGTCCACCGCCGACAAAGTGGAGACGATTGCGCAGCAGGTGGGATTCGAAAATGCGTCGGTCTTCTCCCGTGCGTTCAGCCGCTGGGTGGGCTGCAGCCCGAAGGCCTACCGGGAGTGAGCGGGGGGCGACCGCCTCCTGCCGCTGCGGGGCCCCAGCGCAACCCGCGCTTAGCCGGCGCGACTCATCGACAGGCTCTTGAGCGTCAGCACGGAGCCCACCGACATCAGCGCCAGCCCCAGCCATTTCGGCGGCTGCACGACCTTTCTGCCGGGGGTGTTGTTGCCCCACAGGCTCAGCGACTGGCCGCGCTGGCCCATCTGCGCCGACACGAAATAGCTCGATTTCTCGCTGAGCGTGAACGAGTCAACCATCCGAAACTGCACGCCGGCGAAGAAGAGCAAAAGCCCCACGAGCAGTAGATGTTGTCGCGTCACGTGCACATGCCTCCGCCGCAGCCCCGTGCGGGTGCAGCCCTTCCTCTCTGATTGGCATCGAATCCCGTGGGGGTGTCTCTCCAGTCGGGTCCGATGGTGCGCGTTTGTGCCGCGGGTACCGATTGCGACGGCCACGCTGGGCGCCTCGAGGCCCAGGAAAGGCGTGAAGATGGGGGCTTTGCGGGGCTGTCTGCCGATTGGGCTGGAAATTTCTGTTGAATCGGCCGGGATGATGACGAAGAGAGGAAACGAATCTGACGATTATGAGGGCGGCAGTGGCGCCATCACAGTTCGAATCACCGCCAGTGAACCGACACGTGACCGAATTACCAACATCCGTCCGCCTGCGAACGCTGCTCGGCAGTGTCTGCCTGCTCGTCGCCGGCGGCGTCGCGCCGCAACTGCGTGCCGCCGAGCCGGATCAGGAAATCGTTCCGATCCAGTTTGCCGAACTCATCGAGCAGGAGAACGCGGCGGTCGAGGTGCTCATGATCCCGAGCGTGGTGGTGGACGACGAGGTTGTCGTCGAGGGAGCCGTGAGCGAGGGTCCCCGCGAGCAGACGCTGGAGGACGTTTCGGCCCGCGCCGCCGATGGTCTTCGCGTGCAGGAGTTTGGCGTCGATGAGATGCCCGACGAGGCCAGCAGTGGCGATTGGTTTTCCAGCGGCCGCTGGTATGGTTCTGCCGAAATGCTCTGGTTCGACCGCAGCCGCAACTACCGCCGCGTGTTGGGGTATGACGTGACCTTCACACCCAGCGAAAATCCGGTCGGCACGCTCACCACGACGGGCATTCCGTTCGATCTGTCCGCGGGAGCACGGGTCACGCTCGGCGAGCATCTCGACCGCGATCACCTTGACCGGGATCGCGCGCTGGAAGTCACGTTCTACGGCGGGCTGTCCTACGCCCAGCAGGACTCCTGGAATGCCCTGCCGGGTTCTTTCCTGGTCACGCCGCTGGCGGACGTCCCCGGCTTCGACGGCGCCACAACCTATGGCACGTCGCACACCTCGAATTTCAACAGCCTCGAGTGGAACTACAAGCTCCATCGCCGGCTCGGTCGTGACCAGCTCGTGATGTCTCCCAATGGCACGTGGACACGGCATGCGGAGCGGGCCTGGCTGCCGGCGCTGATCATCGGCACACGGCTCGCCACCGTCAACGAGTCGTTTCGGTTCACCAGCAGCCGCAACGACCGGCCCCTGACCGAGTTCGGCGGCAATTACGAGATCGACACGCAGAACTGGCTCTGGGGCTTCAATCTCGGCGGCGAGCTGATCAGCCAAAACGAATTCTACTATTGGGGGCTCCGCGGCCGCGTCACACCGTCGATGAGCTTCGCGGCCAATCAGCAGTCGGTGGTCAGCATCAACTCGGCACAGCCCGAGCCGCCGCCAAACTCGATCAACCGCACGAGCGCCGCCGATCAACTGGGCCCCGGCTTCGTCGGCGACTTGTCGCTCTTCGCGGGCTGGAACATCACGCCCAACTTCTCGCTCAAGGCCGGCTACGATTTCCTCTGGGTGGCCGGTATCGCCACGGCCACGCGGCAGTTCGATCTGGACAACGTCCGCCAAAACCCGATGGATGGCGGCGGCCAGATCTTCTTCAATGGACTGTCACTGGGCTGCGAAGGCTCGTGGTGACCAGCAGCCTGCGGCGACAGGGTTGTGCCCTGATCGGCTAGGGCTTCGCGATCGCCACGGCCGCTGCCTGGCCGGTCGAGCAGATGTTCACGGCCAGCGCCGTCCCCGGCCGGCCGGCGAGCGGTTCGCCGTGCACGACGTTGATCGGGCAGAGCGGATCGGGCGTTTCGTAGTTGAGCGTCGGCGGCACGAGGCCGGCCTCCAGGCCGAGAACGCTGGCTGCCAACTCCACGACGCCGCCTGCGGCCCCGAGGTGACCGAAGGAGCTCTTGGGCGCGGTCACCGGCACGTCCCCCAGTTCAGCCGCGATGGCGGCCGCCTCTGCCCGGTCCATCTCGATCGTGCTCGCGCCGTGGGCGTTGATGTGGCCGACCTCGTGGGCCGCGAGTTTCGCCTCCTGAAGGACGGCGCGGATCGCCTGCCGCAGCGAGGCACCCGTCAGGCCGTCGCGCCTGGCGCGCGGCTCGCACCGCGCCGCTGTCGCCAGCAGCCGGCAGCGGATGCGCGCCCCCCGCCTCTCGGCGTGCTCCCGCGACTCGAGCACCAGCGCCGCCGCACCCTCACCGTTGACGAGGCCGTCACGGTCGCGGTCAAACGGCCGGCAGGCGCGGCGGCAGTCGTCGGTGCGGTGGGAGAGCAGCGCCGTGCCACGGGCCACGATCGCCGTTGGGTGGAGCCGGCAGCCCGTGCCGCCGACGAGCATCACGTCGGCCCAGCCCCGCCGGATCACACTCGCAGCTTCGCCCACCGCCAGCAGGCTCGAGACATCGCCGAGCACGATCGTGTTGTTGGGTCCCCGCGCGTCGAGGGCGATCGCGATGTGGGAGGCCGTCATATTGGGCAGGTGCTTGAGCAGCCAGAGCGGGTGCACCTCTTCCTGGATCGCCTCCGACCAGAGGGCGAAATCGAACCGGCCGTCACGGGTGCTGCGGCGATACGTGCTTTCGAGATCCTCGACATCGGCATAGATCATGTCGTTGCCGAAGACGATGCCGAAGCGTTCCGGTTCAACGCCGCCGCCGGCGATGCCCGCGTCGTTGACCGCGAGGTCGGCTGCGGCGAAGCCCAACTGGATCTGCCGGCTCATCACCTTGAGGCTCTTGCGGGGCCTCACGTACAGCTTCGGGTCGAAGTCGGGAATCTGGCCGCCGAACCGCACGCTCAGGGAGCTCGAGTCGAAGAGATCGATGGTCCGGATGCCGCTGGTGCCGCTGGCCAGGGCGTTCCAGAATGGGCCGCAGCCGATGCCGATTGGGCTGACGACACCGACGCCCGTAATGACGACTTCCCGCGGAGAGCTCATAGAACAATCACCCTAAACCAAGGACGCCTACGCCGAAAGTGGCTGTCGGCCGGGACGCGGCGAGTCAGCGATGGGCGGGGTGCTCCGATCGCCATTGGGAAGGGGCCACCGGGTGCGGATCGGCCCAGAGCCCGCGGTGGGCCCTGCGGGCGGCGGTTTCGGCAGCGACCAGATCGGGATTGGGCGCGAAACCGCCGAATACCCAGGCCAGGCCATCGGCAACCATCTCGCGGTTGAGGTCGCGGTCGTCGATCCAGAGCCTGCCGAGCAGCCGCCCATGCTGGTCGCGGGCCGTGCCCTCGACCCGGACGCCACCGCGGCTGAGTTTTTCGGCGAGTCCGTTTCGCGACAGACGACCGTAGGGCTGGTCGAATTCCGGGGCGTCGATACCCAGCAGCCGAATCTTCTGCGGTTTTCCGGCCGTGTCGATGCAGGTGACCGTGTCGCCGTCGTGGATGGTATCGACCCTCCAGACCGGCCGGCCGGCGGCATCCTGCACAGGGCAGGCCGGCAGCACCGCGATGATCGCCGAGAGCATTGCCGCGGCCGCGAGATACCAGGGCCGCCAGCGGCGCGGCAGGCCGGGGGGAGGCGGCGGGATGCGGAATCTGGGGCGAGGCATGGAGGAACGGACTTCCTTAATTAGCCGTTTGTATCCCGGTTTCTAACAAAGACACGGCAGAAAATGTGTCGATCGTACCAGTAGGTGCGATTGGGCCGACTGTGCCGGTCGCGCCGAGTTTTCTGCCGCATGCATCGGGCCGGGCACTGGAGCAGTTTATTATGTCGGGTAAGTCGGGCGTTCGACGTCCCAGCGCCCCGCTGCTCGCGATCCTGCTTGTGGCCTCGTGCGGATCGTCGCGGGCGGCGGCTGCGGAAATTGGCGACTTTCTCGTGCTCGCCGAGGCTACAGACGCGTCTGGACTCCATCTGCCGAGCGCGGCCGAACGATTCGGCACGTTCGAGCAGGTCTCCGCTGCCGTGCAGGCCGATCGCGAGCGGATCGCCATGCTCGAAGCGCGGCTCGAGCAGGTCGAGCAGCAGGCCGCGGCGGCCGAGACCCTTCCCGCCCCGCAAGCGAAGGACGCGACTGCGTCCAAGGACAAGGCTGCCGATAAGGACAAGAATCCGCCCGAGCCTTATGAGGTGGGCACCGACAAGGCCTACAAGGCCAAGTGGGCCGACACGTTTCAGGCCGAATCGGCCAACAAAGACTTCCGGGTCAAGATCGGCGGCCGCACGCAGGTCGATGCCGTCGCGTTCAGCGCGGGCGCCGGCCCAAATCAACTGCCCACCCAGGGCGGGCTCGATCCGGAACTGGCCGACACGGTCAACCTCCGCCGCGCGCGGTTTCGCATGGAAGGACGGATGTACGAAGTCTACGACTGGGCCTGCGAATACGACTTTGTGAATCAGGTCAACGTCAACAATGAGACCTATCCAACGGAACGCGACTCGGGCCCGCTGACGGCAGTCACCGACCTCTGGCTGCAGATTCGCGAAGTGCCGCTTCTCGGCATCGTCCGCGTGGGCAACCAGAAGGATCCCTATGGCTACGAGCACCTGACGAGCAGCCGCTGGCTCAACTTCATGGAGCGGTCGTTCAGCCAGGATGCCTTCGAGGGCCCGTTCAACAACGGCTTCCTACCCGGCATCCAGATTCTCAACAACAACGAAGAAGGCAACCTGGCCTGGCAGATCGGCGAGTTCAAAAACACCTCCAACCCCTTCGGGTTCTCCAACTCCACTGGCGGCAGCATGACGGTCGGTCGCTTTGTCTACCTGCCGGTGTTCGAGGACGAGGGACGAAAGCTGGTCCATCTCGGCATCTCGGGCCGGACGATGGAGCCGCGGCGGCAATACACCACGTTCGACAAGACGACTGGACTGCCGAGCGGCGACCCCATCAGTGCCGTGCGGTTCCGCAGTCGCGGCTCGGTCCGCAACGGCCCGCCGGGGCCGCTCAACTCGATCTACGCCGACTCAGGCCTGCTGCAGGGAACGTGGCAGAACATGATCGGCCTGGAGTTCGTCGGCAACAATGGTCCCTGGTCATTCCAGTCGGAGTATTTTGGATCCTGGCTCTACAACGCCAAGACGACCGACGCCGGCCCGGTGCTTACCAACGGCTTTCAGCCCAAGCCTGGCACGTCGGTGGGCACGGTCTACTACCAGAGTGGCTACGCGGAGGTGCTCTACTTCCTGACCGGCGAGAGCCGGACCTATTCGCGGCTTGAATACCGGTTCGACAGGCCCGTGCCGCACAACAACTTCTACGCCGTGCGGGGCGGTGGGTCGGGTCGACGGATCAGCGTGAGCGAGGGCGCCTGGCAGGTGGGCCTGCGCTACAACTACCTCTGCCTGAGCGACGGCGAGGTCAACGGCGGCGTGCTCAACGGCATGACGCTCGGTCTCAACTGGCTGCTGAATCCAAATGCCCGCGTGTACTTCAACTATGACTTCACATACCGCGACTTCGCGAGCACCCCGTGGAACAAGGACAGCACGCCGGGGGTGAGCTATGAGGGCAGCGGCGGTATTCACGGTTTCGGCACACGACTGGCTTTCGACTTCTGAACGGCGTTCACCGGAGGGCATTCCATGCGATCGATATTCGCGGCGGGTCTGTGCTGGCTCACGCTCGTGGCGGCTGTCGCCGAGTCGCCGGCGGCGGACTGCTGTGACGAACACGGTTCGTGCCTCTCCTGCACCGGTAGCAGTCCGTGCAGCGAACCGCGGTGCAAGGCCTCGTGGGACGAGGCCAAGACCCAGCAGCCCGCCTACTCGATGCAATGCGAATATGCCTGCGCCCGTGGCCGCGACTCATGGCATACGCCGCCGCCCGAGTGCCGGTGCTGCCCGCCCTGCGGCCGGGTCTATGTGAAAAAGCGGCTCTACAAGGCCGAGGGGCAGGAGACGGTGGAGCGGGTACCGAAGTACGAGGTGAAGATGGTGCCCGCCGAGCCGTGCGACTGCGCCGCCTGCCGCGGCGCGGGGCTATGCTGGTGGAACCCGTTGAACCTGTTGTCGCTGTTCACCGTCCACTGATCCCCATCCCCAGGAAAGGTCTTCCATGCAGCGAGTGCCGGCGGTGATCCTCGGCTCGGGCTTGTGGCTCATCGCGAGCGTAGCCTGCGCTCAAAACGACTGGCAGTCTCCCGATCCCTATTTCGGTGCCTTCCAGCACCGGCAGGCGGGAACTCCGCAGGCGGAGCAAAAGTATCGCGCGGAGATCGCGCCGCAGGAGCCGCGGCGGCTGCACGAGTACCACCAGGATCAATCGGGGGCGCCCGCCAGACGCACGCGGGCCTTTCGGCACCGGCCCCGCTCCAAAGCAGTTCGGCCGTAAACCGGTCAGGCCTTGCGCGCGCTGGAAGCAAGTGGGCGATATAGGACTCGAACCTATGACCCCTAGCTTGTCGAGCTAGTGCTCTAACCAACTGAGCTAATCGCCCGCACAGTCGTCAGGCTTGAGTCTCACGCCGAATGTGCGGCGAGTCAAGGGTGGAGTGCGTTGGGCGAAGCGGGCGCTGCGGGGCCGAGCGGCCTTGCCGACCGGGCCGCTGCGGGGATACTGTGCGGGCGGCACAGAACCCGCTGTTTTGGCGCCGGCCGCAGCGATTTCGACCCTTCCGATCAACCCTTTGCCCCAGTGATCCGCTATGCCCACCGTCCGTTTTGCCGATGGCGTCGTTCGCGAGTATCCACAGGCTGCGCGGGTGGCCGATGTCGTCGCCGAAATGGCTCTGTCCACGCTGGGAAAGGGCCCGAAGAAGTCGCGGCCGATCGCGGCCCTGCTCGACGGCAAGACCGTGGGGCTCGACGCGTTGCTGCCCGCAGCCGGCGAGGTGGCGCTGGAACTGCTCGTGGCCGGTGATCCGCGGGCATTGCCCGTGATGCGTCACTCGGCGGCCCATGTGATGGCCCGCGCCGTGATGCGGCTCTTCGACGGCGTCGAACTGGCCTTCGGGCCGACGGTGGGCGCCGGCTTCTATTACGACATGCGGGCCAGCCGGCCGATCACGGACGACGACATCCCGTTGATCGAGGCCGAGATGAAGAGAATCATCGCGGCCGACGAGGAGTTCGAACGGGTCGAGGTGCCCCGCGACAAGGCCGTGGAGATTGTCCGGGATCTCCGGCAGCCCTTGAAGGTCGAGCACATCGAGACGGGACTGGCCGAGCATCCGACGCTCTCGTTCTACCGGCAGGGCGAATTCGTCGATCTCTGCCGCGGCCCGCACGTGCCCAGCCCCGGCTGCATCGGTGCCTTCAAGCTCACGAACATCGCCGGCGCCTACTGGAAAGGCGACGCCAACAACGCCCAGTTGCAGCGGCTCTACGGCACGGCCTGGTTCTCGCAGGAAGATCTCGATGCGCACCTGGCCGCGCTCGAGGAGGCCCGCAAGCGAGATCATCGCGTGCTCGGCAAGCAGCTCGATCTCTTCACGACGAGCCCGCTCGTCGGCTCCGGGCTCGTGCTTTGGATGCCGAAGGGGGCGACCGTGCGGGGCGTGCTCGAGAGCTTCGTCCGCGACGAACTCGCCAAGCGCGGTTACGAGCCGGTCTACACGCCGCACATCGGCAAGGTCGATCTCTACAAGATATCCGGCCACTATCCGTACTATGCCGACAGCCAGTTCAAGCCGATCGTGATGAGCGACGACGAGCAATATCTGCTCAAGCCGATGAACTGCCCGCACCACACGATGATCTACAAGGCGCGGCCGCGGAGCTACAAGGAACTGCCGCTGCGGCTGGCGGAGTTTGGCACGGTCTACCGCTACGAGCAGTCGGGCGAGCTCGGCGGCATGACGCGGGTCCGGGGCTTCACCCAGGACGACGCCCACATCTTCTGCATGCCGGAGCAGGTCGAGAAGGAGGTCGAAGGCTGCATCGACTTCACACTCAAGGTTTTGGAGAGCCTCGCCTTCGACAACTTCCGCGTTCGCCTCGGCTTCCGCGATCCCAAGAGCGATAAATATGTCGGTCCGCCCGCGCGGTGGGACGAGGCCGAGGCCGCGATCGAGCGGGTGGCCCGCCGGATGAACCTGCCCGGCTGTGAGCCCGAGCCGGGCGAGGCGGCCTTCTACGGTCCGAAGATCGACTTCGTGGTCAACGACTCGCTCGGCCGCGAGTGGCAGCTTGGCACCGTGCAGCTCGACTACAACCTTCCCAGCCAGGAGCGGTTCGATCTTGAATACATCGGCGCCGACAACGCCAAGCACCAGCCGGTGATGATCCACCGGGCGCCGCTGGGCAGCATGGAGCGGTTTGTGGGGGTGCTCATCGAGCACTTCGCCGGCGCGTTTCCGCTCTGGCTGGCCCCCGAGCAGGCCCGCGTGCTGCCGGTGAGCGAGAAGAGCGAGGCGTATGCGAAGCTGGTCAAGGAACGGCTGGAGGCGGCCGGCCTCCGCGTGGGCATCGATCTGGCCGCCGAGAAGCTCGGGGCCAAGGTTCGCAACGCGCAGGTGGAGCTGATCCCGATGATGATCGTCTGCGGCCCGCGGGACGAGGCCGCCGGCACGGTGAGCCTCCGCGACCGGATCGACGGCGATCTCGGAGCGATGAGCCTCGAGGCGGCGGTGGAACGGCTCCGCGACGAAAACGCCCGCCGGGCCGTCCGCCACAAGCCCAAGCCGCTGACGCTGCCCGGCGAGCAGGCCACTGGCGACGAGTATTGAAGACCGGCGCCTGCCTTCCGGAAAGTAGGACAGGCTTCAGCCTGTCATGCCCTCGCCTGTGCACGCAACCCGCATTGGTCGCCGATCCCGGCTCCTAGCATCGGCGGCCGCCTGTGAAACCACCGGCCGTCCACGAGACGGCGGGCACCGGCGCACGTCTCGTCCCCAAGCAGGATTGAGAAACCCCTCTTTTTCTTTATGCTCGTGCGCATGCCGCGGTTCACCCTTCTCGAGCACACGGGCGCCCCGGATGATCCGGTCGGGCGGCACTTTGACCTGCTGCTGGAAGACGGCGTCGCCTGTCGCACGTGGCGGCTGATGGAGATCCCGCAGGCCGGTGGCTCGGCCGTCGCCGCGCTTGAGTTGCCGCCACACCGGCTGGCATGGCTCGACATCCGGGAAAGCGCGATCTCCGGCGGCCGCGGCCGCGCCCGTCGTATGGACGCCGGCGAGTACGAGGTCGTGTCGATCGACGCCGCAGAAATGGCCGCGGCCACGACGCTCGTGCTTCGCGTCACCGGGCCGCTGCTCGCCGGCCGGCTGCGGCTCGAGCAGTTGGCGGAGGGCTGGGCGGCGAGCCTGTCCTGCGTTTGACGTATGATGGGGGACCCCCCAGGAGGTTCCCGATGAAGCCCCGTGAAGTGCTCGCGATGTGCCGCGAGAAGGAAGTGAAGGCGGTCGATCTGCGGTTTGCCGACTTTCTCGGCGCCTGGCAGCACTTCACGATCCCCGTCACGAAACTCGAGGAAGACACGTTCGAGGACGGCCTCGGTTTCGACGGCTCGAGCATCCGCGGCTGGCAGGCGATCAACGAGAGCGACATGCTGCTCGTGCCGGTGCCCGACACGGCCGTCGTCGATCCGTTCGCGCAGATTCCCACGCTCGTGATGATCTGCATGATCCAGGATCCGATCACGCGGGAGGACTACTCGCGGGATCCGCGGAACATCGCCCGCAAGGCGGTGAACTACCTGAAGAGCACCGGCATCGCCGACACCTGCTTCATCGGGCCCGAGGCGGAGTTTTTCGTGTTCGATGACGTGCGGTTCGACCAGAATGCGCACGAAGGCTACTTCCACATCGACAGCGCCGAGGCGGAATGGAATCGCGGCCGTGTCGAGGCGCCGAATCTCGGCTACAAGCTGCGGCACAAGGAGGGCTACTTTCCCTGCCCCCCCGCCGACCAACTGATGGATGTCCGCAACGAGATGATGCAGACGATGATCCAGTGCGGCATCGACGTCGAGGCCCAGCATCATGAGGTGGCAACGGCCGGCCAGTGCGAGATCGACATGCGGTTCCAGGAACTGGTGCGGATGGCCGACCAGATGTGCCTCTACAAATACATCGTGCGGAACGTCGCCCGCCGGCACGGCAAGACGGCCACGTTCATGCCGAAGCCGATGTACGGCGACAACGGCTCCGGCATGCACACGCACATCTCGCTCTGGAAGGACGGCCACCCGCTCTTCGCCGGCTCCGGCTACGCTGGGCTCTCGGAGATGGCGCTGCACGCGATGGGGGGCATCCTGAGGCATGCCCCGGCGATCCTCGCGATCTCGAACCCCACGACCAACAGTTACAAGCGGCTCGTGCCGGGCTACGAGGCCCCGGTGAACCTCGCCTATTCGCAGCGGAACCGCTCGGCCAGTTGTCGGATTCCGATGTATTCGGCGAGCCCGAAGACGAAGCGGATCGAGTTTCGCTGCCCCGACCCGACCTGCAATCCTTATCTCGCCTTCTCGGCGATCCTGCTGGCCGCGATCGACGGCATTCAAAACAAGATTCATCCCGGTGCGCCGCTCGACCGCGACATCTACGACATGCCGCCGGAGGAATTGGCCAACGTGCCGAAGGCACCGGGCTCGCTCGACGAGGCGCTCGACGCCCTCGAGCGCGACCATGATTTCCTGCTCCGCGGCGACGTCTTCACCGACGACGTGATCGCCACCTGGCTCAAGTACAAGCGCGAGAAGGAAATCGCCCCGATGCGGCTGCGTCCGCATCCGTATGAGTTCTGCCTCTATTACGATGCCTGATGGGGTGCTGACAGGCTGAAGCCTGTCCTACCAGCACGTCCGGCCGCCGTTGACGGCGATCGTCTGGCCGGTCACGAAGCCGGCTTCGTCGCTGGCGAGATACGCAGCCGCCCAGCCGACCTCCTCGGGTTTGCCCCAGCGGCCTGTGGGGATCGTTGCCAGATACGCATCCTTGTCGGCCTGCGGATCGTTTTCATGCCGCTCCACCGGAATCCAGCCGGGCGCGATCATGTTGACGGTGATCCCGTGCGGCGCCAGTTCGTGGCACATGCTTCGCGACCAGCCGGTTTGGCCGCCCTTGGCGGCCACATAGGCGGAGAAGGGGGCCACGCCGAGGTGAAACACCTCGCTGGTGATATTGATGAACCGGCCGTGCCGGCGCTCTTTCATGCCGGGCAGCGCCCGGCGGGCGAGCAGGTAGGGGCTCTTCACGAAGAAGTCGAGCATCTGCTGGTGGAAGGCCCAGTCGTATTCCTCGATGGATTTCAGTGGCTGGGCGGGCGTCGCATTGGCCACGATGACGGCAACTGGGCCGAGTGAGTTCTCGATCGCGGTGAACATCGCGTCGATCTCGGCCTCGCTGGTGACGTCGGCCTTGAAGAGGTCGGCCGTGATGCCGGCGGCCCGCAGTTCGGCGAGCGTTTCCTCCGCGCGGGCCTGCGAGTTGGAGTAGTTCACGGCCACGTGTGCGCCGGCGAGGCCGAGGCATCTGGCGATCGCCTTGCCGAGGCCGGTGGAGGAGCCGGTCACGAGGGCGACCCGGCCGTGGAGGGAGAAGGGGCTTGGTGTCGGCATATTTTTAGCGAATGGACGGGGCCCAGGCGTTCGTGAGATGGTGCATGATACCGGCGATGGCGCCCTGTCTCTTGCTCGATCGCGTGGCGACGATTGTGCAATCTGCCAGCGAGGCGGTGAGCGTCCGCTGCTTGACCCGTTCGAGCACCCGGGCAAACCGTTCCTCCGAGCCGGCCAGCAGCGTGCCATGCACGAAGAGCGTGGTGGGATTGAAGATGTTGATCACGGCGGCGATGGCGATCGCGAGATATTCGGTGACTGTCCGCAGTTCGTGCTGGAAGTCGGCGGCGCGGTTTTCGAGCAGGGCGGTGGCCGCCTCGAGATCGAGGGGCTGGCCGAGTTGTTCCGCCATCAGCCGCACGAGCGCCGAGTCGGTGGCCAAGGTCTCGAGGCAGCCACGGTTGCCGCAGCCGCAGCGGACGCCGTCGGGAACAACGGTGATGTGGCCCACCTCGCCTGCCATCCCGCTGTGGCCGGCGAGCAACTGCCCGCCGCTCATCACGCCCAAGCCCAGGCCGGTGGTGACGTCGAGCATCGCGAAGTCGTGCAGCCCGCGGGCGTCGCCGTAGATGCGCTCGCTCAGGCAGAGCGAGTCGGTTTCCTGCAGGAGCAGGCAGTGCACTTCCAGACGGGCCTCGAGATCGCGGGCGGGGTTTCGCTTGTCGAGAAGGTGAAGATTCGGCGAGAAGACGATCTCCTCGAGCCGTTCATTGACGAGACCGGGCACGCTGACCCCGATGCCATGCACGGTGCCCGACACGCCGGCGAGAAGACAGCGGCAGTGCTCCTCGATCGTGTCGAGCAGGGCGGAGTAGGTGTCGGGCGTTGCGAACCGGCGGGTCTGCTCCTCCGTCACCTTGCCGTCGAGACCGGCCGCCGCGACGCAGCAGACCTGGGCATCGATGACGACACCGAGCACGGCCGCCGATTCGGCCGCCATGCGGACGAGCCGGCCTGGGCGGCCGAGCGCCTGCTCGACCGGCTCGAGTTCCTCGACGAGGCCGCGCTTCAGAAGCGAATCGACGGCTTTGGAAACCGTGGGCGCAGTCAGACCCGAAACCCGCGTGAGCATCGCACGGGATGAAGGCCCCTGCTGCTGGATCACCTCCAATAGCCGCCGCTCGTTGATCCGCCGCAGGAGCGTCGACTCGACGCGGTTTTCCTTGAGAGTCATGCCAAACGCCGCCCGAGGGCCATTCATTCCAGATGCCAAACCTTCCAAAACACTAACAAAATTTGACACTTTGTAAACGGCGCTTAGAATCGATCCGGTCGCATTTCTTCGGTTCGATCAGAGCGGCAATGGCACGCATCCAACGTACGACGAGTATGCCAAGCCCGGCCCGCCAGCCGCGGTCTTCCGTCTGCCAATGGACTGGGCCTCCCGGATGGCGTGCGGCGGTGGGACTCGCGCTGTGGTTCGGCGTTCTAGCACCGATGCCGATGGCAACCGCAGCACCGGTCGACTTCTCCCGCGACATCCAACCATTGCTGGCCAAGCGGTGCTTCGCCTGCCATGGGCCGGATACCCGCGAGGGCGGCCTGCGTCTCGATGAACAGGCCGGTGCCACGGTGGCCCTCGAGAGCGGCGGCCATGCCATCCTGCCCGGAAAGGTTTCCGAGAGCGTGATTCTCGAGCGGATCACCTCCACCGATCCGGACATCCAGATGCCCCCGGAGGGGCCGCGGCTCACGGCGAATCAGGTCAAGTCGATCAAGCAATGGATCGAAGAGGGGGCCGAGTGGAAGGAGCACTGGGCGTTTCGGCCACTCGTCAGGCCGGCGGTGCCAGCGGTCGCCACGGTAGATGGCGCGGCCCCCAACCCGATCGATGCGTTTGTTCGTGACGGCCTCGCTCGCCGTGGCCTTGCTCCGCCGCAGTCCGCCGACAAGACCGTGCTGTTGCGGCGGGCCACCTACGACATCACCGGCCTGCCGCCCACGGCGGAGGAACTCCACAATTTCCTCGCCGACAATTCGCCGCAGGCCTGGGAGCGGGTGGTCGATCGACTGCTCGCCTCGCCCCACTATGGTGAGAAGTGGGCCCGCCATTGGCTCGACCTCGTCCGCTATGCCGACACCAATAGTTTCGAACGCGACGGCAACAAGCCGCACGCCTGGCGATATCGCGACTACGTCATCCGCGCGCTCAACGACGACAAGCCCTACGACCAGTTCGTGATCGAGCAGCTGGCCGGGGATGAACTGCCGAGCCCCTCGGCCGATGCCCTGGTCGCGACCGGCTATTACCGGCTCGGCCTCTGGGACGACGAGCCGGCAGATCGCGTGCAGTCGCGGTACGACTGGTTCGACGACATCGTGGCCACGACGGGCCAGACCTTTCTGGGTCTGACGGTGAACTGCGCCCGCTGCCACGACCACAAGATCGACCCGATTCCGCAGAAGGATTACTACAGCCTGCTCGCGTTTTTCCACAACATCACGCCGATGGGGAATGGTGGCCCGAACGTCGAGCGGCCGATCTTCAAGGATGACGGCGAGGCGGCGCGGTACCAGGAGCGCGTGGCGGACCTCAACCGGCGGCGGGATGCCGCCCAAAAGGCGGTGGCCGAGGTCGAGGGACGGTTCCGGTCTGTCTGGGAGCAGCAGTCTGCCGGCGCTGCGGTCGGGGGGGACCTCGACGATCTCCATTTCAAATTCTACCGCGATTCATGGATGAGCCTGCCCGTGTTTGACGATCTCAAACCGGAGGACGTGGGGCTCGTGGCCGGCAATCTCTTCGACATTGGTGTCGCACCGTCGCTAAGGCCCGACAACTTCGGCTATGTGTTCAGCGGCTTCCTCAAAGTTCCGGCGGATGGCGACTACACGTTCGTGCTCGATTCCGACGATGGTTCCCGGCTCTCCATCGATGGCCGCGTGGTGGCTGAATACGACGGCATCCATGGCGAAGGGGATCCGCGGACCGTGAAGACGCCGCTGCGGGCGGGCCGGCTGCCGATCCGGCTCGATTACTTCCAGGGGCTGCATGACAAGGGGCTGTCAGTCGCGTGGTCGGGCCCCGGCTTCGTGACGCGCGCGCTCTCCACGGCAAAGGAAAAGAAAGGAAAAAAGCAGCTCAAGCTCACGGATGCAATCCGCTCCGATGGCGAGCGGATTCTTGGCGTCGACGGGAAGAAGGATTACGACACCAAGGTCGCCGTGCTCGAGCAGCTGAAGAAAGAACAGGTAGCGGTCGACAAGGCGCTGGTCGTGACGGAGGCGGGCTCTGAGGCCCCCGACACGTTCGTGCTTTATCGAGGGAATCCGCACGCCGAGGCGAAGCCGGAGAACAGGGTCGAGCCGGCGTTTCCTTCGATCCTCAAGGCCAGGGTTCCGGAGATCGAACCGCCCGCCGGAATAAAATCGACCGGCCGCCGCACGGCGCTCGCCAGGTGGCTCGTCTCCCCCGACAACCCGCTTCCTTCCCGCGTGCTGGTCAATCGGATCTGGCAGCATCACTTTGGCCGTGGGATCGTCAGGAGCGCGAGCAACTTCGGCATGATGGGCGATCCGCCCACGCACCCCGAACTGCTCGACTGGCTGGCCACGGAACTGATCGCCAACAACTGGCGGCTGAAATCCCTGCACAAACTGATCCTCACGTCGCAGGCCTACCGGGCGGCGTCAACCGGCAACCCGGAAGCGTTTGCGACGGATCCGCTCAACGACGCACTCTGGAGGTTTGACATGCGGCGGCTCACCGCCGAGGAACTGCGTGACTCGATCCACGTCGCCAGCGGGGCCTTCAATCCGAAGATGTTCGGCCCCGGCGTCTACCCGGAGATTCCCGCCGAGGTGCTGGCTGGCCAGTCGCGGCCGGGCGCGGGCTGGGGATCGTCGCCTCCGCAGGAGCAGGCCCGCCGCAGCATCTACGCCCACGTGAAACGGTCGCTGCTCACGCCAATCCTCGCCGACTTCGACGTGGCTGATACCGACTCCTCTTGCCCGGTCCGGTTCGTGACCACGCAGCCCACGCAGGCGCTCGGCATGCTCAACGGGAGCTTTCTCCAGCAGCAGGCCCGGGTGTTTGCCGACCGCGTGCGGAAGGAAGCCGGCGGGCCCGACAATGCCGACTCCACCGCGATGGTCCGCCGCGCACTGGAGTTGGCCCTCGCGCGTTCCGTGACCGCCGACGAGGTGGCCAGCGGTGTCGCCCTGATCGACGCGCTCGAGGACAAGGATGGCGTCGGGCCTGGCCGGGCGCTCGAGCTCTATTGCCTGATGGTGTTGAACCTGAACGAATTCACCTACCTGGATTGACATCATGGCAACCAATCATGATCAGCCGCACGGACAGTTCTGCCGGCGCACCCGCCGTGAATTCTTCTGGGAGGCTGGGGGGGCGTTCACGGGGCTCGCGCTCTCGGGCCTGCTGGACCAGGGGTTTTTCGCGCGGCAGGTGCGGGCTGCCAGCGGCACCCCGTTCGTGAATCCGCTCGCCGCCAAGCCGCCGCATTTCGCGCCGAAGGCCAAGAGCGTGATCTTCCTCTTCATGTATGGCGGCCCCAGCCACGTCGACACGTTCGACTACAAGCCGGCGCTCTATCCGCTCGACGGTCAGACGATCGAGGTGAAGACGAAGGGCCGCGGTGGTGAGAAAAACCAGGGACGTGTCGTCGGACCGAAGTGGAAGTTCAAGCAATACGGCCAGTGTGGCAAGTGGGTGAGCGATCTGTTTCCGCATACAGCGCAGCACGTCGACGACATCGCCTTCATCCACTCGATGACGGCCGATTCGCCGATCCATGGCTCGGCAATGCTGCAGATGAATTCTGGCAAGATCCAGTCGGGTGCGCCCTGCCTCGGCTCATGGGCCAACTACGGACTTGGCAGCGTGAATGAAAATCTGCCGGGATTCGTCGTCATGCTCGACCCGACGGGGGGCCCGATCTCAGGCGCGAAAAACTGGTCGAGCGGCTTTATGCCAGCGACCTATCAGGGCACGCTCCTGCGATCCAAGGGCTCGCCGATCCTCGACCTTGCGCCGCCCGATGACATGCCGCTCGAGGCCCAGCGGGCGCTGCTCGATGCCCTGCGCGAGGCAAACACCGCCCACCTGCTGTCGCGGGGCGACAACACGGAACTGGCGGCCCGCATCGCCTCCTACGAACTCGCTTGGAAGATGCAGGAGCATGCGCCCGAGGCGGTCGACCTCTCGAGAGAGACCGCAGAGACGCAACAGCTCTACGGCCTCGACAAGCCGCGGACGGCCGATTTCGGCAGGCGGTGCCTGCTGGCACGGCGGCTCGTCGAGCGGGGTGTGCGTTTCGTGCAGTTGTATTCCGGCGGTGCCCACAACGACGACAACTGGGATGCCCACACCGACATGGAAAAAAACCACAACTTTCATGCCGGCAACACCGACCAGCCGGTGGCAGCGCTGCTCACCGATCTAAAGCGTTCGGGCCTGCTCGACAGCACGCTCGTGATCTGGGGGGGCGAGTTCGGCCGGCAGCCGACGGCGGAATACGCCGAGGGTACGGGCCGCGATCACAACGCCTACGGCTTCACGATGTGGATGGCCGGCGGCGGCATCAAGGGGGGCGTGAGCGTGGGCGAAACCGATGAGCTCGGTTCCGCGGCGATCGCGCCGGTCCACGACGGGAAGACAGGCTTTCACGTGAAGAGCCTGCACGCCACGGTGCTGCAGCAACTCGGCCTCGACCCCAACCGTCTCAGCTACTTCTTCGGCGGCCTGGATCAGAAACTCGTCGGCGTCGAGCACGTCGAACCCATCAAGGAAATCATCGCATGAAAAAGGTGACAGCCACCAAATTTGGGCAAGCTGCGGTATTTGGTTGCCTATCTTTCCCAAATTTGGTGGCTGTCACCTTTTTTTTCGCAGCGGCGGCTTCCGCGGAGGCACCGCCGACGGCAGTGCAGACGGGGACAACTCGCCGCGTGATCGCGGCGGACGGCTCCAAGCGGACGCTCGCATCGATCGCGCCCGACGGACGGGTGGAGTGGAAGCTCCCCGTCGGCCAGATCCACGACCTGCACCTGCTGCCCGACGGCCACATCCTCTACCAGGACGGTTGGACGCGGATCGTGGAGCTCGACGGCAGCCGGAAGCCTATCTGGGACTACAACGCCAAGCGGAATGGCAATGCCGGCCGGACGGTCGAGGTGCACGCCTTCCAGCGGCTGCCCGACGGAACGACGATGATCGTGGAGTCGGGGCCCGCACGGATCATCGAGGTCGATCGCGATGGGAACCTGCAGCACGAGATCCCGCTGACAGTGAATACCCGGTCAGCGCATTCCGACACGCGGAATGCCCGCAAGACCGCGGCCGGAACCTACCTCGTGGCCCACGAGAAGGACGGTGTGATTCGCGAGTATGATGCCAAGGGAACAGTCATCTGGGAGTTCGACGTGCCGCTCTTCGACAAGCCGAAGAAGGGCGGGCATGGCCCCGAGGCCTTCGGCGATCAGGCCTATTCGGCCGTGCGGCTCGCCAACGGCAACACGCTCGTCGGCACGGGCAACGGCCACAGCGTGCTCGAGGTGACGCCGGAGAAGGAGATCGTGTGGAAGATCGAGCAGCACGACCTGCCGGACATCACGCTCGCCTGGGTGACGCAGGTCAGCCGGCTGCCGAACGGCAACACGCTCCTGGTCAACTGCCATGCGGGCCCGGACAATCCGCAGATCATCGAGGTGACGCCCGAGAAGCAGGTTGTCTGGACGTTCAAGGACTTCACGACGTTCGGCAACTCGCTGCCCGTGGCGGTGGTGCTCGATCCGTGAGAGCGGTCATTGGCAGGCTGTTGCCGTTGGTCTGCTTGTTTACCGTGGCATTGGCCATGGCCGGTTGCGGGCGGCAGGAGACGGCTGGGCTGCAGCCGACTGGGGTCGCCGTCACGCCTTCGGTCGCCGAGCGGATTGCGGCCGTGCGGAGCGGTGACTCGGATCGGCTGGTCGCCGACCGGTCGCTGACCGACGACGAGTGGGCGTCGCTTCGTGGTCTCGAAGGATTGCGGGAGCTTGTGATCGCGCAAGGCGTCGCGAATGACAGCCGGGCGGAGATTTTCGCCACGCTGCCGCGACTCGAGCGGCTCGTGGTCCGTGAATCGCCGCTGACCGACCAGGGTTTTCATGTGCTCGCGGCCTGCACGTCGCTCCGTGATCTCAACGTGCCGCAGGCCGCCTGCACGGCCGAGGGAATCCGGGCGCTGGAGGCGCTTCCGCACCTGCGGAGTCTTCGTCTGGGGGGATGCACACTAGCCGGTTCCGAGGTCTGTGCGGCGCTCGTCGGGCTGCGTGGGCTCCGATCTCTCCATCTGATCGACGTGCCGATCGGCGACGAGGGGCTGCGGATCCTCGCGGGGCTCTCGGCGCTGGGGAATCTCTACCTGGATGGAGCTGGGGTGTCGGACGAGGCCTGGTCGGAGTATTTTCGTAGGCATCCTCATGTCCACGTGCACGTGGATCAGGCTCACCACGACCGCGATCCAAACCGCGATCGCCACTGACCTCCCGCTCCGATACCGAGTGATCTCATGAAACATCCTATGCCAATGCCGGTTGCAAAGCTCGCACAGGCCGCGGCAGGCGTCGTGGCCACCGGCTTGCTGGCGGGCGTCACCATGGCGGCGCTGTTCAGCAATGGTGCCGCCGAGGCGCTGACCCGGTCGGCGGTCGAGTGGATCGGCACGCTCGATGCGGAGCAGAAGGCCCTGGCTGTCCGGCCATTCGAGGCGGCGACACGGACGGAGTGGCATTTTGTCCCAAAGCCGAGCCGGAAGGGCGTGCAGCTGCGCGACATGACGGATGCCCAGCAGGCGGCGGCATTACGACTGCTCGCGGCAGCGGTCTCGCAGGTCGGATACCGGAAGTCGACGGAGATCATGCAGCTCGATGAACTGCTGCGGATCCTCGAGGGCTCGAAGGCGAAGAATATCCGGGATGCCAGGCGGTATTTCTTCACCGTCTTCGGAACGCCCGCGAGCGCCGGCCGGTGGGGCCTTTCCATCGAAGGGCACCATCTCTCGCTCAACTTCACGATGCAGGACGGAAAACTCGTCGACTCGACGCCCCAGTTCATGGGTGCCAACCCTGCCGAGGTGAAGGCGACGTTCGCCGGACTGCCGCCGGCTGGCCACCGTGTGCTGGCCGACGAGGAGACGTTGGCCTTCGAACTGGTGAACTCGCTTGCTGCCGACCAACGGGACAAGGCGGTGATCGCCGCCGAGGCTCCGAAAGAGATCCGCGCCGCCGGCGACCCGCAGCCGCCGCAGGAACCAGCGGCGGGCATCGGGTTTGCAGAACTGACCGCCGACCAGCAGCAGCTCCTGCTCGAGATCGTGGAAGCGTATTGCGAACCGATGCGGGAGGAGGTCGTGGAGGAGCGGATGCGGCTGATCGATGACGAGGGCTGGGCTGCCGTCCGCTTTGCCTGGGCCGGGAGCCTGAGCCCGGGCGTCGGCCATGCCTACCGCATCGAGGGGCCGACGTTCGTGATCGAGTTCGTCAACGTGCAGCCCGACGCCGAGGGGAATCCCGCGAACCATATCCACTGCGTGTGGCGGGATCGCACGGGCGACTTCGATCTGCCGGTCAGGTAGCCGCGGATGGGCTACAAGGCCATCCGCAGGCCAACGTCGTCGTTGCCCTCGACCTTCTCCGCGCCCGGAGCGGGTGGGCCGCCGTCGTCCTCGCCGTCGGGGCCGACGGAGTAGACGAGCAGCGCGTCGTCGGTCTGCTTCATGACCAGCGGCCGGTCGGCCGTGAAGGGGTCGCGGGATGCGGGTGGCACGAGCTTCGTGGAGAGTTCCTCGAAGGTCGTGGGCGTCGTCTCGGTTTCCAATCGCTGCCTCGTGGCGGCGACGAGGGCGGAGGCGGCCCGCTGCCGGGCGACGTTCTGGGCCTGTGCGCGGAAGACGCCCCCCAGCGCCGGCATGATCAGCGACGTCATCATGCCCGGGCTGCGGTCCCAAAGCTCCTTTTCCATGGCGTCGGTCTTCTTCTTCACCTCCGGGTAGGGCTCCGATCCGGCAGCCAGTTGCTGGTACTTCCGCATGATCGACCGGTAGCCCGTCAGGTCGGCCTCGAGGAAAAAGACGCGGTAGAGGAGAGTCAGAGGCAGGATGCGGGAGAGAAACGGCCGCTGTGGCTGATTCGCGAACATCTCGAGGGCATTCGCCACGCCGAACCGGCTGTCTGCCATGTCTGCAAACGTCGAGAGCCCGAAGGCCTCCTCGCCGTAGTAATGGCTCGCCATGGCCGGCGGGGTCGTGACGAGATCGCGGATGTCGGACGAGTCGAGTGCGGTGAGGTCATTTGTTTTGAGCGTCGGTAGCACCTTCGCGAACGTCTCGAGGGCCATCGCATCGATGGCCAGACCGACCAGGTTCGAGATCAGGAGCGGTTCGCTGGCGGAATGCCGACCGATCCGCTGGATACGTGCCACATCGTGAAGGGCGTCGGCGGCGTTGCCGTCGGCCGCCTCCCGACGGGCGTCCAGCACGAGCAGGCGGGCCGCCGTGCGCAGCGATTGCATTTCCGGCAGCAGCATATCGATGGACGGTCGCGTCCAGTCCCGCTGGAACCGGCATGTGTCGCGATCGGCGGCGCGGCGGATCAGGTCGAGCGTGGCTGCATGTCTGGCCAGCAGATCGGTCACGGCCCGATTGGCCACGTCGATCGTCGTCGCCTTCGTGAGCGGCGACTCATCCGACTTGAGCGCGGCATCGGCGTCGAGTGCCGCGAAGGCCTGCCGTAGAGCGGGGCGGCGTTCTGCGAGTCAGGCACGACTGGCGGGATGTTGGCCTGCATCAGCTGCCCCGCCTCGAGCCGCAGGTAGGGTGCCTGCGCCGCCACGGCGTTGTCGAGGATCAGGAGCGTGCCAAACGACACCGCCTTGGCTATCACGAAGGCCGCCCCCAGGCCGACGACCGGCCAGCGGGCAGCCGGCGGCACGGGGTCTGCCTCAGCACGCAGCGGCTTCGCGTTTGCCCGAGCAAGCCCCGCCCAAACGATCCAGATGCCGCCGATGAGTGCCGACAGAAACGTGGCGAGCGTGGGACCGAACCAGTTGGTCGGCATGGGCTTCCAGAAGGTGAGAAATGCCGTGAACGCTACGAACGGCAGAAGTGCAGCGACGGGTGCGCTCCAGGCCACCCCCTCGAGCAGCCGCCGCAGCCAGCGTCGCTGCGTTCGCGCCGCGGCCGCCGTCCAGGCGGCCGACCAGAGCAGGCAGGATGCGACGACGAACACGAAGAAGAGAAAATGGCCCATCAGAGGTCCCCCTGCAGGAAAAGGCGAGTATCGAGCATATGGAATGTTTCGCGGTGAAGCGGGATGTCAGTGTCGCGGGGCAGGCCGCTGGCCACCTGCACGGCGGAAGGAGGTATGACGTCGAGCGTGATACCGGCCGCCTCGGCCCGCTGGGCAAACGAGAGCAGCGGCTGCTCGGTCGTGTCGCCGATGCGGCGCGAGGCGGCTTCACTCGACAGGGTCGCAAGAATCAGCAACGACAGGGCCGTCGCCATCAGGCCGCCGACGGCGAGCCACTGGAATTCGCTGCCGTGCGCCCCGCGCCGGATCAGCCGGTCGTCATGCAGCACCTCATCGACGGCCGTGAGCACCCGGGATCGCAGGGCGGGAGAGAGTGTTTGCCGCGTGCGATCGTGGAGCATCTTCTCGACGGCTGACGTTTCGGGGTCGAACGGAGTATTCATCGGACGGCCTTCGTGTTTGCGATCGAGGTGCGGAGTTTTTCCAGTGCATAGCGGTAGCGGCTGGCGGCGGTGTTGATGCTCGTGCCGATGACGGCCGCGATCTCCGCGAAGGTGAGACCGCCATCGATCTTCAGGCTGAGCACCTCACGCTGGGCCGGCGGCAATCCTGCCACGGCTGTGGTCAGTTCGTCGTCGGGCGTTTCCACCTGCTGCGTGGTGAACCAGCCTGCCTCGGCCCGTTGCCTGCCGACCGTATCGATCGCCCGCCGGTCGACGTCCCGCCGGCGCCGGCGTCGGCTGACCGCATGACGGAGCATCGTGAAGATGTAGGCGTCGAGGTCGGTGATCCGGGCGAGCCGGTCGCGGGAGCGGGCCAGCTCCACAAACACGTCGTGCACGGTGTCCTCGGCGTCTGTCATGGAATCGGTCATGGTGCGGGCGGTGTTGAAGAGGCGGACGGAGAGCCGGTCGTAGAGGGCGGCAAAGGCGTCGGGATCGCCCGCAGCCAGCTGTTCTCCAATCGTTGTGGGCGTTTTGGCCACCCGTTTCTCTCCGCCGGTCTGTGCCGCCTGTCCCCCAAGGAGCCACGAGGCGGGCTTTTTTGTGTGGGGCGAGAACATATCGCTCCCGCGGCCGGGATCGCCTATTCTTCTAGTGCAGCGAATCTCCATTGTGACCTCGAAAACAGCCGCAGGAAACCATGTCAGACGAGTCATCCCCGACAGCCGCCCCGGCCGCCAAGCCCACTGCCGTCGAGCTGGTCAAGACAGCGAGCAACTATCTGGCCGGAGACATTGCCAAGGAGCTCGCCGACGGGGCCCCCGGGTTCGGCAAGCCATCGATCCAGCTGCTCAAGAACCACGGCACCTATCAGCAGGACGACCGCGAGCAGCGAAAGGCCAAGGAGGGGGCCAAGAGCACCCGCGAGATCTCGTTCATGATCCGCACGTGCGTTCCGGGCGGAAAGCTCACGGCCGACCAGTTGCTCTCGGCGATCGACCTCGGCGACGAAGTGGGCAACGGCACGATCCGGCTCACCACGCGGCAGGCGATCCAGCACCACGGCGTCGTGAAGGGGGACCTCAGGCCCTTCATGCAGCGGGTCCACGACATCCAGATGTCCACGCTCGCCGCCTGCGGCGATGTCGAGCGGAACATCATGTGCTGCCCGGCCCCGATCCATGGCAACCCCGTCCGCGACGAGATGCAGGCGATGGTCGACAAGCTCGCCAAGCACCTCGCACCCCGGACGCGGGCCTACTACGAGATCTGGCTCACCGACCCCGACACGGGTGAGAAGACGCTCGCGGGCGGCACGTCGGGCGAGAAGGACGTGGAGCCGATCTACGGTCCCACCTACCTGCCGCGGAAGTTCAAGACGGCCTTCGCCCTGCCCGAGGACAACTGCACCGACGTCTACGCCAACGACCTCGGCTTCCTCGTCGTCCACGAGAACGGAAAGATCCTCGGCTACAACGTGCTCGCCGGCGGCGGCATGGGTGTGACGCCGAGCGCTGCCAAGACGTTTCCCGCACTCGCCAAGCGGCTCGGCTTCGTGCCCCCCGAAGACGTGCTCGCCATTGCCGAGGCGATCGTGAAGGTGCAGCGCGACTTCGGCAACCGTTCCGACCGGAAGGTGGCGCGGCTCAAATACACGATCCACACCATGGGCCTCGAGGCGTTCCGAAAGAAGGTCGAGGAATACTTCGGCAAGCCGCTCGCCCCCTGCCATCCGGCCGACGTCCACGGCTTCGATGACCACATCGGCTGGTTCGAGCAGGGGGATGGAAAATACTTCTACGGGCTCAACGTCGAGAACGGGCGGGTCATCGACAAGGACGGGTTCCGCCTGAAGACGGCACTCCGGCAGATTCTCCGCGAACTCAAGCCGGGCGTGAGGATCACGGCCCATCAGAGCCTGCTGTTCACCGACCTGACGGTCACCGACCGTGTGAAGATCGCGGACATTCTCCACGCCCACGGCGTGAAGACGTCCGAGGAAATCTCGACAATCCGTCGCTGGAGCATGGCCTGCGTGGCGCTGCCCACGTGTGGCCTGGCCGTCGCGGAAAGCGAGCGGGTGCTGCCCGGCCTGATCGACACCCTCGAGCCTGAGGTCGCCAAACTCGGCCTGGCGAACGACGCCTTCACGCTGCGGATGACCGGCTGCCCCAACGCCTGCGCCCGCCCCTACAACTCCGACATCGGCATCGTGGGACGGACGCTCGGCAAGTACACGATCTTCCTCGGCGGCCGGCTGCTCGGCGACCGGCTCAATGTGCAGTACAAGGACGTCGTGCCCTTCGAGGATCTTTCCCAGGAGATCACGGCCGTGCTCGCCTGCTACAAGGCGGAGCGGCAGGCTGGCGAAACGCTCGGTGATTTCTGCCACCGGAAGGGCGTCGACGGCGTGCGGACATGGGCCGACGAGTGGCTGGCCGGCGCCCGCGGGCACGGGTAGGAGGACAGGCTGACGACAGAGACAGGCTGACGCCTGTCCTACTTCGTGAAGGCCCGGGGATCGGTGAGGACGAACAGATGGCCGTGATCGGATGTGACGATCACAGCGGTGTCGTTCCAGGCAGCATGGGCCTCGACCCACTGGACCACGGCGCGGAAGGCGGCATCGCCACTTTTGATTGCGCCGATGCAGTTGTCGATGTTGTTGGCATGGCAAGCCCAATCGACGTCGCCGGCCTCCACCATCAGCCAGAAGCGGTCGCGGGTACCGAGCACGTCGAGCGCGGCGCGGGTCATGTCGGCGAGCGTCGGGTTCTCGGCGATGTCGGCCGGCGTGTAGCGGATGCCCGGGGCGTATTTCTTTTTGAGACTTTCGAGGGTCTCCGTGGATTCGGGCGGAATCTCGAGAGGATCGTAGCCGCCGTCGGCGGTCTGGAAGGGCAGGTTGCCCTCGCGGGTGCCGAACAGGCCGAAGAGGCGGAGGTTTCGGCCGACGGCATCCTGCGCAGCCTCGGCGAGCACCGCGGCTCCTGAACGGCCGGGGGTGCGGAGGGCAAGACGGTAGCGGCCACCGCCGTCGGCGTCGATCGCCCGCAGCGACGAATTCGCGATGTACTTGTTGCCCGGCTCGAAGTTGCGGCCCTGCCCCCGGTCTTCTTCGACGTCGACGCCGAAGCCGCCACCGATGAGTACGTCGAGGCCGGGAAGCGGCGCGGTGCGGTGCGTGATCGACGGCTCACCCAACTGGTCACGGGCGATGTCCTGATAGTCGTCACGGCTCACGTTGTTCGCATAGGCGCAGGCAGGAGTGGCATGCGAGATCGGCACGCTCGTGACCGCGCCGACCGCCCAGCCCTGTTTCTGGAGCGTGACGGCGATCGGCTCGATCGGGCTGCCCTGGGGATCGACGTTGATGGCGTCGTTGTAGGTCTTGCGGCCCGTGCAGAGCGACGTGGCGGAGGCGGCAGAGTCGGTGACGGCATGCGGCCGCGCGCGGTTGCGGCCGATCAGATAGCGGAGATCAGCCCGAACATTCCAGGCGGTCCTGCCACCGAGTCGCGGATCGTAGCCACCGGCAGTCCTGCCCCCGGGGTTCCGCACGGCCTGCGCGTCGACGTCGAATGTCGTGCCGTCGTTCGCCGGACTCGTCACGCACAGCCCGTAATCGGTCGGGGCCCCGCGATAGTCTTGGAACGAAAGACCGGTGCCCCGGCCCGCGTCGTAGGCAACGCGACCGCCAGCGGCAATCGCGGCCGTTCGCGTCGTCGTCCAATCCAATCCATCGAAGACGACGAGGATGATCCGCTTCTTGCCCGCCGCGGCGGCGGCGAGTTGCAGCCGATGGATGTCTGTCTGATCGAAGTAGTCGGCGTCGGGGTTCAGCGTCGTCTCGGGCAGCCGGCCGTAGAGCTGGGCCAGTTGCGATGGATCGCGATAGATGCTCCGCGCACCGGCGACACTCTCGAGCGACATGCCAAACGTATAGACCGGAATCAGCCGATTGGAATGATTCGACCATGCCGCATACCGCTCTGGCTGATCGCCCCAGTGGCCCCAGGCCGCGTGGCCGGTTCGCTCGGCGGCAGCCTGCAGTTCACGCAGCGGATCGGCGGCTGTCGGTCTCCGCTGCGGCCGCGCCAGAAACACGAGCATCGAGGAAAAGGCAAAGACTGCGGCCAGCCGTATCCAAGCAGCCTGATGCATCGTCAGGCTGGCAGGTCGTCCCACATTGGGCACCAGAGCGGCACCCGTGGGAAGAGCTGCGCGGCGAGCTTCTGCGCGACCTGCGTGGAAGACTCGAGCCGTCCAGCGGCCGCGGCCTCCTGCGGATCGCACTGGCCGAGCAGCAGCCGCGTGAGCTCGTCGGCTGACAGCCGCAGGTAACTGCGACCCACCCGTCCGGCATGCACGGTGGCCTTGCCATCGGCAACGATGATCGAGCCGCGGAAATTCGGCGCATCCAGGCCGAGCTCCACGGTCTCGCGGATCCCTGCTTCGGTGACCCGGGCGGCGACCGCCGGAGCCAGCGATTCGAGCACCTCGAGGGGCCGGAAGAGCTTGGCGACGATCATCCGATCGCCGGCGTTGACGCCACCGGTCGCGAGTCCTGCGACATCGCTGCCGGCGACTGCGGCATGCAGCGGATCGGCCGCGCCCGACTCGTAGACGATCTCCTGACGGTCGTTCTCGACCGCCTCCGCGCAGACCCGCGCGAGGATGTCTCGTTCGAGCCCTGGGTATTCCGGATCAGCCATCAGTTCGAGCACGCGGTTGCCCGACTGGATCGCGTAGCCCACGATTCGGGCGGTGGTTTCATGAAGATCGTAGCGATCCTGACCCATGAGCGCCACGATGATCGAGTCGAACGCCGCGCGGCTGACGAGCCAGCGGGAGTAGGCTTCGCTCCGGTCGGTCGGGCCGATGAACCGGCTGGCATTCTGCTTGTAGATGCGGAGGATGGCCGGCAGTTCGACATGCCGCCACTGCCGCATCGTGACGGCCTCGCCCTGGCGCTGTGGTCCATCGAGCAGCCGAGAGAGGATTTCGGTCGGTCGTCCAGGCGTCGCGCAATCGCGTCCCAGCACCGCCCAGCCCAGGTCGTGGAACGAGGGCGCGATCCGCGTGCGCGAGAAGCTGACGGCCGCGCCGATTTGTCGCATCCGGTCCTCGGCCGCCCGCACGAGCCGCTGGCCATGGCCGGCACCGCGGCATTCCGGCAGCACCGCAACGCGGTCGATCACTGCCGCCGGCACCGAGATGCCACCGATGAGCACTGCACGGGGCATCACCTCGACGTGGCCCACGATCCGGCCGGCCAGGCGGGCCACCAGCCGATTGGCCGCATCGTGGTCGGGATGGTCGACTGCCGCATGGAATTCAGCCTTCGAGGGAGCGGCCGGCAGCCCGGAAAGCAGTTGCTGGATCTCGTTCTGGTCGCCCGCCCGGGCGGGGGCCACATGGCATTCCTCGAGCATCCACGAGGGGGGGGTAAGCGGCAGAACGGGATGCTGCGGCAGGTGTCGGACGGCGACCCGTTTCTTCAGCGGCCGGCGGCTCACCACCGTTCCTGCCGGGCGAATTTCGACGGCATGCACGACCTTGGCGACGGTCTTCTTCTTTCCCGTGGCCGGCCGACTGACGGCGGCGACCAGCACGCCGGTCGATTGCTTCGAGGATTTCGCGGGGGCACGGCCCGCCTTCACGGCCGATCGGACCGCTATCCGCGGTGCTGCCCGTAAAGGTGATCGTTTTTGTGAACGTTTCTGCGAACGACCTGACCGACGCATGAAGTCTCCTCTCCCTGGAGCGACTGAACCCATTCCGTTGGGCGTCAAGATATGGTGATTCTCAACCGTTTTCCAGTAGGAGGAAAGTTTTCAGCGCCTTTTCCGGGAAAAAACACCATGGAAACTCGCGAGAGTGCAACAATTTTTTCGCCCGCTGCGCCGTTGCCAGCGGCCCGACACGGGCCAGGAGCCGCTGTCGTAACTCCTGCGTGTGAAACTGCATGCGCTCGTTGGCGGCGCGGATCTCGCGGCAGCGGCGGCGAGCGAGCGTGGCCGTCGGGTGGGTGTCGATCCAGCGCTGTTTCTGCGTGATCAGGTCGCGCACGTCCTCCGGCTGGGCGTCGAAAGGCCACAAATGGCATTCGGGATGAAACTCCAGATCCCGGAGTTCCCGGTGCAGGGTCGCCAGTTCCGCGGCCGGATCGGCTTTGGCCCACTCGGGAAACAGGCTGTCGGTCGGCAGCCGCAGCGTGCCCGACACGACCGCATGCCGTGGGGGATCGCAGCCGGTGAGCCGTCGCACGATGTCGTCCGTGAGCTGGTCGTAGGCCGCACCGCCGATGCCATGCACGAAGACGTCGGCTACCAGCAGCCGCGCCACCATCGTCGTCACGATCGCCCGCGGACGCAGTCGCAGGGCGTGCTCCTCCATCCGCGACAGGGCGTCGACCCATTTCGAGGGGGATGTTTCCGGCGCGATCGGCAACTCGACGCGGAGCGTCTCCATGTCGGAGAGGGTGAGCATGCCCGGGGTGTCGGTGTTGGCGAAGACCCGTCGTCGGCGCGGGTCGTCACGCGACCAGATCCACCACGGTAATTCGAACCACGGTCCCTCCGCCGAGTTGTCGACCCGGATCGCCAGATCGGGCATCGGCCGTCCGCGGCCGCGGACCTTGTGGCCGCGGCGGAAGGCGGCGAGCGAATCGTTGTAGGCCTCGTGAAACTGCCGGCAGTGCGCGAGCAGCCAGCCCATGAACACCATCACCGTCGGCAGCCGCACCATTTCGCTTACCGGCAGTTCGAGCGTTTCCCAGCCCAGCCGGGCCTCGAGTGCGTGCCGCGCCTGCGCGAGCGCGAGCCCCAGCCGCGGGCATTCCGCCGACCGCTCGACCGCCAGCGGCCACCAGCGACGCAGGATGGGGTTTGGTTCGAGCGGGGCGAGCAGGTCGCAGACCCGTTGGCCGAACGAGGCGAACACATCGCGATCGACGATGCCGCGCTCCTCCCAGGCCATCTCGACCGCGGGGGCGTCGAAGGCCACCTCCTCCAGATGGGCCTCGCGCGGCGTGCCCACGGGCACGCGCACGGTCGTTCCCACGCAGCGGTCGGTGTCGACGATGAGATTGATGGCCGTGCCGTTGACGGCGCGGGCGTAGGCGTCGAGCGCCGAGTTTTTGAGCCAGACGCCGGGATGGAAAAACTCCGGCTGGTGTCCCCCCATGATGATTGGCCGGGCGATCCAGTCGGCGACGTCTTTGGGCCGCTCGGCGTCGCGGTAGCTGAGCGTGTATTCCGCGGCGACGGTGAGCACCTCGCGCCGGGTGGCGGCGATCAATTCCCAGAGTTTGAGGTCGCCGATCCGCGTGTCGAAGGCCGCCCGGAGGAGCCGGTTGTTGTCGACGAGTGCCTCGATGGAGCCCACCGGCGCGTCGACGGACGGCTGGATCGGCGGATCGATCAGACGGGAGCCCGATGGCTCGGGAGCTTTGTGGATGCGTCGGAATGGGGGCATGTGGCAGAAGCCGCGCTGTCGAGAACCCGCCGGTAGTAGGCCAGACGGGTTGCCGCATCGTCCAGTGCGCCTCCGAAACTCCGCGCCAGATCGAGATAGAGGAGCGGAACCGGCAGCTCGACGATCCGCAGGCCCGCTGCGGCCGCCTGCACCCACACCTCCAGCGGCATCGCGTAGCCCAGCTCCGTCACGTGCAGGCATTCCAGCGCCCGCCGGGAGTAGGCCTTGAAGCCGCAGAAGGCGTCGGTGAGCGCCAGTCCGAGCCGTTCGTTGATCTCGGCCGTGATCTCGGCATTCACCCGCTGCCGCGCCGCTGGTGGCTCGCTGTCGCCGGGAAACCGCCGAAGATAGCGGCTGCCACTGACGATGTCGGCACCCTGCGGCCCGGATGCGGCCGCGATAAAGTCCGGGATGAGCCGGGGCTGATGCTGCCCGTCGCAGTCGATCGTCACGAGGCCGTCAAAGTCACCGGCGAGCGTGGCAGCGAAGGCCGTCGCCAGGGCCGCCCCGTAGCCGCGGTTGTCGGCATGCCGCACCACGCGGACATCCCGGCGGGTCGCCAGCAGTTGCGACGTGCCGTCGGTCGAGCCGTCGTCGACTACGAGCACTTCGGGGGTGAACCGCAGGACCTCGTCGAGGACCGCCGACACGTGCCGGACTTCGTTGTAGACCGGCAGCGCTGTCAGGAATGTGGGCACGATGGACCGCCGGGGGGAAGGGGCAGGGGAGGGAAGCCGCATGCCAAGTGTAGCGCCGGCATTTTTCAGATCAACGCGAGCCGCATTCCCCGATCCACTGCAGCGGGTCGGTATCGTCGCGGCTGGCCTGGCAGTGGAGGCCGGGGAGGGCTTCGGCCAGCCGCCGCGCGAGCGATTCCATCGAGAACTGCTCGCTGGCGTGATGTCCGACGGCGATCACGGCAAGGTCGTTTGCCCGGGCGTCGAGGGCGCCGTGCAGTTTGATCTCGCCCGTGAGCAGCGTGGTGCAGCCGGCCCGCTTCACCGCGTCGACCGAATCGCCGCCGCTGCCGCAGACGATTCCCACGCGGCCTGCCGGCCGCGCCGGATCACCCGCCACCTGTACGGCTTGCACGCCGAGCCGGTCGGCCGCATGCCGGGACAGCTGGGCGACGGTCCAGTCGTCCGGTGCGGTTCCCGCGCGGCCGAAGCCCGCGAGCGGATAGATATCGTCCGGCTCGATCGGCGCGACGTGCTTGAGGCCGAGCAGCGCCGCGAGCTGGTCGTTGATGCCGCCGGCGGCCGAGTCCCAGGCGGTGTGCGAGCTCCAGATGGCGATCCCGGCCCCGACCAGTTCGAGGAGCACGCGGCCTGTCGCGGAGTCGTCGGTGATCCGGCCGACGGGTCGGAAGGGCAGCGGGTGATGGGTCACGACCATGTCGGCCCGCTCGCGGACGGCTTCGTGGGCGACCTCGGGCGTGAGCGACAGGCAGGTCATGATGCGATCGATCGACGGGCGGCGTGTGCCCACCAGCAGCCCGACCGCATCCCACTCCGCAGCCAGCCGCAAGGGGGCGAGTCTTTCGAGTTCGGAAGTCACCTGTTCGATCGTCGGCATGCAGGTGAGGATACAATCCGCCAGCGTGATTCGCGAATTCCGCGAACCCCCGGCAGCCTTCACCCGAGAGAGCGATCCAGCATGGACATTTCCCGTCTCTCGGTCGGCACGCTGTCGCTGTCACGCGATCTGCGGACGGCGCTCCGCAAGGCCCGGGAACTGGGGCTCCACGGCGTGGAACTCGACGCGCGGGCCGGGCTCGACGCGGAGCAGATGTCGCAGACCGGCATCCGGCAGATCCGCAAGTGGCTCGCCGACGAGGGACTCGAGGTGGCGGCCGTCGCCTTTCCCACGCGCGGCGGCTATGCCGATGGCGACAGGCTCGAGGGCCGGATCGCGGCGACCAAATCGGCGCTGCAACTTGCCCACGCGCTGGGGGCGCCGATCGTGCTCAATCATATCGGCGACATTCCGCCGGAGACGAAAGAGCCGGAGGCGAAATCCGCCGCGGTCGACACCAAGCCCAAGATCGACCCGCGCTGGCAACTGCTCGTGGAGGTGCTTACCGATCTCGGCGACTGGGGACATCGCGTGGGAGCGGTGCTCTGCGCCGAGGTGGGGCGGTCGAGTCCGCAGGATCTCCTGCGGGTGATCGAGAGCTTGCCTGATGGAGCGCTCGCCTGCCACCTCGTCACCGGTGCGGCCCTCGTCCACGGTCACGATCCGGTCGCGGCGGTGGAGACACTGTCGACGCACATCGGCCATGTGCATGCCACCGACGCGGTGGCCGGCGCCTTCGCTGGCCGCGGTCGTGCGGTGATCCTCGGCAGCGGGCAGGTCGACCTGCCCAACGTGCTCGCCGCCCTCGAGGAGCGGGGCTACCGCGGCTGGATCGGCCTTGAGCCGGTCGACGGCTTCGGCGCCCAGGCCGAACTGGCCGACGCGATCAGTGCCCTGCGGGCATTTTGAATGGTCTGCTTGCTCCGGCCGAATCGCCGGGCTAATCTCTCAACCATGTGTTCTGACTCCCCGCTGCACCGCATCACGGCATGGACGGCCATTCTTGGCTACGTTCTCGTGGCCTCGGGGTTGCCTTTGCCACTCGGCACGGTGTCTCCGGTTGAGTCCAACTCGCCTGCTGCCAAGCGGCTGGCCGGCAAGGATCGTTCAAAGCCGTTCCCCTGCATGGACAAGCCCTGCGGCTGTGCCTCGGCGGAACAGTGTTTCTCGAATTGCTGCTGCCACACGCCGGCGGAGCGTCTGGCGTGGGCCAAGGCCCATCAGGTCGAGCCTGCCGTGCTGGTTGCACTGGAGCGGCGTGTCGCAACCGCTCCGTCAGTCGCGGCGAAGG
>JAPLNR010000055.1 GCA_026401035.1 Planctomycetia bacterium | reverse complement strand
GATGGCCTTCTTGAAGTCGTCGCGGAGGTTGGGGAGCTCGTCGAGAACGGCGTCGAGGTCCTTGCGGGAGAGGGTGAGCAGCACGCAGGGAGTGATCGTGCGGACGGTGATGTCGGAGGGCTTGTCCGACACGAGATCGACCTCGCCGAAAAACTCCCCCTCCGTGAGCAGGGCGGCGCGGAGGTCGCGGCCGTGGACGCCCTTGCTCAGGATCTCGACCTGGCCCTGGGCAATCACGAAGAACGTGCTGCGGTCCTGCCCCTCGATCAGGATGTCGCTGCCGAGCGGCACTTCCTCCGTAGAAAATCGCTTCTGCATTCGGCTGAGGAGCGATTCCGACACGTTTGAGAACAGGGGCACGCTCCGCAGGTCGCTCGCGGCGAATGAAAGACCCTGCTCCGCCGCGGCGATCTCGATCCGCTGGGCCTTGGAGAGCTCGACCTTCGTGCGGTTGACGCGGTAGGTGCCCCCCTCCACCTGCACCCACGGCAGCAGGTGCAGCAGATGCCGGGGCGTGACCGACATCATCATCGGCCGCGTCTTCGACGTCGTGGCGAGGTTGCGGGCCACCGTCGTCGTCACGCTGCGCTGCAGAAGATTGTCAGACATCGATCCGCTCCCGGGCCCCGCGAGGCCGTATTCCGATCAGGACTCGAAGATTCCGGTGGAGAGATACCGCTCGCCCGAGTCGGGCAGCACGACGACGATCGTCTTGCCTTCCGATTCCGGACGGGCCGCCACGCGCAGGGCCGCATGCATCGCCGCCCCGCAACTGATCCCACAGAGGATGCCCTCCTCCTTCGCCAGTCGCCGCGCGATCGCAAAGGCTTCCTCGTTGGTGACGGTGAGGATCTCGTCGATGAGCGAGCGGTCGAGCACGTCGGGCACGAAGCCGGCGCCGATGCCCTGAATCTTGTGCGGGCCGGCCGCGCCGCCGGAGAGCACCGGGCTGCCGGCTGGTTCGACGGCCACCGTGTGAAGCTTCTGGCCCTGCGTCTCCTTGAAGAACCGCGACACGCCTGTAATCGTGCCGCCGGTGCCGACGCCCGCCACGAAGACGTCGACTTTACCTTCCGTGTCGTTCCAGATTTCGGGGCCTGTCGTCCGCAGGTGAATCTCGGCGTTGGCGGGATTCTTGAACTGCTGCGGCATGAAATACTGGGGGTCGGTCGCAATCTCCTCGGCCCGGGCAACTGCGCCCCGCATGCCTTCGGCGGCCGGCGTGAGCACGAGGTTGGCGCCGAGCCCCTTGAGCAGCTGCCGCCGCTCGATCGACATCGACTCCGGCATCAGGAGCGTGAGCGGATAGCCCTTGGCGGCGCAGACGAAGGCCAGCGCGATCCCGGTGTTGCCACTGGTCGGCTCGACGACGTGCTGGCCGGGCTTGAGCCGGCCGGAGCGTTCGGCATCCCAGATCATCGCCGCGCCGATCCGGCACTTCACGCTGTAGGCCGGATTGCGGCCCTCGATCTTGGCGAGAACGCGAGCGTTCAGTCCGCTGGTGAGGCGATTGATTCGGACGAGCGGCGTCCGGCCGATGGAGTCGACGTTGTCCAGAAAAACCGGCACGGGGAGCCTCCTGCTTGCAAAGCAAACAAGGCGCGCCTCCAAGATGTCCGGTGAGCAACGCGTGAAAAAATGTTATCGAGCTGCCGTGGCTCGTCGCCTTCGACGTGGCCCGCAAAGTTTCCGCAATCTAGCGATCTTGCCTCGATTTGAGAAGTGCCGGCGAACGTCGTTGCGTCGGCATGGGATCTCGAATCACGGGCCTCGTGGCCGGATTCAATGCAAGATTCGTGCCGCGAGGAAGGGGACCCATCCGGCAGATGGTGTCAGTCGCGGAAGCCCGAGACGTCGATGCGAAGTTTTCGCATCCGGGCCCGCAGCGTGTGCGGATTGATGCGGAGCAGGGCGGCCGCCCCGCGGCGGCCTTCCACGCGGCCACGCGTCGCGGCGAGCGCCCGCTCGATGTGGCGGCTCATGGCGACGTCGAGGGGCACGATGTCGTCGGCTGCAGGGGCAGGGGCAGGGGGCGTCAGCGGTAGCGATTCCTCCGGAACGACCTCGTACATCGTGGGGGAGTCGGCAGGCGCCTGGAGCGGAACCCGTCGGCCGAGTCCGAGTGCCGCCGAGACCTCGAGCCTCCGGCCACCGCCGAGGATGACCGCACGGTCAATGACGGCGCCGAGTTCGCGAATGTTCCCCGGCCACTCGTAGTCGATCAGCAGTTGCAGGTCGGCATCCGATGCCGTGACGGCGGGCAGGCCGAATCGCGTGGTCGCCCGCTGCACGAAGTGCCGCACCAGGGCGGGGACGTCTTCCAGTCGCTCGTGAAGCGTGGGCAGCAGAATCGGAAACGTGTTGATTCGGTACCAGAGATCCTCGCGGAACGTTCGCTCCTTCGCCATCGCGGCAAGGTCGCGATGGGTCGCGGCGACGATCCGCACGTCGACATGCACCGGCGACCTGCCGCCCACGCGTTCGATCTGATGGTCCTGCAGCACGCGCAGCAGCCGCACCTGGGCCGGCAGCGGTAGTTCGCCGATCTCGTCGAGGAACAGCGTGCCCCGATCCGCCCGCTCGAACCATCCCTGGTGCTGCGCACTGGCGCCCGTAAAACTGCCTTTTTCATGACCAAAGAGCTGGGAATCGATCAGTTCCGGTGGAATCGCGCCGCAGTTGACGCGGATGAAGGGACCATCACCCCGCTTTGATCGCGTGTGGATCGCACGCGAGACGACCTCCTTGCCCGTGCCTGTTTCGCCGAGGATCAGCACGGGCACGTCCGATCGCGCAACCAGTTCGACCCGCTCCATCACATGCCGGAGCCCCGTGCGGGCGCCGACGACATCCTCGTTGACATCCTGCTTGCCCAGTCGCGAGAGCAGCGTCTGCCGATCGGCCTCGGCCGCCTCGCGGAGCGACCGCAGTTCGTGCAGCCGGCCATGGTTTTCGACCGCAACGGTAAAGGGTTCGAGCAGGTGCTGTGCGATGCGATGATCCACGGCCGAGAAACTTTTCCCGGTTTGGGCCACGAGCAGGAGGATTCCAGCCGGGCCGTCATGGAATCGAAGCGGCCCCACGAGCGCGTCGGCGTCGATTTCTTTCGGCAGGAGGGCCTCGGCCCAGCCCTCATCTTTGATGCCGTCGATGCTGACGACGTTACCGGCCTTCAGCCACGCGGCGAGTCTCCGCCAGGGAGTGGCGGAGAGTTCCACGTTGCGCGGGAGCGACAGCGAGGAAAGATCCGCTGTTCCGGTGGCCAGCGTTTCCACGGTCTTGGCGGTCGTATCGACCCGCAGCACGAACAGGGCCCGGAGGGGCAACTGCGAGGCGATGGTCTTGGCGATCGCCGTCGCCGATTCCTCGATCTCGATATGGCGGCAGGCCTCCCGCCAGACCTCGGAAAGCAGATCGCGGCTGGTCGGCACGGCATCGACTCACATCGTGGAAAATCAAGCAAATGACACGGACGGCAAGCATATATCAAGGGTGCCTGTCTAGCAAATATGACGGACTGCCTTGAAATGCGATCTTTTCGAGAAGAATGCGGAGGCTGGGAGGGGTTTGTGTGGTCTACAGCGGCAAAGCCTGGGCGGCACGGCGATTGCACTTACGTGGGTCAGCGGGTTCGGGTTCGAACCACCGGCATGCATGAGGCAGGCCGGCGTCCGGTGATCGTTGGCAGTGGAGAATGAGATGCTTCGGGCACACGTGCAGCAGTCGGCTCTGTTGGTGGTTCTCTCGGCGGCGGTCCTCGTGGGATGCACGAACGGCGAAGCCGGGAAGACCGCCGCGGGCGGCGGGCAGGCGGCTGCACCCGCGATCGCGCTCTTGAACGTCTCGTATGACCCGACCCGGGAACTCTACCGCGACATCAACGCGGCCTTTGCCAGACATTACGAGCAGGAGCACGGCCGGCCGGTCGAGGTCAAGCAGTCGCATGCGGCCTCGGGCAGCCAGGCCCGCGCGGTGATCGACGGACTCGATGCCGACGTCGTCACGCTGGCGGTCTGGCCCGACGTGGAGGCGGTTGCGAAATCGGGCCTCCTACGGCCCGATTGGCAGGCGCGCTATGACAACCAGTCGGTCCCCTATCACTCCGTCGTCGTGTTAGTCGTCCGCAAGGGCAACCCGAAAAAAATCCAGGACTGGGCCGATCTCGTCCGTGACGACGTTTCGATCATCACGCCGAATCCCAAGACATCCGGCAACGGCAAGTACAGCTTTCTGGCCGCGTGGGGCGCAGCGCTGGCCACCGGTGGAAGCGAAGAGGATGCGCGGAAGTTCGTGACGGAGCTCTACCACCGCACGCCAGTGCTCGATACCGGGGCCCGGGCTGCCACCGCCACGTTTTCGCAGAAGGGCATCGGCGACGTGCACCTGACGTTCGAAAACGAGGCCCATCTGGAGGTGGACGAGGCGAAGGGCGAGCTCGAGATCATCTATCCGCCGCGGTCGATTCGCGTCGATCCCCCGGTGGCCGTGGTCGACCAGAACGTCGACCGCAGGGCCACGCGGCATGCCGCCGAGGCCTATCTCGGATTTCTCTACACCCCCGAAGGGCGGGCCATCATCGCGAAGCACCACTATCGCCCGTGGGGCAACGATTCGCCATCGCCCGCCGCCGGCGAGGAATGGCCCAAGGTCGAGACGTTCGACATCGAGTTTGTCGGCGGATGGAACACCGCCATGAAAAAGTTTTTCGGCGAAGGTGGGGTGTTTGACGCGATCTACAACCCCGGCACCGCGGGTTGAAGAGAACGGCAGAGACCATGACAAAGATGCTCACAGAAATGCCGACAAAGACCGTGCCCGATTCCAAACGAGCCATGATCGCCCTCGCCACCAACCCGCTGCAGTCCGGCTTCCGGCAGGCCACCGATCGAGGTGGCGATTCAGGCGGGCATGGCCGCGTGCCGTCGCCATCCCGTCGGCGGCGTTTTGCGGCTGTCCTGCCCGGCTTCGGCACGAGCGCGGCGATCACGTCGCTCGTCATGGTCGCACTCGTGGTGTTTCCGCTCTCCGTGCTCGTGCTGCGGGCCGCGACCCTCGGACCCGCGGGGTTCGTTGCGGCGGCTTGGACGCCCCGCGCCCGTGCGGCCTATGCGGTATCGCTCGGAGCATCGGCGCTGGCCGCAGTGATCAGTTCCGCGCTCGGGCTCGTCGTTGCCTGGGTGCTCGCGAGGATCGATTTTGCCGGCCGCCGCCTGCTCGATGCGCTCGTCGATGTGCCGCTCGCCCTGCCCACCGCGGTGGCGGGACTCGTCTATTCGGCGCTCTACGTCAAGCAGGGCTGGCTGGGCCAGTTTCTCGTGCCGCTCGGCATCCAGGGAGCCTACTCGTTTCTCGGGATCGTTCTCGTACTCGTGTTCGTGAGCCTGCCCTTCGCGGTCCGCGTGGTGCAGCCGGTGATCGAGAGCCTCGACCGCGACACCGAAGAGGCGGCCCGGATGCTCGGGGCATCGCGAGCGCAGACATTTATGCACGTCGTGCTGCCGGCGATCCTGCCGGCCGTGGTGACGGGCTTTGCGCTCTCGCTGGCCAGAGCGCTCGGTGAATATGGCTCGGTCGTGTTTATCTCGGGCAACATGCCGTTCAAGACGGAGATTGCGCCGGTGCTGATCGTCGCCCGTCTGGAAGAGTTTGCCTATGCCGAGGCCACCGCCATCGCCGTTGTGCTGCTCGCGATGTCGATTGCATTGCTCGTCGTCATCAATGCCCTCCAGCAGCGGCTGGCCCGCAACGCCCAGTAATCATCAGGCCGTCGGGCCATCGAGTCATCAATCCATCGAGTCACGAAGCCATGAAACCCTCCACCCGCCATCCTGCGACCACCCCGACGCCGATTGCGGCTGCGCTCGTCGCTGCCGCAGTGGCGATCATCGGGCTCGTGATCGTGGTGCCGCTCGTGAGCGTGTTCTATGAGGCGTTTGCCGAGGGGGCCGCCGCCTGGTGGGCGGCGCTGGCCCACGATCCCGACACGCGGCACGCGATCTGGCTCTCGCTCACCGTGGCGCCGGTGGCCGTCGTGATCAACACGGTGTTTGGCGTCGCCGCCGCCTGGCTCGTGGCTCGGTTCCGGTTTCCGGGGCGGTCGCTCCTGATCTCGTTCTTCGACGTACCGTTTTCGGTGTCTCCGGTCGTGGCGGGGCTGGCGCTGGTGCTGATCTTCGGCCGGCAGGGGCTCCTGGGCCCGACGCTCGCCTGGCTCGACTGGAAGGTGATTTTCTCGTGGCCCGGGCTCGTGCTGGCGACCACGTTCGTGACGCTGCCGCTCGTCGTTCGCGAACTCATTCCGGTGATGGAGTCGATCGGTCCTGACGAGGAGTTGGCGGCCGTGAGCCTCGGGGCGAACGGCTGGCAGGTGTTCACGCGGATCACGTTGCCAAACATCCGCTGGGCGCTGTTGCACGGGATCGTACTGGCCAATGCCCGCGCGATGGGCGAATTCGGCGCGGTCTATGTCGTCAGCGGCCACATCGCCGGCGCCACCGACACGATGCCGCTCCGCGTCGAGAAATTGTTTCAGGAATACCGCACGCCCGCGTCGATGGCGGTGGCGAGCGTGCTGGCCGGTCTGGCGCTGGTCACGCTCGTGGCCAAATTCATCATCGAGCGCCGACTGGAGAGCGAATCGCGCGACCTGGAGGTTGCCCGCTCCATCGACGAAACCACAGGTCTGGAGGCCGCCCGGTCATGAATATTCACATCCGCAACATCTCGAAGTCGTTCGGCGCCTTCAAGGCGCTCGACCGGGTTTCGCTCGACGTGCCCGCAGGCGGGCTGCTCGCGCTGCTTGGTCCCTCGGGGTCGGGCAAGACCACCCTCCTGCGGATCATCGCGGGCCTCGAGTCGCCCGACGAGGGGGTGATCGAGGAGGACGGACAGGACGTCACCGAGCGGCATGCCCGGCAGCGGGAAGTGGGCTTCGTCTTCCAGCACTACGCGCTGTTTCGGCATATGAGCGTTTTCGAGAACATCGCCTTCGGGCTCCGTGTCCGCAAGGTGGCCAACGCCGTGATTCACGAAAAGGTCAACGAACTTTTGCATCTTGTCCGGCTCGACGGCCTGGGACAGCGGAAGCCTTCGCAGCTCTCCGGCGGCCAGCGGCAGCGGGTGGCGCTGGCGCGGGCACTCGCCATCCGGCCCAAGATCCTGCTCCTCGACGAGCCCTTCGGCGCGCTTGACGCCAAGGTGCGTGTGGAACTGCGGCAGTGGCTGCGGCGGCTCCACGACGAGATCGGCATGACGAGCGTCTTCGTCACGCACGATCAAGAAGAGGCCTTTGAATTGGCCGACGAGGTCGTGGTGATGAACCACGGCAAGATCGAGCAGCGGGGCACGCCGGACGACGTGTTCGACCATCCCGCCACGCCGTTCGTGATGGACTTCCTCGGCAATGTCAACGTTTTTCACGGCCGCGTCGAAAATGGTCGCGCTTTCTGGCACGGCATACCGATCGACTACCCCGACTACCCTCATGCCCAGGCCCGCGAAGCCTGCGTGTACCTCCGGCCGCACGAACTCGACCTGGTGCGGGCCAACGACCGTGCCGCCGGCACGAACGGCAGCGGGCAGCGGAGCCTGTTGGCAAACGTCGTGCGGCTGACCCGCAATGGGGCCGTGATACGGGTCGCCTGCCAGCCGCACAACTCGATCGGCGAATTGCACGTCGATATCCCGGCCGATGCGGCCCGGGACCTGTCGCTCAACCCGGGCGAGCAGGTGTCGATCACGCCGCGAAAGGCACGGGTGTTCGTGCCGGACCTGGAATACGTGATTTAAGCAGGATGTCTGTCACGAATCGCACAGAGGGAAAACCAATGGCAACGAATATTCACGGCAACCTGAGCGGTGGCGACACGCCGAGCCTTTTGCCTTCGACGGCCCCCGCATCGGACCCGACGCTCACGCGGATCGGCGAGGCACTGCGTGGGCTGCGGTTTGGCACGGTACTTGCAGTGGTTCAAGACGGCGTGGTCGTGCAGATCGAGCGTACGGAAAAAACCCGGCTCGACAAAAAGACGCGGTGATTCGGCCTCCCAACAACACACACCAAAAACTTCCACGATCGCGACGCTGACCGGAAATACCGGAGGAACGCGAAGGCCCATCAGGAGCCCTCGACATGTCTTCCGCAGCATTTTCGATTCCCAATGGTTCGCAGCCCAAGATCTCGGTCAGCCGCCGCGGTCAGTCGCCGACGACCGCCACCTCGGCCGCGGCGAATGACGCGATTCAGCAGATCCTCGACGCGCGGCGTCGCCGCCACAAATTCGGACGGGAGCCGCAGTTGCGGGAATCGGCAGTCGGTCAGGCGATCAACGTGGTCGTAGCCCCGATCCACGAATCGATCCGCCGGCTTGGGCTGGCTCGCTGGCTATTTACCACGATCGTGATTAGCGCGGTTGGCATCGTGCTGACGGGAGCCGTCGCCGCGAAAATGCTCCGTTCCGGCCCTCCATGCCCCGTTCACCGGGCAACAGGTCGGCTCCTGATCGGAAAGAGCATCCCTGTTGGCGCGCAGATCCGGCTGCATCCGAAAGCGGGTTCGCTTCCCGACAGCGCGTTGCCCAAGGCAAGCGTGCGGGAAGATGGCACATTCGAATTTTCGACCTTCGGCAGGAACGACGGAGTTCCTGCGGGCGACTACATAGCAACCATGCAGTGGTTTCGGGTGCGGCCGGACGGCTCCGTGGGTGGAAATGTCCTGCCCGCAAGGTACGCATCGCCGGCGAAGTCCCCGTTGTCAGTGACCATTAAGGCGGGAGCAAACGAACTGCCGCCGTTCCAGATCACGAAATAACCCCACCAATGTGATTCAGTGCGTCATCGGTTTTCAGTGTCTTGTTTCCCGTTCCTCCTTGTGGAGAAAAGTCAGATGCGAAGTTTGGATGTTTTAACGAGAGTTCGTCAGCAAGGTTTCCGTCGAGGAGTAGGTCTCCAGCACGGTTTTACGCTCGTGGAGCTGCTCGTCGTGATTGCCATCATCGGCACGCTCGTGGGGTTGCTCCTGCCGGCCGTGCAGTCGGCGCGTGAGTCGGCTCGCAGGGCATCCTGCACCAATAGTCTGAAACAGCAGGGACTGGCCCTGCATGGCTACCATGATTCAAAGGGGAAATTGCCGAGCGGCGGACGTCCACCCGAGTCGTCCACGATCCGCTGCGGCGTGTTCGTCTACATGCTTCCCTGGCTCGACAAGAAGTCGTGGTGGGACAAGTACGACACGTCCGTGACGTGGAGCCACGCCAACAACCTGCCCGTGACGAGCCAGCGAGTTCCCGAATTTGAATGCGCCTCGGCTCCGCGGCACAACAATCAGCTGGATCACAATCCCGACGGCACCACCGGCTTCGGGACGGGCATAGTCGCCAACGGCGACTATGCGGCGTCTCTCGGCATTGCCCCGGGTCTTCCGGCTGCAGTGACCAGCAGTACGACGGCGAGCGCGCTGGTCATCCCGAGTGCGGCGTATACGTCAAGCAGTGGCACGACGACGAACGGCATGCTGCCCAAGAACTCATCGATCACGTTCAAGGACGTGACCGACGGTCTCTCAAACACCATTTCGATTTTCGAGTCGGCTGGTCGCCCCTTCGTCTACCAACGGGGCAAGCAGGTGTCCGATAATCTGACGACGGCTCACACAAATGCCGGCGGCTGGTGCCGTCCGGCATCGGACATCCTGTTCGCAGGGTCGAGTGCCGATGGCAAGACGATTCCGGGTGAGTTTGTGAATCGGACGAACGGGTTCGACCATGCCTCGGAGAACTACGGTTCGACCGGCTATCCGTCGCCGTATGGCACCGAGGGCTCCAGTCAGCCGTATTCGTTTCATCCAGGTGGCGTGCAGGTCGGCCTTGGTGACGGATCCGTGCGGATGATTGACGAAGGTGTTGCCATCGAGGTGATTTCCGCCTTGGTGACGCGCAATCAGGCCGCAAAGGAAAAGAATGTAAATGCATCCTCGCTTGGCGGAGGGAGCCTTTAAGCTTGATGTCACTGCTGCTTATGCGACCTACGATCTCCTGTTTACCGGTTTGAACGGCGGTATGAAGGTTGCATAGACGATTCGAAAGCCCCGGCCGTTCAGGCCGGGGCTTTCTTATTTGTCAGCCGTGTCCGACCGTGGCTGTTGGGAGGCGGGGAGTCACCGGGCCACTCGGTCGGCGCCAAAGAGGCGACGACAATCACCAGAACTTCCACCCGTTCGTCAGACGCGTCCACCAGCCCTCGTGCTCAGTCCCGCAGCGGTCGTCGCAGCAACTCGCTGCGCCGCAGGCGATAGCCTCACAGCCGTCGCAGGCGTCGCAGACGTAGTCCACTCTCCGTTTGATGGTCGGCACCTCCTCGTCCACCGTCTCCTTCTTCAGCGTCTTGCGGTTGCGCACCCGGCCTGGGCACCCGCACGGCTCTTCACGACAACCCGTGCAGCCGACCTGCTCGTGGCACCGGCCGAAGGGCCAGGGCCTGCTGCCACAGCCGGGTACGCAGATCGGTTCACACTGGGTTTCGTATTCGGTCTTGGGCTTCCTCTTCGTGCCCGGCTCGCAGACGCAGATCGGCACGAGGTGGCAGGTGGCGCCGCAGTGCATGCAGTTGGGCTTATCGGCTGCTTTCGGCTTATCCGGGGCCTTCTCCTTGTCCGCGGCCCCGCAGGCCAGCAGGGCGACGGCCAGAAGCATGGCGGTGATGGTCGGCCTGTTCATGGCGTGATGCTCCAGTTCGCGAGTCTATTCAGAAATCGAAATCGAACCGCATGCCGTAGGCATCGGTGAGGCTGTTGCCGGCCCGCTCGTCCTCGAGGAAGGCCCGGACGTAGTTGAACTTCCAGCGGGTGTAGGGATTCAAGTACCAGTTGAGCCCGACGGTGAAGTCGGTCAGGTTGTTGCCCTTGATGTCCTTGTCGTTGAGCACGATGTTCGAGAACCGGGCCGCGACCTCCCAGGCGCCGAGCCCGGTCTGGATGCCCTGCGATTTCGTGCGCACGCGAAAGAAGTCCTCGAAGGGCTCGAGCCGCTTGTGGATGCCCTGCTTTCGGTCATAGGGCCGGTGCTCGCCGGTCAGGAAGTAACTCACCTGTGCCATGTAGCCATTGAAGAACAGGTCTGGCCGACCGGTGCGATGCACCGCGGCGAACGCATACTCTGACTGGAGGGACAACGGCCCCAGGATGAGCGCGAACTCCGGGTCAAAGAGTTGAAAATGGTCGACGTCCCGGATGTTTCCGGTGTCGACGAAGATCGGCGCGAAGGGGCTCGGAGCGCCGTTCTGGTAATTGCTCGGCGACGGCGGGCCGACGGGACCGACCACGTCGGCCGGCTGCTGCTTGCGGATTTCCGGAGTGTTTCGGAATCGCACCTGGTTCTGGAACGCATCTCGGTAGCTGTAGCCCGACCCAAGATGGAGGTAATACCGGCCATCGCTGGCCTCGTCCCACCACGGCAGCCATGTGCCGCGCATCGTCAGCGCCTGGCCACTGTCGAACGTGTCGTTGCCGGTATTGTCGCTGTTGGTGCGAAAGGTGCCGATCGCCCAGGTGGCGAGTTCGTTCTCCGTGTTGCCGTAGACCATCGCGCCCATATTGCGGGCGGGGGCGAACGTGTCGACGAGCGACCGCTCCATGAACGTGTTGTTGCGGTTCTGCGTGACACGCTCGAGCGAGAAGGGCTCGAAGTAGTGACCGACGCGAATATTCTGCAGCCAGGGCAGTTCCTTCCACTCGATGTAGTTGTCGAGATAACTGGGCTGGTTGGCCAGCGCAAAGTCGACGCCGAGCGAGTATTCGAGCACGTCGAAACTCGTGCCGCGGGCGCCGATCCGCAACCGGCGGAACTGGGCGCCATCCTGCAGGTCCCCCACGGCCTTGCGGCTGACCGCGTCCTGTCCGAAATAGATCTGGTCGGCCTGCACCTGCCCGGAAAGGATCAGCGACGGTTTTTTCGCGTCTTCCTTTTTCTTTTTGTCATTGGCATCGACCAGTTTGGACAGTCCCTTCTCGAAGGTCGAGAGCCGGTCGGCGAATGTTTCGCCCCCCTTGTCGGCACGGAGGGCCTCGATTTCCTTTTCCAATCGCTGGATGTCGTTTTGCATTCCTTCGACCACGGCCGCCGGTGCAGGAATCTCTTCCACGAGCAGTGGCTCCTGCGCCGCGCCGCGCATGGCAAACGCGATCAGGCAGGCCGCAGCAATGGCGGGGCCCACGACCGATGCGATCGCTCGATTTCGAATCGGGAAGAAAGGGAGCACGGCACCTCTGCGGGAAAGCAGTCCACGCCGGTGGACCGCGTGCCTCGTGTCGTTGAAGTTGTCTGCACGCAGGACAGCCTTTTTTATCGGCACATTCACCGCGGTCGGTGAGGTCCCCGCAGTCGGCAAAGATTCACGCCCGGCAGAGTCGGGGAAATGGGTAGTTTAAGAATGTGGAAAAATGATAGACGAACAAAGCGGGGCCGCAGGCTGGGAAAGCTGGGGAGTTGAGTTCGTCGGTCACTGGTTCAGCGAGTAGAGCAGCACGTTGAGGGCGATCTTCTCCGCATCCTCGCGGCTGTAGCCGGTGCACTCGAGCGAGTTTTGCTTCTCGAGCGCACAGGAGAGATCGTACGGCGAGAAGATCACCGCCCAGCGGTCGCCGATCCGGATCCCCTCGAGCTTCGGCGGGATCTTTCGCTTGCGGGCCGCGAGCGGACCATCGCCCCCCGCCGGCTCGCGGAGCGTCACCTCGCGGATGTCGAAGCCGCCGTATTCGCCTGCCGTGAAGATCGGGTCGTCGACCGGGATCTCCTCGATCTTCGCGTTGGGCAGAACGGCAGCGATCTCCGTGCGGAAGGCGTTGGTGAACGGGGTGGAGGCGCAGACGCTGTCGGCCAGCAGCATGCCGCCCCGCTCGAGAAACTGCCCCAGCCCGGTGCGGCTGGCCGCGTCGAAGGCAAATGCCTGCCGGCCGTGCATGAACACGAGGTGGTAGTCGAAGAGCCGGGGATCGGCGGGATCGATCTGGCTGGGCGTGTCGTCGACGCGGATCCCCAGTTCACGGGCGGCGGCCCGCAGGATGTTGGCCAGCGCCGCCGGCGCCGCGTCGCACATGCCGGCGTGCCGGAGCTTGCCGATCGCCAGTTGGCCGCGCTCGAACTGGTCCCGCGGCTCGTCCGGCCCGCGGTCGATGGCAAACAGTTCATCCTTTCGCTTGAGTTCCCGGTTGGTGGCGTAGGCGAGCACGTTGGCGCCGATCGCCAGCGACGCGTCGATCTCGCGGCGGATCGTCGCAGGCAGCGTTCGTCTCGAGGCGCCGCCGATCTCCCAGAGACAGGAGAGGCTCGGCATGGCGGGGGCGTTTTTGTCGAGGTCCGTCGGCGGCGCATAGATCAGGCAGGTGCGGCAGCCGTAGTCGATGCCGAGGAGCGGCCGGTGCAGTTCCGGTGGCACGATCTCTTCCGCATGCCAGGCGGGATGCTCGGGCGGCAGAAGATGGAGGCGATACTCGGGCTCGGGAAAGATCTCGCCCACGAGCTCGCGGAGCCGCCGGTCGAAGTCGCCGCTCGACGGGCAGCAGGCCTCGGCGAAAATAAAACCGCCCTCGTCGATGTAGCGGCGCAGCCGCGGACCGGCGTCGGGGCCGAGATCAAACGCATTTTTGCCGGAGATCCAAAGAACGGGCGCCTGCTGGAAATCGTCGAGCGTGGCATTGGGCGCGTCGAGCACGTGCCAGGAAAGCCCGGCAGGATAGTCCTTCTTCCACTGGGATTCGACATGCTCGACCAGGTGCGCGATGTCGTGGCCGTGGCGGTTCCAGTCGTTGCCCGGATCGTGGCTGCTCTTGGCGACGACCACGGGCCGGCGGCCCTTGGCGAGGAAGAGGAGCGCGAAGCTCGTGGCCACCACCGGATCCTCGATGCGGCCGCCGCGAAACGCGCCCGTGAACGCGTCCTGCGTCTTGACGAACATCTTCGCGCCTTCGAGATACCAGTCGGCCTGACCGATGAATCGGCGGGCCGTGAACCGCCCCACCCGCTCGAGCCCATACAGATAATAGAAGTGCCAGGTCTGTCCACCACCGGGATTTTCGAGCACGGTGAACCGCTTGCCCAGCCAGTCGAGGCCGCGCTCGAGCACCTTGGGCGACGATCCGCCGCCGCAGCAGGCGACCGTCTCGCCCCGGGCCTGGGCATCGGGCGAGCCGATGTGCTCGCTGGTGATCCAGACGCTCGCGATGCCGGCGCACGTCATGCTGCCGGAGCCGCCGCTGTTGCCGATCGTGTAGCCCCAGGAGCCGTCGCCGTTGGCGCACGACACCCAGTATTGATGGGCCAGTTTCCAGGCCGCAGGCGACACCCGCACGCCCGCGCGATCCGCCTCGTGGAGCGCGAGCAGGGCGAACTGCGAGTTGGAGTTGTCGCCCGTGCCCTTGGCCTTGCCGTACGACCATGATCCGGCCGCCGGCCCCTGGGGCACCTGCGTGCCCTCCAGCCACTTCACATTGCGCTCGAGGATCGGGCGGTCGGTGTCGGGGGCGAGCATCGCCAGCACCATCGTCTGCAGCGACACGGAATAGGTCTCGTCGGGGCTCTGCCGCCGCAGCCATTCGAGGCTCTTCCGCATGGCGGGATGCTCCACCTCCACGCCGGCGTTGGCCAGCGCCAGCATGACCAGGGCCGTCGCCCCGACCCGCGTGTCTTCCGTGCGCATCGCGCATTCCCAGGTGCCGTTGGCTTCCTGCTCGCGGAGCAGCCAGTCGCGGGCCTTCTCGATCGCCCGCTGGATCTTTTCGGGAGACAGCCCCGCCTGATCGCGCTCCTCGGCCTCGATGACGGCCGGCTGCCCCGCGAAGACGACCGCCGCCAACGCCACTGCCGCGATGAACCGCCTGACGGGATGCACTGCCGGCCTCGCGAACGGAAACGACCTGAAATGAACGGAAACTCGAGCGGCTCCGCTGACTCGACCGATTCTACCGCTTTTTCGTCCGCGGCAGTGCAGGCGGGTGAAAACCGGGAGGCCGGCAAGTCGTTTGCCGCTTTGTTGCCCGCGGCGGATACTTGAGGCAGCACTTTGCACACCCAAGGAAGGATCGCCCCTTGTCCACCGCGCCCCGCCCCAAAACGCTCGACGACATCCTGCACGAGTTTGCGCAGCATCGGAAACTCATGCAGGAGGAGCTGCAGAAGGTGATCGTCGGCCAGAACGACGTCATCGAGCAACTCTTTGCGGCGATCTTCACCCGGGGCCACTGCCTGCTCGAGGGCGTGCCGGGCCTCGCCAAGACGCTGATGGTGTCGACGCTCGCGCGGATCCTCGACGTGGGTTTCAAACGGGTGCAGTTCACGCCCGACCTGATGCCCTCCGACATCACCGGCACCAACGTGCTCGAGGAGGACGATTCGGGCCGCCGCAAGTTCCGGTTCATGGAGGGGCCGATCTTCACCAACATCCTCCTGGCCGACGAGATCAATCGCACTCCACCGAAGACGCAGGCGGCACTGTTGCAGGCGATGCAGGAGCGGGAGGTTTCCGTCGGACAGGAGACGTATCAGCTGCCCGATCCATTTTTCACGATCGCGACACAGAACCCGATCGAACAGGAGGGCACCTATCCGCTCCCCGAGGCCCAGCTCGATCGGTTTATGTTCAACATCAAGGTCGGCTACCCGACGGGGCCCGAGGAGGAGCAGATCCTGATGGCGACCACACGGGCCGAGAAGCCCGAGGTACGGAAGGTGCTCTCCGGCCGCGCCATCGTCAACATCCAGAAGCTCGTCGGCAGCGTCGCGGTGAGCGAATACATCGTGAAATACGTGGCCCGGCTCGTGCGGGCCACGCGGCCGAAGGATCCGCAGGCGCCTCCCTATGTCGCCGAACTGGTCGACTGGGGCGCGGGGCCGCGGGCCGGCCAGTTTCTCATCCAGGGGGGCAAGGCCATGGCCGCCATGGACGGCCGGTTCAGCGTGTCGATCGACGACATTCGCCGCATAGCCGTGCCGGTGCTGCGACACCGCATCGCGACCAACTTCCAGGCACAGGCCGATGGCCTGACGAGCGAATCGATCGTGGAGCGGCTCGTTCGCGAGATTCCGGAGCCCGAGATTCCCAAGCTCGTCAAGTGAGCGACCGACGACGAGGCACGCGGTGAGAGCCGTCGAGGAATACCTGAAGCCGGCCGTCGTGCGGCAGATCGCCCGGCTGGATCTCCGCGCGCAGTTCATCGTGCGGGGCTTTCTGCAGGGGCTGCATGCCAGCCCCTATCAGGGCTTTTCGGTCGAGTTCAGCGAGCATCGCAAGTACACCGCTGGCGACGATCCCAAAGGCATCGACTGGCTCGTCTACGCCAAGACCGACAAGCATTACGTCAAGAAGTTCGAGGCTGAAACCAACATCACGGGCTACCTCGCGATCGACACGAGCGCCTCGATGGCCTACACCTATCGCCAGCAACTCACGAAACTCGACTACTCGATCTCGCTGGCCGCGGCGCTCTGCTGGCTGATGATTCACCAGCAGGACCCCTGTGGCCTGATGACGTTCGACGACAGGCTCCACGCGAGCCTCCCCGCGCGGTCGCGGCGGTCGCAGATTGCGCAGGTGCTCTCCGTGCTCGCGAAGGTGAAGCCGTCGGGAAAGTCCGACATCGCCAAGAGCCTCGTGCAGGTGGCCGCGATGCTGCGGCATCGGTCGCTGGTGATGATTTTCAGCGATCTGCTGGCTGATCCGGCGCCGATCCACGATGCCCTGCTGCGGCTGCGGCACCGGGGGCACGACGTGATCCTGTTTCACGTGCTCGACGAGGCGGAGGTGAAGTTTCCCTTCGAGGGCATGGTGGAGTTCACCGAGCCGGAGGCGCTCGACCGGATCGTCGTCGACGCCGACAGCGCCCGCAGGCAGTACGTCGCAAGCATGGAGGGCTTTCGGGACGACTACCGCCGCTTCTGTCTCCACTCGGGAGTCGATTACGTGCCGCTCGACACAAGCCTGCAGTTCGATCGCGCGCTGATGGAATACCTGGTGAGCCGCCGCAACCGGTTCTAGTTTCACGGAAAGTCTCGACATCCTGTCGAACTTTCCTTGGCGAGCTCCGCTCGCTGGTTCTCACCCGGCCCTCCGGGCCTGGCGCCGGAGTGAGCCAGCCGTGGCGGCAGAAGTCTCCTTCGCGCTGCAATCTCTCTTTTGACGACCTACGGTGCTGCGTTGCCCAGAAGGTCGAGATTGCAGACGCTCGTCGAGCTTCCGCCGACCCCGGCGGCTCGCCTGCGGTGGGGCATCTGTGGCGGCTGGGCCAATGGGCCGCGGAGTGGCAGGCACGTTGGCCGTCATGCCGTAAACTGAACGGCATGGGCCTCTCATTTCTCACCCCGATGCTGCTCGGTGGCGCGGCGCTCGTCGCCGTGCCGCTGGTGCTCCACCTCATCATGCGGCGGAAGCCGGTGAAGCTGGAGTTTCCGGCGCTGCGGTTCCTGAAGGAGCGGGCGGTTTCCAACCGGCGCCGGCTCCGGCTCAATCACCTCCTCCTCCTTTTCCTGCGGATGGCGGCGTTGGCTCTTTTGGCTCTGGCCTTGGCGCGGCCGACCCTGCGCGGGGCCGGCTGGCTGGCCGATGGCGAGGGGCCGGTGGCGGCCGTCTTCGTCTTCGACACGGCGCCGCGGATGCTCCTGCGGGAAGCCAATCGCACGCGGCTCGAGCAGGCGGCGAAAATGGCGCAGGTGCTCTTCGACAAACTGCCGCCGACGAGCAAGGTGGCGGTGCTCGACACGGGGGGCGGACCGCCGGCATTTTCACCGACGATCGCCGCGGCCAGCGCGCGGATCGGCAGGCTCACGGCCGCCACGCCGGCGGTGTCGCTCGCCGCGGCGATGCAGGAGGGCCTGCGGCTGCTTGCCACGGCGGAGCTTTCCCGGCACGAGATGTATGTCTTCACCGATTGTTCGCAGGGGGCGTGGGCCGGAGTGCCACCGCTCGACAACGCCACGTCGCACCCCGACACGAGCGTGCTCTACATCGACGTGGGGGCGTCGTCGGCGCAGAACTTCGCGCTTGACGAGGTCGATCTCTCGAGCGACATCATCACCGCCGGCACGCCCCTGTCGATCACCGTCGCGACGAGCCGCGTCGGCCCCGATGCCGACCGGGCGGTGGCCGTGGAGATGCTGGCGGCCGACGGCCACTACGCGCGGCGGGCGATCAAGCCCGTGCAGTGGAAGCAGGGCGCATCCACCGAGATTGCGTTCGAGGTTCCCGGACTCGAGCCCGGCGTGCGGCAGGGGCGGGTGGTGATCGATGGGGCGGACGACCTCGAGGCCGACGATGTCCGGTATTTCACCGTCGAAGTAGGATCCCCGGCCCGCGTGCTCGTGGCGGCGGCCGCCCCCGCCGACCGCACCGGACTCTTCCTCACACAGGCCATCGCGCCGCTGGCGCTCAAGAAGGCGGGCAAGGCGCGGTTCGACGCCACGCTCATCGATGTCGAACGGCTTGACGGCACGCCGTGGGACGGTTTCCAGGGAATCGTGCTCGTCGATCCGCCGCCGCTGCCGGACCGCACGTGGGAGTTGCTTGGGCAGTGGGTGGCGAGCGGGCGGGGCCTCGTCGTCTGGCTCGGGCCCCGAGCCGTCGATGCCGGAAGGTTCAATTCGACGGCATCCGAGAAGGTGCTCGGCGGCCGGCTCGTGCGGGTTTGGCGAAGCCCCGACGGCGGCAATTTTCTCGCGCCCGAGGCGCTCGACCATCCGATCCTCGCGGCCTTTCGCCGCGTGGGCGATGCCGTGCCGTGGCAGGATTTTCCGGTGCAGCGGCACTGGGAATTCGCGCCGGCTGATGTGGTGGGGACGGATGCCGCCGGTGACGCGGCCGGTGCCATACCGCTTGCCGCCTACCGCAACGGCCTCCCGGCCATCCTCGAGCATCGGCTCGGCAGTGGCAGCGTCGTGACGATCACCACGCCGGTGTCGCAGTCGGCGTCCGATCCCGACGCCTGGAACACGCTCGCCACGGGCTTCGAGCCCTGGCCCTTCGTGATGCTCGCGAACGAAACGGTTCGGCACGCGATCGACACCTCCGACGACCGCAACATCGTCGCCGGCCAGCCGGCCGTGCTGCATCTCGAGCGGCGGGACGTGCCCGGTGCGTTCGTGCGCACGCCGGCGGGGGATGATTTTCCCGCAGCCGTCGATCAGAAGCGGGGCACGATCACGGTCACGGCGACGCAGGTGCCGGGCAACTACGCCGTCCGCTCCGGCGGCGAGGTCGGCGGCATCGCCAGGGGCTTCAGTGCAAACTTCGGCGCCTCCGCCACCGACGCGGCCCGGCTCGGCGACGAGTCACTGGCCGTGGCTCTCGGAGCAGGGCACCGTCTCGCCCGCTCGGAAGCGGATCTCGTGCGCGACGTGAATCTCGAGCGGATCGGCGCCGAACTCTTTGGCTGGATCATTCTTCTGGCCGCGCTGGTGATGGCCGGCGACTGGATCGTGGCCAACAGGTTCTATGCGCCGCGGGATGAGGCACCGGCCGCAGCCGCTGCCGAATCGTTCGCCGCGGCGGCGAGCGCGCCCCCGCCGGTGCCGGCGCTGCAGGAGGCCTCCCCGTGATCGCCACCAGCGTCCTCCATGACGTTGCCCTCCAGTTCGACCCGGTGGGATCGTGGTGGCTCCTCGGGCTCGTCACGCTGGTGCTGGCCGCCGTGCTCTTCTTCATCGGGCCCGATGGGTCGCGGGTGGCTGCGCGGGGTCGGCTGCTGCTCGTGCTCCTGCGGCTGGGGGCGTTTCTCGCGCTCGTGGCCTGCATGCTGCGGCCGACGATCGTCTCGAGCAGGAAGGCGCGGCAGCAGGGCACCGTGCTCGTCCTGGCGGATGCGTCGGAGAGCATGACCGTCGCCGATGGTCCCAATGGCCGCACCCGCTGGCAGGAACTGGGCGACACTCTGGCCGCGGCGCGGCCGGCGGCCCAGGCGCTCGTGGCGGACGGTGATTTCGACATTGCCGTCTGGCGGTTCAACCGGCAGACGCGGCCGGTGCCTGTCCAGGCCGACGATCCCCTGCCGCTCGGCGACTGGCAGGCGGAGGTGGCGGCGGAGGAGACCGCCATCGGCGCGGCAATCGACGACAGCGTGCGGGCGGCGGCCGGTAGGAATCTCGCCGGGATCATCGTGCTCAGCGACGGGGCGCAGCATGCCTACCCGCCGCGGGATCTGCCGCCGCAGACGGTGGCCCGCAAGATGGGCGATGCGGGTGTGCCGCTGTGGAGCATCACGTTTGGCCAGCAGCGTGGTGTCGGGCAGGGGCGGGATGCGGCAGTCTCGAACCTCGCGGTCGGCGAAACGGTCTACCTCAACAATGCGCTCGAGGTCGCCGGCCGTGTGCGGCTCGACGGGCTGGCCGACCGCGACGTGGTGGTCAGGCTGCTGGCCGAGAACGACGCCGGTGGCATGGAGGAGGTGGCCCGCACCACGGTCCGCGGCCGGCCCCAATCGATCGAGGAACCGGTACGGCTGGCATGGACACCGAAAACACTCGGCGAGCGCAAGGTATCGCTCGTCGTCGAGCCGCAGGAGGGGGAGGTGGTCGTGACCAACAACGAACTCTCCACCTTCGTCGAGGTGGTCGACGGCGGGCTCCGCGTGCTCTATCTCGAGGGTGCGCTCCGGGTCGAGCAGCGGTTTCTGCGGCGGGTGCTCGCGGCGAGTCCCGACATGCAAGTCGAATTCCAGTGGGTCGATTCGAGCCGACGTGACCGCTGGCCCATCGATCTCGGCCGCGTGGTGGCGGGCGACTACAACGTGTTTTTGATCGGCGACCTCGATGCGTCGGCGCTGCGGCCGCAGGACATGCAGGCGATCCTCGACAAGGTGAATGCCGGCGCCGGCATCGGGCTGCTCGGCGGGTTTCATGCGTTCGAGGCCGGGGGCTGGGGCAGTTCGGCCCTCGCGCCGTTGCTCCCCTTCGAGCCCGACCGGCTCGCGCGGCAGGCGTTCGACCAGCCGGTGCGCGAGAGCCTGCACAGGATGGGGCCGCTCGAGATGCTGCCCGACCGGCAATTCGGCGGCGTGTCGATCCTGCGGCTCGGGAAGAGCGATCAGGAAACGCTGGCCGCCTGGCGGGGCATGCCGCCGCTCGAGGGCGCCAACGATCTCGGCCGGCTCGTGCCGACCGCCAAGCCCCTCGCGGTGACGGGCGACGGCCACCCGCTGCTCGTCGGCCGTGAGTTTGGCGCGGGCCGCGTCCTTGCCTTCGCGGCCGACTCGACCTGGCGCTGGGTGATGCAGGGAGCCGGCGAGCAGCACCGGCGGTTCTGGCGGCAGCTCGTGCTCTGGCTCGCGCGGCAGGACGACAAGGAGAAGGACTCGCTCTGGGTGCGGCTCGCGCAGCGGCGGGTTTCGCCCGGCACGGTCCTCGCCTTCGATGCGGGAGTGACCAAGCCCGATGGCACGGCGACTGCCGACGTGGCGGTCGAGGCGGTGGCCGTGTCGCCCACGGGTAAGCCGCGGCCGGTGCGGGTGCCGAAGCGCGGCGACTCGTTCGCCGGCACGCTTGCCGACTTCGACGAGCCGGGCGACTGGAAACTTGTCGTGAAGGCGAACCGGCCGGGGGCGGCGGCGGGCCTCGAGCGGACGGCGCGGTTCACCGTCTTCCGTCAGGATCTCGAGCTCGCCAACCCCCGCGCCAACCAGTTGCTCATGCGGCAACTCGCGGAAGCCACCGCGGGCGGCGTGCGGTCGCCGGAGGAGCTCTCCGAAATCTTCGAAGAGATCAAGGGCAAGCCGGCCGCCTTCGAGACGCTCGAGCAGTGGTCGTACACGCCGTGGGACAAGTGGCCGATGTTCCTGCTGCTGGCGGGCTGCCTGTGTACCGAGTGGCTGCTCCGCAAACGCTGGGGCCTCGTGTAGGACGGGCTTGAGCCGGTCATGGGCCGGCCTGGAATCCATCTTTGTTCGTCCCCGCCGCCCTGCTACTCTCCCGGCCCGTTATTCGACGGACAGTCATCCGCCGGCAAGGAGGTCGGACGTGCCTAAGCGGCGACCGATTCGCGACAAACTGCTGCTCGGTGGACTGCTCGTCGGCATCATGGTCGCGACGCTCTCGGCGAGCAGCTTCCTCGGGATCTATTCCTATCGGCGGCTGGTGCGCGCCCTGAGTTGCCGCGCCGCGGAATTGCCACTGGCAAGCGAGCTCGACGATTGCGTGGGCGACCTGCGGCTGGCCCACTCGCGGGCGCTGGCCGGCGATCTGACGGAATTCCACGGGGGAGCTGTCGCCTCGCGGTTCGACGCCATCCGCGGCCCGACGGGCCGGCGGCTGGGGGGCAGACAGGTTTTTGGCGGCTCGTTCACCGATCAGATCGAGAAGACCTCCTGGGCGCTCGATCGCTACTGCGTCGAACTGGCCGCGAGCGAGCTCGACGACATGCCGTTCGGCGACCGCAGCCGCGAGCGGGAGACCGCCCGGGACATCGCCTCCTGTCTCGAGGTGATCCGCTCGATCGCCGAACCACGCGCGGCCGTCTTCCTGGAGCCCGCCGACGAATCCGTGCCCGGCCAGCGGCGGAAGCTGCTCGAGATCGAGCCGCACCTCGAACGGCTGGCGACACTCTGCGCGGAACTGCCGACCTTCCTGCAGGCGCGACTCCACGAACTGTCGCACGAGGTGCGGATCGGCTACCGCACGCTCATCGTCACGACCTGGGCTTCCGCGCTGGCGGCCGCCGTGCTGCTCGCCGCGCTCGGCGTGCTCACCTACCGGTGGGTGTTCCGGCCGCTGCGGCTGCTGGGGCACGGGTCGCGCCGCGTGGCGGCGGGCGACTTCGACTTTCGGATCAGGCTCGACACCCGCGACGAGATGGCGGAATTGGCCGGCGCCTTGAACGAGATGACGGAGCGATTCCAGGAGATTCGCGATGATCTCGACCGGCAGGTGCAGCTCCGCACCCGCGAGGTCATCCGCAACGAGCAGCTCGCGAGCGTCGGTTTTCTGGCCGCCGGCGTGGCCCATGAGATCAACAATCCGCTCGCCTCGATCGCGATGTGCGCCGAGTCGCTGGAGAGCCGGCTCGAGCCGCTGTCTGTCGACGACGCCGACGCGCGGGTGACGCGGCGGTATCTGGAGCTGATTCAAAACGAGGCCTTCCGGTGCAAGGGAATCACCGAGAAACTGCTCGACTTTTCCAGGCTCGGCGAGGTGCGCCGGCAGGCCACCGCGCTTGGCGTTCTCGTGGCCGACGTGGCCGATATGCTGCGGCACGTGGGGCGGTTTGCCGGCAAGTCGATCGAGATCGACGAGGGGCCCGACGTGCTCGTGATGGGCAACCCGCAGGAACTCAAGCAGGTCGTGCTGAACCTGCTCGTCAACGCCCTCGACTGCGTCGACGAGGGCGGCCACGTGCGGGTGGGCGTGAAGCGGGGGGGCGGCGAGGCCCTGCTGATGTTCACCGACGATGGCTGCGGCATGACCGAGGAGGTGCTCGAGCATCTCTTCGAGCCCTTCTTTACAAGACGGCGCTCGGGGCAGGGGACGGGGCTCGGCCTGTCGATTGTGCATCGGATCGTCGCCGATCATGGCGGCCGCATCGAGGCGGCGAGCGCGGGCCCCGGTCAGGGATCGACGTTCCGCGTGACGCTGCCGGTCGCCGAGATCGGCGCCGGAACGGCGGCGGGACAACGTCCGCCGATTCAACAAACGACGAAGGAGGTGGATCATCACAGTCAGCAAGCAGCCTAGGCCAATGCGAATCCTATTCGCGGACGACGAGAGCTCGATCCAGGAACTGATGCGGATCGAGTTGCCCAGACTCGGGCACGAGGCAACCGTCTGCCCCGACGGCCGCACGGCGCTCGCCGCGCTCGATCGCACTGCCTACGACTGTGTGATCGTCGATCTCGACATGCCGGGGATCGGCGGACTCGATGTCATCACGCGGGTCCGTGAGACATCCCCCGACACGGAAACCGTGATCATCACCGGCAAGTCGTCGCTCGAAAGCGCCGTCGCTGCCGTGCGCCAGGGCGTGTTCGACTATCTCACCAAGCCCTGCAAGCTGGCTGACATTCAGGCCGTGCTCGAGCGCGTCCGGAAGAAGCGGGAGTTGAACGCCCGGCTGCGGGCGCTCGAGGGCCGCGTTCGCCGCGCGGAGGGAGCCACGCAACTCGTCGGCGATTCGGCCGCCCTCGATCGGGTGAAACGGCTCGTCGCGCGGATCGCCGCCAGTGAATCCAATGTTCTCATCCGCGGCGAGACGGGCACCGGCAAGGAACTCGTGGCCCGGGCGATTCACGAGGGCAGCCGGCGGGTGGCCGGGCCGCTCGTGGCCGTGAACTGCGGCGCATTGCCCGAGCACCTCGTGGAAAGCGAACTCTTTGGACACCGCAAGGGGGCCTTCACCGGCGCCGAAGAGCATCGGGCCGGCCTCTTCGAGGTGGCGGACGGCGGCACGCTCTTTCTCGATGAGATCGGCGAACTGCCCAAGTCGCTGCAGCCCCGGCTCCTGCGGGCGCTCGAGAGCGGCGAGATCCGCCGCGTGGGCGACAGTCATCCGATCACGGTCGACGTGCGGGTGGTCTGCGCCACCCATCGCTCGCTCGAGGAGATGGTGGCGGCCGGCACCTTCCGCGAGGATCTGCTCTTTCGGATCAACACGTTCGAGGTGGCGATTCCGCCGCTCCGCGAGAGGCTCGAGGATCTGCCGGCGCTCGTGCAGCATTTCGTGCGGAAGTCGCGGCCGCACGCGCCGCCGGAGGCGGTTGTGGCCGATGCCGAGGTGTTTGGGGCCCTCGCGGCCCATCAGTGGCCCGGCAACATCCGCGAACTGGCAAACGTGATCGAGCATGCGCTGGTGCTCTGCGACGAACTGCCGCTGTCGGTGGGGCACCTCCCGGCACGTCTGGGGGGGCTCAAGCCCCGGCCTGCAACCCTGCCTGCGCCCCTGCCCATGCAGCCCTCCGCGAGCGTTGCCCCCGTTCAGAGTGCTCCCACACCGGCGGTACCGTCGCCGTCGCTGGTTTCAGCAAAGAAGCCCGTCAGCCTGCGAGAACTTGAAATGCGGGCGATTATCGAAGGACTCGAGCGGAATCACGGCAACAAGGTCCGCACCGCCGAGGAACTCGGCATCAGCCTGAAGACGCTCTACAACAAGCTGCATCAACTACACGAGGGTGCCACTGAGCGGTCGGCGTGACGGTGAGCCGGCAGCCTGCCGGTGGAACACATGACAGGCTGAAGCCCGTCCTACGTTTTTCGGACGACGCCGACGAGCACGCCGAGCACGCGGGCGTTTTTCACGTAGATCGGCTTCATCGAGGCATTGGCCGGCTGTAGCCGGATGCGATCCCGCTCCGGAAACCACTGCTTGAGTGTCGCTTCGCCGTCTTCCGTCTGGGCCACGACGATGTCGCCCGAGTGGGCAGTCTGCTTCTTCTGGATCACCACCCAGTCGCCATCGGCAATTTGCGCGTCGATCATCGAATCGCCCATCACTTTCAGCACAAAGTGGTTGTCGCGGTTGAAGAGTTCCTCGAAATCGATCCGCTCTTTCTGCTCCTCTGCGGCCCGCAGCGTGCCCGCCGCCACCCAGCCAGCCATCGGCAGACCGCGCAGATGGGCGGGCTCCATGACCAGTTCGATGGCCCGCGACATGTTGCGACCCCGCGTAATCAGTCCCTTGCGCTCGAGTGCCTTGAGATGGCAGACCACGCCGTTGGGCGAACGGATCTTGAACGCCAGGCCGATCTCACGGACCGTCGGACCGAAGCCGCGGGAATGGATCTTGTCGCGGATAAACGCGTAGATCTCCAACTGCCGTTCGGTTGGAGCATCGCCACCACCCTCTTCCTCCGCCGACGCCGTGAGCGGGAGCAGGCCGCCCAGCGCCGCATGCTTCGCATTCCGGGAGGCCACGGGGCTGGTTTTCGTGCGGCGGCTCACGGTACGGGCTGGCTTCTTCCGCGGGGTATTTTTGGGGGCGATGGCTTTGGGCATGATTGTTTGGCGGACGGCAGTGCCGCTCGAAAAGAGTGTGGGGTTGGGTCTGGGGATTTGGGTGGACGCCGGTATCTTACTATACGGCCGTTCAATGACAAGCCCAGCAGTTTTTTTTCACAAGCGGATTCTGCAGGAGGGGTCCCCCGGCAGCCGCTTCGGCTAAACTGATGTCGTCACAGCCACCCTTTCGGAGACCACGATCCCATGCTCCGCACCATGTTTTCCGCAGGATTTCTCAGCGGTTGTGCTCGCAGCCTGCAAAAGTTCGTCCTGTTTCTGCCGCTGGTTGCCGTGCTGGCGGTGCCGTGTGACCGCAGCTTCGGTCAGGCGTCGGCCGTTGCCGAGCCGGAAGTGGGCGAATCGAGCGACTCGGCCGTCGCCGGGGAGGCAGGCAAGCAGCCGGCGGAAAAACCGGCCGCGAAGTCGGCGGAAAAGCCAGCCCGCAAGAAATCGACGGCGATGATCGCGCATTTCAAATTGGCCGGAAAGATACCCGACGGCGTCGGGCAGGCCGGGCTGCTGGCCGACGTCTCCCCCCACCTGCACAGGATCATCGAGCGGCTCGACAAAGCCGCCGACGACAGCCGCGTGAAGGGTGTGCTGCTCTCGATCGAGTCGCCGGACCTCGGCCGGGCACGGGCGGAGGAACTGCGGGCCGCGATCGCGCGGGTACGGAAGGCCGGCAAGCCCGTGGCCGCGCATCTCGTCGGCTCCGAGCCGGTGCACTACCTGGTGGCGCTGGCCTGCGACACGATCACGATGCCCCCCGCCGCCACGCTCGAAATCACCGGCGTGCGGGCCGAGGTGACGTTTTTCAAAGGGATGCTCGACAAGCTCGGTGTCGAGGCCGAGATTCTCCAGGTGGGCGAATTCAAGGGGGCGGGGGAGCCGCTCACGCGGACGACGATGAGCCCGCAGCTCCGGGCCCAGTACGAGAGCTTCATCGGCGATCTCTTCGAACAGCTTGTCGAGCGGATCGTCGCCGACCGCATGCTGTCGGCCGAGCGGGTTCGCGAGTTGATCGACACCGGTGTGTTCACGCCCGAGGCCGCCCGGGAGGCGAAATTGATCGACGCTGTCGGCTACGAGGACGAGGTGGCCGAAGCGCTGGCAAAGAAGACCCGGCTCGAGGATCCGAAGATCGCCCGCGACTACGCGGAGGGGAAGATCGACAACGATTTCTCCGGAATCGGCGGGCTCGTGAAACTCGTCGAAATGCTTTCGGGGCAGAAACAGGATGCCTCGTCAGGCAAGGAAAAGCAGGTCGCGATCGTGCATGTGACCGGCGAGATCAAGGAGGGGAAGGGCAGTGACGATCTCCTGGCCGGCGGCTCGGCCGGCAGCGACACCGTGATCAAGGCGATCCGGGATGCCGCCAAAAACGACAAGGTGGCGGCGATCGTGCTGCGGATCGACTCGCCCGGCGGCTCGGCCCTCGCCAGCGATCTCATCTGGCGGGAGGCGGAGCGTACGAAGAAGCCCGTCGTCGCGAGCCTCTCCGACACCGCGGCCAGCGGCGGCTACTACATCGCCGTGGCGGCCGACCGGATCGTGGCGGCTCCCGGCACGCTCACCGGATCGATCGGCGTGGTGGGCGGGAAGATCGCCGTCGGCGGCGCGCTCGAACGCTTTGGTGTGCATACCGACGTCGTCAGCAAGGGCCGCAACGCCGGCTGGCTTTCGATGCAGACACCGTTCACCGTCGACGAGCGGGCGGCATTTCTCGCCACCATGAAGGACGTCTACCGACTCTTTACCTCGAAGGTGGCGACGGGCCGCAAACTCGACCTGGAGAAAGTGGCCACGCTCGCCGAAGGCCGCGTGTTTACCGGCCGGATGGCGAAGGAGGCCGGACTCGTCGACCAGCTGGGCACGCTCGACGACGCGATCGACGTGGCGAAGAAGCTCGCCGGCATCGAGGACGACGAGGAGGTCGAGCGGCTCCTGCTCCCGGAGCCCCGCGGACTCTTCGACGACCTCTTCGGCATGCAGGGGGCGGCGCAGCCCGTGGCCGAAGCCGCGCTGTTCGCGCGGTTCGGGCATCTCTCCGGCTTCAAGATGCTCGCCGGCCACGTCGAGGCCCTGACGTTGCTCTCGTCGGGCCGTCCGCTCCTGCTCCTGCCCGCCCAAGTGAAAGTCCGCTGATCGCCACCAAACGGCCGCGGATCAGCTGGTCAGCTGGTCAGCGGGATCAGGTCACCCAGCAACTCTGCCGATGACTGGTCCCTGACGCAGGACGATTACCAGGCGAAGTGGGCAAACGCCTTGTTCGCATCCGCCATGCGGTGCACGTTGTCACGCTTCGTGACTGCCGCGCCTTCACGCTTGTAGGCCGCAATGATTTCTTCAGCGAGCTTTTCGTGCGTGCCACGGCCCTTCTTCTCGCGAACAGCCTGCAGCATCCAACGGATGCCGAGCGACTGCTGGCGGTTGCGATTGACCTGCATCGGCACCTGATAGGCCGCACCACCCACGCGCTTGGAACGCACTTCGACCGACGGCTTGACGTTGTCGAGTGCCCGGTTGAAGACCTCGATCGGCTCGACGTCGGTCACCTTCTGGGCGACGATTTCCATCGCCTTGTAGAAGACCTGCTGGGCGACGCTCTTCTTGCCGTCATACATGAGGCAGTTGATGAATTTGCTGGCGAGGAGCGATCCGAAGAGGGGATCGGGGATGAGCTGCTCGCGGCTGGAGGTGATTTTTCCCATGGCTTTGCTGTTTCAGTACTAACCCTTCTTGGCGCCGTAAAGACTGCGTGACTGCTTGCGGCCCTGAACACCGAGCGTGTCGAGAGCGCCGCGGACGATGTGGTAACGAACACCCGGCAGATCGCGGACACGGCCGCCGCGAACGAGCACGATCGAGTGCTCCTGCAGGTTGTGGCCTTCGCCTGGAATGTAGACCGTCACTTCCTTCTGGTTCGAAAGCCGCACGCGGGCAATCTTTCGCAGGGCCGAGTTCGGCTTCTTCGGCGTCATCGTGCGGACCTGCAGGCAGACACCGCGCTTTTGCGGGCAGCGGTCGAGCACGGGCGACTTGGAGAATTTCCGCTTGGGGCGGCGGCGGCTGCGGACAAGCTGGCTGATCGTGGGCATAGCGGATGATTCGCTGGAACGCGGGGCTGAATGAGAAACGGTCACCGCCGGTTGGCGGGAGCCCCAAAGAGTAGCCGAAAGCCGGTGTCCGAAAAAGCGGGGGCGGATAAATGCCCGTGGAAAAAGCGATCCACGGCTCTAGCGGTGGAAAATCTCACCGCGGCCGCCGGCCAGCAGGTCGCCGTGCCACTGCTGCCAGATGCCACCGAGAAAGGACCGGCAATCCCGGCCGCCCGGCAGGAAACCCGCGTTCTGGAGCCGTCCGGCGAGGAGTTGCAGGAAGGTGGGGGCCCAGGCTGCGCCGCGGCGGAATGTCGGCGGCACCGCCGGCTGCAGCCCGCCGGCGATCAGCGAGCCCCGCCTCATGCCCAGTCCTGCCCGCGGCCCGGTCGCCCCGGCCACGAGCACCGTGCCCGCCCGCAGTTCGAAGGCCGCTCCGTCGCCGCAGTCGCCGCCGATGGCAAGCAGGCCGCGCCGCATCCGCGCGCCGGCCAGACAGCCGGCGTCGCCGGCGACCATCACGAGCCCGCCCCGCATGCCCGTCTCGCAGCCCGGCAGAGCCGCTGCCGCATTGTCGCCGGTCCGGCCGCCGATGCGGATGGTGCCACCGGTCATTTCGGCGGCGAGCCAGTCGCCGGCATCGCCGCTCACCAAGAAGCGACCGCCACGCATGCCCGCGCCGGCGTGCCGCCCGACGCTGCCCCGCACGATCATCTCGCCGGCGACCATGGCGGCCGCCAGGCGATGCACCCGCGAGAAGTCGCCGTTGCACTCGATCCGGCCGTCGGTGCAGTCGCCACGCACCCGGAAGAGACTGCCCAGTTCGACGGGCTGTCCGTCGGCGAAAATCTCGAGGCGGGCGATCTCGGCGGTCGAGCGCTCGGCCAGCCGGTCGGGCACGATGCCGGCGAGGTCGATCGACAAGGCGTCGGGGGCGGCAGGTTCGAGCACGAGCGGCATGAGGGTGCCCTTGAAAGCGTGTAGGGCCGCGGAGAGCACTACTCCCCGCGGCCCCACAGCATAACCGCTCGGCTCGAGGCTTTGGCAGCGTCCGCGAAGGCCACTGCCGGCTTCGCGGGCGATCCCAGTCGCCGCTTACTTGGTCAGCACCGGCACCTTGCGGGAGGTGGCCGATGGCGACTTCGTGAGCTCGACCATCAGCACGCCCTTGTCATACTTGGCCGTCACCTTCGAGGGATCGACCGACTCCGGCAGCGGGATCGTGCGGCTGAACGAGCCGGAGTGGCTCTCGCAGTGCGACCAGCCCTCGCCGCTGGTCTCCGACGACGACTTCTTCTCGCCCGAAATCACGAGCCGGTCGCCCGACACGCTCACGTCGACGTCCTTCGGGTCGATTCCCGGCACCTCGGCCCGCACGCGGATCTGGGTGTCGGTCTCCGACAGGTCGATCGTCGGCATCCACTGACCGGGCTCGATCGTCTCGAACCACGAGGGCGCCAGTGCCGTCGTGCGGCTCATGAAGCCCTCGAAGAGCCGGTTCATCTCGTTGCGGAAATCGCCCAGGCTCATCAGGTTGCCGGTGTCCATGCCGCTGGTCCGCTTCGTGCGAAAAGGAATCAAACTCATGGATCGCTCCTTTTCAAAGAACGTGGATGTGGATCAATCAATCACCAATCGTTTGCCATGGAATCAGCACTTCAGGCATGTCACGCCCGGCTACGTGCGGACTTCGATCTTCCGTCAGCGAATGATTCGCGGCGGAGGCGCAGAAAGGCAAGTGGCCGGTTTTCGGCCGCCGCCACGGGCATGAAACCTGGTGCAGCAAGGGCTCGCGCCCGCCGCGGTGCGCGAGACTTGCGGGATTAAGCCGATCGTGTTGCCTGGCAGGCGGGCGGAAGTGGAAAAAAGTGCTGGCGGCCGGCCGGCGCCGGTTGTGAGCAGGTTCGGAACCCATATACTGCGTTCGACGTGCACGGACTCGCCCCCGGCGAGGACAGGCGGACATATCCCTGCGGTGCTTTGTGGCAGCACCGCGCGGGACCGCTGGCCAGCACGTGACTCTCATCGCAACGGACGTCTTATGCGTTTCACACTGCTCGACCGCGTCGTGGCCATTGAGCCGGGTAAAAGCATCACGGCCATTAAAACGCTCACCCTCTCGGAAGAGTATCTGGCCGACCATTTTCCGCGGTTCCCGGTGATGCCGGGTGTGCTGATGCTCGAGGCGATGACGCAGGCAGCCGCCTGGACGATCCGGCTCGGCGAGGACTTCGCCCACAGCATCGTCGTGCTGCGTTCGGCGAAAAACGTGAAATATGGTGATTTCGTGGAGCCGGGCCGGGTGCTCACCGTCACCGCGGAGGTGCTTTCACAAGACGAGACGACCACCAAGGTGAAGGCGAGCGGCACCGTTTCGAGCGCCAGCGGCGAGCGGACGAGCCTGACCGCTCGACTCGTGCTGGAGCGGTACAACCTCGCGGAGCGTCAACCGTATGGCGAGGCAGTGGATGCCCGCGTGCGTTCGGAAATGCGGAAACTCTGGTCCCTGCTGCACCCGACCTCCCGCATGGGAACCGGGCCGCGGCACATGGTCTACGGGGCCCAGACCCAGTCGCCGCCGGTCTCTGGCTCGGCCCTGCCGGCTGTCGGCACGGCGACCCTCGCCCGCTAAAAACCCATCGCGCGGCTGTTTTTGTGGGTTTTTAGGGTCGGACTGCGGCGGGTAAACCGGTTTCGGGTTTCCATGACGGCGGGTCGACATTAAAACCGTGCTACGTTGCAGTGGTTCCCATTCCTCGTTTGCAAGGTGCCATGTCGATGCCGTCCCGCGATGAAATTTTCGAAAAGGTGAAGACCGCCCTCGTCGATGCGCTTGGTGTCGACGACGATGAAGTTTCCCCGTCGGCGACGATGGTGGGCGATCTCGGGGCGGAGTCGATCGACTTCCTCGACATCGTGTTTCGCCTCGAGAAGTCGTTCGGCATCAAGATCCCACGCGGCGAGCTCTTCCCCGAAGACGTGCTCTCGAGCACCGAGTACGTCACCAACGGCAAGGTGAATGCGGCGGGCATTGCGGCGCTGAAGACGCGGATGCCATTTGCCGATCTGTCGAAGTTCGAGGCCAATCCCAGCGTGCAGAACTTTGCCAATACGCTCACCGTGGAAGACATGGTGCGCTACGTGCAGAGCAAGTTGTCCGCCTGAGCCTGACCCACCTTCGACCGCCCGCACCGCTGCGATCGTCAGCGGGCGGCAACCGCCGGAATTTTTTAATGCGCTGGTTCTGGATCGATCGTTTTGATGAGTTCGTGCGGGGCAAACAGGCCACGGCCGTGAAGAACGTGTCGCTGGCCGAGGAGCACATGCACGACCACTTCCCCGGCGCGGCGCTGATGCCCAACTCGCTGATCGTCGAGGGGATGGCACAGACGGCCGGACTCCTGGTGGCCGATGCGATCGACTACAACCGCCGGGTCGTGCTCGCGAAGGTGGCCAATGCCGAATTTCACTTCGATGCCGTGCCCGGCGACTCAATCCGGTTTCATGCCACGATTCTCGATCTCAAGCCCGCTGGCTCGCTCACGCGGGTGACGAGCAAGGTGGACGACAAACTCCAGGGAGAGGCCGAATTATTTTTCGCCCACCTCGAGCCGGGCGAGGGCGTGCCGAAACTGTTCGAGCCGGAGGAGTTGCTCCAGTGGCTCGACCAGATGCACATCTACGATGTCGGCCGCGACGAGGCGGGGCAACCGCTGGCGCGGCCCGACTGGTAAATCAGGAACGTAACGATGGTTGCCGGCAGGCGCAGGGTTGTCATCACCGGAATGGGGCTCGTCACGCCGCTGGGTGTGCGCGTGGAGGAACTCTGGAAAAACCTGATGGCCGGCGCATCGGGTGTCGGCATGACGACCGTCTTCGACGCCTCGCGGTTTCCGACCAAGATCTCCGCCGAGGTTCGCAACTGGGACATTAGCGACGAGGGCGAGGACGCAAAACTCTGGCAGTTTTGCGGCCGCCACACCCGGTTTGCCGCGGGGGCTGCATTGCAGGCCATGCGGGATGCGGGCCTCGAGAAGGGGCTGCCGGCCGACCCGACGCGGCTGGGCGTCTATCTCGGCAGCGGCGAGGGGCAGCAGGATTTTGATTCCTTCACGAGCATGATGATGGCCGCGATCAGCGGCGACACGCTCGACGTCGCCAAGTTCACGAAGCTCGGCCTGGAAACCCTGCACCCGCTCTCCGAGGTTGAGCAGGAGCCCAACATGCCGGCCGGACATCTGGCGGGCATGTTCAATGCCCAGGGGCCGAATCTCAACTGCCTCACGGCTTGCGCCGCCTCCAGCCAGGCGATCGGCGAGGCGACCGAAATCGTCCGCCGCGGCGATGCCGACGTGATGCTCTCCGGCGGCACCCACAGCATGATCCATCCCTTCGGCGTGACGGGCTTCAACCTGCTCACGGCACTCTCGACCCGGAACGACGAGCCGACGCGGGCCAGCCGCCCGTTCGACAACGAACGTGACGGCTTCGTGCTCGGCGAAGGTGCGGCGATGGTGGTGCTCGAGGAACTCGAGCACGCCAAGAAGCGGGGCGCGAAGATCCATGGCGAACTGCTCGGCTACGGCTCCACGGCCGATGCCTACCGGATCACCGACACCCACCCGGAGGGCCGCGGCGCCTCCTCCTGCATCAAGCTCGCGCTGCAGGATGCCGGGCTGGGCGTGAACGACATTCACTACATCAACGCCCACGGCACGAGCACGAGCGTGAACGACCGGGTGGAAACGCTCGCGATCAAGAACGTGTTTGGCGAGCAGGCCTACAAGATTCCGGTTTCCAGCACGAAGAGCATGATGGGGCACCTGATCGCCGCCGCCGGGGCGACCGAAATGATCGTCTGTCTGCTCGCCATCCGCGATGGAATGCTCCCGCCGACGATCAACTATGAGCATCCGGATCCTGATTGCGATCTCGACTACGTGCCCAACAAGGCCCGCGCGGGGAGGTGCGAACAGGCCCTCTCCAACAGCTTCGGGTTTGGCGGCCAGAACATCTCGCTGATCGTCGGCCGCTACAAGTAAAACTGCTTCTGAAGGAAGCGGTCTCCAACCGGCGTCTGCCCGACGGCATCGATGCCAGCCTGCCCATCTTGCCAGCTGGAGAGTTTTCTCAACCGGTGCGACCGGCACGGCCGATACACCTTGCCGGGTGCCGAGGCTTCGAGAGCGCAGTGGCATCCCGCACACAGGAACCCTCGCCATGAAACGCTTTTCCGGACTTCTGGCCCTCGTCGCCCTCGTTGGCATGTCGAGCGGCTGCTCGATCATCGACCGGCTCTTTCTCCTGAACACCGACGGCCCCTACGCCCACCAGGCCAAGCATGGCGGCGGCCAGTGTCAGGACGGCGCATGTGTCGACGGCGCCTGTTCCGACGGCGCCTGTTCCGACGGCCAGTGCGGCCCGGGCGGCTGCCAGCCCGGCTGCGAGGACTGCGCCGCCGGCCACTGCAAGCGTCACGTCGGACCCTACGGCGGCCTCGCCAAGCATCATCTCTCGCCTGAGGAGAAGGCGGCGCTGGCGGCCTCCGACTATGCCGCCACCGGTCCGGCCGGTCCGCCGACCGGGGCCGTGGCCTATCCCTACTACACGACCCGTGGCCCGCGGGACTTCCTCGCGAAGAATCCGGCGTCGATCGGGCCGCAGTAACGTCCCGGGCGACAGGGCACTGCGGCCGGCAATCAGACTGGGCAATCAGACTGGGCAGTTTGCCGGCTGCCCTCCCGGTGCGGGCTTGGTCAACTGAAACCGACGCTATGATCTGGCCCATGTTTCGACGTGGGCCGGTGGCTCACGGTACGGCACGCTCGAGGCGTGCTCCCCGGGAGTATCCTGCATGGCAGCGGTCAGCAATTCCTCAACCCGGCCCAGTGGCCTGACAGCCGACGGCCGGCTGTCGACGACCGGCTGGCTCGTCTGTGCGATCGCGGCGATCGGCTTCGCGTTCGACATCTACGAACTCCTGATGCTGCCGCTGATCATCAAGCCGGCGCTGGCATCGCTGGGCGGCCTGACGGCCGAGGGCGTGCCCCTGCTCCTGCCGGGCTCGCCCGAATATGCGAAGTGGGCGCGGGCGCTCTTCTTCGTGCCGGCGATCGCCGGCGGTGTGTTCGGCCTGATCGGCGGCTATCTCACCGATCTGCTCGGTCGCAGGCGCGTGCTCACGTTCAGCATCCTGCTCTATGCCTTTGCGGCGCTGGCCGCCGGCTTCGCCACGTCGCTGCCGCAGCTGCTCTTCTTCCGCTGTCTCGTTTTCATCGGCGTGTGCGTGGAGTTCGTCGCGGTGGTGGCCTGGCTCGCCGAGCTGTTTCCCGACCGCGAGCAGCGGGAGCGGGCCCTCGGCTGGACGCAGGCCTTCTCGTCGTTCGGCGGACTGCTCGTGGGCGCTGCCAACGTCTTCGCGGCGCGGTTCGCGGCCGAACTGCCGGCGATCCAGGGGGGCCATGATGCCTGGCGCTACACGCTCATCTCCGGCGTGATCCCCGCGCTGCCACTGATCCTGATCCGGCCGTTCTTGCCGGAGAGTCCGGTGTGGGCCGAGAAGAAGGCGGCCGGCACGCTCAAGCGGCCGAGCATCCGCGAGCTCTTCAGCCCGGCGCTCATCCGCACGACGGTGCTCACGACGCTCGTCTTCGCGGCGAGCTACGGCATCGCCTTTGGCGCGATCCAGCAATTGCCGCAGATCCTCGGCGGACCGAAGGGACATGCCGCGATCCTCCAGGTGGCGAAGCAGGCGCAGGACGCGGCCGTCGCGAAGGCGGAACAGGCCGGAAAGCCAGCCCCCCCGGCCGGCAAGCTCAAGAGCATCGCCGGCAATGCCACCGACGAGGCCGTGGCGACCGTCACGATCTGGCAGGAGATCGGCGGCCTTGTGGGCCGCGTGCTCCTGGCATTCGCGGCGGTTCGGATCCTCGGGCGGCGGATCCTCCTGCGGATCTTCCAGATTCCGGCGCTCCTCGTCGTGCCGGCGCTTTTCTGGTGGATCTCGACGCAGCTCACGCAGGCCGACTCACTGCCCTGGATCAAGGCCGGCATCTTCCTGGCGGGCCTCGTGACGGTCGCCCAGTTCAGCTTCTGGGGCAACTACATCCCGCTCGTCTTCCCGACGCACCTCCGCGGCACGGGGGAGAGCTTTGCGGCGAACATCGGCGGTCGCGTGCTCGGCACGGCCGCCGCCTGGCTCACGCTCACGTTCTCTGCGGCCACGCCCCCGGACCCCGTGCGGATCGCCGTCGTGGGCGCCTGCGTTGCGGGTCTCTACGCCCTCGTGGGAACGATCCTCACGCACTGGCTCCCCGAGCCCGACGCAGATCTCAAGTAGGACAGGCTTCAGCCTGTCGCGAGCCATGACAGGCTGAAGCCTGTCCTACTCGGCGATCGTGCGCGGGGCACGGGGGGCGTCGTCGGGGAGCGTGGGCACGGTCCAGATCGTGTAGAGGCCGACCGCCACGAAGCCGAGCACGAGATACTTCATCCACCACGGCAGGCTGTTGAGCACGAGGCTGGCCGCGACGACGGCAGCCACGAGCACGACGGTGCGATACTTCATACTCTTGCGGATGCCGTGGTAGTGCTGCCAATCGTCGAGCGTGGGGCCGAACCACTTCGAGCGGTGGAGCCAGGCGTGGATCCGCGGCGAGCCGCGGAAGAAGCACCAGCTCGCCAGGAGCAGGAAGGGCGTGGTCGGCAGGAGCGGCAGGATCGAGCCGAGCACGGCCAGGCCGACGCAGGCCCAGCCTCCCACGACGTAGAGAAAGCTCTTGAGCGGATCGGTGGTGGGGCGAAGGTCCATCGAAAAGGCATCCTGCTGCCGCGGGAGCGACCGTCGAATGGTATCACGCGGGCGATGGACCGGGACCGTTTGTGCAGAAAACGGGGAGTTCTTATGATTTCGGCACCCACGACCGTTTTCCCGCCTTTGACTGAGGAGTTTCTGCCATGCCGCTCGTTCCCATGCGCATCCTGCTCGATCACGCCGCCGAAAACGGCTACGGCATCGCCGCCTTCAACGTGAACAACATGGAGCAGATCCAGTCGATCATGGAGGCGGCCAAGGAGACGGATTCGCCGGTGATCGTGCAGGCCTCGCGGGGCGCCCGCAGCTACAGCCAGGACAACTACCTCCGGCACCTCATGCTTGCGGCCGCGGAACTCTATCCCTCGATTCCGATCGTGATGCATCAGGATCACGGCAACTCGCCGTCCACCTGCCAGAGTGCGATCGATCACGGCTTCACGAGCGTGATGATGGACGGCTCCCTCAAGGAAGACGGCAAGACGCCGGCCGACTTCGACTACAACGTCAAGGTCACGAAGGAAGTCGTGAAGCTCGCCCACGCCCAGGGAGTCTCCGTCGAAGGCGAGCTCGGCTGCCTCGGGTCGCTCGAGAGCGGTGAAGGCGAGGCCGAAGACGGCCACGGCGCCACCGGCAAGCTCTCGCACGACCAGTTGCTCACCGATCCCGACGAGGCGGCCCGGTTCGTGGCTGCGACCGGCGTCGACGCGTTGGCCGTCGCGATCGGCACCAGCCACGGTGCCTACAAGTTTACCCGCAAGCCCGACGGCGACGTGCTGGCGATGAAGCAGATCGAAGCGATCCACAAGATGCTCCCCAACTGCCACCTCGTGATGCACGGCTCGTCGAGCGTGCCACAGGAGCTCCAGGACATCATCAACAAGTTTGGCGGCAAGATGCCGCAGACCTGGGGTGTGCCGGTCGAAGAGATTCAGAAGGGCATCAAGCACGGGGTGCGGAAAATCAACGTCGACACCGACTGCCGCATGGCGATCACCGGCGCGATCCGCAAGGTGCTGGCCGAGGCGCCTGAGAAGTTCGACCCGCGCGACTACCTGAAGCCTTCCCGCGAGGCGATGAAGAAGGTTTGTGCCGAGCGGATGGTGCAGTTTGGCCAGGCTGGCAACGCCGGCAAGGTGAAGTGCATCACGCTCGCCGAAATGGCCAAGCGGTACGGCTGAAATATCCCCCGAGTCGCCCGTGTCGCCGCCCGCCACGGTGGAGGTCCGATCCATCATGGTTGACGCGATTCGCAAACTCTGGCTCGCCTGCGCGATCATCGCGGCGGCCGGCGCGGTGCTCGTTGCCACCGATGCATCGCGGCAGCGGGGAACCGGTGCCGGCGACAGGCCGCGGATCGTCGTGCTCTACCATTCGAGCATCCAGCCGGTGGTCGACGCCCTCGGCGGCTTCGACGCGGTGCTCCGCGAGGCACGCGGCGTCGAGGGGATCGAGGTCCGCCGGCTCAATTCCGAGGGCGACATGCCGACCTTGCGGCAGATGGCCGTAGACGCGGCCGACAGTGGCTCGACCCTCACGGTGACGCTGACGACGCCGGCGCTGCAGTCCTTTGCCGGCGCCAACCAGCGGCACGCGCCCCATGTCTTCGGGCTGGTGGTCGATCCCTTTGTCTTGGGCATCGGGCTCGATGCCGACCGGCGGGAGGAGCATCCAGACTGGATCACGGGCATCGCCAGCCCGCCGCCGATCGCGCGGCTGATGGCGGTTCTGAAGCAGTGCAACCCGGCCGCCCGCCGGGTGGGCGTGGCGTGGAACCCGGCGGAGAGCAATGCCGTGGCGTCACTCAAGATCGCCCGCGCCGCCATGGCCGCAATCGGTCTGGAACTGGTCGAGGCCAATGCCGCCACGACCGGCGAAGTCCGCACGGCGGTCGACAGCCTGCTGGGCTCCGGGATCGACGCCTTCTGGATTCCTCCCGACATCAACGCGCAGAACGCCGCCCCGTCGATCCTGACCGCCTGTCGCGCCGCACGGGTGCCGGTGTTCGCGTCGTTCCAGAAATTCGTCGGCTCCGGGGCGGCGGTGGGCGTGGGCGCCGACTACGATGCGATCGGCCGCGAGGTCGGTCGGCTCGTCGTGCGGATCCTCGACGGTGAACCGATCGCCTCCATCCCGGTGGCCGACCTGGTGCCGCAGGCGGTGTGGATTGACCCGGCCGTGTTCGCCCGGTGCGCGGGGGGCTGGAAGGTGCCGCCCGATCTGGCCGCAGAGGCCGCGGTGCTCATCGGCGAGCGCGACCCGCCGGCGAAAGGGCAGCCCTGATGGAGATCCGCGCCAGCCGGAATGACGACACCGCGACGCTCGCGCTCGCAGGGGCCCTCGACGCCACCTGGAGCGAGGCTGTGGAACGCGAGGTTGAGAAGCACGTCCGTGAGGGGGCGCGGCAGGTCGTGCTCGAGTGTGCGGCCGTGCCGTTTGCGTCGAGCGCGGGACTGGGCGCGCTGTTGCGGATGCGCAGTCAGATCAACGCGCTGGGTGGTTCGCTCGTCGTGCGCTCCCCGTCTGATCCCCTGCGGCGGATTCTGGCGATGTCGAAGATCGACTCGCTTCTGACCGCGTCGGCGGCGCCGATCCGTGACGACCGCTGGCGGGATGTCGAACATGCCGCCGCGAAATTGCAGGTGCGCCGACTGGGTGCGCACCGCTACTTGTTCTCGCGGCG
>JAPLNR010000015.1 GCA_026401035.1 Planctomycetia bacterium | reverse complement strand
GATTCAGCAGGCGCTCGACCGTGCGGCCCGCTATCTGCCGACGCAGGGGCCGATCGACGTCTTCGTCGCCCAAAACATCCTCCAGGGCTTCGAAGACGAGCCGTTTGAAGAGGCGGTCGTGCATGCCGCGCGGGTCTACGGCACGGAGCCGTTTCTCGCCGAGTCGCGGTACCGCGAGGAACTTGCCGTCGGTCGGATCCGCGACGCGGACCTCGTGGCCGTGCTCGAGGCCGATCTTGGGCCGTCCTGCGGCATCCGGTGCGGCAGGAGGAAGACGTGGCCGTGCGGTGGACGCTCACGGAGAGCGACGCAGTCGAGCGGCCGGCCACGGCCGATCTCTGGCATGCCTGCGTGGAGGCCGCCACGCTCACCCGGCCCGCCCCCGCGCATGTGCGGCCGCCGGTACGGCTGCGGGATCTTGTCATCGCGATCGATCCGGCGCTCGACGCCGATGCACTTGTGCACCCGCTCCTCATCCGACTCTGTGCGGCCTATCTCGACCAGGGCGTCGCCGCCTGGCCGATGCCGGGCCGCGAGCGGGGCTTCCTCGCCGCCATCGTCGATCTCTATGCGAATCGATTCGGGCCGACGGAGCCGTGGCCCGGGTGGGGGAGGAGTTTCCGCTCGAGTGCCCGGGGTGTGGTGGCGATGTTCGACTTAGAGGAGCCGGCTCACTTCGAACCGGAGGTTCGCAAGCGGGCGAACGCCAGGATGGCTTCGCCCGCGTAAAGTCAGCCCCTGACACATCTCGGCGAACCGCTCGAGCCGCCGCCCTTGTCTCCCGCCCTCGGGCCTCCCGCCGACTGGGGCGAGCTCGTTTAGACCCACTTTCGACCGGGCAATCTTGCAGGCGACGGATAGACGAGCTGCCCGTGATCGACATCCACAGCCTCTGACGGTATCCCATGCCACGGTGCGGACGGCCCGCGAGAAGAGCGGTTTCAAGGCCGGTCTGCGGCGACGAGACAAATCCGGCCTTGACCGCGGATAGGAAGCTCCTCGGCACCTCCACGATCGGGCCGCATCAAGCCCGACCAGCTCCGGCGGTTGCTCCTCATGATCCGCCCCGCCAGGCCGACGCTTGCCGAAGTGCCATTGGCCGACCTATCCTTCACGGCACACCTCCACGAAATAGGGTGAGTGGTGTGGCGTCCTCTGCCCGGCTCAGCGCCCGTGTGCCTGCGGGCGTTGTTTACGTTCGCTCCGAACGTTCAGGACGACTGCGGCTGTCGGCTGGCCCGGCTGCCTTGCGTTCGTCGGCGGAAAAATGCACAGGCACTCCCTGCCCCGATCACCGCGAGGGCAAGCGTGCCGGGTTCGGGCACGCCGGTGATCGTGACCTTGACTGCGAGGTCCTGGAAGTCGTGGTCAGGCACAATTTCGGGCCGGTCGCTAAGGCCGATGTAAACCGCGCTCGTGCCGCTCGTCGTGAATGTGCCGCTTACGGTGTAGGGGTCGAAGCCGAGGAAAAACGCCGCCGCGTCAGCCGGATTGGCGGTGTTGAAGCCGTTGACGATCGTGTACGTCGATGTGCCGCCAGTGCCCGTGACGTTGGCGATGTACTTGAACGGGACGAAGCCGGCGGAGAAGAGGTACTGTCCGGTCGGGTTCGGCCCATTCGTCGACGATGTCTTGGTGTCGTAGACGAGGACGTTGTTGACGTAGAACTGATCCTGATAGTCGGCGTCTCCGCTGCCACCAAACTCGAACTGCACGTAGGCATCTTCCGTCAGGTACAGGTTCGATGAATGGAAGCCGGTGATGCCGTAGTTGTTGCCGAAACTCACGTCGGGAGCGAATCCCGGCGGATACGTTCCGGAAACCAGCGGCCAACTGCCCAACGCCGTCGGCAGGCCTGTTCCGGCGGGCCAGCCGTTCGAGCCCGTGTAGGTCGTGCCGCCCGGATCACCGATCGCCTCGGGTTGCAGCGACGTCGCCGTGCTCGTTTCAATCAATTGGAATGCCGGCGCGGCGTCTGCGGGAGATGCGGCCAGCGCGGCAACGCCGCCTACGAGCACCGCGGCGAGCAGTGACGCGCAGTTCAGGGGCGTTCGTGAAACCTCGAAGTCATTCATGGCAGGAACCTCGTCGAGAGCATCGCGATCATGTGAATCCGCTTCACGAACACGCGCCGACGTGCATTTCGGCACAACAAAAAAGGCCGTCGTGAACGAACGCTTGTTGGCGTTCACCCACGTCGGCCTACGCTGCGCCGGGGCTTCGCAAAGAGAGGCGAAGGACCCAGCAATTCGTCTTCCGAGAATGGTTGTCGAGACGTTCGTGCGAGTGGCTGACTCTCACGACCTTCCCGGCATGTCTCACCTTTCTCCGGTAGCCCGGCCGAAGGCAAGCAGGCCGGTGGGGCGGGCCGCAATCACCGTTTTTTCCGAAACAATTCGGTGGGACACGTGGGCGGTGGGGATCAGCCACTCGGCATCAGCCTGCCGCGCGGAGCTGCCACGCGGCCTGCGGAACCGGCATTGGCAGCGGCAGTTGGGCGTGCTTGAGCGCGGTCGCGACGATCTGCTCTGCCGCTTCAGCCCATGTGGGCAGTGCCGATCTCCGCGGCGGCCAGGCGGCTGCAAACCGTCCGCTCCTCGAGAAGGCGATCAGCAGATCGGCAAGCTGACCCGGATCGTGCGGATCGAAATACACGCAACTGCCGCCGCCGATCTCGCGATGCACCGGGATATCAGCGGCGAAAACCCGCAGATTTCGCGCAAAGGCCTCCACGATCGGCAGGCCATAGCCCTCGGCAAGAGATGGGAAGACGAGCGCGGCAGGATGGCGTGGCCCCAGGCCGGATGGTCGCGCAGGGCGTCCACGACCGACTGGCCTTCCCAGCCGATCAGGCCGGCGAGGAGAAACCTCGCATCCGGTGCTTCGGCGCGCACCCGGTCGATGGCCTGCAGCAGCAGCGCTTGATTTTTTCGCGGCTCGATCGTGCCAACGGTCAGGTAGGGCGCGGCGGTGCCGCCATGCAGGAAGTCGACGAGTGATCGGCGGATCGCGGCCGACCGTCGGAAGTCAACCGGCGGTTGCACGTCGGCCTCGTCGAGAAAGTCGGCGCCGTTGCGAAACGACGACACACCACAGCGGGCGACTTCGGCACGGCCCAGTCTCAAAAGTTCGGCACGGGTCTCCGCGGCCACGCTCTGGGAAACGGCCATCACAAAATCGGCACGGCCGAGCGTCGCCTCCATCCACTTGCGAAAGATCTTGGTGCTCTTGGGAGGCACCAGTTCCGGATGGCGGATCGGGATGAAATCGTGCTGTACGACGCCGAGCGCGACGCCCGCCTGTCGCGCCCGGTCAACCGCGGCCCACATGTCCTCGGCCCAGGATGAATCCGGGAGCAACAGGACATCGCCCGCCGCAAAGGTGACGGCCGCACAAGGAGGCTGATCCGGCGGGAACCACCCTGAAAGTTTCGACATGTTGCGCACCAGGGTGCGAGGGACGAGGATTTTTCGGAGCCGTGTTGCGAGCGGGTGCTGCCGCGGGCTGGAAGGAGAAACCAGTCCGCCCACTGAAATCGTGGCCACCCGCCGAAACTCACCATGCTGGAACCGCACGGGGACGAGTTCGACACCGCGCTCCCGGGCGGCCTTGGCGCCGAACGCGATGATATTGCGTACCACCCGGGGAATGCCCGTCGAAACCGGACAGGCCGCCGTCTGCGTGCAGTCGACGAAAATCCGCGGCCAGTGCCGGTTCGATTCCAATGGAAGACGCAAAATCCGCATCATGAGAAACCACCTTAAAGGGGGGTGTCGTATTTGGATACGCCAGTTGTCGGCTGGGAGAGGCGTTCGACTTTCGGGATTGCAAGGTGTTTGCCTCCCTCGCCGATTTCCCTTTTCTTGCCCCCCTTTGCCATACTCCGAGAGGAGTACAAGGATTCTGCCGCTCGATGCACAACCTGACGACCCCGAAGACGGAGGCAGCCCTGCGGAGCCTCGACGAGCGTGCTCGGGCGATTCAGCAGGCGCTCGACCGTGCGGCCCGCTATCTGCCGACGCAGGGGCCGATCGACGTCTTCGTCGCCCAAAACATCCTCCAGGGCTTCGAAGACGAGCCGTTTGAAGAGGCGGTCGTGCATGCCGCGCGGGTCTACGG
>JAPLNR010000048.1 GCA_026401035.1 Planctomycetia bacterium | reverse complement strand
TCAGGGTGGGTGAATCGAAGCCGGGATGGTAGCAAAAATGGATGCTTCCGGGGCGGGGCTGAGTAGCGGTCGGGGCAGGGGGCGGGTGCTCACTGCCCTGATTCGGAGCCGGCGGTGCCGGGCTCGGGCAACGAGTTGTTGTCGTTCCACGGGAAACAAAAAACGGGGGGCGTCGCTTTCGCAACGCCCCCCGCCTGATCGTGTTGGAAGTCGTCCGCAGGGGCCATCGATGGCCCTACGGGCGTGAAATCAGTAGCGGTAATACTCAGGCTTGAATGGGCCTTCGACCGGGATGTGGAGATACTCGGCCTGCTCCTCGGTGAGCTTCGTCAGCTTCACGCCGAGCTTGTCGAGATGCAGGCGGGCCACTTCTTCGTCAAGCTTCTTGGGCAGCAGGTGCACGCCCACGTCGTACTTGTCGGTCTCCGTCCAGAGGGCGATCTGCGCGAGCACCTGGTTGGTGAAGCTCGTGCTCATCACAAACGACGGGTGGCCCGTCGCACAGCCGAGGTTCACGAGCCGGCCTTCGGCCAGCACGAGCACCGAGTTGCCCGAGGGCAGGGTGTAGCGGTCGACCTGCGGCTTGATCTCGACCTTCTTGATGCCCTTCGTGCCGTCGAGCCAGGCGATGTCGATCTCGAGATCGAAGTGCCCGATGTTGCAGATGATGGCATCGTTGGGCATCTTCTGGATGTGCTCGCTGCGGATCACGTCGCGGCAGCCGGTGGCCGTCACGAAGATCTGGCCCCGGGAAGCGGCCTCTTCCATCGTGGTCACCTCGAAGCCCTCCATCGCCGCCTGCAGGGCGTTGATCGGGTCGATCTCGGTCACGATCACGCGGGCACCCAGCGACTTCATGGCATGGGCCGAGCCCTTGCCGACGTCGCCGTAGCCGCACACCACCACCACCTTGCCGGCCACCATCACGTCGGTGGCCGCAAGGCTCTCGCGGCAGCCGTAGAGGTTGTCAAACTTGCTCTTGGTGCAGGAGTCGTTGATGTTGATCGCCGGCAGTTTCAGGTCGCCGTTTTCATGCATCTGATAGAGGCGGTGCACTCCCGTGGTGGTCTCCTCGGAGAGCCCGCGGATGCCGCCCAGCAGTTCCGGAAACTTGTTGTGGACCATCGACGTCAGGTCGCCGCCGTCGTCGAGAATCATGTTGAGCGGCTCGCCGTCCGGGAAGAACAGCGTCTGCTCGATGCACCAGTCAAACTCCTCGTTGTTCATCCCCTTCCAGGCGTAGACCGGGAAGCCGGCCTTCGCGATGGCGGCAGCGGCGTGATCCTGCGTCGAGAAGATGTTGCAGCTGCTCCAGGTGACCTCGGCGCCGAGTTCCTTGAGCGTCTCGATGAGCACGGCCGTCTGGATCGTCATGTGCAGGCAGCCGGCGATGCGGGCGCCCGCGAGTGGCTTCGAACGGCCATACTTCTGCCGCAGCGCCATCAGGCCGGGCATCTCGTTCTCGGCCAGCATGATCTCCTTGCGGCCCCAATCGGCGAGCGAAAGATCGGCAACTTTGTACGGCAGACGGGTTTCGACGTGGGCCACGGGAACCTCCTGAAAGGGATACGAAAAGAGTTGTCTTAAGGAGCGATTCAGTGGGCTCAAAGACGCCCACATGATACTGGACTTAACCGTATTTGGTAGGCAACCCCAACTCGCCCAAAGCGGCCTTCGTAAACGCCCTTACTTTTGCCGCATCCTTGACGCCCGGGGACGACTCGACCCCGCTGGCCGTATCGACGGCATGGATGCCGGTCTGGCGGATCGCCTCGGCCACGTTGTCGGGAGTGAGGCCGCCGGCCAGAGCCGTCGGGATGTCGAGCGGTCGGGCCCGCGCGAGCGCCTGCCAGTCGACCTTCGCGCCGGTGCCGCCAAGGGCCCCCGCGCCGGTTTCACGCGAAACGGCAACCGCGGCATCGACGATCGCCATGACGGGCGCCGCCCCGCCGTTCCGGGCCGCCGCGATCCAGGCCCGCGCGGCAGCCAGCCCATCGCCCCCTGCCTCCGGCTCGAGCCGCACGGCGCGGATCACCGACAGGCCGGCCAGCTCTCCACACCGCTCCGGCGGGTCGGTCGCCGCTGCGCCGCCGCCAGACGGATCGGCAGCGAGGTGGCCGTGAAGCTGGATCGCGTCGAGTCCCACCTCGCGGGCCACCTGACGGATCGCCTCGGCTGCCATCCCGGCAAACACGCCCACCTTCAACACGCCGGCCGGCACGGCCTCGGCCACCCTCCGCGCCGCGGCCACGTCGAGGCAGCGTGGCGAACCGGCCACGAAGTTCAAGCCGATCGCGTCGGCGCCGGCGTCGGCTGCCATGCGGGCGTCGGCCGCGGTCATCACTCCACAGATTTTGACATGAAACATGGTGCGATGGGCTGAAGCCCGTCCAGCCTCCGTTCGTCACATTCGGCGCGACCGTTCGCCGGGGCGCCGTTTTCCTGATCCGGAAAGTCTACGCGGCCGTTGTGCAGTGCAGGAAGCGGTCGTGGATGGTCGACACCATAGGGGTGAACTGACTGCGACCACCTTCGGAACCCCTCCCCGCGATGATTGCCCCCCGCCGCCACCCGTCGAGCCGTCCGTTCCTCGCCGCTCCCCGCGTCGACTTCTACCATCCGGCGAAGCTGGTCGACGCCGCGCTCCACGGGCTCGACCGGCTGGTCCGCCGCGCTGAGGGCGTCGGCCTCGTCGTCGGTCCGCCGGGCACGGGCAAGTCGCTGCTGCTGGCGAAGGTGGCGGAGAGCGTCCGCGAAGACTTCGACGTGGCGCTGCTCTCGGGAGCGCGGATCTGCACGCGGCGGGCGCTCTGGCAGTCGATCCTCGCCGAGATCGGCGAACCCTACCGCGGCATCGACGAGGCCGAGTTGCGGATCGGCATCGTCGAGCGGGTGCGGGGACTGGCGGCGACGGGCTCGGGGCTGGTCGTGCTCGTCGACGAGGCCAACACCCTCCCGACGCGGCTGATCGAGGAACTGCGTCTGCTCACCAACCTCGCCACGCCGATGCCCGCCGTGCACATCGTGCTCGCGGGCACCGCGGAGCTCGAGGAGATCCTCGGCAACCCGAAGATGGAGAGCCTCTCGCAGCGGATCGGCGCGCGGTTCTATCTCGAGCCGCTCGACCATGCGGAGACGGCCGCCTACGTGCGCACGCAGATGAAGACCGCGTCGCTCGAGTGGGACGCCCAGTTCGAGCCGGGCTGCGAAGACGCCGTGTTCACCGCCTCCGACGGCGTGCCGCGGCTGGTCAATCAGATCTGTGATCAGGCCCTGCTGCTGGTTTCGCAGGCGGGCCGCCCGCGGGTCGGGGCCGCCGACATCGCCGCCGCCTGGCAGGAGATTCAGCGGCTGCCCGCGCCGGCGGCGCTTATCCACGGCAGCGCCGCCGCCCGGCCGGCCGCGGCCGACGCGGTGCCGCACGGCAGCCGGCATGCGGGGATCGAGTTTCCCGCCGACATGGCCGGCGCTGATTTCGCGGGCAGCGAGATGGGCGTCATCGAGTTCGGCGCCTTCAACGAGCCGGCGTTTGGGCAGACGGCCGCCACGTTTGCCGACGACACGGATGTCGAAGACACCGTTCTCGAGCACCATTCCCTGGAAGAGAGCATCGTCGGCAGCCGCGCCGACGACTCGTCGATCGTCGAGGCCGCCGACCGTGCCGTCGCCGGCGATCCCTGGCATGGCCCGGAGGTGGAACTCGTGTTTGATCCCTATGCCGATCCGTTTGAGGAATACTTCGAACAGGAGGAACGAGTCGTGGAACGTTTCGTGATGCGCGGCCCCGACGACTTCAGCTCCCACCGCCACGTTGCCAGCCGCGAAGGGCTCTCGATGGCGCGGCAGCTCGATGCCTTCGAGCAGTCTCATCCGCTGCCCGTTCGACCGATTGCCGTGGCCATGGCGACGGCCGAGCCGGTGGCGGAGGTCGGGGTGATAGAGGACGCCGAAGCCCAGACGGACGGGGAGCTGGATGCCGACATGGTGGTGATCGAGGAGGATCTCGTCGATCATCCCGCCGACATCCACAAGAAGTCGATCTTCGCGGTCCGGCCCGGCGACTACCGCAGCCTGTTCGCCCGGCTCCGCCGCGGCGACAAGTAGGACAGGCTTCAGCCTGTCAAAAGTAAGCCCGTCTTCAGCCTCCTCATGCCCGACAACGACCTCCACTCCCGCGACGACTGGCCGGCCGGCCGCGTGCTCGTGCAGGCGGCCACCTACAACGAGCGGGAAAACATCGAGCATCTGATCGATGCCGTGCTCGCCTGCTCGCCCGACGTTCAGCTCTTGATCGTCGACGACGATTCGCCCGATGGCACAGGGCAGATCGCCCGCGAGCGGGCCGGTCGCGAGCCCCGCCTCCACGTGCTCGTCCGCCGCGGTCGCCGCGGTCTGGGCAGCGCGATCCTCGAAGGCTTTCGGCTCGCCCGCAGCCGTGGCTTCGAAGTCTCGGTAAACATGGATGCCGACTTCAGCCACGATCCTGCCGACATTCCGCGGCTCCTGGCGGCGCTCGAGCCGGTGGCGGGCAAGCCCGCGGATGTGGCGATCGGCTCCCGCCGCGTGCCCGGCGGCCGCACGGTCGGCTGGCCGCTCTCGCGGCACATCGCCAGCTGGCTCGTCTGCTGGTTCACCCGCTGGGTGCTCTGGGTGCCGGCACGGGATTCGTCCGGCGGGTTTCGGGCGGTGCGGCTCTCGATCTTCGACACGATCAGCCAGGAGCCGTTCGCGCAGGGCTATGCCTTCCAGGAGGATTTTCTCTGGCGAGTGCACCGCGCCGGTGGGCGGATCGTGGAGGTACCGATCACGTTCACCGATCGCACCCGCGGCACGAGCAAGGCTGATTTCGCCGAGAGCAAGCGGAGCATCGGCGAGCTGTTGAAGCTCGCGCGAGTGACCTGGCTCGGCAAGTAGGACAGGCTTCAGCCTGTCACTGGCCCCGTTTTCGACAGGCTAAAGCGAATTCGACAGGCTGAAGCCTGTCCTACTTTTACTCACGGCAGCACTGCCGGGCCGAGCGTGGCCGATGGCTGCGGGGCGTTGAGCTGCAACTGCCCGCCGGGCGGCGGTGGCGCCGAGGCCGACGGGTCGGGCTTCTCCCCGAGCGCCACGGCGAGGCTTTCCCGCGCGTCCTTCAAGTTTGGCGCGATCTCGAGCGCCTTCTTGAACTGCACGATCGCCTCCTCCTTCTTCCCCATCTTGTAGAGCGTCACGCCGTAGTTGTTGATGAGCGCGGGATTGCCCGGTTCCTTCTCGAGCAGTTCCCGGTATTTGTCGCCCGCCTCGCCAAACCGTCCCGCCGCGGCCAGCGCGTTGGCGAGGTTCACCTTGATCGCCGGCACATGCGGCGTCACGCGGGAGGCCTCCGTAAACTGCTCGATCGCCGCGGCCATCTCGCGGTTGGCGCCGGCCTGGTCGCCACGCTGGCCCAAGATGTTCGCCCGCGCCGAGAGCGTGGTGCCGAGGTTGTTGTGCGTCTCGCCGAGGTCGGGTCGCAGGCGGGTGGAATTCTGGAAGTGGAAGTGCGCGCCGTCGACGTCGCCGCGGGCAAACTTCTTCGCCCCGAGCCGGTTGTGGGCCTGCCACGCATCGAAGTTGTGCTTGAGCGTGTGTTCCCACATGTGATCCTCGTCCATCCAGTTCACCGCGTCGCGGAACGACAGGAGCGTGAGCGCGGCAAGGAGGAGGGCGCCGCCAGCGAGGAACGTCGGCTTCGATTCCTCCTGCGCCTGCCCGAAAAGCCGGATCACGCCGGCGCACAAAAGCGCGATGATGCTGATCATCGGCAGGTAGATGAAGTGGTCGGCCACCCAGGTGATCCGCATATAGGAGATGGTCACGAAGCCGAGCACCGGCGCGACCATGAGCAGGAAGAAGCCAAACGCAAAGAGCGCGTGGCGGCCCCAGTGGGGCAGAGATACGGCGTCGCGGTTCTTCCACATCCACCAGGCGCCACCGATGATCAAGGGCCAGGCAAGAAACATCCACGCCTTGGGCGGATCGACCTCCCACCGCGGATAGATCGGCAGCAGGTTTACCGGCCACACGATCGACGCCAGGTAGTGGAGGATGGCCATTCCCGCGATCGCCGTCCGGGAGAGAAACCCGCCCACGGAGAGCAGGTCGCCGACGATGATCTTTTCCTGGCCGATCGCCCGGCCCCATTGATACGACATCGTCACGAGGCCGAGCACGATCGAGACGACGAACAGCGGCGCGGCGACGATCAGGTCGCGCATCGTCACCGTGCCACGCTTCCACCAGGCGTAGAGCAGCGTGACGACGGGGAAGGCCACGATCGACGTCTTGGCGAACATCGCAAGCAGGAAGAAGACGATCGAAATGCCATAGAGCCGCTGGCGCTTGGCCGTGTCGGTCTCGTCGTCCTGGCCCACCCAGCAGATCGCCGAGATCAGGAAGAGCGGCAGCGAGAGTGTGTTTTTGGTTTCCGACACCCAGGCCACGCTCTCGACGCACACAGGATGGATGGCAAACACGAGTCCCGAGAGCCAGGCGCCGGGAATCCTCATCTTCGCGAGGAGCGCCCAGAGGAGCAGCGAGCCTGCGATATGGAGCAGGATCGTGGTGACGTGGTAGCCGGTGGAACGCAAGCCGAAAAAGGGCCATTGCGCCCAGAGCGCCGTGTAGGAGAGCGGAAAGTAATCGGCGCCGTCGGGGTTGAACCAGAGTTTTGCGAGCGACTGCAGGCTGTTCGGCGGCACGCTCGGATCGGGGGAGACCCGGTGCTGCACGGTGAGGTTTTGCGTGAGGAGTTGGTCGTCGTCCCAGAGCCAGTCGCCGTGGTAGGCGGGCGAGTAGACCCACAAGCCCGCGAGCACGATCACGGCAGCCCGCAGCAGAAAGGAGTTCCAGCGATCCACGCGGTTGTCAGCCGGCGCTTCCCCGACGGGGGAACTGGCGATGAAGTCGCCGCTGTGTTCAACGTCGCGTTGACGTCGCAAGGATTTTTTGATCGTTCCCATAATTCGCAGTAGTGTACGAACTGATGCCGCGGAGCGAAACCGTCGCCACGGGATTTAGCCGCCGGAAAGGGGGGCGGTCTTCAGCAGCCGCTTCAGTTCTTCCGCAATGTTTCGCTCCATCGCGAGCGCCCGCACCCGTGCATCCGGGTCGGCCAATTTCGGATCGACCTCGATCGCCTTCGCGAGCGCCGTCTGTGCCTCCGCCTTGCGGCCCTGGCCGTCGAGAATGAGGGCCAGCAGCGCCCAGGTATCGCCCCGTTTTTCGTCCGAGAGCCAGATCGCCTCGCGGGTGGCCTTCTCAGCCTCGGTCAGCCGTCCGGCCTCGCGGAGCGCCTCCCCGAGCCCCGAGGCGGCGGTGTAGGCCACCGGGTTTTTTCGATAGGTGTCTTCCCAGAGGGCAAGCGGCGTGGCCCACACCTTCTGCCGCTCCATGCACGCCATGCCGAGCAGCACAGCCGCCGCCATGCAGCCGATCCTGAATCCCTCCCGCAGCCGCGGGCGGGCCGCCAGCCACGGCGCGTCGAGCAGGAGGCCCAGGGCCACGGCAACGCCCGCCAGTGGAAAATAAAGATAGCGGTCGGCCGCCGCGCGGTAGATCGGGATCAGATTCGCGACCGGCAGGAGCGGCAGCAGGATCATCGCGATCGCGAGTGCCATGCGGCGGTCGGCCCGCACGGCCCAGATGGCGGCGGCCGCGAGCACAGCCAGCAACACCAGCGCGACCGGCAGCGGCAGGTGCCGCACGGAGTAGAGCCCGTAATCGGCGCAGAGGTTCATGGGAAGGATCAACAGCTGCGTGTAGAGCGCGAGAATCCGTGGCTCGATCTGCATCGCGGCTGCAAGCGATCCGCCCGGGTAGGCGGGCTTGGCCTCGAAGATGGCCGACCGGGCCGGCTCGCGCAGAAACCGCGCCGCGAGAAATGCCGCCGTGGCAACGGTCCCGCCGCCGATCGCGGCCTGCCAGAATCCCCGCGGTTCGTCGCGGCGAAAGAGCCACCAATAGATGGCCACGAGTAGCGGCGCCACGAAGCCCGATTCCTTGCTGGCCACGGCAAGGAGGCAGCAGGCTATGCAGCCCACCGCCCGCCAGCGATCCCTCCCGATGGCTCGGGCGGCTG
>JAPLNR010000019.1 GCA_026401035.1 Planctomycetia bacterium | reverse complement strand
TTGGACGGCCAGGCCGAGCTGGCGAATCTTGTTGGCGCACGCCATTCGTCGGCCGCTTTCCCGGGCCTGCTGCACGGCCGGAACGAGGAGAGCGGCGAGCAGCCCGATGATGCCGATCACCACCAACAACTCGACGAGGGTGAAACCATGTAGGGCATGGCGGCTGTGGGGTGGCCGCGGGTGCCCGCGCTTCCGCAGCGTGAAATCCCGCGCGGTGCTGCTGATCTGCCGGACGGATCGGCTTCGGATTGACATCGCTGTCCTCCTCACGACCACTCCTCCATTCCACCGCGGACGTCACGTGTATACACACGATCCTAACGGGTATACCCCACCAGGCAGCAGGCGTCCAGCCTCCAATGTGGTGTTCCTTGGGGACCGGATCGCCGTTCACGGGTGCCGGTGCGTCGCGTGCCCCTGGGCCGCGTGAACTTCTCAGGCCGCCCGGCGACGGCGGGCCCAGGCCACAAGCGCCATGCCGATCCCCGCTGCGGCCAGGGCCAGCGTGCCCGGCTCGGGCACCACGATCACGTTCGTCGTGAGCGTGAGCGTCTGCTGGGTATCGGCGTTGTAGACCGTGCCGCCGTTTGCGCTCTTGAACTGCAGCGTCCAGGTGTTGCTGAATGTGCCCTGGTTTGCCGTGTTCACGAACGCCTGATAGGAGTTGAACGTGCCCGACGCCAAGGAGTTGAACAGTGAGGGGAGGTTCGTCGACAGCGGGCCAGTCGGATTCGACTGGACGATGTCCACGAGCGCGAGGTCAGCCGTGTAGCCGGCGGTCTGCAGGAGGTTGTAGATATTGAACCCGATGGGCGAGACGACGTCGCCCTCGTTGACCGTGTTGAAATTGATCAGGAGCGAGGACGTCGTCGAGCCACTCGTGAAGCTCGCCACCGCCCGGTCGAGGAACGTGGCTCCGAGGTTCACCGTCTGCGGGGACAGAGACTCGGCCGACAGGCCGCTCGTGCCCTGCCCGTCGGTCTGGAAGTTCACCGGCACAGAGCCGACCGCGGCCCCAGCGCTGCCGCTCGTGAGGGAGACCGACATCGCGGTGCTCGTGCCGCCCGCGGGGAGGAGGTTGATCGAACCCCCGTTGGTCGAGACGCCCGACAGCGTGCCGAACGAGGCGTTCAGCGATTCGGAGAAGCCGTTGTTGGGGGCGATGTTCGCGATCGAGAGTACCTGCGTGGCCGTCGAACTCACGAGGAAGGAGCCGAGCGAGTACGTGCCCGAGATCGCGTTCGCCGCCGCCGCGTTCCACACCGTGCCCGTCACGGCGACGGTCTGGTTGGCGAGCGGCAGCGGGGTGAGGCCGGTGGCGCCGGTGCTCGTGGTACCGGTGCTCGTGAAGCCGAGCGTGACGGTGCCGCTGAGCGCGCCGGCCGTCGCGGTGTTGAGGCCGACCGAGATCGCGGTGCTCGAGCCCGTGATCAGGTTCGCGATCGAGCCCGAGCCCGTGGCCTGACCAGTCGTGCTGTTGACGCTTGCGGCCAGGCCTTCCTGGAAGCCCGTAGTGGCCGTGGCCGTGTTCAGGATCGTCAGCGTCTGCGATGCCGTACCACCCACGCGGACGTTGCCGAGCGACACCGGCGAGGAGAGGGTGTTGGCCGCAGCGGGGTTGTAGACGTTCACCGTCACGCCCGTGGTCGACGTGGCGACGGCCGTCGTGCCGAGGTTCACGTTCGTGCCGCTCGTGATCGCCGGCGTGAACGTGTAGGCCCCGGCGGTGTTGTTGCTAAAGGAGACGTTGCCAGAGCCGCTCGCGCCGCCGGCGATCGTGCCGCTCGTCGAAGAGAGCGAGCCTGCGCCGCCCGAGAGCGAGAGACCCGTGTAGCCAAGCGAATCGGGATTCGTCACGGTGGCGGTGCTGCTCGTGATCGTGGCTGTGAGCGTGGTAGAGCTCCCGGTGCGGATGGCCACGGCGCTCGCCGAGCCCGTGAGCGAGTAGCGGGCCGACGGGGCGTAGTTGAGGATCACGCTCGAGCCCGTCTGCGAGAGCCAGAAGCCCGCCCCGGCGGGGAGCGGGTTGCTCGGCGTGAAGCCGGTCGTGCCGTCGATGATGACGTTCGTCGCCGTCATGCCGCTGACCGTGCCCGTGGCGATCACGAACGACCGGCCGACGTTGCCCGAGGAGAAGTTGGGCACCACGCCCACCGCGTTGCCCCCGGTGAGGCCGGTGATCCGGATCGTGAACGGGGTGGCCGCCGACGAGGAGACCACGAGGTTGCCGCCCGACACCTGGATCTGGTCGAAGCCGTTCGCCTCGTTGCCCGCCGTGCCGTTCCAGTCGTTGATCTCCCAGATGTAGCCGCCGCCGGCGGCCCACGTGAGGCCCGTCGTGTAGGCCTGGATGCCCGGCGAGTTGCCCGGTGAGATCACGGCGCTCGTGCCGATCGTCACGCCGCCCGCGGCGCTGATCGCGCCGGTGCCGGAGATCGTGCCCTGCGAGACGGTCAGCGGCGCCGTGAGCGCGTTCGAAGAGTTCCACTTCAGCTCGGCCCCCGAACCGTTCACGACCACCCGGGCCGTGTTCGCGAGGTTGCCCGCGCCGTCCACGAGCAGCCGACCGGCGCTCACCGTCGTGGTGCCGCTGTAGGTGTTCGCGCTCGTGAACTGCAGCTGGCCGGCGCCCGTCTTGACGAGCCCACCGTTAGAGATCGTGCCGGACACGGTGGCCCGATCCGCGCCGACGCTGATGGTTCGTGTGCTGGAGTTGAGATTGATCGAGTTGCGAAATTCGAGCGGTCCCGTGGCGGTCGGGGCGTTGAGCACGAGCGTGTTCATGGTGAAGGAAGCATCTCCTCCCCACGTCAGGGCCGTCGGCGCCGCCGTGCCGCCGATGGCCACCGTGATCCCCGCCGCGTTCGCCGACGAGAAGCCGCTCGAGCCGCTGTTGGCGGCGGTGAGTTGCACCTGGTTCGCCCCCGTGCCGCTGCCGCGGATGATGCTCGTGCCCGACTCCCACACGCCGCCGGCCAGGATCACGTTTGACCCGCTGATGCCGACGCCGTCGATGCCGCGGAGCACGCCGGCGTTGATCGTGGTCGTGCCCTGGTAGTTGTTGGTGGCGCTGAAGATCACGAGGCCTTCGCCGGTCTTGACGATCGGCACCGCGATGACGCCGGTACCCGTGATCACACCCCGGAAATCCACCGATCCACCCGCGACGGCACCGAAGGACTGCTCGGGCACACCGCCGGAGACGCCGCGGTTGATCGTGATGCGACCGGTAAACACCGACGCATCGGCCGTCGTGCCCAGGAACGAAACGGGCTGGCTGATGGTCGTGGTGGTACCGTTCAACAGCAGGTCGCGACTCACCGTGACGGCGCCACGCGTCGAGACTCCGCCCACGTACGTTCCCGAGGTGGTCGAGCCGTACGTGTAGAACGCGACGGGAGTCGTTCCGGTTCCCAGGGCATTGTTCGATGCGACGACGAGCCGCGCCCGCGTCTGGGTGGCGATGTCGCCGGAGAAGCCGGAGTTGCTGCCCGAGAGAACGACGCTGCCGATTCGACTGGCGTCCGGCAAGCCGGCCAAAATCTGTGTGCCTCCGCCGATGCCGATCGCCGCGGAGCCGGAGATCGGTCCGCTGAACTCCGCGCTCCCGTCGTTGCTGGCGAACAGCAAATTCAGACGGCTGGAGCCGGGCGTCCGGTTGATCGCCAGTGAGCCCGAAAAAATCGCCGACGTGTTGGTCGCGTTGCCGATGATCACCGGTCCGGTGTACGAGTCACTTCCTCCGTCACTCGGCCCCGGGACGAGCAGATTCCGGGTAACGGTGTAACCTCCGTCGGTGACGAGATACGACGGATTTCCCCCACTCGTCACACTACCAACCAAGATCGAGCTGGAGGAATTTCCCAGCGGCCCGTTTTGACCCGCCGTCACGTTGCCGCCGATGAACAGGCCTCCGTTTCCGACGCGCACCTGTCCCGAAAAACTACTGTTGGGATTCGTCAGGACGACCTGGCTGCCGTTGGAGCTGGCATTGCCCGAGGTGATCACCGGCGCCGAGCCCGAAATGACGCCCGTGAATCGGGATCGTTGTAAGCCACCGGCATCAAGCCCGACGTTTCCGCCGAGTGAATTCAGCACGATGTTGCCGGAAAATTCGACTGTTCCCGTCGTCGTGATGGTGACGGGTTGCGTTGCGGTCGCCTCGACGTTGATGCCACGGGAAACCGTCCCGCTGCCAATCGCCTGCAATGTCCGGCCGTTGGCCGTGTTGGCTCCCGCGGCCGTGATCTGAATGTCCGAGGTGCCCCTGCCCAGGGCGTTATTCGTACCCGAGACGTCGAAATTCAAGGCCAGCTGCAGAAGGCTCACGGGGCCCGTGAAGTCGTTCGCCGTGTTCGTCAGCCGCAGGTTTTCGCCCGTCTTCGTGAAGCCGCCCGTGCCCGTCACCAGGCCCGTCCAGCTCTGAGCGCCCCCGAACGCATCCCACCTGATCGTGCGGTCGAGCGTGAGCGTGCTCGATCGCAGCCCCACGGGCGACGTGTCGAATCGCGCGACGCCCGTGCCGGTGTTGGCAAAGCGGATCCCGCGGCTCATGTTGACGCCGTTGCCGATCTCGAGGGCGACGCTCCAGTTGTTGGCGGCGGTGGTGGCGTTGCCCACGACCACGTCCGACGTCGAGTTGCCGAGCGCCCCGGCGACGCCCGGCGCGGCCGAGATGCCCGCGTTGGCGGTCGTGTTGGTGTTGATCAGACCGACGAGCAGCCTGCCCCGCTCGACCGTCGTAGAGCCGGTGTAGGTGTTGACGCCGCCGAGCGCCACGCGGCTGAACGTGCCGCCATCGGCGGTCGTGCTACCGCTGATCACGACGTTGCGGCTCGTGCCGTCTTCGCTGATCGGGCCGACGAAGATGATGCCGCCATTCGGTTCGCTAGGAAACTCGCTGTTGAACCGGCCGTCGCTCACGAGCTGCAGGGCACTATTGATGACGACGGCCGGGGCCGAGTTCGCCTTCGAGATCGACCCGCTCCGCACGATCAGCGTGCCGGAGTTGATCGAAAATCCCGTGGTGGTCACCCCCGTGGTGCCGAGGGAGACCGTTGCGCCAGTAAAGTTCAACGCGCGCAGGCTGAGGATGTCGACGGTGCCGCCCCCGAGTTGCGTTGCCGCGGCGGCCGTGCCCGAACCGAGCGTCTGAAAGACGATGGCGCTCGTGCCGTTCGCGAGGTTGGGCGCGACGTTCGAGTCCCAGTTCGACGCCGTGGTCCAGGTGGCGTCGGCCACGCCGCCGCCGTCCCAGGTGGGACCGGCGACCGCGGCCGACGGCACGACGGCGAATCCGATCACGGCGACGGTGACGCCCCACGCCCAAGAAGGTCGCATTCGCTGCGACGGCAAGGCAAAAGAGTGCATTGAAACGATCTCCGGACCCGCCCACCCATCCAAACGTCTGTATACCGCCTGTATACGGTCTGTATACTACAGCGCCCGTACGGCGGCAACAAGTATCAAACCGGAAGTGCGCCCGAATTTTTTTGGGAAGGGGAAATCGGGGACGGGAGCGATTTTTTGTGCAGGGCGCCCGCCGGTTCCTCCGGCAAGGGCCGCGCTGCTCATCGGCTGCCGAAAATCGCTCCCGTCCCCGATTTCTCAGGTCAGGCTCCATCCCGCCCGCGGCTTGCGGACGAGAAATGCGGAAGCCTCCGGCGCGCCGGGGCACGCCATCGCGGACGAGTCCCACGGGATCTTCCGTCCCACGCGGTAGGCCACGTTGCCGAGGTGGTTGGCCTCGGTCAGCAGCCCTGAATATTCGAAGCCGCAGCTGGCCTGCCCAACCCCTCGGCAGGCGGCGAGCCACTCCTGGTGCTGGCCCGGCGACGAGGGGATCGAGCGATCGGGCCGCACGAAGCCCTCGAACTGCTTCTCGGGGAGGAGCATGTGATTGCCGTAGTTGGCGAGGAGCATCCCATTCTTGCCCACGAAGAGGCAGCCCGAGCCCCAGGCCGGGATCGAACCGTCGCTCACCTGTGGCGGCCGCTCCGTGCCCTGGTACCAGGTGAGCTTCAGCGCCGGCCGGACCGATCCGTCGGCCAGCGTGCGGGCGGGATAGTCGTAGACCGCCCGCATCGATGCCGGCGCGATCTCGGGGTGCGGCGGCGGCCCGAACGCCTCGACGGCGGTCGGCGCGTCGAGGTCGAGCGCCCAGAACGGCAGGTCGTTCCAGTGGCTGCCGAGATCCGACATCGTGCCGTTGCCGAAGTCCCACCAGCGATACCACCGCGGCCCCGGAAAGTAGGCGGTGCTGAAGGGCCGCTCGGGTGCGGGGCCGAGCCAGAGATCCCAGTCGAGACCGGCGGGCACCGGATCGGCGGTCGTCGGCCGCTCCATGGCGGCCACGATGTCGCCGTGCCTCGTCGCCTCCTCCGACGAGGCGTGGCGGCCCCAGGCCCGCCCCACCCAGACGTGCACCTCGGTGACCGGCCCGATGGCGTTGCCTCTTACGAGTTCCACGACCCGCCGGTAGTTGTCCCCCGCGTGGATCTGAATGCCCATCTGCGTGGCGACCTTTGCTTCCCGCGCCGCCAGCCGCACGCGGCGGGCCTCGTCGACGTTCCAGGCGAGCGGCTTCTCGCAGTAGACGTGCTTGCCCAGTTTCAGGGCGGGCAGTGTGGCGTAGGCGTGGGTGTGCTCGCAGCAGCTCACCACGACCGCGTCGAACTCGTCGGCATGGTCGTACACGCGGCGGAGGTCGGCGACTCGGCGGGCCTTGGGTTGGAGTTCACCGGCCTTGAGCAGGCTCGGCTCGAACACGTCGCAGAGCACGGTGATATCGGTCACGTTGCCATCCGGCGACGCGGCGACCCGCGACAGGTTGCTGAAGCCCTGGCCGCCGCAGCCGATCACGGCGATCCGCAGCCGGTCGTTGGCGCCCGCCGCGCGGAGTGATGCGGGACGCAGCGCGGTGGCGGCAACGCCCAGGCCGATGGTGGCAAGAAACCGGCGCCGCGCGGGCGGCGGCGAAGCCGAGGGTCCGGCGGCGGAAAAACCTCCAGCAGGGGCCATCGGCGAACTCCGGCAGAGCGAGTGGAAAGAAGCGGCGGCGACCGCGGCCGCGCTGCGGGTTTATACCCGCCGGGCGGCCCGATAAAGCAACCCCTCTTCTGTAATCGCCGGGATGAGCGGGCGGGTCATCAGGCTTTCATATTCAGGTAAGACCGTTCAGTCTCCCAGTCGTCGCTGATCTCGCTGAGGACTGCCGAGACGAGTCTCAGCAGTGACACCTCATTCGGGAACAGGGCGGCGACACTGGTGCGGCGTTTGATCTCCCTATTGAGTCGTTCGAGGCCGTTGTTGGTTCGAAGCCTTCGCCGGTAGGCGGGGACGCTGGGCCGTTCTCTGATGCGACTCGGGGGCGGTCATTCGGCAGCCTTCGACTCGATCACGATCGTGCGCTCGCAGAGCGGCACCGTCGCGCCGATCTTCATCCCGGTGACCGGTTCACCCCAGACGAACGTGCCCACCGCCTGCATCTTCGGCAGCCACGCCGCGCCGACGGCCACGACCTTCGGGAACACGACCGTGTCGATCACGGCGGCACTTCCCCCCCGCACGACCCGCAGACGGAAGGGAGACTGCGGCGGCACCTCCACGACGGAGGGCTGGCCGGGCTTGTTTGGGATTTCCTCGGCCAGCAGCGGGCGGGCGTGCGGCCGCGGGGGGCCGATCGTGAGCGGCTTCCAGCCCGCTCCCGCGTCGTACTCTACGGTCACGTCCTCAGGCTTCGCGGCCGGGTAGCACGTGGTGATCCGGGCGGCAGCCGTCGCCCCGTCGCCCACGTTCGTCCGCTCGAGCGTGGCCGTCCAGCGGAGGAGCCCGTCGGGCTGGATCGCGATCTCGTCCCGCTGGAGGTGATCCGGAGCGCTGTCCCAGTTCGAGTAACCCGTCTCGCCGACGAGTTCGATCCGGTCGGCAGTCGGCTGGCCGACGACGTCGAAGAGTTCGCTGCCGGGCGCGATCCCCGACGTCTTGACGAACACCTCGCCAGCGCGGGCAAGCGACCAGAGCCGCAAGTCGCCCTGGCGGGGCGCCACTTTCGCCGTGACTCCCGCGGCGGCGAGCGTGTGCAGCGGCCCGCCGTTATAGGCGACCAACCACCGCGTCTGCGTCACCCCACACGCCCACTCCGTCACGCCGCTGCCGCGGGCGGAGCGGGCGAGCGTCTCCGCGCGGGCCTGCGTGTCGGCGCCGCCGAGGTCGGCCCGCACGAGCCGGCCGTCCCGCTCGACGAGTTCGCCCTCCTTCCAGAGCCGGCCGCCCTCGACCGACGCGGCCACCTCCTCGACCCGCGCGAGGAACATCTCCTGCCCCGGGCCTGCCACCTTCTCCCGCGCACGGGCGAGCGCCGCGTCGAGCGTCGCGACGAGTTCGGGCGTGAGATACCGGGCCTGCGTGTCGAACTCATCGACGATGATCGGCTCGGGGCCGCGGACGGAGTCCTCGAGCGCGGTGACATAGGCCAGGACGTCGTCGCCCGCGGGGCCGTAGTAGCCCGTGCAAAACTCGCGCACGAGCGGCTCGACCTCGAGCGTGGGGTTCCAGAGCAGTTTCCGCCAGACGTAATTCTTGAGCAGCACGAGGTCGCCGCCCGTCGACGTGTAGTTGCCCTGCACCATGATCCCGCGGACGCCGATGCGGTGATACCAGCGGATGTTCTCGGCGATGGCCCGCAGGTTGGGTGTGGGCCGCAAGTAGTTCGTGTAGTTGACGCCGTATTCCCAGATCAGCAGCCGGCCCGGGGTGATCTCGGCCCAGCGCTCGATGGCCCGCTTGATCCGTCGGCTGCCGGCGGCGACCTTCTCGACGGCCGCACCGGTGGCGGCCGCCGCCTCCTCGATCGAGAGCGTGATCCCGTAGCGCAGCCGCGGCAGCCAGATCCACACGTTGTCGGCCGGTCGCGTCTTCCCCGGCGGGCTGTCGGTGCTCATGTAGGCGAGCGTGCCCACCTGCGCGCCGGGATGGGCCTTGGCCACGAGCCCCGCAGTCTGGTTCATGAGCCGCAGAAGCGGCCCGCTCGAGCCGCCGTGCCGCTGGCCGTCGGCGTCGGTCCAGCTCTCCTCCTCGTACACGGTCTTGCTCTCGGGCGACTGGTCGAGCCCGCCGTACCAGTCGCCCTGGCCGGCCATGTAGACCCAGTCGGTGACGTCCCCGTCGCGGCGCAGAACCTCGCGGCCGAGGGCGGCGGCGAGGTCGTCTGCCATGCCGGGGGCGAGGTAGTTGAAGTGCAGGACGCGGCCGTTGAAGTCGCCCGCATCCTTGGCGACAGCCCGCGCCATAGAGACCGCGCCGGTCTTGGGGTCCTTCGTCTCGACGAGCGGCCAGTAGTCGGGACGATTGGCCGCCGCCGCCGCCGCGAGCAGCCCGTGGAACGTGTGGCTGCCGGTGGGCTGGAACGTGCTCTTGCTGCGGGCTTTCCACTCCATGTCGCCGGATCCCGTCTGCGCCTCGCGGCTGTAGAGGTCGTGGAGGAGGAACGGCGGCGTGACGCGGATGTCGAGGGGCGGGGTCGTGATCCGCGGCATGCGCGGCACGAATTCGACGTCGTGGGCCCACCAGCGGCAGCCGAGCACGTCCTCGAGGAAGGCGTAGATGCCGTACAGCGTGCCCTGCCGGCCGCCGCCGCAGATGAAGAGCCGCTGGCCCGCGGTGCGTACGAGCCAGCCGTCGGACCCGAGTTGCGCCGCCTCCGCGCGGATGGCGTCGGGGCAGGCCGCCCCGACGACGATCGCAGCCTCGGGCAGGGGGTCGGCGGCCTTCACGAGCGCGGGCTCACGGCCGCAGATTTTTCCGAGGTAGCCCGCGAGGTTGTCGGCGTGCTTGGACTCACGGACACCCTCCGCCCAGGCCTCAGCAGCCGCCTTCGAGGCGAGGTGGTCGCGCCAGCGTGGATCGTCGCGCGGCACGTCGCCTGCCGGCGCCGGCAGGACCTGCACGGGCTTGCCCGGCTCTGCCGAGACGACCGGCAGCGGCAGCCCTTCGGCCGGGGCGACGACGAATTCAGCGGCGGAGACAGCACCGCACGCGAAGAAGACGATGGCGGCGAGGCTGCCGGACTGATTCCACATCCGAGGCGCAGGCGAGCGAGGCATGGGATTCTCCAGGGAATTGCCCGGCTGTCGCCCAGGCCACGAGCCGAAGGATCGCCGGGGTCCGGTGCGTAACCTGGCGATGGTAACATCTGGAGCGGGACTGCATACTCCCGAAGCCGCCGTGGCGACCGTCGCCTGCAGCTAGTGCATCTCGACGGTGCAGGTTCCGAGGCCGCCGCGGAAGTAGTTGAACTGCACGTTCGGATGATCAGCGAGCAGCGACATCGGCACGCTCGCATCGACGAGCCGCTTCGAGATCATCAGGGCCGTGAGCCGCTGGCCCAGCGGGTTGTCGTGCGTGCCCGCATGCCAGATCGACACCTTCTCCGCCTGCCAGGTCTGCACCGGGCCCACCGTGATCGCCTGCTGGGGCACCATCGTGATGTTGCCGCCGCCGCTTGTGCGGGCGTTTTGCGCGAGCGTGATGGGATGTAGATCGACCACGCGGGTCGAGAGAGACCGATATTCCGCTGGCGACGGCGGGGCGTCTTTGTGCTTCCCCTCCCGGCGGAGCGGGTCGTTGAACGCCCAGTGCTTGATGTCGCCCTGCCCCCCCTGCATCACGGCGCAGCGGGCGGTCTTCCAACTGGCGACGTAGGCCCCAACGTCGGCCTTCGGGAAGTGGAGGTTGGCCTCGGGCATCCGCAACTCGGGCCGGATGCGGTCGAAGCACAGCTCGCGGTCGGCCCGCTCGAACGAGAGCGGATGCGTGACGGGCACCTCGCGGCCATTCTCACACCACTCGTCCATGCCCCAGAAGTGGGCATGGCGGAGATTCAGCCCGAGCTCGTTGACGAGCCGGGCCACGAGCGGCAGCTGCTCGGTCGGCCCGATCGGCCCGCAGATGCCGACGGGGTCGTCGGCCGTCGCCTGCTTCCAGGCGGTGATGTATTCGAGCGCCTCGGCCAAATAAAAATCTTCGAGCGTGTCGTAGAGCACGACGCGGAAGCCGGGCCGTGCGAGCCCTGCCAGATCACGCTCCGGAAGCGCCGCTGCATCGCGGATGATGTCGGCGTCGAGCGTGGTGTAGTCCCACCAATCGGGAGCGATGCGGCTGAGCGGTCGGGGCATGGAGAGGTCCTTTCCTTGCAAAGTAGGATGGTCAGTGAGTGGTGGGCTGAGCGCACGTGAGCGTCGGCCCCAGGGCGGCGGCGAGGGGGTCGTCGTCGCGAGCGGAGAGGCCGAGGTGCAGATGTCGCCGCCAGCCCTCGGCACACTCGAACCGGCCCGACATCCGCCCCACCGCCCGGGCGGCGTCGTCGCCCGAGTCGAGATAGCTATCCATGCCCTGCGTCGCGTCGAGCCACGCCTTCTGGCTCGCGTGGGCGGCGAGCGCCTTCCTTTTCTCGGCCTGCACGCTCGTCGTGTCGACGTAGAGATCGGGCACGACTGGCCGCCGCAGGCCGTCGCAGAGGCCGTGGGGCATCGCGTGGTAGACCGTGACGTCGCCGGCGCTCGGCTCGACGGGCGGATCGGTCGTGAAGTTGGGCATGCCGCGGGCGAAGGCTGCGGTGACGGCCAGCCGCGCGGTGTTCATGTGGTCTTCCATGTAGTCGTCTGGCGAGTGCGTGAGTACGATCCGCGGCCGCACCCGCCGCACCACGGCCGCCAGCCGCCGGAGGAGCCGCTCCTCGTAGAAGATGCAGAGGTCGTTGGCCAGACTCTCGTGAAACTCGGCGCCCAGGATCGTCGCCGCCGCCCTCCCCTCGGCGGCCCTCGTCGCGCGAGTCTCGTCGGGCCCGGTTGTCATGCTGCCGCAGTCGCCGCCGGAGACGGTGAGAGAATGGATCCGCCAGCCCGCATCGCGCAGGCGCAGGAGCGTGCCGGCGGCGACAAACTCGATGTCGTCGGGATGGGCGAAGATCGCCAGCGCGGCGCGAGGGGCTGCCATAGAGTCGGTCATCATGCCCGCCATCCTATCCGGCGGCATCCAGCGCATAATTGCGTTTCATGCGGCCTCTTTTTCGAACGAGTGCACCGTGAAGTCAGCCGCCGGCGTCGCGCCGGAGGGCGGCGGGGGTGGTGCCCAGATGGCGGCGGAAGAGCGTCGTCATGTAGGCCACCGAGCGAAACCCGGCCCGCGGCGCGATCGCCTTCAGCGGCATGTCGGTCGTGATCACGAGCCGCTGGGCCTCGGCGAGCCGCACCCGCAGGATGTCTTCGTGCACCGTGTGACCGACCGCCTGGCGGAACCGATCCTCGAGCATCCAGCGCGAGAGACCGCTTTCGCGCGCGACGTCGCGAATCGCGAGCCGGCCACAGGCCCGGTCGCGCACGAGCCTGATCACGGCGGCGATCGCCGGGTCGGCCACGGCGATCGTCTGCGTCGAGCGCCGGGCCACGACGCCGAGCGGCGGCACCACGATGCGCTCGGGCTTCGCTGGCTTTGTGCGGCCGCGCCTGGGGCCCGCCGGCTGCATCAGTCCCTCGAGCACTCGGGCCGCCTCGAAGCCGATCCGGCGGGCTGCCTGCCGCACGCTCGACAGCGGCGGGTCGGAAAACTCGCAGAGCAGGTCGTCGTCATCCACGCCGATCACGGCCACGTCGTGCGGCACCCGCAGGCCCGCCGCCCGGCAGGCCTCGAGCACGTGCCGCGCCCGCACGTCGTCGCAGGCCATGATGCCCACCGGCAGAGCCAGGCTCGTGAGCCAGGCGACGAGTTCCTCCTGGAGATTTCGCCACTGCGTGGCCTCGTGCCGGGCCACGAGTTCGACGCACGCCTTACCCACGGCGGCCAGCCGCGCCACGAAGGCCCGGCCCCGGATCTGGGACCAGCCCGTCGTGCGGGCGGGGGCCAGGCCGTAGTAGCCATACGACGCGAGGCCGCGCTCGAGGAGGTGATCGGCGGCGAGCACCGCGATCTGCTCGTTGTCGGTGTCGACATAGGGAATGCCCGCGGCCGGGTCGTAATAGCCGCCGCCTCCGCCCACGGCAACGGCGGGAAGCCCCGTGGCCGCGACCGCTCCGGCGATGCGCTCGTCGTCGAACGACGCGATCACCCCCTGCCCCGCCCAGGTCGCGAAATCGGGCAGCCGACGCGGCGCTTCCTCCTCGATATAGAGCCGCCAGGTGCCGGCCTCGCGGGCATACTTGGCCACGCCCTTGGCGATCTCGCGGTCGTAGGGCAGCGACGGATCGACGACGACGGCCACCAGCGGCCCCCCGGTCGCAGCCGCATCGATCGGCGGTCGTGATCCTCGTGCTTGTGGTGCCATGCCCGCATTGTGGCGGCTGTCGGCTCCGATCACCACTTGGTCATGGTCTCTCCCGTGCCGCCCCGTCGGCCGCCAGCGCTTTGGTGGTGGCCGGCGGGGCGACGGCCGCGGGTGGCTCGGCGACCAGGCCGATGAGACAGGGAACGCAGCGCATGGCTTTCATGGATCAACTCCGGATGGAAGCCGACACTCACCCGACGGCAATGCTGTTCGGCACGGCCACGCCCGAGAAGCTCGCCTCGATCAGCCTATCGGCCGCCCGCACGAGCCAGCCGAATTCGAAAACCCACCCCGCTGAAACGAAAACATCGCCTCGTGTGCCGGCTCCCGGCGAGTTCCCCGGAACGGTATGCTGCGGTTCCCCGCGCAATTCGTCCGCAGGAGCAACCGATCATGCCTCACCGCCCCGCCCCCTCGAACCTCACCCGCCGTGAGTTCACGCTCTCCGGCGCCGCGCTCGTTTCGGCCGCCTCGGCAGCGGCCTCGTTCACCGCGGCGATGGTGCATTCCTCCCGCGCGGCGGCCGAGGAGACCCGCGAACTGCGAATCGGCGTCATCGGTTGCGGTGGCCGCGGCACCGGTGCGATCAACGATTCGCTCTCCATCAACTCGGGCGTGAAGCTCGTGGCGGTGGCCGACCTCTACGGCCGGAATTGCGAGCGGGCCTGGAAGGCGATGCGGGAGGCCCACCCCGACAAGGTGGCGGCCTCCGACACGAGCCACGAGGGCCTCGACGGCTACAAGCGGATTCTCGACGATCCGAACGTGGACGTTGTGCACGTCACCTCGACCCCCGGCTTCCACCCGCTGCACGCGCGGGCGGCGATCGCGGCGGGCAAGCACGTGTTCGTGGAGAAGCCGGCCTGCGTCGATCCGGCTGGCTACCGGATCTGCCTCGAAGCCCACGACGAGGCCGTTGCGAAGGGCCTCGCGATCGTGGCTGGCACGCAGTATCGCCGGCAGGTGAACTATGTCGGGGCGGTCGACCAGATTCGTGAAGGAGCCATCGGCGACGTGATCGGCGCGGAGGCTCGCTACTGCTCGACCGGCGTCTGGTATCGCCCACGGACGGAGGGGATGAGCGACGCCGAATACCAGCTGAACAACTGGTATCACTTCGTCTGGCTCTCGGGCGACCAGCTGCTCGAACAGGGCGTCCACAACCTTGATGTGATCAACTGGGTGATGGGCGACAACCCCGTGTCGGCCTACGGGTCGGGCGGCCGGTTCGTGCGGCCCGACGACAGCGAGCTGTGGGACACGTTTGGCGTCAACTTCGAGTATCCCGGCGACCGGTTCGTGTCGTTCCAGTCGCGGCACCTGCCGAACACGCTGTCGGACGTGCGCAACGTGATTCACGGATCGCAGGGCACCTGCCACATCGGCGGGGCCAATGCCGGCTCACGGATCGTGGATCGGGCCGGGAAGGTCGTCTGGGAAATGAAGGGCAGCCTCGCCGACGCCTACAAGCAGGAGCACAAGGCCCTGATTGACTCGATCCGCGCCGGCAAGCCGATCGTCGAACTGCGGCAGATGGCCGACAGCTCGCTCGTGGGCGTGCTCGGCCGCCTGGCCGCCTACACCGGCCAGAAGGTCACGTGGAAGTTCGCGGCCGAGGAGTCGAAGCTCGATCTCTTCCCCAAGGATCTCACCTGGCAGTCGTCGCTGCTGTCGCCTGGCTTCGCCGTGCCCGGCAAGACGAAACTCTCGTAGCGAGCCATGTGCGCACCGGGCCGGCTCTGGCCCGACTGTCGCCAGCTGGATAGATTGCCCCCCCATGAAGCACGACGCCACATCCAAGCACTACAACATCGGCACCATCGGCGACGGCTGGTCCGCCACGAAGGCGGTCCTCGACGACACGTTTCACTCCATGAGGCTCAAGGCCGACAAGGGCGCGGACATGCCGCTCACGAGTTTTACACAGGCGAAGAAGACGTTCGACGTCATCTTCGCCGCCGACAAGACCGCCGCCCAAGGCGGCGTGCCCGTGATCCTCTAACGTAGGACAGGCTTCAGCCTGTCATCATTTCACGACATCTTTCCCGACAGGCTGAAGCCTGTCCTACAACGAGCAACTATGCGAACCCTCTTCCTCGTGCTCCTGCTCACCGCCACCGCGGCCGCCGCCGAGCCACCCGCCGGCTTCACGCCGCTCTTCAACGGCAGGGATCTCTCCGGCTGGCGGGGCCGGCCGCACTTCGACCCGGCCAAGGCAGCCGAGGGCACGCCCGAGGAGCGGTCCAAACGGCAGGCCGAATGGGATGCCGACCTCGCCGCCCACTGGAAGGTGGAGAACGGCGTGATCGTGAACGACGGCAAGGGCGTGTTTCTCACCACCAACCGCGACTACGCCGACTTCGAGCTGCACGTCGAGTGGATGTTTCCCCAGCCCTGCGGCGACAGCGGCATCTATCTGCGTGGCAACCCGCAGGTGCAGATGTGGGATCCGACCTGCGAACGAGACTTCAAAATCGGCTGCCAGAAGGGCTCCGGTGGACTCTGGAACAACGCCCCAGGCACGGATGCCAAGGATCCGCTCGTGAAAGCGGATCGGCCCACCGGTGACTGGAACGCCTTCCGGATCCGGATCCAGGGCGACCGCGTGACCGTCGTTCTCAACGACCAGCTCGTCGTCGACAACCAGCCGCTCCCGAACTACTTCACGAAGGGCGCGACGCCGCTCCCCGACCGCGGTCCGATCCAGATTCAGACGCACGGATCCGTCATGCACGTGCGCAACGTATTCATTCGCGAGCTCGGCACGCTCGACGGCTCCGGCCCCGGCTGGCGCGACCTTACGGATGCCGACTTCGAAAACGTGAACTGCGCTCCCGACACATGGTCGTGGAAGAACGGCACGGCCCGGTGCACGGGCAAGCCCGTCGGCGTGATCCGCACGAAGAAGCCACTCACGAACCTTGAACTCTCGGCCGAGTGGCGGCACCTGCAGAAAGCCGGAAACTCGGGGGTCTTTCTCTGGGCCCCGCCCGAGGTGTTCGTGAACCTCCCGCCCGACAAACTTCCTCCGGGCGGCATCGAGGTGCAGGTTTTGGACCATGGGCTTACCGAGCAATATGAACAACAGACCGGCAAGCAGGCCTACTGGTTCAAGACTGACGGCGACGTGTTTCCGGTCGGCTCGTCCGACATGAAGCCGTTTCCGCCCATCGCCCCCGATGGCAAGCGGAGTTTTCCCACGGCCCGGCACTCGCGCGGCACGCCCGAGTGGAACCATTACTACGTGCGGGCGATCGACGGCGAGGTGCGGCTCTGGGTGAACGGCCACGAGGTCTCTGGAGGCACCGACTGCTTTCCTTCGACGGGCTTCATGTGCCTCGAGTCGGAGGGCGCGCCCGTCGAGTTTCGCCGGCTGCGGATCCGCGAACTGCCCGACGCCCGCACGGGCTTCGCGCCCCTCTTCAACGGCCAGGATCTCTCCGGCTGGCAGGGCGCCACCGCCGGCTACGAGGCCGTGGCCGGCGAATTGCGCAGCAAGCCCGGCGTCGGGGGCAACCTGCTCACGGCCGAGGAATTCGGCGACTTCGTGCTGCGGTTCGACTTCAAACTCACGCCGGGGGCCAACAACGGCCTGGCGATCCGGGTGCCAACGCAGGGCAACGCCGCCTTCGACGGGCTCGAACTCCAGATCCTCGACGATGGCCACGAGAAATACAAAGACCTGCAGCCCTGGCAGGCGCATGGCTCGATCTACGGCGTGATCGCTGCCGAGCGGGGAAAGTGCCTGAAGCCCGCAGGCCAGTGGAACAGCGAGGAAGTGACCGTGCAGGGCACGAAGATCAAGGTGGTGGTCAACGGCAAGACGATCCTCGATGCTGATACGGCGCCCTTTCGCGACGGCCAGGCCACGCCCGACGGCAAGCCGCACCCCGGCCTCACCCGCACGAAGGGCCACATCGGCTTCGCCGGCCACCACGACGAAGTCCACTACCGCAACATCCGCGTGAAGCGACTGGAGGACAGGCTTTAGCCTGTCGCCGCGAATGACAGGCTAAAGCCTGTCCTACAAGGGCCGCACCCACACGTTGCGAAACTGCGTCGGGCTGCCGTGGTCCTGGAGGAAGAGCGGGCCTCGGCTGACCTGCCCCCCCCTTAAACGGCACCACATCCAGAGAGCATCTGGGCGTGTGACGCTGCCCCCTGAAAGCCCGGCACGATATCCGGTGTCGCTCCAGCCTTGAAACTGGTATTTCCCTCCCCCCCGCGTCGGCCTTGCGCGGGTACGAGGATAGCCCCGAAAAGCGCGTCCGCCTCCAGCGGGAAATCCGGTTCATGCAGAAGCGGTGGGGAGCGGCGGTCGAGACCGACCCCTCTTACAACCCCAATCGCTCGATGCGAACCGGTGGCTACACGCTGCCGTTGCCGAAGCATTCGCTGACATTCCGATGACGAGTTTGGTACAATCTGCCCCGAGCGAGGGTTTCGCGGCTCGGAAGTCGCGGCGGCGGCACGTTGAGAGAGACGCTCGGCATGAAAAATGAGTCGATCTACGACCGGATCGTCCTGCACCTGTTCCACTCAGGAGACGCGGTGCCAGGGGCCCGCGTTGTGGAGACGCAACTCGCGGCCCACCTCGGGGTGAGTCGGATTCCCGTGCGTGAGGCGCTCGGCCGACTGCGCGGCCAGGGCCTGCTGGTCAGTGACGGCAAGGGGCAGGGAATGCGTTTGCGCGAATGCTCGCCCAGTGAAACGATGCAGTTATACGAGTATCGCGAGTTCCTCGAGGGGGCAGCTGCCCGGGCGGCCGCCCTGCGTGCCACCCAGCGGGACGTGGCGCGACTGCGCGAACTCGCCGATCACGCTGCCGACCTCGCCGCCCGTGGGCTCTTCGAATACCCGCAATGGCGGGAGGCCGACCACGCGTTCCACGCGGCCCTGGCGGATGCCAGCCACAACGACCGCATCAACCGGTCCATGAAGACACTGCTCGCGGAAATGCATGGCCTATTCTACGGCGAGATCCACCGCCGCCTAGCGAACGCGCGGGGCAGAGAAGTGAGCCGCGCCGAAGATTTTCGCCACGCAGGTGTCGCGATGCACGAGCACGCAGCCGTGCTGGCCGCGATATCTGCACGCGACCCCAAGGCGGCTGAGCGCAGGGCGCGGTATCACGTGCGACGGGCTTCATATCGAATCAGCAAGGTCATGGTCGCCTTCGCTCAGGCGAGCAAGGCCGTGTCAACATCCGACTGACGCGGTGCTCCGGCGGCACCGGAGAGGCCCGTGCGGCGACGGTTTGATGCCGAATACAAGGCCCGCATCCTCCGGGAGGCGGATCAACTCACCGGGCCCGGGCAGCTTGGAGCCCTCCTGCGGCGGGAAGGCCTCTACTCGTCGCACCTGTCCGTGTGGCGAAAGCAGCGAGAAGCGGTCTTCAGCCTGTCATCCCCGCGCCTGTGCTGACATGCCGCATTGTTCACCGGCGGTGACATGCTCGGAACCGCCGGCGCTGATGAGCGCGATCGCGGCGTTCACGTCGGCCACGAAATACGAGAGCACGATCAGGATGGCGCAGGTCGCCATCGCGACGGCGGCGGGAAACTGCCGCGCCCGCTCCTTTTCGCCAAAGACCTGGCCGATCGACCGCACCGCTTGCAGGAAGCCGAGCGCCCGCGTCGCGTCGCCGGGAGGTACGGCCGCCGACCGGGCAGACCAATGAGAGTTGGAGCATGGACTTCATGGCCGATCAACTGGTCGGCGGGCAGCGGTTCCGGCTGCTGGAGTGAGTCGATAACCACAGCCGTGAGAGTCATCTCGAGGAGCTTGGACCTGTGGGCCTCCATCAACGGTGTGAAGCTCGACTTCAGTAGGCCAGGAAAGCCTACGGATAACGCAGTGATCGAATCATTCAACGGCAGGCTTCGCGACGAGTGCTTGAACCAGCATTGGTTCTTGTCGCTCGATGAAGCACGGGCCGTGACACAAGCGTGGAGGGACGACTACAATCGCGTCCGTCCGCATGGTGCTCTGGGCAACCGGACGCCATCGGAGTTCGCGCGGCCGGTAGCTGGGCATGCCCAGCTACCGGCCCTGCACGGCTAACAGCCCGACTTGTATCAAGACGGGGGCACCGTCACTCGGCGCAAACGATCATCCGGCGACGGCCTCACATCCCAGGGTTTTTCACCATGAATATCTCCATCCATGCCGACCGTCCGGCGCTTGGTCGGGCGGCAGCCGATCAGGCCGCCGAGGCGCTCCTGGCCACGTGCCGGGACCGCGGCACCGCCAACCTCGTCGTCGCCACCGGGGCCTCGCAGTTCGAGGTGCTGGCCGCGTTGAGCGCCATGCACACGATCCCCTGGGAGGCGATCACGGTGTTTCACCTCGACGAATATGTCGGGCTCCCGAACGGCCATCCCGCGAGTTTTCGGCTCTACCTGCGCGAGCGATTCATCGACCGCCTCCCGAAGCCCCCGGCCGCATTCCACGAGATCGACGGCAACGCCGATCCTCGGGCAGAGGTTCGCAGGCTCGCGGGCCTCGTGCCCGCCGGCGATTTCGACGTGTCCCTGATCGGGATCGGCGAGAAT
>JAPLNR010000044.1 GCA_026401035.1 Planctomycetia bacterium | reverse complement strand
CAGGTATTCGAGTGTGTAGATGCCGCTGGAATGGCCGTCGGAGAATTCGATCGAGTAGGCATATTGTCCGACCGGCTGCATGCCGGTGATCGCCAGCGGCGCGATCTCCTCCGGCTTGAGCACCTGGAGCAGCGCGGGCTTCGCAGCGGGCTCGACCCGTCGCTCGCGACAAGTTGCGCACGGGCAGGCCTCCCGCAGGAGTCGCGGCGAGTAGACGCTGCGGACGGCATCGCTCCAGATGATTTCAATGGCGCCCGGCCCCTGGGCCGGATCGTCGAGACGCCTGATCGACTGCGGCAGCGGCGGGGGTGTGTTGCTCATGGGGTGGGGGCTCGGGGCTGGTTCAGGTCTGTGGCTGGGAGGGTGGGCGGCGATCGACTACGCGGCGGGCCTTGCCCTCGAATCGTGGCAGGCTGCCGATCGGAACGATCTGGACGTCGACCCGCAGGCCGAGACGAACCTGCAGTTCGCGGGCGACGCGGTCGGGGGCGGCGAGGTGATCCTCGATCTCCAACAAAAGCATGTCGAGGCTGGCGTCCGTGGTGAGGGTGAGCCGATACTCGATCACCTCGGGAAAACTCCGCACAATGTCGTCGATCGCGCCGGGAAAAACATTGACGCCGCGAACGACGAGCATGTCGTCGGTGCGGCCGAGGATGCCGCCGTCGAGACATACCCAGGGCCGGCCTCCGGCGGCGATCTCTGCTTCCGATGGCCAGCGCGGACGCACGAGATCCCCGGTGCGGTAGCGGATCACGGGCGCCCCCGAGCGGCCGAGCGTCGTGAGCACGAGTTCGGAAAGTTCACCCGGCCCGGCGGCCTTGCCGGTGTCCACGGCAAGAAATTCGGGATGGAACCAGGGCTCGATCACGTCGAGGCCGGGACCATGCAGATCGCCCACGCCCCAGGGACCGACTTCCGTGGCGCCGGCATGGTCGAGCACCTCGGCCCCCCAGGTTTCGGCGATCCGCGCCCGCACGGCGGGTATCGAGCCACCCGGCTCCCCCGCCACGATCACGAGCCGCACCGGAAGTTTTGCGGTGTCGATCTTCTGCGTGCGGGCCACCTCCGCCAGGTGCAGCGCATAGCTCGGCGTGGCCACGAGCACGGTGGCGGCCAGGCTCCGCGCCAGTTCCAGCCGCGCGACGCTCGCCATCCCGCCGGTGGGGATCGCCATGACGTTGCGGGCCAGCGCCGCATCGAACGCGCTCCAGAAGCCCACGTAGGGGCCGAACGACGATGCCACGAGCACGCGGTCGCCGGCCCGCAGGCCGCCGCGGTCGAGAATCAGCCGCCAGATCTCCATCCACCACGCCCAGTCGTCGGCGGTGTCGAAGACAGGCAGCGGGCGGCCGTGGGTGCCGCTCGTCTGATGAAACCGCACGTAGCGATCGGCCGGCCAGGTCAGGTTTGCAGGCTGGCCCGCCAGCGCGGCGGCCTCGACCAGTTCCTCCTTGAACGTGAACGGCCAATCGGCGAGCGCAGCGAGCGATTCCAATTCGGGCGACACGCGGGCGAGTTTCACCGCGTAGAAGCGGTTGGCCGGCAGGATCGTCCGCATGAGCGACCGCAGCCGCTCGAGCTTGAGCCATTCAAGTTCGGCACGGGATCGGGGTGCGGCAGCGTGGTCAGGCATGCCGGGATTATGGCATGCCGAGACTGGGGATTCCCTGCGCGGGCGCATTTTGCCGCGGCGGCTGCAGGCCGGGCCCGACGGGCGGGAACGGCTGCGGTGGAGCGACTGGCTGCGGATAGGCCTGCGGTGCCGGCAGTTGGAGCGGAGGCGGCGCCGGAATCGGCTGTGGCACGACCATCCGCGGCACGACCGGCTGTGGTGGCGGCGCCGGCAGGCTGCCGGCGGCGAGCCGCGACTGCTCCGCGCGAGCCACGACCTCCTCGGGAGGCGTCATCGAGGCGGGAGTCATCGCGAGGTCCACGACGCGTTCGTCGCGGATTTCGCCCGGCCAAAGGTTCTCGGTGACAAAGTCGAGCGGAAAGATCTCGTACCAGGGAAGCGGGAAAGGCTGCCGCACGGTGAGCGTCTCGAAGCCGTCCTTCACCAATCGAATCTTTCGTGTGCCGTAGTAGACGAAATCAGTCGACACGGGCGTGGTGCCGATCTGGTAGTCGTCGACGTAGACGAGCGCGCCGGGCGGATTGCTGCGGATCGTCATGCGCCGCTGCACGCAGCCGCTGCCCGCCGCAAGCACGGCCAGGTACAGCAGGCTGTGAAAATACACCCGCAGCGCCGGGTGCAGCCGCTGGATGGAGGTCTCGAAACACATGCGGAAACAATAGAATTCGCCCCGTTCAGTCGCCAGATCAGCCTGAAGCCCGCAGTTTGCCGCGACCGAGGCCGCCGCAGGTCGCGGCTTGAGTCGCTGGAATCGCTGCCTGGCAGCGGGAAAAAAACCTCCATTCCCTCTTCCCGGTTCGCTCGCCTGAAAAAACGGCCATGGCTGGCCCGTTCCACGGAAGGCTAGAATCCCCGGTTCTTTTGAAATTGGCATCTCCGTCGATCCTCGAGGCAGCAGACGCGTGGGCAAAGGCACGAGCCTGATCTATTGCGATAGCACCGACATCGGCCGGCGCCGTTCGAACAACCAGGATTCGAAGGCGGTGCTGCCGCCGTCGAGTCCCCAGCAGTATCGCGCCCGCGGCTGGATGTTCCTCGTCGCCGACGGAATGGGAGCCCACGCGGCTGGCGAGGAGGCCAGTCGCATCGCCGCCGAACGGGTGCCACTGGTCTACGAAAAGACGGCGAACCGCTCCCCGCCGCTGGCCCTGCGGCGCAGCCTCGAGCAGATCAACGGCGAAATCAACTCCAAAGGGGAAAGTTCCGCCGCGTTCAAGGGGATGGGCACCACGTGCACCACGCTCGTGATCCTGCCCCGCGGGGCGCTGGTGGGCCACATCGGCGACAGCCGCGCCTACCGGATCCGCGGCCGCACCATCGAACAACTCTCCCGCGACCACTCGCTCGTCTGGGAACTCGAGTCGGCCGGCGGCCTGTCACGGGAACAGGCGGCCGGCGCTGCGCCGAAGAACATCATCACCCGATCGATGGGGCCGCATCCGCACGTGGAGGTCGACCTCGAGGGCCCCTTCCCCATCGAGGATGGCGACATCTTCCTGCTCTGCAGCGACGGCCTCTCGGGCCAGGCAACCGATGAAGAGATCGGCCTGCTGGCCGCCGAACTGGAGCCGCGCGCAGCGGCGGCCGCGCTCATCGGGCTGGCACTGGTGCGCGGCGCGCCCGACAACATCACGGTGATCGTGGCGCGGGCGGGCGCCGAGGAACAAACAAAGACATCGTCGAGCGACGAGCCCTGGCCGCTGAGCGACGAGCCCGTCGCGGCGAGCGGCGCGGCGACGGTTCCCTGGAAGTGGCTGGCGGTCGCCGGTGTGAGCCTGTTCGCCGGCCTCGTACTGTTCGGCCTCTGGAGCAACCCTGATTCAAAGGCCAACGCGACGCTCTCGGCGATCTACATGTTTGCAGCGGGCGGCGCGGCGCTGACCTTCGTCGGCGCGCTCCTGGCCGCATTCCTTGGGTTCCTCGCACCCCCGGCGGGCGACGGCCGCGTGCTCGCCCCGGGCAGGCAACTCGGCAAGGGCCCCTACCGCACCTACTCCTGCGCGGCCACCGAACCACTGGTGGAAGGCATCCTCGGCAGCATCGAGGCCGCCGCCCACGGACTGGCCGACGCCGACCGCGAGCGCACCGTCACGATTCTGGCCCGTGCCCGCCACAACGCGGCCGAGCATGCCTTCCACGAGGCCACGATGGCCGCCGCGGAGGCCCTCGCAATTTACACGCGGAGCGTGGAGGCTTCGCGGACCGACGAAACGGTCCGCAGCCACGCCCCGCGCCCGCGGGGCGACTCATGAAGATCATCTCGCGCTACGTGATGAGCGAACTCCTGCAGGTCTTCCTGGTCGCGCTCACGGCGCTGACGCTCTTCATGCTCGTCGTCGGCCTCGTGAAGGAAGCGCAGCAGCAGGGCCTGGGCATGATGCAGATCGCGGCCCTCATTCCCTACGTGATCCCGGAGGCGATGCGGTTTGCCGTGCCGGGCACGATGCTCTTCGCCGTCGCGAGCGTCTTCGGACGGCTTTCGGCGAGCAACGAGATCACGGCCCTCAAGGCCGCGGGCATCACGCCGATGGCCACGATCTGGCCGGCCATCTGGGTGGCCGTGGTGGTGAGCTTCGTGTCGGTCTGGCTCAACGACGTGGCCGTATCGTGGGGCCGCGACGGCGTGCGCCGCGTGATCGTCGGCAGTGTCGAAGAGATCATCTACGGCCGCCTGCGGCAGCAGCGGTCGTACAGCACGTCGAAGATGTCGATCAACGTGAAGGGTGTCGAGGGCCGCAAACTGATCCGACCGACGCTCTCCTTTCAGCCCGGAGGCGAGGCGGCATCGGTGACCGTGTCGGCCGCCGAGGCCGAGATGCGGGCCGATGCCTCCAACGGCACACTCACGATCACCTGCCGCAACGGCACGCTCCACGTGGGCGACGTGAAGGCCGTCTTCCCCGACACCATCGAGCGTGTGGTGCCGCTCGACGCCGTGAGCCGCAAGGAGACCGTATCGACGAGCCCTTCGGAGATCGCGATGGCGGATTTTCCGAAGGCGCGGCTCGAGCAGATCGCGGTTATCAACAACATCCGGCAGGTGTCCGCGGCCAAGACCGCCCTCGGCATCTTCTCCGGACACATGGAGCAGGCGGTGCCTGCCGCCGTCGAAGCCGAACGCCAGGAGGCCAAGCATGCGACCTCCCGGCTCAACCGGATCATCATGGAACCGTGGCGCCGCTGGGCCAACGGGTTCAGCTGCCTCTGCTTTGTGCTCGTGGGCGCGCCGATGGCCATTCGGATGCGCAACGCCGACTTCCTGACGAGTTTCTTCCTCTGCTTTCTGCCGATCCTCGTGATCTACTATCCGATCTTCATGCTGGGCGTTTCCCGGGTGAAGGCGGGGGTGCTGCCGCCGCCGGCGGTCTGGATGGCCAACGCGCTGATCATGCTCTGGGGTCTGTGGCTCTTGCGACGCGTGATTCGGAACTAGCTTCACGGAAAACACGAGCATCCTGCTTCACGGAAAGTCTTGGCATCCTGCCAAACTTTCCTTGGCAACCTCCGGTTGCTGGTGCAAACACGGCCCTCCAGGCCTGATGCCGCACCGCACGGAAAGTCTTGGCATCCTGCTCGTTTTTCCTTGGCAACCTCCGGTTGCTGGTGCAAACACGCTTTCTGCGATCACCAGTTGAGTAAGGCTTTGGGCTACCCGTGCCCCATCGCCGGCGTTGCTGACAAGCGCAGCCAGGATGGCGGAGCGCGGGCAGCATCGAGTGAGCGCAGGGCAGGATGCCCGTAGCGAACGTCCGGCGCTGGGGCACGGGTAGCCCGAAGCCGGGTTGGGCAAGGCACTCGACACGCCACGTCCCACGGGCAAGCAATCCTGTGCCGAACAGCATGCAGTGCGGCGGCGTTGGAGCGTCGGAGGCCCCCACAGTTTTCACAACCACCGAAATCTGGCACAATTTCCGCCCTCCGATTATTTCTCATTTTTTAAGGAGCCCTCATGCCCCGCCCCGTCACGCTGTTCACCGGTCAGTGGGCCGACCTGCCGCTCGAGGATCTCGCCCGCAAGGCGCGTGAGTTTGGCTATCAGGGGCTCGAACTGGCCTGCTGGGGCGACCACTTCGACGTCACGCGGGCCCTCGACGAGAGCGGCTACTGTGCCGCGAAGCGGGATGCGCTCGAACGGCACGAGCTTTCGGTCTACGCGATCTCGAACCATCTGGTCGGACAGGCCGTCTGCGATCGGATCGACGAGCGGCACAAGACGATCCTGCCGCCGCATGTCTGGGGCGACGGGAATCCGTCCGGTGTCAACCGCCGTGCCGCTGAAGAAATGAAGAAGACCGCCCGGGCCGCACAGAAACTCGGTGTGTCGGTCGTCAACGGCTTCACCGGTTCGAGCATCTGGCACCTGCTCTATTCATTTCCGCCGGTGCCGGAGTCGATGATCGCCGCGGGCTTCCAGGAATTCGCCGACCGCTGGAACCCGATCCTCGATGTCTTCGCCGAGTGCGGCGTGCGCTTCGCGCTCGAGGTGCATCCCACCGAGATCGCCTTCGACACGGTGACGGCCCAGCGGGCACTCGATGCGCTCGGCCGCCGCGAGGAATTTGGCTTCAACTTCGACCCGAGCCACCTCCACTGGCAGGGTGTCGACTCCGTCGAGTTCATCCGCACGTTCCACGACCGCATCTATCACGTCCACGTCAAGGACGCGGTCGTCACACTCAACGGTAAAAGCGGCATCCTCGGCAGCCACCTGAATTTCGGCGATCCTCGCCGCGGCTGGGATTTCCGGTCGCCGGGCCGTGGCGGCGTCGACTTCGAGGAGATCATCCGGGCCCTCAACCAGATTGGCTACGAGGGACCGCTGTCGGTCGAGTGGGAGGATTGCGGCATGGATCGAGAGCACGGCGCCGCCGAGGCCTGTGAGTTCGTGCAGAACCTCGACTTCGCGCCGAGCCGCCGGCAATTCGACTCGGCGTTTGCCGAGGAGGCCTGATCCGGGGCCAACGGTGGCTGGAGTTCGGGAGCGATCGAGCACTCATGGATGATCTCACGCGGCGGAGCGTGCTGGCGTCGGCGACGGCTCTGCTGTGGTGCTGGCCGCGGCCCGACCGCGGCCCACTGCCTGCGACCGGGGCCACGTTCCGACTGCCGGCCGTGCCCGCGGCCGACGAGCGGCCGTTCTTCGCCAGCGGCTTCATCGACCACGATCCGCCGCTGGCGTACGTGCATTGCCCATCGATCTGCGAACGTCCAGATGGCGGACTCGCCTGCACCTGGTATGCGGGCTCGGAGGAATCGGCCCGCGATGTCGCCATCTGGCTGGCGGAGTCGGGGCCGATTGCCGCCGACTCCACGACCGGGATCGATTGGGCCGCTCCCCGCATGCTCTTCGATCGCGGTACCGCAGCCGACGACCTCGACAGGTTCGTCGACAAGGTGGGCAATCCGGTCATCTTTGCCGACGGCTCCGGACGGCTCTGGCTCGTGTACGTGACGATCGCCGTCGGCGGCTGGTCGGGCAGTTCGCTCAATGCCTGCTGCTCGCACGATGGCGGCCGGACATGGTCGCGGAGCCGGCGGCTCTCGCTGAGCCCGCTCTTCAACATCAGCGAACTGGTGCGGGCGGCCCCGGCGCTGCTCGACTCGGGCGAGATCGGGCTCCCCGTCTACCACGAATGCATCGGAAAGTTTCCCGAGATGCTCTGGCTACGGCCGGAGGGCGATCGGCTCGTGGCCACGAAGTCGCGGATGGCGGGTGGGCGGTCGCTCCTGCAGCCGGCCGTCGTGCCCCTCAGCGGCACAGTGGCGATCGCCTTCCTACGAAACCATGGTTCAAGCAGGCGGCTCGTCGCGCAGCGGTCCGCCGACGGCGGCCGCTCCTGGTCGCCGCCGACGCCGACACGGCTCGCCAATCCGGATGCCAGCGTCGCCGCGATCCGCCTTTCGACCGGCGCCATCCTCGTGGCCCTCAATCACTCGGATACGGGCCGTGAAAATCTCAGCCTGGCGCTCAACGACGGCGTCTCCGACGCGTGGACACTCATCGCCACGCTCGATAACGAACCGGGACAGAGGTTCGCCTATCCCTATATGGTTCAGGATGGCCGTGGCCTCGTGCATCTCGTCTATACCTGGAAGATGAAGCGGGTGCGGCATGTGGCGATGAACGAGGCCTGGATTCTCGGGCAGCCGCGGGAGCCGCTTGCATGAACGGCATTTCCTTCATGGCTGGCGGCCTTGAGTGGTGGTATCCCGTCGCCGTCTGGGCTGTTGTCCTGGCCGCGCTTGGCCGGGCCGTCCTGCCGACGCTGCACGCCTGCGGCCTGCACAGACCCGCACTCCGCTGGCTGCCGGTCGCCGCCGGCGCGATCGCGATCATCCCTGTGGCGGGGCTGCCTCTGGGCCGTTGGCTCCACGCTTTCAATGCGAGCTTCAGCCTGCCGTTGGTCGCGCTGCTCTGCGATTTTGCGCTCGGGCCCCTGCTGCAGCGGCCGCTCTTCGACGCCGCGGCGAAGCGGGCCGCGCTCTGGTTTGGAGTCGCCGCCGGGCTGCTCCTCTATCCGGCAGCCCTCGGACTCGGCCCCTTCGATCCCTACACGCTCGGCTGGCGGTCACCGGGCGTGGCCGCGGCCGCCGCCGTGGTCGGAGCCGGACTCGTGCTGCGCAACAACGCCTTCGGGATCGTGCTCCTCGCCGCGGGCGGGTTCTGGCAACTCGGCTGCCTCGAATCGGACAACGCCTGGGACTATCTCATCGATCCGATCTATTGGCTGCTCTCGATCGCCAACCTGATCCGCGACTGGCTTGCCAAGTTGCCCGCGATTGCTCGTGGTCCGACGGCGGGCCGCACCGCAGCCATGATCGCGCTGGTGTTCAGCGCCGCCAGTTCCAAAGAAGAGCCGAAGACGGCGTCCCAACTCGACAAGGAGTGGGCGAATTCCGCCGCGAGCCTCGAGCGGCGGGCGACGGCCGGAGGCTCCGATCAGTTGGCAACGCTCGTTCGCGGCTGGCACGTGCCCGCGGAGGCAGACCGGCAGATCGTGCTCGCGATTCCCGCACGTCTCGAACAGCCCGACTGGATCGACACCGCCGAGGAGGATGCGATCTGGCGGGATTTCTGTGACGCACGGCGGGCACGGGCCGCGGGGCTGTTCACGTTGGCGGTCACGGCGGCTCGGGCCCATGCCCGGGTGCCCACGAGGGCGGAACGCGCCGCAGCCCATGAGCAGGAAACCGCCAAACCGCCGCTCGACCAGCAAAACTGCGCGGCAATCCGGCTGTTGTATGCGACGCTCCGCGAAGACCCCGAGCACGAGCGGGCGAGAGCGGCGGGCGGCTGGGTGAAACGCGACGCTCGCTGGGTATGGCCCGAGGCGGCGCGGCGGCTCGACCGGGGTGAAGAGTTTTCCACGGGCTTTGGCTGGCTGCCGAAGGGCCGGCGCGCACGGTACGAGGCCGGCGAACGGTATGACCGCGGCCGGTGGGTGCCGGCCGATGCCATCGTGCAGCCGCGAAACGCCGCCGAGGGATGGAAGCTGGCATCCGACCACTGGCAGATCACGTCGACCGCAAGCCTGGCGGAGGCAGCCGGACTGGCACGTACACTCGAAGAAACCCATACCGTGTGGCGGCAGATTTTTGGGGGATTCATATCCGAGCCCGGAGAACTCGAACGACTGTTCGAGGGCCGCGGCCGGCCTGCCGCCCGCGATCCCTTCGCGGCCATGCTGCTCGCCGACCGTGAGCAATACATCGCCGCACTCGAAGAACTCGAGCCCGCGATCGCCCGCACGCTCGGCATCTACTGGACGCCCACCCGCACGGCGTGGTTTTTCGATCCCCAGGATGCCGACGGTGGCGAATTGTCGACGGTGCATCACGAGGCCACCCACCAGCTCTTCGCGGAGATGCGAAAGACGAGCCCGCTCGCGGGTGAACGGTGCGGCTTCTGGGCGATCGAGGCGGCCGCCTGCTATATGGAGAGCCTCGTGCCCACGGAGTTCGGCTGGACGCTGGGCGGCCGCGACGCGGGCAGGGCCCCCGCTGCGCGGGAGCGGCTCATCGACGACGGTTTTTATGTTCCGCTCGACGAGCTCTGCAGCCTGGGACGCCGTGAACTGCAGGCCGACGAACGGCTGCCCGAGATCTACAGCCAGATCTCGGGCCTCGCCGACTTCTTCATGAACGGCGAGCAGGCCCGCTACCGCGAGGCGTTCGTGGAATACCTCGTGCGGCTCTACACGGGCACCGTCGATCCCGACACGCTCGCCAAGCTCTGCGGCAAAAGTTACGCCGATCTCGACGACGCCTACCGCCGCCACATGGCCCGCTGAATATCAGCTCCAGAAACTCCGGTGCTGACGAGCCGATCGGCGGAAGCTCGACGAGCATTGGAGTCGCCGGCGAACCAATGCGGGTCGCCAGCACTCGACTGGCAGTTGGATCCGACTGCCGCGTTGACGGAGTTTCATTCCCGCACATACACTTTCCGCCGATCAACACAGGCTTTTTCCGGAGAAAATCACCCCATGACCACCTCGTCCGCAGCCCCAGCGCGCGCGCCTCACGCCACCGATCTCGACCGCCTCTCGATCGACACGATCCGCACCCTCTCGATGGACGCGGTCGAAGCCGCCAAGAGCGGCCATCCCGGCACGCCGATGGCATTGGCCCCGGTCGCCTTCACTGTCTGGAAAGATTTCCTGCGGTACGATCCGACGAATCCCGCCTGGCCCAACCGCGACCGGTTCGTGCTCTCCTGCGGCCACGCGTCGATGCTGCTCTATTCGCTCATCCATCTGGCGGGCATCCGCCGGGGCGGCACAAACGACGCTGCCCGCGACCTGCCGGCCGTGTCGATCGACGAGATCAAGAAGTTTCGCCAGCTCGACAGCGTCTGCGCCGGTCACCCCGAGCACCACATGACCGCCGGGATCGAGACCACCACCGGCCCGCTCGGACAGGGCTGCGGCAACTCGGTCGGCATGGCGATCGCGTCGAAGTGGCTCGCCGCCCACTACAACCAGCCCGGCCACCAACTCTTCGACTACGACACCTACGTGCTCTGCAGCGACGGCGACCTGATGGAGGGCGTGGCCGCCGAGGCGGCCTCGATCGCCGGCCACCTGAAGCTCGCGAATCTCTGCTGGATCTACGACGACAACTCGATCACGATCGAGGGAGAAACGCATCTCGCCTTCACGGAGAACGTCGCCCAGCGGTTCGAGGCTCTCGGCTGGCGGGTCGAGCGCGTTGCCGATGCCAACGACACCGCGGCGCTCAAGAAGGCGTTGCACGCCTTCAAGGCGGAGCAGGAGAAGCCGACGCTCGTCGTCGTGAAGAGCGTGATCGGCTACGGCGCCCCGAAGAAGGCCGGCTCGCACGAAGCACACGGCGCGCCGCTCGGTCCCGACGAGATCAAGGGCGCGAAGGAGGCCTATGGCTGGCCCGCCGACGCGCAGTTTCTCGTGCCGGCGGAGGTGCCCGAGCACTTCGCGAAGACGTTCGCCGCTCGCGGCAAGCAGGCCCACGAGTCCTGGCAGAAGTCGGTCGCCGATTACTCGAAATCGCATCCGGTGTTCGCGGCCGAACTCACCGACTTTTTCGACGGCCGTCTGCCGGCGGGATGGGACAAGACCATTCCGTGCTTCCCGGCCGATGCCAAGGGACTCGCCAGCCGCGTGTCTTCCGGCAAGGTGCTGCAGGCGCTGAGCGCGGGCGTGCCCTGGTTCATCGGCGGCTCGGCCGATCTGGCACCGTCGACGATGACGCTCGTGGCGGGCGCCGGCGATTTCGAGCCGGGCTCCTACGGGGGCCGCAACATGCACTTCGGCATCCGCGAGCATGGCATGGCCGCCGCCTGCAATGGCATGGCGCTCTCGGGCCTGCGGCCCTACTGCGCCACCTTCTTTGTATTCTTCGATTACCTGAAGCCGTCGCTACGGCTCTCGGCGATCGGCAATCTGGGTGTCATCTACATCCTCACGCACGATTCAATCGGTCTCGGCGAAGACGGTCCGACGCACCAGCCAATCGAGCAACTCGCCAGCGCCCGGGCCGTGCCGGGCTTGAGCGTCTTCCGGCCGGCCGACGCCAACGAGGTGGCCGAAACCTACCGCGTGGTCATGCAACGGCCCGACCGTCCCGCCGTGCTCGTGCTCAGCCGGCAAAACCTGCCGACACTCGACCGCTCGCAGTTCGGCGCGGTCAGCGGCGTTGCGAAGGGCGCCTATATTCTGAAGGATGCCCCGAATGGCAAACCTGCCTGCATTCTGATCGGCACCGGCAGTGAACTGCAGCTCTGCATCGACGCTGCCGCGAAGCTTGCTGAAGCCGGCGTGCATGCCCGCGTGGTGAGCATGCCGAGCTGGGATCTTTTCGCGGAGCAGGACGCGGCCTACCGCGAGAGCGTGCTGCCGGCGGCCATCACCGCGCGGGTCGCCTGCGAGGCGGCCTGCGGCTTCGGATGGGAGAAGTGGATCGGGCTTCGTGGCAAGTTCATCGGCATGAACAGCTTCGGCGCCTCGGGGCCCGCCCCCGCCCTTTACAAGCACTTCGGCATCACCGTCGATGCCATCGCGGACGCCGCGCAGTCGCTCTTGAAATAGCCACGTCGACCATGAGCCGGGCGGCCACAGACGGGCCGGATACGGGCAGTGCGCCCCTGCCGGACGCTACGGCTGGTGGTGCGAGTCGCCGATGACGGCGTCGTCGGGATCGACGCCCGCAGCCGTCTCGCCGTCGTCGTTCCTGAAGAGATGATCGTCGCGGTGGACGTCATCCTGAAAGACCCGCTCGACGTGCCCGTCCTCGAAGAGGATGTGGTGGATGCCGCCGGGGTGATTACTGCTCTTCTCGCAGCAGGCGTCCGGGGCGTCGGCCATGATCGGGTGAGTCTTCCGGCGGAGGTTCCTGTTTGGCTGCAGCGCGCCGGCGGCGTTGCGATGGCCGAGGGTGTAGCCGTAGTCGCCCCCCATGCTCCGCACCAGTTCTTCGAACTGCGGCGTGCCGACAGCCGCCTTGAGTTCGTCGAGCGTGGGCACGCGGAAGTTGCCCCGGCGGGCGAGTTCGGTATCGGGACAGAGGAGCGTGCCGTCATCCGCCACGAGCCGGTGTTCGGAGACGAGCGTGGGCCCATAGAGGCCGGCACGGGAGAGCGGACCGGCATCCGGGGGCGTCGGAAACACGCGGTGCGATTCCGCGTAGCCCTGGAGGGCACCGGATGTTTTCTGCAGGCTGCGTTCCGCCCGGCGGGCTCGCGATTCCAGGATCGCGTCGAGCAGGAGCGGCCCCACGAGCACGCATGCCGCCAGAGCCGTGGCGGCCATGATCGTCCGATCGAGCCAGGCCCGAGGCCCCGCGCCGCTCCACGAGCCCTCCTCGGGCGAGAGGCCGCGCGGCGTCGGCAGGGGGCCGGCGGCGGCCGCATGGGATTCGACAAACCGCATCGTGCGGCGGGCCAAGCCGGGCGGGGCGGCGAGAAAGCCGTGATCGCGGGATAGCGGCTCGATGGCACGCCGCAACTGCTCGAGGTCGCGCTTCAGCGCCGGCCCCTGCTGCGGATCGGCGAGCGCCGTTTCGACCCGTTTCGACTCCGGCTCCTCGATCGCGCCCAGCAGATAGCCGACCAATTCATCTCGCATGGCTTGAACTCACAACGTGATATGACTGATTGTGTTCATGACTCGTGTTCGTGACTTCTGCCGCTGGCCTGCCAGGTTTCATTGAGCTTGAGAAGGGCGGCGTGGAGCCGGCTTTTCACGGTTCCCACCGGAATGCCCAGCACGTCGGCCGCCTCGCGGTATTTCATTCCCTGGTGGTAGACGAGCAGCACGGTGGACTTCAGCGACTCGGGGAGGTCCGCGACCGCCGATCGCACCCACTCCCGCGACTCCTCGTCCGCCATCTGATCGTCGGCCGTCTGGTCGCGACCCGCGAGCATCTCCACCAGCGCCCCGACGTCATCGTCCCCATTGGCCCGCTGATCGATGCTCACCATCCGGTGACGACGATTGCGACGCTGGGCGTCGATGGCTTGATTCGTGGCGATCGTGTAGAGCCAGGGCCGAAACCGGCGGCCGTCTTCGAAGTTCTCCTTCTTCAAATAGACCTGCAGAAACGTCGCCTGAAACACGTCCTCGGCCATCTCCGAATTGCCACAGTAGCGGCGGAGATAGCTGAAGAGTTCCTGTTCGTAGCGATGCACGAGCGACTCGAAGGCCGCCGTGTCATCGTCCACACGAAACCGGCGGAGCAGGTCCTCGTCGGCCTGCCCGCCCCCCCGCGACTCGTCGACCGACCGAGCCGACCCGCCATGGCCATTGGCCACCGAGCCGGGTTCCGATCCGTCAGCGGCACGTCCACGAGGGTAGGAATCGTGTGAAACCATCAGTAACTACGCAGTCGCAGGTCGGAAGGTTCGCCCGGCCTGAAAAACAGCCGCAGCCCCGCTCCGGAAGACGGTCAGTATAGCCCCGGACGAGGGGAAATGCCCGTTTTTGCTAGCCTTTGGTCCATGACAAACATGAATCCAGCCGCCACCCCCTATCGCTGGGCGGCCCCCGGCGACATCAACGCATTTTTTGGCCTCGCCCTCGATAATCTGGCCGATCTCGTGCTGGCGGTCTCCCTGCTGGCGGCCGTCTTCGACTATCCCGTGCAGTTTGCCCTCGCGCACTTCGTGCCCGGTACGGCGGCCGGCGTGGTCGTGGGCGATCTGCTCTTCACCTGGATGGCCTTCCGGCTCGCGCGGCGCACCGGCCGGAGCGACGTCACCGCCATGCCGCTGGGGCTGGACACACCGAGCACTTTTGGCATGGTCTTCTTCGTGCTCGGGCCAGCCTTTGCGGCGGCCGTCGCGACCGGGATGGAGCGGGATGCCGCCGCGCGGCACGCCTGGCACGTGGGTATGTGCGCGATCGTCGCCAGCGGTGTCTTCAAGTTTGCCTGCGCATTTGCCGCCGGCTCGGTCCGCCGCCTCGTGCCGCGGGCCGGGCTCCTCGGCAGCCTCGCGGCGATCGCGCTGGCATTGATCACGTTTCTGCCGCTCCTGGAAATCTTCGATTCACCGCTCGTCGGACTGGTGTCGCTCGGCATCGTGCTGGCATGCCTCACGGCCCGGATCCCGTTTCCGTTTCGCATTCCCGGGGCACTCGCGGCGTTGCTCGTCGGCGGCCTGATCCACTATCTCGGCACGTCCATCGGCTGGCTCCCTGCCGATGCGGCCCATGCCGCCGTCAATCCGCGGGCTGCGCTCTGGCCCGTGGAGTGGCTCGCGGCACTGCGATTCGAATGGCTCGAGGCCTGGGGCGATACCGTCAAATATCTGCCGATCGTGATCCCCTTCGCGCTCGGCACCGTCGTCGGTGGCATCGACTGCACGGAAAGCGCCGCGGCGGCAGGCGACGAATACGACACCGGTCGGATCATCGGCGTGGAGGCCGTCGCGACGATCGTCGCCGGCGCCTGCGGCGGCGTGATCCAGACGACCCCCTACATCGGCCACCCCGCCTACAAGGCGATGGGCGGCCGAGCCGCCTACACGCTTGCCACGGCGATTTTTATCGGCCTGGCGGGCCTCACCGGCACGTTCGCCTACCTCTATCAGGCGATCCCCGGTCCGGCGATCCTGCCGATCCTCGTGTTCATCGGCCTCGAGATCACGGCGCAGAGTTTTCATGCGACACCGCAGCGGCACTACCCGGCCGTGGCAATCGCCTGCGTGCCGGCACTCGCGGCGCTGGTGACGATCCAGGCCGACAAACTCCTCGCCGCGGGCGCGCAGCCCGGGGCAGCGCTCGCCCGCGAGCTCTTCTCGATGCGGATCCTGGCCGCAGGCTTCATCGTCACCAGCCTGATCTGGGCGGGCATGGTCGCGGCGCTCATCGACCGCAAGCTCCTGCAGGCGGCCGGCTGGTCACTCGTGGCCGCGGCATTCACGCTCTTCGGAGTCATCCACTCGCCGTTTCCGGACGGCCGACTCTTCCTGCCCTGGAGCATCGGCACGCTGCCCGCCGAGGCTGCCGGTCGTGGCCCGCTGGAACTCGCCACCGCCTACGCTGTGCTCGCGGCTTTTTTCGCAGCGTGGCACGTGTGGCTCGAGCGAACTCGGGCCGACCGGTAGCTTGGGCTCAACTCGCCCAACCCGGCTTCGGCCGACCCATGCCCCATCGCCGGACGTTCGCTACGTACGACCAATCCGCTAACGCGGATCGGTGCCCGCATGCCCTTCGCTCACTCGGTGCTGACTACGCTTCGCCATCCTGGCTGCGCTTGTCAGCAACGCCGGCTCCTGGGGCACGGGTCGCCCGAAGCCTCCTCCAACGGGATGAACAAGGCAAGCGGTAGGTACGGGGCTGCCTAGTACCCTCTCGCGGGCTATGGAAGCGAGCGCAGGCAGGATGCCGAAGCGAAGCGGACATGCAGTGAGCGAAGGACAGGATGTCCGTAGCGAACGTCCGCCGAGAGGGTACAGGCAGCCCCGGGCCGGAGTGGGCCAGTGCGATTTACTCGAGACCGTAGGCGCCGGCCATTGGCACATCGAGGCCGGTGCGGCTCGCGAACTGTGTCCGCGAGAGGAACCGCGGCTCGAGGTTGAACGTCACGCCGACGTTGTTGCGGCTGTAGTCGACGTTGAAGCCGAACGTCATCAGGAACGATTCACCAATCCGCACGAGCTGGAAGTTTTGGCCGATATTGTTGCCGGTGAGGTCAATCGCGCCGCCGAAACTGCTCGCCCACTTCGGGCTCATCCGGTAGGTGTAGGAGCCCGTCAGCACGCTCGCCTGAATCGGCCCGCCAAACTCGTTGAATCCCAGGTAGAAGCTGCCGCGGGGCGTGCGGTTCAACAGCGCGCCGACGGTGTAGAGCTGCTGACCGCCGCTGAAGAAATCGACGTCGGCCGACGAGAGCACCGTGGTGCGGTCGCCCACGTGCCAGCGGAAGTCGTATTGCCAGAGGCCCATCAACTGCCCGAAATTCTGGCTGGTCGTAGGGAAGATTTCGCCGTCGACGTCGAACGTGATCCAGTCGATGATCCGTCGATTGCCCTGCGGGCCGCGCTTCGTCTGCCACCGCTGCCGGGCAGCCAGTCGGAAGGCAGTCAGGTCGTTGGCAATCTCGGTCGGACCGGTCACCCAGCTTCCCATGCCCCGGCGGACGGCATAGTAGCGAGGGTCATACTTGCCATCCGGGCCAAAGATGACGGGGGCGCCCAGCGGCGTGGCCTGCCCCGGGATGGCGCCGTAATCCCAATAGGGGATGTTGCGGCGGTATTGGTTGATGGTGTCGTCGTCGATCTGGTCGTAGAGCGGAAATTGCGAGACGTCCTGCGTGGCATCGGCGTAGGAAAACTCCGCCTCCAGCACGGCCTTGTGGGCGATGCCGTGCACGTTCCAGAGCTGGCTCTCGACCGAGTTGTCGGCCGTCCACATCGGCAGACTCGACCGGATGCCGACCTGTCCATAGGCGCGGTTGATCGGAGACTGGGTGATGTCCTGCCCCCAGTTGGCCAGTTCGCCAAGCGCGTAGGGCACGATCTTCACCGCCCCGGCCTGGAACGGCAGGTCGAGTTCGTGCCGCGTCGCCAGCCGCTGGCCAATGACGTTGTTTTCGTACGGGAGCGTGGTCCAGATGTTGCGGCCCTGGCCGGCGGTCGGTGTCTCCGGAAGGCTCTGACGCGCGTACGACAGGCCGGAATGCTCGTACCACGTGACGGCATCCCGCAGGAGCGGCTGGCCCATGTAGTAATGGTCGAGCCGTGGCCACCACTCCGTCTGCGTAAAGAATGGATTGACACGGACGCTCGTGAGCAGCCGCAGTTCGCGGTTGTCGATCGGCCTCCGCAGGTCGAGCCAGGTCCGCTGTTCGTAACCCTCCTCCCATTCCGCCTCGTAATACTCCTCGAGGAAGTTCATGTCGCTGATCCAGCCGGCCGTGCCCCGCGCCTGCCAGCCGGCGCCCACGTCCTGCCGATGCCGCCAGAACGATCGGCCGCGGAACGTGCGGTTTGGGTAGCCCGGGTAGGTGAACGTGCGACGGTTGAGGCCGAGATTGTCCAAGCCGACGTCGCCGATGAACCAGGCGTCGAGGATGCCGTTGGCCGGCGTGCCGAGGCCGAGGAATTCCGGCCGGTTGTAGAGCAGCGACGTGCCGCCACCGGGACCGCGCAGGCTCAGGTAGTCGATGTCGAAATCCCAGTCGACGCCGTCGGGCGGCCGCCGCCAGCCAAACACCTGAAACGCGTCCCAACTCGTCAGCAATTGCGTGCCGAAGATCTGGTCGTTCTTGAGCTGGGCATTGTTGATGTAGAACGTCGGCTTCTTGGCATTCGTCGCCAGCACCGGCCACCAGAGCACCGGCACACCGCCGAGCACGACGGTGTTGCCACGGCTGCTGATGAATTGCTGGTGTTCGACGGCCGGCTCGCCGGTGACGGGATCGACGACGGGCTGGCCAAACGGGCCGGGCAGCGGCACCTGCTCGTCAGTGAACTCGAGTTCCCGAGACCGGAATTCCCAGGCCGGCACGCCGAGGCGGCTGGAGGTGAGGCCGGTGTTCTGGGCGACGAAGCGGCTGCGATCCACCTGCCGCAGCACGTCGGCGCGGAGCCGGACGAGCCCCGAATAGTTGTCGACCGGGGTGAGCACCGTGGCCCCCGTGATCACGCCGCTGGATCGCGGCACGTCGTAGAACATGCTCACCGCCTCGACCACCCGCTGGCCCTGACGGAAGACCACGTTCCCCTCCATGTAGAGCTCGAGCGGCGTGTCGGCCGCCTGCGCCGCGTTGCCGTCGAGATCGGGCTGTCCCTGGCCGCGTGTCCAGATCACGAGCCGGTCCGCCGAGATGTCGAGCGGTCCTGCCGGATCGACGCCATCGATCACGAGGTTCACGCCCGACGTGATGACCGCGATCCACTCGCCGCCCGCGGGGCTCGGAAACCAGCGCACGTTCAAGGGCACGCTCGATCGCGGAAACGCCCTCAGACGGCGGGCTGACACCGCCACTGGTACCTGCGGCGGTGCGGCCGCGCCGAACTCGCTGAATTGCGTCCGCTCGATCGGGCTTTCGCCGGACACCGTGCCGGCTTCAACCAGAGGCTGTTCCGCCCCTTCGGCGGGAGCGTCGTAGATCGGCGGCATGCCGGTCGCGGGCACGACACTGGGAAAGTCGAGCCGTGGATCGCGGATCGTCCAGAAGCGTCCCGACCAGCGTTCACCGCGGACCGTCGACGCCGTTGCCCCGGGCTCGGTGCCGCCGGCGCGAACCTGCACGTTGCCCGCCATGCGGACGAGCAGGCTGCGCGGTGCCGGCCCCTGACTGTTCTCTTCGTCGCCATCATTGACGGGAGCCAACTGACCGGAATCCTGCTCGATCCACACGACCGCCTCGTGGGCTCCGGCCTCGACAGCGCCCTGCACGATCTTCACGCCGCCGGTCAGGTGCCAGACATCGTAGGAGCCTTCCGTCCATCGCGAGGCCTGCGCGGCACTGATCGTGATCGCCTCGGTCGGATCGACGGCCGGCACTTCGATGCGGCCCGCCTCGGCGATCGCCGCCGCGAGTCCGCGAGCCGGCAACGACGCCAGCGCACCCGCCGCGGCAGTGTCGCCCACCGGCGCCGCCGTGGACTGGGCCCGTGCTTCCCGCACGCTCCCGGGCGGACCGACGCCGGACACCAGCACTGCCGGCATGACGGCTATGATCCTGATGCATGCCGACAGCGCGCGCCGCCCCGCGAATGGACCGAAAGCCCATCGCCAAAGCGGCGCAAAAATTGTGCTGCGGTGTTGCACGCGCAAGGTGAGACCGGTGCTGAAAAACAGAACTGGGACCGAGGACGAAAATGCGCGGGACTATAGAAATGGCCCTTCCGGCGGGTCAAGGCATGGGGACCGCCCACGCCCACCGCAAGTCGCTGTCGCCGACGGGGTTAGGAGGCTGGAGAAGTCGGCATCACCGCCTGCGATGCCCGTTGGCCCTGAAAGCCCTTGGCGCTGCCACGGCCAAGCAGTGCAAAAATGGCCCACAACCGCTTTTTCCACGAACGGTTTGGTTTCAATCTCGGTAAGATGGCGAGCTCCAATCTCCTGTCCCACCCTGCCCTGCCCCTCCAGTCAACGAAAGACACCCTATGCGCCCCGTTTGCGACCGGGTCGCGAACTGGTTGATTTCCCACCGCAACGGGCTCGCCCTCGTGGCAGTCTTGCTGGCGGTCGTGTCTGTGGAGCGGTCACGGCAACTCGAATTCTCCCGGTCGATCGACACGATGTTCGACCGCTCCGACCCGGCGCTCGTGCCCTACCGCCGGCTCGCCCGGGCCTTCGGCTCGAGCGAAGTCGTGCTCGCGGCCTACGACGCCGCCGACCTCTTCACGCCGGCCGGCATCGATCGACTGCAGGAAATCACCGAACGTCTCGCCGCGGTTCCGGGAGTGACATCCGCGACGAGCCTTGCCGGCACGCCCCTCGGCAGTCGTATCATCGATCTGGAGAACAGTCCGACGGCTCGCAAGCTCGTGGCCCTCATGGAGGGCTACACGCTCGGCACCGACCATCGCACCGCCGCGGTCGCCTGCATGCTCGCCGCTCCCGAGCCGCCGGCGTCCGGCAGCGACTCGCGGAGTGCCGCACGGGAGCAGGCCGTTTCACGCGCCGAGGCGATCGACCGCATCCGGAGCATCATGTCCGAACTGCCGGGCGGCACGGTGGCCGGCGAGCCTGTGATGCTCCGCGATGGTTTCGCGATGCTCGAACGCGACGGCAACCTGCTCGGCACCTCCGCCGGCCTGCTGGCTGGTGCGGTTCTGCTCGCTTCGTTCCGCAGCCTGCGCTGGCTCGCGGTGCCGTTGGCCGTGGTGCTGCTGGCGCTCTGGAGCACGCGGGGCGTGCTCGCCGTGATCGGCCTCAAATTGACGATGGTCTCGACGATGCTCTCGGCGATGGTCACGGTTGTGGCCATCGCCACCACCGTGCACGTGATCGTGGAATTCCGCCGGCAACGGGATCTCGGACTCCAGCCCGCTGCCGCCCTCGAACGGGCCATCGCGATTCTCTTCTGGCCGGTCGTGGGTGCCATCGCCACCGATGTGATCGGTTTCGGATCGCTGATCTTCAGCCAGGTCGGGCCGGTGCACGACTTCGGAATCATGACGGCGATCGGCGCAATGATGGTGCTGGTCAGCGCCGCGCTCGTCGTGCCGTTTCTCGCGCTCGCCGGGCAGTTCGACACCGATCCCCGCCGGGCCTGGGGCGAGGGGGTGCTCGACCTCGGACTCGATGGGCTCGTGAAGCGAATCGTGCGACAGCCCGGGCGGATCCTCGGCCTATCGACGGTGCTCACGGCCACGGCCGTGGCCGGCATGCTGTGGCTCGAGGTCGAGACCGATTTCACGCGGAACTTCCGCCGTTCCAGCCCGATCGTCCAGTCCTACGACATGATCGAGTCGCGACTCGGCGGCGCGGGCGTCTGGGACGTGCTCGTGCCGGCGGCCGATCCGATCGACGGCACGGCGCTCTCCCGCCTGGCCCGGCTCGAGCAGCGGCTCCGCGAGGAGGTGACGACGACGGGCCCGGATGGTATCCCGACCGCCGCGCTCACCAAGGTGATGAGCGTGGCCGACGTGCTGGCGGCGATCTCACCGATCTCGCTCGAACGCCTCGAAAGTTCACGGCTGGGCAACTGGCTCGTGATCAGCGCGATCGGGCTGCTCGAACAGCAATTGCCCCAGTTGGGCAAGGCTCTGATCGGCCACGATCCCCAGGACGGCTCGACGTGGCTGCGAATCATGCTGCGGGCGCGGGAGCGGCAGCCGGCCCCGCAGAAACGGGAGATCATCGCGGACGTGCGGCGGATCGTGGCGGACGAGTTTCCCGCCTCAGCCGACGTGGCCGCCGGCGAGGTGACGGGGTTCTTCGTGCTGCTTGCCCAACTGGTCGACCGGATGCTGGCCGACCAATGGTTCACGTTCCTGCTGGCAGCGGTCGGGATCTTCGCCCTGCTGGCAGTCGGCTTTCGCAGCCTGCTGCTCGCCGGCGTGGCGCTCGTGCCCAACGCCCTGCCGATCTTCGTGGTGCTCGGCCTGCTCGGCTGGTCGGGCGCACGGATGAACATGGGCACGGCGATGATCGCCGCCGTCTCGATGGGCCTGTCGGTCGACAGTTCGATCCACTACATCGCCGCCTTCCGTCGGCGGCTCACCGAGGGTCAGGCCTGCGCCGCCGCGCTCGAGACCGCGCACCAGACCGCCGGCCGGGCAATGATCTTCTCCACGCTGGCGCTCGTCGTCGGATTCCTCGCACTGACGACGAGCGGCTTCATCCCCACGGTCTCCTTCGGTGCCCTCTCCTGCCTCACGCTCGTCGGCGGACTCGTCGGCAATCTGGTCGTGTTGCCGGTGCTGCTCACCCTCCTTGCCCGCTGGCTCACGCCGGGCTGCCAGACGGCCGAAAAAACGTTACAACTCGGCCCCCTGCCCCCCTGACGAAACCAGCGCCCCGCTGATACGCCGTCCCAACCGTGCACCATGACACGCATGACACGCCTGACACGCTAAGGAACCCTGCATGACACACGAGTTTTCGATCGTCCGTGGTGCCCGCGACATCGTCGCCGATCCAGCGGCCAGCCCCGCGTCTGCCGAAGCGGATGCGGTCGTGGTGTTTCTCACGGAGGGGGGCGTCGGCACAGGGATGATCGCCGACGTCGATCGAGCCACGGGGGGGATGCTCACGCGGCTCGTTGCCGCCGGCGAGATTGCTGGAAAACGATTTGAATGCACGCCGCTCCTGGCACCCCCGGGCCTCCGCGCCGGGCAGCTCGTCGTCATGGGTCTCGGCAAGCGTGAGGAAGTCGACGCCGGCACGCTCTACCGGGCGGCCGCGACGGCAACGCGACACCTCGCCGGCAGGCGTCGCTCGACCGTCGCGCTCGTCGCCGACGGTTCGTGGACGACGCGGCAGATCGAGCAGGCCGTCGCCGGCGGCGGTGTCGGCATGATTGGCCAGGATCTGTACCGCAGCGAGAAGAAACGCACGCGCTTCGGCCGGACGATCTGGATCGGCGCGCCGGTCGAGGCGGTCGAGCACGGTGCGGTCATTGCCGACGGCGTGAACCTCGCCCGCCGGCTCGTCAACATGCCCCCGGACGATCTCTATCCGCAGACTTTCGCCGAGGAAGCCGCCGCCGTCGCCGGCCGCACCGGCATGGAAATCGAGATCTGGGACGAGGAACAGCTCGCCCGCGAACGCTGCCAGGCGATGCTCGCCGTCGGCCGCGGCAGTAGCCGCTCGCCGCGGCTCTTGATCTTGCGTTACCGCGGGCCCGGCGGCAGTGATTCCGCCCCCGAACTCGCCCTCGTCGGCAAGGGCGTGACCTTCGACTCCGGTGGACTGTCGCTCAAGCCCTCCGACTCGATGCTCGGAATGAAGTGCGACATGGCAGGCGGCGCAGCCACGCTCGCGGCCGCCGCCACGGCTGCCGCCCTCAAACTGCCGGTGCATATCGTGGCGGCCGTGGGGCTGGTCGAGAACATGACCGGTCCGGCGGCATACAAACTGGGCGACGTGATCACCGCGCGGAGTGGCACAACGATCGAGGTTCACAATACCGACGCCGAGGGACGGATCGTGCTGGCGGACGTGCTCGACGTGGTGCGCGGCCTGCAGCCCCGGCGCATCGTCGACATGGCCACGCTCACGGGCGCCTGCATGGTGGCGCTTGGCAATGACGTGGCGGGGCTGTTCACCAACGATCAGCCGTTCTGCGACGAGGTGGCGGCGGCCGCACGGGCTGTCGGCGAGCCGGTCTGGCAGTTGCCGATGTATTCGGACTACGACGACCAGATCAAAAGCGAGGTGGCCGATATCAAGAACGTCGGCGAAGGCCGCTGGGGCGGTGCGATCACGGCCGCCAAGTTTCTGGAACGCTTCGTCGGCGGCATCCCCTGGACCCACATCGACATCGCCGGTCCGGCGTTCGCCGAAAAGCCGCGGCCGTGGATCGATGGCGGCGGCACGGGCTCGATGGTGCGGGCGATGGTGGAACTGGTCCGCGGAAAGTAGGGCGGGCTTCAGCCTGTCAGGGTTTCCGGAGGGCAATTCCCTGCCGAACAGGATGGCGACAGGCTGAAGCCTGTCCTACTTTTGCAGCACCGTTGCGATCCCTTCTTGCGTGACCGGCTCGATCACGCCGCGTTCGGTGATGATCGCGCGGATGAGTCTCGCCGGGGTGACGTCGAAGGCGGGATTGAACGCCTTGGCTCCCTCGGGCGCGGCCGGCACGCCGAGCGGCGCGAGCACCTCCGCGGCGGCCCGCTCCTCGATCGGAATCTCGTCGCCGCTGGCGAGCGCCAGGTCGAAGGTGCTCGACGGAGCCGCCACGAAGAATGGCACGCCGTGGGCCGCCGCCAGCACCGCCAGGGCATAGGTGCCGATCTTGTTGGCCGTGTCGCCGTTGGCCGTGATCCGGTCGGCGCCGACGATGCAGGCGGCGATCCGGCCGGTCTTTAGGAGGTGGCCGGCCGCCGCGTCGACGAGCACCGTCACAGGGATGCCGCGGTGCACGAGTTCCCACGCCGTGAGCCGAGCACCCTGGAAGAGCGGCCGTGTCTCGTCGGCGAACACCTCGAACCGCCGCCCCTGCTCCCAGGCCGTCGTCACCACGGCCAGCGCCGTGCCGTCGCCACCGGTGGCGAGTGCGCCGGTATTGCAGTGCGTGAGGATGTTGCCCGCGGGCAGGATCGCGGCGCCGTGCCGGCCGATCGCCGCGCAGAGCCGCCGATCCTCCTCGTGAATCGCCCGGGCCTCGGCGAGCAGCGTCGCACCGAGCCCCGCGGCCGGCGCGTCGGCCGCCAGCGGTTCGAGCGTGGCCACCGCCCGCTCGACGGCCCAGCGGAGATTCACGGCCGTCGGCCGCGCACAGGCCAGTTCCTCCGCCCGCGCGAGCACGTGCGCCCGTGCGGCATCGGCCTCGAGCCCGCTGCGTGCCGCCTCGCCGGCGGCCACCGCAAGCCCGTAGGCTCCCGCGATGCCGATCGCCGGCGCGCCCCGCACCCGCAGGCTCTTGATCGCCTCCACGACGGCATCCACGTCGTGGCATTCGATCCATTCGAGTCGCGTCGGCAGGAGTGTCTGGTCGAGCAACTCGAGATGCCCCGCGGCATCGCCGACCCAACGGAGGCATGTCGGAACGGAGGACGAGGGCACGTGATGTTCCCGGAAAGTGTGAAAGATAGTCCTTCGGTTTTGACAGGCTGAAGCCTGTCCTACCAGGGCAGCGGCTCGCAGGGGATCCCGAAGGCGTCAGCGACAGCGCGGTAGACGAGCCTTCCCCTGAAGACGTTCACGGCCGAACGGATCGCCACACTCTCTCGGGCGGCCGTCTCGACACCCTGCGCTGCCAGTTGGAGCACATAGGGCAATGTCGCGTTGCAGAGGGCATAGGTGCTCGTTCGGCCCACGGCGCCGGGCATGTTCGTGACGCAATAATGGACGACGTCGTCGACCACGAAGGTCGGTACCGCATGCGTCGTTGGGCGACTGGTGGCGACGCAACCTCCCTGGTCGATCGCCACGTCGATGATCACGGCCCCCGGCTTCATCAGCCTGAGATCCTCGCGCTCGACCAGATGCGGCGCGCGGGCACCGGGGATGAGCACGCTGCCGATCACGAGGTCGGCCCAGCCGAGCCGCTCGCGGATCGTGTGGCGGTCTGAGTAGAGGCAGTCGATGTTCGGCGGCGTGACATCATCGAGATACCGAAGCCGCTCGAGGTTGGTGTCGAGCAGGGCGATATTCGCACCGAAGCCCGCGGCCACCTTGGCTGCGTTCGCCCCCACGCTGCCGGCACCGAGCACGAGCACGTTGGCAGGCGCCACGCCCGGCACGCCACCGAGCAGGATGCCACGGCCCATTTGCGGCTTTTCGAGGTACTTCGCCCCCTCCTGGATGCTCATCCGGCCGGCAACCTCGCTCATCGGCACGAGCAGCGGCAACCGGCCGCGATCGTCCCGCAGTGTCTCATAGGCCACGGCCGTCGCGCCGCTGGCCAGAAAGCCCTCGGTGAGGCCACGGTCGGCGGCGAAATGGAAATAGGTGAAGAGTGACTGGCCGGGCCGCAGGAGCTTGAGTTCCGGGGGCTGCGGCTCCTTCACCTTCACGACGAGTTCCGCCCCGCCAAACACCTCCTCGGCCGTATCAACGAGCCGGGCTCCACAGGTCGCATACGCCTCGTCGGACAGGCCCGAGCCGGCGCCCGCCCCGCGCTGCACGAGCACCTCATGGCCGACGCGAACGAGTTCCTCGACGCCCACCGGCAGGAGCGACACCCGATACTCGTCCTTCTTCGTCTCCTTCGGTACGCCGACGATCATCAGGCAGATTCTTTGTTGATGGTCGGGATTTTATACGTCGCCGGCATCGGGGGCGGGTAGTTGCCGTCTTTGTCGGGCATGACGGGCGGCGTGGAATCCCAGGCGAGATTCTCGGGCATCGTGCGGTTTTCAAGTTCGAGCGACTGCTGGTAGCCCCACTGCTTGCCGGTGTAGGTGGCATTGCGGCCGAGCACGGCCGAGAAGCTCGACGTCGTGCCGTAGTAGGCGTTGTTCAGCGGCTTATCGTTGCGGATTGCGTCGTGCAGTTCATCATGCTCGACCTGGTAGGGGTTTCCGCCCTTGCCCTCGTACTTCCAGAGCACCTTGCCCGAGTAGTCGGTGATCTCACCGATCTTCACGAAGCCCTTCGTGCCCTGAAACTCCTCGTTCACGCGTCCGTCGCCGCCAGGAAACTGCCGGCACTGGCTCGCGATCCGGACACCGCCCGGATAGACGAAGTTGACGGAGTGATGGTCGTAGATCTCGCTGGGCTGGCCCGGGACCCGGTTCTGTTTGCCGCCCACGCCATAGGCGCTCTCCGGCAGCCTGTCGAGAATCCAGTTGGCGACGTCGATATTGTGGACGTGCTGCTCGCAGATGTGGTCACCACAAAGCCAGTCGAAGTGATACCAGTTGTGGACCTGGAACTCGGTCTCCGTCATCTCGGGCTTGCGGCCCCGATACCAGATGCCGCCACCATTCCAATACACCTGACCACCGATGATGTCGCCGGCGAGCCCCTCGCGGACTTTCGCCACGGTCTGGCGATACCTGTCGTCATAGCGCCGCTGCAGGCCGACGACCACCTTGAGTTTCTTCTCGTCGGCCATCTTCGCCGCCTCGAGACAGAGCCGGGCACCGAAGGCATCGACGCAGACAGGCTTCTCCATGAAGACGTGCTTGCCGGCCTTGATCGCCGCATCGAAATGGAAAGGGCGAAAGCCCGGCGGGGTGGCCAGAATCACCAGATCGCAATGCTCGAGCACCTTTTGGTAGCCGTCGAGACCCTTGAACTGCCGGTCCTCCGGACAGTCGATCTTCTCCTTCATCGGCTCGACCGCCTTGAGGGCACCCTTGATGCGGTCGTCGAAGGCATCGGCCACGGCTGTGAGCTTCACGTTCGACCCCGGCACGGAGAGCGTCTGCTGGAGGGCGCCGGTGCCCCGGCCGCCGGCGCCGATGAGGCCGATCCGAATCACCTCGCTCGACGGCGTCTGCCCCTGGGCACTGGTCTGGGCGGCCACCGCGCCTCCGATGATGCCGGCAGCCTTGAGGGCATCGCGGCGGGAAAACGTGGCAGCGGACGGGATCGATCGCGGATTCATGCTCATGGCTCCAGAGACGGGGCGTGCGGATACAAGCTCGCGTCAAGAATACCCTGTCCGCGACACGGTTGAAAACCGGCCGACCGCCTGCGGCGGGCCCAGGCCCGCCGCTACTCCCCCGGCCCGTCGGCGGTGCGACCGCGGACGAACAGTTTGATCGGCACCTCGCGGAAGGGCGTCTGCTTGCGGAGCACGCCCAGGAGGTACCGCTTGTAGGGCTCCGACACGCTCTTGGGGGCGCTGGTCGAGAGCACGATCGTCGGCGGCCCGACCTCTACCTGCGTGGCATAGAAGATCCGCACGGGCTTCCCCCGCGGATCGGCGGGGGGCTGGCTCGTCTCGACCGCACCGCGGAGGATCGTATTGAGCTTGGCCGTCGGCACCCGCGTCTGGCTCTGGCGGTAAAGCCGCTGCGCGGTATCGACCACGGTCTTCACGTTGCGACCGGACTTCGCGGTGACGAACTCGACCGGCGCCCACGGCATCGTGCGGAATGTGTCGCGGAGATATTGCTCCCATTCCTTCTTTTTGACGTCGGCGGCGTAGAGGTCCCACTTGTTGACGACGAGCACCACCGGCTTCGAGCCTTCCACGACGAGTTCGGCAAGTTGCTTGTCGACCTTACCGATTGGCTCCGTGGCGTCGAAGAAGAGCAGGATCACGTCAGCGCGGCGGATGCTCCGCTGTGCCCGATGCGTCGAATAGAACTCGATGTCCGTCTTGCGGCTCTTTGCCCGCCGGATTCCCGGGGTGTCGATGGCGAGGAATGAATGACCGTCGACCTCAAACCGCACGTCGACGCTGTCCCGCGTGGTGCCGGCGATGGGGCTCGTGATCACACGCTCCTCCTTGGCCAACGCGTTGACGAACGTGCTCTTGCCGACATTGCGCCGCCCCACGATCGCCAGCTTCATCTCCGGCAGGTCCGCCCCCTGGGCCTCCTCTTCCGGCCACGCCTCGGGCAGGTGCGCGACGATCGCCTCGATGAGCTCGTCGCGGTTGCGGTTCTGCCGCACGCTGACGACCACGGGCGCACCGAAGCCGAGCGCATCGAACTCATGAGCATGCACGTCGAATTTCGGGTCGTCCGCCTTGTTGGCCACGAGCAGCACATGACCGCCCGCCTTGCGCAACCGCGCCGCCACCTCGCGATCGGCGGGGAGGAGTCCGCTGCGCACCTCGACGACGAAGACGACGAGCGCCGAATCGACCAGCCCCGACTCGATCTGCCGATCGATCTGGGTGGTGAGTCCGTCGGGATCGTCGAACCCCATGCCGCCGGTGTCGACGAGATCGAACACGCGGCCGTCGAGATCGACCCGTTGCACGAGTCGGTCGCGGGTCACGCCCGCGGTCGGATCCTCGATCGCGATCCGCTTGCCGATGACCCAATTGAAGAGGCTCGACTTACCGACGTTCGGCCTGCCGACGACGACGACTTTTGGAATCACATCAGCCACGAAATGCTCCTCGAAAACGCTTGTTGTATCACGGCGTGGTGAAAGCGTTGGCGCCGGTGAGGGCGGCCCCCTCACCTCCCGTATTCACCAGGAACATGGCAGCTTGCCGCCAGCTCCCACTACGGAAAGTACATCTGCCTTGCCCAAGACTTGTTCCATCACAACAGCGTTCCCAGTTCATCGACGAGCAGGCCAAACTGGGCCAGCGCCGTGGCGACGGGTTCCGGCTTCTCGAGGTTGACGCCGGCATCTCGCAATAAATCGAGCGGCCACTTGGAGCAGCCACCCTTGAGAAAGTTCAGGTAGGCGTCAAGTTCCCGGGGACCGCCCTCCGCCACCTTCTTGGCCAGCGTGATCGCCGCCGAAAGGCCGGTGGCGTATTTATAGACGTAAAACGCATTGTAGAAGTGCGGAATTCGCAGACATTCGAGTTCGAGCTGCTTGTCGACGACGAAATTCGGCCCAAAGTAGGCTGCGAGCAGTTCGCGATAGATGCCCCGAATCCGCTCGAGCGTCAGTGGCTCGCCGGCCTCGGCTAAGGCGTGCGACCGCCGCTCGAACTCGGCGAACATCGTCTGCCGCACGATCGTGGCCCGGATCGAGTCGATCTCACGGACGAGGATCGCCGCCCGCTCCTTGGGCGATTTGACCCGCGAAAGCAGGAGCCGCGCGAGCAGTTGCTCGTTGAACGTGCTTGCCACCTCCGCCACGAAGATCGTGTAGCCGGAATACTCGTAGGGCTGTGCCTCGGCGGAAAACCGCGTGTGCATCGAATGGCCCGCCTCGTGGGCGAGCGTGAAGACATGCTCGATCGCCTCAGCCTGAAAATTCATCAGGATGTAGGGATCGGAGTCGTAGGTGCCGGAGCTGAACGCCCCCGACTGCTTGCCGGCATTGGGATAGCGGTCGCACCAGCGGCCTGAGAGCCCCCGCTCCAGCCGCTGGCAATACTCCCGGCCAAGCGGCGCGAGCGACTCGACGACGAGCTGCACACCCGCGTCCCAGGTGTGCTTCTGCTCCAGCTCCGGCACGAGCGGCACGTAGCAGTCATAGAAGTGGATCTCGTCGAGGCCCATGATCCGCTTGCGAAGGTCGTAGTAGCGGTGCACCGCCGGCAGATTGTCGCGGACCGCCTTGATGAGCTGGTCGTAGACGGCGATCGGCACGTTGTCGCCGAAGAGCGCGGCCTCGACCGCGCTGGGATGGTTCCACACCTTCGCCGCGTAGACGTCCCGCTCGACCGAGCCTGAGAGCGTGGCGGCGAGCGTGTTGGAATGGGCCTCATACTGTTCGTAGAACTGATGAAAGGCCGTCCGCCGCACGTCGCGAACGGTGTCGTGCAGGAGCGTGACGAACGTCGCATTCGAGAGTTCGACCCGCTCACCCTGCCCCGTCGTCACGCCGCCAAACTTCATGTCGGCGTCGGTCAACTGCCGGAACACCTTCCCCGCGGTGCCGGCAAAGGTGCCCTGCATCGCAAGCAGTTTTTCCTCGCGCTCCGAAAGCACGTGCGGCCGGGTGCGGACAAGCCGCTCGAGCAGGAGACGATACCCGGCGAGCACGGGCAGATTCATCCAGGCGGCCAGCGTGGCCGGCGGGATCGCCATGATCTCCGGCCGGATGAAGCTCGCCTTCTCGCCGGCCAGCGTGGCCACGTGCTGAAACCGACCCATCATCCGCTGGGCCTCGGGGGCAGCCTGATCCTCGCTGGCCCGCAGGTGGGCATAGGTGCCGACCCTGTCCCCCTCGCGATCGACCGCGCTGTCATAGGCGAGACACTCCGCCAGCCGCTCCGGCGCCGAACCCAGCGTGCCGGCGAACGCCGCGAAGCCGGGGATCCGCTGTTCCCAGGCCGCCAGCGCCGACTCCCACTCTTTGTCAGAAGAAAAGAGGCTCGACAGATCCCAGGTATCACCGACGGGCACGTCGCGCCGCGCGGGCAACTTCTTCTCGACGATGGTGTCACTCATGAAATTGCGCACTCCTCTTGGACACACCGGCTTCGGGCGACCCGCACCCCGTCGCCGGACGTTCGCTACGGGCATCCTGCCCTTCGCTCACTCGATGCTGACTGCGCTCCGGCATCCTGCCTCCGCTGGTCAGCAACGCCGGCGAGCGGGGTACGGGTCGCCGGAAGCCTCCTCTATCGGTTGAGGCAGGCACGGGGCTGCCTATTACACTCTCGCGGGCTATGGAAGCGAGCGCAGCCAGGATGGCGAAGCGAAGCGGACATGCAGTGAGCGAAGGGCAGGATGCCCGCAGCGAACGTCCGCCGAGAGGGTAATAGGCAGCCCCGTGCCGGGTTGGCCAAGTGGCTTTCGGAAACATTACAGCCTCCACACGGCACTCCCCCAGGCGAGTCCGCCGCCGAAACCGCACACCACGACGGTGCTGCCGGGCCCGATCCGCCCGGCCCGCCAAGCCTCGTCCATCGCCAGCGGGATCGAGCCGCTCGACGTGTTGCCGTAGCGGTCGAGGTTCACCATAAATCTGTCCGCGTCGATGCCGAGCGCCGTCCGGGCGCCCTCGATGATCCGTGCGTTGGCCTGGTGCAGCACGAAGAGGTCGATTGCCTCGAGCGGCACGCCCGACCGCTCGACCACCTGGCGGATGTTCTCCTCGGCAAGCCGGATCGCCCACTTGAAGACCGCCCGACCGTCCATTTTCAAGAATTGATCGCCACGCCCGGCACCCTCGGCGGTGATCGGCTGCCACGAGCCGCTCATCGGGCAGGCGAGCATGCCGGCGCCCCGGCCGTCGGAACCCAGCGAAAAGGAAAGTAGTCCCCGTTCCCGACCGGAGGGCTCCGGCTCGACGGGCTCCAAAAGCACGGCCCCGGCCCCATCGCCGAAGAGCGGCCAGGTCTTGATGTCGTCGGGATCGACCACGCGGGAATTCGTGTCGGCGCCGACGACGAGGGCCAATCGGCTCGAGCCCGTGGCGACGAACTGCGCGGCCGTCACCAGCGCATAGGCAAACCCCGCACAGGCGGCCGTCACGTCCATTGCCGGCGCGTCGAGCCCGAGTTTTTCCTGCACAATGCAGGCCGCCGACGGAATGCACATGTCGGGCGTAAAGGTGCCGAGCACGAGCAGGTCGACGTCGCCCGTTTCGACTCCGGCATGGGCAATCGCGGCCCGGCCGGCTGCCGCCGCCAGATCGCTCGTCGCCATCTCCGGGGGAGCATGCCGCCGCTCGTGGATGCCCGACCGCTCGACGATCCACTGCGGATCGCAGCCGAGCCGGGCCAGATCGGCGTTCGTGACCACCTGCGGCGGCACATAACTGCCGATGCCTGCCAGCCGAAATCCCACGGCCCGACCGAATCGGGAAGGTCGCGGCGAGGTGAGAATGTCGGACATCGTGACAGCCGGGGAAGGCGGGCGGCGGAGCAAGCATCCTACTGCCGCCGCCATTCCGGCGCGAAGCGGACGCTCTTGCGCAGGTGCGAACTGCACCGCCAAGGGCGTTCTTCCAAAGAACCGGTACCTACTGCGGCGGCTGCGGCTCCTTCGGCTCCGCTTCCTTCTTCTGAGCGATCCCCTCACGCGTCAGGTGAATCTTCGCGTATTCCTTGTTTGACACGATGTAATACCAGTCCGCGAAGCGGTTATTGAGCTCACGCACCCGCTTTTGCGCCGTCTTCACCTGGTCGTCATATTCGTCCTGCTTGCGGCGGTTTTCCCGCTCCACGCGTCGCTTTTCCTCGAGCGCGGCCTGCGCCTTGGCCTCGGCCTCATCGGCCTCCTTGAGTTTCTCGGCGGCCTCGTCGTCCTTTTTCTCCGCCGTGTCGTCGTCCTTTTTCTCCGGCGTGCTACCGTCTTTCTTCGCCTCGGGCTTCGGCTCCGCCGGCACTTCCGGCACCGGATCGAACTGCGGTTTGTCGAGCAGGCCCTCGTTGAAGCGGGCCATGACGAGCAGGTAGCGGCCGGCCGTCTCGCCGGAGCCGCTCTCGCCTGCTGTCGCCTCTTCCTTCTGTTCCTCGCCGGCCACGGTCGTGCCGGCTCCGAACCGGAGGACATATTCCACGCCGTCCTTCATCCCCACCACGGTCTCGCCGTCGGTCGAAAGAATCTCCCCGGACTTCAGCGGCAGGAAACCCCGCTGCTGCATGGAGGTGACGGCCTCGGGATCGCCCGTGAACTTTTCCTCGGCCTTCAGTTCCGCGCTCAGGCCCGCGGGTTTCCGCGCCACGTCGATGATCTTCAGGTCGCCGAGCGCGTTGCGCAGATCGTTGAGCTTGCCCGAAGCGAGTTCTTCACCTGCGGGAATTTTTTCCTCCTTGGCAGTCTTGCCATCGGCAAACGCCTCGAGTTTCACGAGCGTCCACTTTGCATCCTTGTCGTCATAGGCGAGGTCGATCCGGCTACGGCGGTTTTGCTCGACGCGGACTCGTCCCCCCGATTCGACGGCGCCAAGCGCGTAGTCGTCGAGCACGAGCCGACGGACGTCCCACGGGGATAGCTTCAGCAGATCCTTCTCGATCCAGTCGTCGAACTGCGTCGTGAATTTTGAGGTGTCGATCTCGATCCGGTAGACCGGATCCTGCCCGGCCTTGCGGACGAATCGCAGCGTGCGGCCGGCGGCACCGGCGGGCCGCTTGTCCTCCTTGCCGATGATGAGCCGGGCGATCTTCGTGCCCGCCGCATCGCGAACCTCGACCAACTCGCCGATGCCGGTCATGCCCGGCTTGATCTTCTCCGGGTCGGGCTCGATCACGCCGAAGGTCTCGTGATCGACGGGCGACTGGCTCACCACGTCGAGCGCCTTGAGATCGACCAGTTCGGTGGCGGCTGCCGCCAGGTGATCCTTGGCGTCGGCGGGGTAGTTCTGATGGGAGGGCAGCACCCAGACGCCCCCGGACTGCACCACCTTGAACGGCGCGAGCGTCGCCAATTCCTCGTCGTACTTCACGATCTCGAGACTGGCCGCCTTGGTGGCATCGGACAGTTCCGGAAAGAGCAACCGCTCCTCCTCCTGCTCCACCTGGCGGCCCTTGAACCGCGGCTGCACCGCGATCCCGAGGGCGAGCATCCCAATGCCGCCGAGCAGAAACACCACGGTCCTCCGCATCACGGGCGACAATCCGCCCTGCGACCGATCGACTTCCATCTCGTCACTCCTTGCTGAACGATCCGACCAGATAGGACTGTATGCTCCGCATTACCGTAGCCGTGCCTTCGACACGCCTTCGCGTTCCAGGGCCCGGCGGCGGAAGTAGACGAAGAACGCGACGACCAGCGGCGGGATCGGCGGCAGCAGCACGGCCAGCCACTTCTGGCGGTCCTGTTCCTGCCGCACCTTCGCACCGAGCTGTCGCTCGACCGCCTCCACCTCGGCGTCGCGTTTCCGCTTCATCTGCTCGATCTTCGTGTCGAGCCGCCGTTGGGCCAGCCGCTGGCGGCTCGCAAGCTGCTGCACGGCCTGCATGGCGGCCTGCGGGTCGGCGTCGCCGGAGGCCTCCATCTCCTTGATCTTCTTCTCAAAGTCGCCGACCTCCTTCTGCATCAGCGCATTCGCCTCGCGTTCGGCATCGTCGAACTCCGCGATGAACTTCTGCCGCTCGGCATCGGCCTGCTCCCGGGCCTCGGCCACCGTGTCTTCGATCCGCTCGAGCGTGCGGTGCTTCGGTTTCCGCTTGCGGATGTCGAGAAAGCGGTCATCGCCGGCGAGTGAATCGAGCACGTTGAGGGCGAACGTGACATTATCGAAATCGAGGCCGAAGACCTCGTCGGGACGGTTCCGCAGGCCGAAAATCCGGCCATCGAGCAGGTCGATGTCGGCCACGACGACGGCGCGGATCGCGCCGGCAGCGGCCGGCTTGTCCTGCGGTTCCTTTGCGTCGGTCTCTTCCGCGGCCTTCGGAATCTTTCGCTCGACCGAGACCGCGAGCACCATCGCCTGTTTGCCCGGCTTCTCGAAGACGCGAAGCTGCCGCATGTCGCCGCGGTTGCCCATCACCTGCTCGACCTCGATCGTGCCGGAGCGGGTGCCCGTCTGCGCCAGCGGCGTCCAGGTGACGTCCGCCGACTCATCCTTCGCCACGGCGCCAGGAAAGGGAAAGAGCACCTCCTGCAGTCCGGCGGTGATCGGATCCTGCAGATTGAATCCCACGGCCTTTTCGCCGGCGGTGGAGCCCATATCGGCATCGATGAACACGAACTCGCCGGGCAGTTCGAGTTTTGGATGCGGGTTGTAATCCTGCCAGACGACATACGGCTCGGTACCCATCTGGCCCATCGCCGGCCGGCCGCCGGCCGCGGCAAGCCGCACTCCCAGCGTTTGCCAGAGCATGTTGATGTCGCCCTTCGGCTGCCCCTGGGGCTGAAACATCGCCATCGGGCCGCCGGGTCCGCGCCGCGGCTGCGACGTGCCGGGCACGCCCTGCATCAGCACCGGCAGCGGATCTTCGAAGATCGCCACCGGCTGGCCGGCCTGCACCGCCGCCACGAAATTGGCCATCTGCTCCGGCCCCAGCGACGAGGGCTGCACGGCCAGCAGCACGTCGTACTTTTCGGTGATCGGCGCCGTCGGATCGACCTGCACGACGTCGTATTGCTTCTCGAGTTCGTCGACGATCGGCTGTCGCGGCCGCTGCTGGCCACCCATCATGTCAAAACCGCCGAACAGGTCGGCGTCGGTCGTGAGCACCCCAAGCCGCTTCCGCTTCTGCTGCGCCGCGGTGCAGACCGAGCGGATGAGCTCGTATTCCACGGGCGTGCCCTTGTCGAAAAAGGGCACCACCACCTTTTCCAGGCCACGGGTGAACGCACAGCCCAGGAAGATCTCCTCGTCGCGGTAGGTTCCGCGCACCCGCGAGAGCACCGTCACCGGCTCGATCCCGAACTGCTGGCTGGCCAGCGCCGCCGCCTCCGTCTTCGGCTCGGTGGGGATCACCTCCACGTTGAGCCGCCCGCGACCGAGGCTTTGAAACTGCCGTAGCATGTTGAGCAGATTGAGCCGCGTCTGCGTGTAATCCTCAGGAACCGTCGGGCTGATGTAGGCCTTGATGTCGATCGGCCGATCGCCGTCCAAGGCCTTCAGCAACCGGCGGGTGTCGGGGGAGAGCGAACTGATCCGCTCCTCCGAAAGGTCGGCCCGCACGTCGATCCCGCGAAAGAGCATCACGGCGCCGATCGCCGCCGCCGCCAACCCGAGCGACCGCGCGACGTAGTGCAGGCCCATGCTGCCGCCATCACGGCGGCCCGTCCACAGGCGGCGGCCGATCAACACCATCGCGATGTAGAGGCACACGGCCGCGATCCCGACGAAGTAGGCCATCGATGAAAGGCTGACCACCCCTCGGCCGAAGTCGGAGAACTGCTCGGCGAGGCTCCAGCTACGGACATACTGGGCAAGCCTGGGGCCCATGACGGAACCGGCCTGATCGGCCATCGCCAGGGGCGCGTTGAGGGCGAGGCCGAGAATGAAGGCCACCGTGAGATTGCTCGTCAGGAAGCTCGCCACCATGCCGATCGCGAGCATCGCCAGGCCGACGAACCAGTAGCCGAGGTAGTTTGCCAGGAAGAGGCCGCCGTCGGGCGTGCCCCAGCGGAGCAGGATGATCAGGTTGCAGACGCAGGAAAACATCAGGGCCACCGTGAAGATCCCCACGGTCGCCAGATACTTGCCGAAGACCACCTCCCAGTCGCTCGCGGGAATCGTGAGCAGCAGTTCGTCGGTGCCCTGCCGCCGCTCCTCAGCCCACACGCTCATCGTGATGGCGGGAACGAACACGAGCAGGATGAAGGGCAGGTAGCGGTTCAGTTGGTCGAGATTGGCGAGATTGGCATTGAAGAACTCCGGCGGCCAGAACGCCGCCAGCGAGCCGAGCAGCACGAACACGCAGATGAAGACGTAGCCCGTGGGATTGGAAAAGTAGGCGACGAAATTCCGCTTAAAAACGGCGTCGAGAACGTGCCACTTCATGATTCTTCGGTTCCTCTGTCGGACGTTTGACTCAATTGTTTGATCATTTGGCTGACACGACCCGGATGGCTTCGGGCGGTTTTCGATCGAGGGATACCTGTTGGGAATTCATCTTTTTGTCTGATCGGGTGAAATGCACTGCGGTCCTCGCCGGCAACCGCGAAACGTCGCCGCTGGGCGGGCGTCATGTCGAGCGGGTCAATTCATAAAACCGCTCGTCGAGGGCGCGGCCGTCGCGGCGGAGTTCGGCGGGCGTGCCGTCGAACCGGATCCTGCCCTCCGCGATCAGGATCACGCGGTCGGCGAGCGCCTCCACCTCCTGGAGAATGTGCGTCGAGAGCAGGATCGTCTTCTTCTCACCAAGCCGGCGGATCGTCTCGCGGACCTCGCGGATCTGGTTGGGGTCGAGCCCGCTGGTCGGCTCGTCGAGGATCAGCACATCGGGCTCGTGCAGGAGCACCTGCGCCATGCCCACGCGCTGCCGGTAGCCCTTCGAGAGTTTGCCGATCGCCTTGCCGATCACGCTTCCCAATTCGCACTGCCGCACGACCGCCTCGATTCGCTCCTCGCGGCGGGCGGCGGTGAGTCCGCGGGCATCGGCGAAAAACTCGAGCAGGCTGCGGGGCGTCATGTCGGGATAGAGCGGGCCGTTCTCCGGCAGATAGCCGAGCCGCTCCGCCCCGGCCAGCCGATCGGTCGACATGTCGTGGCCGGCGATTCGGGACGTTCCCGCGGTCGGCGCCAGGTAGCCCGTGAGGATCTTCATCGTCGTGCTTTTCCCCGCGCCGTTGGGGCCGAGGAACGCCACGACCTCGCCGCGGGGCACGCGAAAGGAAACGTCTTCGATCGCGATGAACGAGCCGTAATACTTGGTCAGGCCGTCGGCCTCGATCATGGCGGCGCCGGCGGAGGTCTTCATTTCCGACATGGATGCTTCACTGGGAGGCGGGGGAAAGGGGAAGGAGGGTATTTTTGCGCGGGGCGGGCACATTCGGCAATCCCCTGCAGCCCCGACTGCGGCAGGGGGGGCGACGGGTGGTCCATGACGCTTCCCGAAACACCACACCGCCCCGGTGGGCTGCAGACGATCGCTACTCCGAGGTCGCCGCCACGATTGCGTCGAGATCCAACGCATTGCGGACCAGGGCGAGCAATTGATCCCGCGAGCCTCGCGTCTCGTGTTCATTCAACGAGATGCGGATCGTCAGTTCCAATGCCTCGACCTTTAGTTTGCTCAAGTCGCGGTGGCGGCTGAATTTATTCTGGATGGCGGTCTGCACTGCCACCGCAGCGTAGTCGAGGTCACGCTTCACGGAGGTGTCACCAGTGCCAGCGCCGCGGCTGCCTTGTCCACCATGCGGTCATTGCTGCGCTGCACACACTGCGGGTGTGCGCCGCTTGCAGAGTAGGATGGCAATCCACAAAACGGGCACTTAACCCGCTCTTGCCCCGCCCGGTGGGGAGGAACCGGCTTCTTCAGTGACATGGAAAACCTCGTCAACGAGTTGATCTGCCGCACCGTCAAGCAGTTGCGCACGCACACGTCTGCCCGGCATGGCCGTATCGACCCACCGGACCTATTTCCGGGCCGCGAAGAAATGAACCACAGTGGTGGTCCACCAGGCCGGGATGGCGAGAAAAAAATCGCCATTCGATTCAACAGCCGAATCGCTGGCAGAAATCACTATCGGCAAACCAGATAAATGGATCGTACCAGTTAATAGCAGGCAAGGGAAATCGTGCCGGCTGCTCGCTCGGTGTGCCGCTACTTTACCATTCGCGTCACTGCCGCCCGCGCTCCGGCAACGGCCGGTGAACCGACGGGGCGGCCCACAAGCGGCTCCCGCAGGGGTTCGGGCTCACCGCGCCGCCAGCCGATGTGGATTCGCCACTGGTCGCTCGTTTCCAGGGAATCGCTCCGCAGATGCACGCCCCGAGTCTCGCATCGCGCAAGTGCGGCCTTGATCATCAGCCGGGCCACCTCGAGCATGTTCTGCAACTGCCAGCCTTGGGGATCGGAGAATTGCTGCGGCAACACATAGCGACACCAGCCCTCGACCGTGTCGAGGGCCTCGGCCAGCGCCGCGCCCGACCGCTCAACGCCCACGTGCCGCCACATCAGGCTGCGGAGAGAATTGCGGATATCGCCGAGATCGAGCGAGCCATTCGCCTCGCCGACCTTGGGATTCGTGAGCAACGGCACGTGAAACGCGTTGACATCCGGTTCGGCGAGCACCTCGGCACTGGCCGCCTGCCCGGCGCGGCCGCCGTAGACGAGCCCTTCGAGGAGGCTGTTGCTCGCCAGCCGGTTGGCACCGTGCAGCCCGCTGGAGGTGACTTCGCCGGCGGCGAACAGACCCGGCAGACTCGTGCGGCCCTCACCGTCGACGGTCACGCCACCGATCATGTAGTGGGCGCCCGGCCGCACGGGAATCCGATCCCGCGCCAGGTCGAGCCCAAACTTCGCGCAGATCTGCGCCATCCCGGGAAACCGCCGGTGAACCATCGCGGGATCGAGATGCGACAGGTCGAGATAGACGTTCGAGTGGTGCGTGCGGTGCATCACGACGTTGATCGCCCGTGAAACGACGTCGCGCGGCGCCAGTTCCGCGCGGGGATCGAAATCCGGCATGAATCGCCGCCCATCACGGTCGACCAGATACGCCCCCGCCCCGCGAACGGCCTCGGTGATCAGGCTTCTCGCACCGCCGGCGATATAGAGCACCGTCGGATGGAATTGCATGAACTCCATGTCGCGCAGGGCCGCACCGGCCCGCCACGCCAGCGCCATCCCGTCGCCGCTGGCGCCCTCTGGATTCGTCGACTCGCGGTAGATCTGCCCCGCACCGCCGGTGGCCAAAATGGTGCGGCGGGCCCAGACAAGCGTCTTGCCGTGCGCCTTGTTCCAGACCAGCGCCCCGCGGCAGATGCCCTCGAACGTGATCAGGTCGATCGTGAACGTGTCGGGCCAGAACTCGAGATTCTCGAGCGTCCGCGCCCGCTCGATCACGGCCCGCATCACCTCGCGGCCGGTCGCATCCCCGAGGGCATGCACGATGCGGTGATGGCTGTGGCCCCCCTCACGGCCCAATTCGAGCGCGCCGTCGCGCTCGTCGAATTTCGTGCCCCAGGCGATCAGTTCGGCGATGCGGCCGGGCGCCTCACGGATGACCGAATCGACGACGGCTTCATGGCAGAGCCCGCAGCCGGCGGTGATCGTGTCGGCGACGTGATTGTCGAAGCGGTCTTCCGGGTCGACCACGCCGGCGATGCCGCCCTGCGCCCACTGGCTCGACGATCCCTGCAGGTCGTCCTTCGTGACAACCGTTACGGCCAGCCGCGGATCGACGGCCAGCGCCGCCCGCAGGCCGGCCAGACCACCACCCAGGATGAGCACGTCTGTAAAGCAGTGCGGCACACGCTTCGGGCCGAATGCGGCCAGATACCTCGGACCCTCGAACATCCGGCTCATTCTCCTGCGGTGCCCTGCGTGTAGGCCTTGAATTGCTCGCGGTAATCGCTCGGCGGCCTGCTGCGACGGCCCTCGGACTGCCCGCCCTTCACGTCGGCCGGCACATCGCGGCTCGAACGCACGCCGTCGGGCCGGAGCCCGAGACTGCGAACGGCCCGCTCGAATTCGCCGCGTTGAACCGGATCGCCGCGGTCGGCCTGGCTCTGCATCTTTTCCCAGCGGTCGAGAAACGCCCGCGCCTGTTCGCGGGTCCAGCCAAGTTGATCGAGCACGTCGGTGCGTCCCGATTCGACCGCATTCCGCAGGTGTTCGACAGCGAGATTCGCCGCATTCCGGGCGTTTGCCAGATCCTGCTCGCCCCATTCAGTCGGCTTCGCGGGCGCGGGGCCGTCGGCCGGTGGCTTGCCAGACTGATTCGGTCCATTACCGCCGGCCCAGCCGCCGCTGCCTTTTTCGCTCGATGCGTTGCCGGGCTTGCCTGCCGCGGGCTGCGGTGGCTCTTCTCCTGCCGGGCCCTGCTGGCCTTCCGGGCCGCGGCCCTTCTCCGAATCACCACTTCCGGCATTTGAACTGCCTCCCGCACCGGGCTGCTTACCGGCTTTCTGAGCCCCCGGCTGGCCATCCTGCGAAGCGGCCTCTTTACGCTGCTCTTCGCCTGGCTCACCGGCTTGCGATTGCCCTCCTTCAGTGGCCGGCTGTCCTTGTCCCTGTCCTTGTCCCTGTCCCTGTCCTTGTCCCTGTCCCTGTCCCTGTCCCTGCTTTTCTTGTCCTGGCTGCCCGGGCTCCTCTACGCCACGTGCTTGCTCACCGTTCTGTCCTTTATTTCCTGGCTTCGCGCCCGACTGATCGCCGTCGCCCGTTTCGCTGCCAGCTTCCTCGCCGTCGTTTTGTTCGTTGCCACCCTGCTTGCTGCCGGCATCACCCTGCTTGCTGCCGGCATCACCCTGCTTGCCGCCGGCATCACCCGGCTTGCCGCCGGCAGAGCAATTCGAGCAGCCCTCCTTACCGCAGGGCTTGCCGTCGGAGCCTGTGCACGGAGGCTGATTCTGATTCTGCTGCTGTTTCTCACTCCCAGACTTCTCACTCCCAGACTTTTCACTCCCAGACTTTTAACTCCCAGACTTTTCACTCCCAGACTTTTCACTCCCAGACTTCTCACTCCCAGACTTCTCACTCCCAGACTTCTCACTCCCAGACTTCTCAGTACCAGACTTCTCAGTCTCAGTACCAGACTTCTCAGTACCAGACTTCTCAGTACCAGACTTCTCAGTACCAGACTTCTCAGTACCAGACTTTTCAGTGCCGCCCTCTTGCCGACGGTGTTCGAGAATTCGCTCCATTGCCTCGCCATCATTGGTGCCGTCGGACGCAACGGCAGGGTTCGGCTGTTTCTTGCCGCCGCTTTGCCCTTCGCCGGCCGCACCGGGCTTGTTCGCAGCGGCTTCTTTGCCACCCGCTTCTTTGCCACCCGCTTCTTTGCCACCCGCTTCTTTGCCACCCGCTTCTTTGCCACCCGCTTCTTTGCCACCCGCTTCTTTGCCACCCGCTTCTTTGCCACCACCGTTTTGATCACCGGCCTTCTCACCTTCCCCCTTCTCCGACTGCTGCTTGCCCGACTGCCGGCCACCCGACCTGTCTCCCTGCGCACCGGCGCCCTGCCCTTGATCGGCGCCCTGCCCTTGGTTCTCACCTGCGCCCTGTTTGCCTCCGCGCTGGCTCTGTCCGGGTGTCTCCTGCTTGCCCCCCTGCTGGCTTCCCTCGGCCGCACCGCTCTGGTCGCCCTGCTTCGGTGCACCCTGCGGTCCGTTTTGCTGGTCCTGCTTTTTCGGCTGCTGTTTCTCCTGTCCTTGCTGCTGCGGTTTGCCCTGGGACTGCTGCTGATCCGGCGGCTGTTGATTTTCCAGAGGCTGTTGCTGGCGGTCGGCAGGATCCGCGGCGGCATCCTCTTTCTTGCGAGCCTGCTGATCGTCGTTGCCAGCGACGCCTTCGCTCCCTGGGTCGCCTTTCCGTTGCTCCTCTTGTCGTTCGCCGGCCTGTTCACCGGCTTGTTCACTCTGCTGACCACCCGATTGCGGCGCCGGTTCCTCGGGCACCCGCGGCGGCGCGCTGGCGTCGATCTGCAGCGACTGCCAGGGCGAATAGGAAACATTCGGCGTCTTCGGCCGCGTGTCGACGGCCACGGCCCGGTATTCGAGCACGCTGCCCGCTTCCGCCCCCAGCCGCTCAGGCACGAGCCGCAAGGCTCCCTTGAAAACGCCGGCCCTCTCCTCGGCGAGCAGTGTGATCTCGGGCTGGAGCGGTCCGCCCTGCAGCCGAGTTTCGATGCCGACGCGTGCCAGTGCGAAGTCGGGATCGAGTGCCCGCACCCGAATGGCGACGGCCGCCGCCGGTGGCACCCGGGCCGGCGATTCCCTCGGCTCCTCGATCGACACCTCGGGAGCAAGATCCGCGATCACCTCGATCCGATGCTCCATCGGCTCGACGACCTCCGCTTCACGGCCCGCCGTCGACGCCGCCCGCGGCCGAAAGAGCAGGCGATAGATCGCGTGTTCGGGGCCGGAACGGTCGGCATTCATCTGCAACGAAAACGACCGCGTCACCCGCGACAGGTCGTTCGCCTTCTTCGTGAATTTCAGGTCATGATCGCCGTCGCTGTCAAAATCCAGCCACGCATCCTCGAGGGGCTGGTTGCTCTCGGCGACGATGGTCACCTGCGTGCCCTCGAGGGCGCGGATGTCGCCCTGCCACTCGACAACTTCGCCCTGCTTCCGCGTATACGCTGGAAAGTCGTACCGCACCTCGCGAACGAGCAGCGAAGGCGAGTCGACAACGGAGATTCGCACCGGCTCGCTCCGGGCATCGCCGGCCCCGATCACGATCTCGACGGAGTGATCGAGGCCGCGGGCACTGTCGGGAAGCACCGCCGCAAACCGCCTGCCCGAACCGGAGTCGGCGGGCCCATTCAGCCCGGCGGCAGCCCCTCCGCGCACCATCTCCACCTGCCACGATGCGGCCGCAGGGCCGGCGGCCAAAGCCGCGGCACGATCGGCCATGCCGCCGGCAGGCGACGGCGTCACTGTCACCAGCGGCTGCTCGTTGCGGCGCAGTCCGCGGATGTCGGCCGACACCACGAGCTGCCGTCCGCGCACGAGCGTGGCGGCGGCCCCATCGACCGCGAGGCGACGACGATCGAGTCCGCCGGCATCCACGCCGTCCTTTTCGCCCGGCATTCTCCAGGAAAGTTCCGGTGATCCGATCCGCACCCGCGACGGCGCAGCCCAGCCGACCCATGGCGCAAGCAACCGCGCCGCGCTCACGACGAGGCTTTTCGGCGCGACCACCTCGTACAGACAGGCAAGACCCACGAGCGTGGCCAGTGCGTAGGCCAGCCGCAGGGCGGTCGTCCGATCGATCACGGCCTCCGACGGCAGGCTGGAGAGTCGCTTGGCGGTCCGCCGCTCGAGCGACTGCACGACCAGCGGCGGGCTTGCCTCCGGATGCGCCTTCACGAGCACGGTGTTGACGAGGTCGTTGTGAAGTTCCGGGTGCTCCTGCTCGATGGCCCGCGCCGCATAGACGAGATTCACGCGGCAGCGCACCAGTGGTACGACCCAGCGGATGACGGCTGCAACGAACGCGATCCCCCCCGTCGCCAGCCACGCCCAACGGATGCCGCGCGGCAGCCCCCCGGGCAGCAGCCAATGCTCGACGAGAATGCCGCACGCCAACCAGATGGACCCCGCCACGCCGGCGGCGAGCAGAAACGTCGTCAGGGCCACGCCCTTGTAGTCGGCACTCGCGGCAGCGAGCCGCTTTGCCAGATAGCGGTCCGACTTGGAGTCGGATTCGCCCCCTCCGTGCCAGGTGCCCACGGACAGCGAATGCCCGGCGAGCGATTCGCCGGTGCTGGAGGCGGCAGTGCCTTTGGAAACTGTCGCCATCACGTGCTCCGCGTTCCAGGCAGCATTGCCGACTCGGCCGAAAAAAAGGACCAGCCGCAGGTCAGCAGATTGAAGTATATCGGCGACCTGCACCCGTTGCGTCACCGCATTGACGACCGTCGGAAAAGCCTTCTATGGTGACGGACGCTGCCCCGGTTTTGCCCCGGTTTCCGCGCGAGAAAAGTCCTCATGTCGCTGCTGCCCGATGCCGACTCGTTCAAGCGGCTGGTCGATGGCTCAGCCCGCGGGCCGGCCGCAGTGCTGGCCCGGGGCGGACTCGCCGCATTGGCCGCGCCCTATTCGCTCGCCATGAGGGCCCGCAACACCGCTTACGACTGCGGCCTGCTGGCGATCTCGTCGGCGCCGGTGCCGGTCATTTCCATCGGCAACCTCACGCTCGGCGGTACCGGCAAGACACCACTCGTGGCCTGGTGCGCCCAGACGCTCCGCGCGGCGGGGCTGCGGCCGGCGATCGTGAGCCGCGGCTACGGAGTGGAGGCCGGCCAGACGAGCGACGAGGCGGCGGAGCTCCGAATTCTCTTGCCCGACGTGCCCCATGTGGCAAACCGCGACCGCGTGGCCGGGGCCTGCGCAGCGGCCGCCGCCGGGGCCGGGGCCGTCGTGCTCGATGACGGCTTCCAGCATCGACGGCTGGCCCGCGACCTCGACATCGTCGCCGTCGACGCCACCGATCCGTTCGGCTGCGGCCACATCTTTCCCCGCGGCCTGCTGCGCGAGCCGCTCGCGGGGCTCGCCCGTGCGCAGGCGGTGGTGCTGACCCGCGCCACGCTTGTCGATGCCCACCGCAGGGATTCGATCCGGGCGACACTCGCGTCCGCCTGCGGCGGCCGGCTGCCGGCGGTCTGGGCGGAGGCGGCGCATCGGCCGGTGCAATTCCGCACGGCCTCGGGCGCGGCGCTGCCGCTCGCAGCGCTTGCGGGCAAACGGATCGTCGCCTTCGCCGGTATCGGCAATCCCTCCGCCTTCCGCGCAACGCTCGAAGACCTCGGCGCCGAGGTCGTGGGCTTTCGTCCGTTCGCCGACCATCATGCCTATACCGCCCACGATCTGTCGGCGCTTGCCGCTTCGGCCCGCGCGGCTGGCGCCGATCTGGCGGTGACCACGCTCAAGGATCTCGTCAAGGTGCGGTCCGACACGCTGGGCGACACGCCACTTGCCGCAATCGAGATCGCAATTGAAATCACTTCGGGCGGCGCGGCGCTCGAAGCACTGCTCGTGCCGATCATCGGCCGGGTGCGGAGCATTGCTTGATCCCATGGATCTCTCGCTCATCGTCAACACGTTTCAGAAGCCGCGACATCTCGCGCTCGTGCTCGAATCGATCGCGGCCCAGCAGGGGTTTACCGGGCGGTTCGAGGTGATCGTCGCCGACGACGGCTCGACCGACGGCACCGCGGACATGGTCGCCTCGTTCGCGGCCGCGGCGGCGTTTCCGGTGCGGTTCACCTCAGAGCCACACGACGGCTTCCGGCTCGCCGCGGTCCGCAACCGCGGTGCCCGCCTCGCCACCGGCGACTTCCTGCTGTTTCTCGACGGCGACTGCATCCTGCCACGCGATCATCTGGCCGCCTACGTGGATCGCCGTCGCCGCGGAGTGGCCCATCTCGGTGCCTCTGCGCGGCTGCCCGAAGCGACGAGCGCCCTGCTCGCCCCCGGAAATCTCGCGGTGGGCGATCTCGCGGCGCTCGTGCCGGCCCAGGAGCGGCGGCTACTTGCCCGCCGCTATCGCAGGGATTGGTGGCACAACGTCCTGCGGCATCCCACGAGGCCGCGAGTGATCGGCTGCAACTTCGGCGTCTGGCGGAATGATTTCGAGCGGGTCAACGGCTGCGACGAGCGGTTCGTCGGCTGGGGTCAGGAAGACGACGACCTCGGCCTGCGGCTGCGGGCGGCCGGCGTGCGTCTCGAGTCGATCATCGACCGCACGTTCTCACTCCATGTCTGGCATCCCACCGACTCATCCGCCACCCGGCGGTGGCGGGACGGGCCAAACGTGGCCTACTTCCTCCGCCACGGGCGGCTCACCGCCTGCCGCCGCGGACTCGTAGCCCGTCCGGCACAAACGCTTCGGTGGGGACTGCCCACGGATCTCGCCGCCACGAAACTCGGCCTCGCGCTCGACAGTCTGCTCGTGGATGCCCCACGTTCGGAGCCGGGAGAGCCCTGCGAGATCGACGTGGTCGTCCGGCCGGGGGGGGGTAAATTTATCCGGTCCGCCGAATGCCGGCTGCTGCTGGTTACCGACAACAGCGGCGCGGAAGCGGGAATTCGTCGCCGCGCCGATCGCATTGAATCGATCGACAGCCAAGCCGGCTCGCTCGCGGCACTGCTGGAAACAATCGGCTAGAAGACGCTTCGGAAAGCGAACCAGGCGGGGACTTGCAGCCCCCTACTTCTTCTTCTCGTTGTGGAGCGTGTGCTTGCGAAGCCGGGGCGAATACTTCTTCAACTTCAACTTTTCGCCCCCCGACTTGCGACGGAGCGTGTAGTTTTGGTCGCCCGTTTCCGCACAGACGAGGTGGATCACTTCCAGTTTTTTCTTTGCCATGGGATTCTCGCGGCCGGTGAGGACGGGGCCAGGTGAATGGGTGGGTTTGCAGGGCCAATCACGGCGATTTCAAGACGCCTGCGATCCGGGATGGTACCCATTCGGCCACGCAGTCGCCAGCGGTCACCGCCCGAACCGGTCCAAAGCAGCCTTTCGGCCGCCGGTCGGCAAAGTCGCCGCGATCAACCCCCAACGACAGGTTTTGGTGAGACTCGGGCGGGCATTTCCAGTTTGCGGGGCCCAGCATCGCCGATATTATGGATAAGGCCCGAAAAATATTGATAACTCCCGGAAGAAGACGCAGCACCGCGCCGCTCGATGGGCTCCGGCATCCTGCGGCAGGCGCCCGCCTGGGCAGTGAGCATGCTGCTCCACATCGTCGTCCTGCTCTCGATGGCCCTCATCGTTCAGGAACCGCCCAAAGAGGAGAAGCCTCGCACCATCACCTCCTCCGCGCCCGAAGTCCAAGAAGAGTTTGAGGAATTCGAGGAGGAACTCCCCCAAGACCAGCCCGACACTCCTCAGCAGGAAGTCAGCAACGAAGTCGTCCTCCCTGATGCCACCGTCGTCGAGGACGTGCAGGTCGTCACTGACGCCGCTGACGTCGATGCCGCCGCCGTCTCCGTCGAGTTCACCGACTTCAGCACAGAGACTGCCCCGTCGAGCGATCTGCTCTCGGCCG